>CAZDNG010000005.1:0-220248 GCA_964506835.1 uncultured Polyangiaceae bacterium
ACCGACAAGTGATCCCGATGCCCGAGACGGCTGATCACGATGGGCGATATACGCACACCGCGTTCGCGCGGTGGCCCCATTGAAGCAATTCCTTCGGCGACTGCATCGCGGTCGCGCCGGGCTCTCTCCACCGCGTTCGCGCGGTGGCCCCATTGAAGCCTCCGCCATGGTGAGCGCCGCGCATGGAGCGCGTCGTGCTCTCCACCGCGTTCGCGCGGTGGCCCCATTGAAGCAGTATACCAAAATCCGCGCCTGTTCTACTCCTGCCAACTCTCCACCGCGTTCGCGCGGTGGCCCCATTGAAGCGCGTGCTCGTGACCGTTCTGCTCGCGCGGCTGGGGAACTCTCCACCGCGTTCGCGCGGTGGCCCCATTGAAGCGTGGACGTGGTGTCGCTGCCGTTCGGCGCCGTGACCGCTCTCCACCGCGTTCGCGCGGTGGCCCCATTGAAGCCGAGACGGAGGCGCCGTTTTGCGTCACGCCGAGTGACTCTCCACCGCGTTCGCGCGGTGGCCCCATTGAAGCATGAGCGGGCTCCGGCTCGAGCTGCCGTTTTATTGGGCTCTCCACCGCGTTCGCGCGGTGGCCCCATTGAAGCTTCAGTCGATCGCGAGTGAAGCTCGTGGGGCTTCCGATCTCTCCACCGCGTTCGCGCGGTGGCCCCATTGAAGCCGGAACTTCGTCCCGTTGAGCTCGCGCGCCGCGCGATCCTCTCCACCGCGTTCGCGCGGTGGCCCCATTGAAGCCACTGGAACTGATAGGCGTTGATGAAGTTCCAGCCCGCTCTCCACCGCGTTTCGCGCGGTGGCCCCATTGAAGCAACGTCGAGATTTTCGCGCCTACCGCATTCGACATGCCTCTCCACCGCGCTTCGCGCGGTGGCCCCATTGAAGTTAGGTAGTGGACCCGCACGACGCGCGGGTGCACCCATCCCCCCGTTTCTTCGCTCCGATCGCCCGGTCCCGGCGCGTTCAAGTGCCTCGGAATGCCGTTCAAGTCTTTCGGAATCGCCGTTCATGTCGCGCCGGAATACGCGTTCGCGCCCTCCGATTGTCGTGCATGTCGCGATGCACCTGGCCGTGGTCTCATCGCGGCCGGCGGCGCGGACTCGGAGATGGTCATGCTCACAGTTCACGACAAGATGGCTCAGGATCTGGAACTTGCTGGTTATGCCTTACGAACACGGGAGGCGTATCTGGCGTCGGTGCGCGATCTCGAGGTGTTCCACGGTGGCGCCGTAGCTGATCTGAATCACGATCAGATTCGTGAATGGGTGCGGCATCTGGTCGGGCTCGGGCGTAGCCCTCAGAGGCTCCGGCAGCATTTCGCAGCAATCAAGTTCTTGTACGCGCGCACTTTGGGACGTCCTTCGGCCACTGCGTTCCTGTCGTGGCCTACGGCGCGCGAGCGGATGCCGGTAGTCCTCAGCTCGGCGGAGGTCATGTCCCTGCTGGATGCACTCCGGCAGCCCAAGTACCGGGTCTTCTTCGCGCTCGTGTACGCGACGGGCATGCGTCTCGCTGAAGCGTGTCATCTTCAGACGTCCGATATCGACGGAGGCCGCGGTGTCATTCGCGTACGGTGCAGCAAAGGTGGTCGCGAGCGCTTCGTGATGCTCAGCCCCCGATTGCTCGCCACGCTTCGCGCGTACTGGCGTTTCGCTCGACCCGTCGCGCCCTACCTGTTCACCGCGCGTACGGGAAAGCCTCTTCATCCGGAGGTGGCGCGCAATGCTCTCACGGCAGCAGCCTCAGCGGCCGGTCTACGTAAGAGAGTCACCCCTCACGTGTTGCGACACAGCTTTGCAACGCACCTCCTGGAACGCGGCGTCGATATTCGGATCATCCAGGTGTTGCTGGGTCACATGAGCATCCGAACGACGGCGCGGTACACGCGCGTCTCGGCTGACGTGATCGCGAGTACGGTGAGTCCGCTGGACCTGCTTCCGAGAGCGGTTTAAGTTAAGCCCATGGCTCGACGTCGGCCACGGAGACGTTCGCGCAAGGCGGCGCGAGCGCATGGCGACGCGGAGATCACGCGCCGTCTCGACGAGGTGTTTTCCGATCCCGAAGTGACCCGCGAGCAGCGCCGAAGTAGTCGCGAATTTTTGGCGGCACGTACGCGCGACAATGCATGGTGATGCCGTTTCACCCCCCGACGAGCTTCGCGAAGACAAAGTTTTTTGCGACTCCGCTCAGAAGTCGAGCCGGCTCGGGCCGCGTGGCGCTCGATGCGCCGCGGCCCGAGTCGCAACACCGCTCAGATGCCGCCCGCGGAGTTCTGCATCAGGATGCCCGAGTCGCCGCCGACCCAGATGTGGTTCGCGTCGAGGGCGAAGCCGTCGTAGAGCTTGCCGAGCCCGCCGCCCGCCAGCGCCTTCGCGGTGAGGTCACCCTGGTTGGCGTCCCACGTCACACCGCCGTCGGCCGTGTGGATCACGAGCGGCGCAGATGAGTCGTAGTTGTAACCGACGATCCATCCGTGCAATCCGTCGGGCGCGAAGAACGCAGATTGGAACTCGATGGCCTTCTTCGCGACCGTCGCCGGAACGGCGACCGACTTCCACGTGTCGCCGGCGTTGGTGGTTCGATAGATGTACGACTCGCCCGGGTAGAGGTTGTTCGCCCAGAACGTGATCCCGACGGTGTTGCTCACGAACACGACGCCGTTCGGCGCGGCGAACGTCGCGTCGTCCGGAATGCCTGGCAACGTCCGCGGTAGGAAGTTCCTCGCGTTTTCGATTCCGCCGTCCAGGAGGCTTCCTTTGCTCACGCACACGATCGGGCCGAGGTCGTCCGAGTGCGCGACGTACGCGAGGAAATCGGCCTTCGGCGACACGTATACGGCCGTCCTCACCGGGGGCACCGACACCAAGGGCGTTTCCTGGCAATCCTTATCGGGCAGCGGGTCCGGCGTCGTCGGCGTCGCGGGCGGCGGGACCCAGATTTCCGTCCAATCCGCGCTCGGTCCGGGCGGGGTGGGGCTCGTCGCGAAGTCGTTGTCTGACGCGAGCAACGTCCCACCACCTGGGATCGGACGCATGGCGAGAATCGTTTCGATCCCGCGTTGATCGCTGGCCTGATTCTTTTCGAGGGCGAACGTCTTCCCCTTGTCGGTGCTCTGGATGACGTCGCAGCCGTAGGCGAGCGCGACGAGCCCGGTCGGACTCGGGTCGAGCCCCTGGAAGTCGATGCCGCCGCCGGCACTGATGAAGCACGTGCCGTCGCGATTGCCGCTGAAGAGGATCGACGTGAGGCTCGTGGCCTTCGCCTTGAAAATCGCGCCCCCGGTCGCCGTGTCGGAGTTGTCTCCCTGTCGCGTCGTCACCCATCCGTCGTCGAGCGACGCGAAGTAAATCCCGGACACCAGATCGACGCCGGCGCGAGTGAGCACGTTCGACGGATCGGTCATGTCGTCGAGGAGCGTGATCGCCGTCCAGCCGGGTGTGCCTGGTCCGCTGACGGTTCCGCCGCCATCCGCGCCGCCCGTGCCCGGGCCGCCGTCGCCCGGCGTTCCACCGGTGCTCGCGGTCGTTCCACCCGTGCTCGAGCCCGCGGTACCGCCGGTGCTCGTTGATGCGCCGCCGGTGCTTGACCCAGATGTTCCACCGGTGCCCGCCGCTGTGCCACCGGTGCTCGTTGCTGTGCCGCCCGTGCTCGCGGCTGCACCGCCCGTGCCCGTCGCGCCCGACGATCCACCATCAGAAGTATTGTCCTTGTTCGACGAGCAGGCCCCGAGGACGCCTACGATCGCGATCGCGGGGATGAGATGATCCACCATTTTCATAATTTCAATTTCTCCAACTGAAGTAGGACGCCTTGCGCGGCGTCGGGCGCGGCCGAGTGCATTCGAAGTCGCGATCACGGTTATGGAGAGACTCAATCAATCGGATCGCGAAAAGCATCGCCGTCGGACGGATCCGCAGCGAAGCAAAGCCCACCTTCGGCCCTCACTGGGGCAAAACGGGCGTACGGTGAACTCGCGCGAGCAGTCACCGTCGTGCGACGAAATTGCGGCGAGTAACCGAGTGACTCGGTCGAGCATACGCTGGGGCCTCGACGCGACTCCGTCGCGCTCGCACTACGCCGCGATCGCGACGCGATTACGACCAGCGCGCTTTGCATCGTAGAGCGCGGCGTCCGCGCGGCCGATGATGCTCGTCGCGGCGAGACGGCAACCCGGGCCGCAAACGGATGCGAGTCCGACGCTCGCGGTGATCTGGAGCGGACCCTTCGGGCCGAGTAACGGCGTACTCGCGAGCGCGGCGCGGATGCGTTCTGCGACGATGCCGGCGCCCTTCATGTCGGTGTTCGGCAGGATGACGACGAATTCTTCGCCGCCGAAGCGCGCCGCCACGTCGCTCGAACGGATGCTCTCGTTGAGCACGCGGGCGACGATCTTCAGCACTTCGTCGCCGAGCTGGTGGCCGTACGAGTCGTTGAATTGCTTGAAGTGGTCGATGTCGATCAGGGCAAGCGATAGATCGGTCTTCGAACGATCGGCGCGCGAGAGATCGCGTTCGAGGGTCTGCATGAACGCGCGTCGATTCAAGAGACCGGTGAGCGCGTCGGTGCAAGCGAGCTCGGTGAGCTCGCGATTGGCGAGCTCGAGCTTCTCGGCGAGCCGGGCTTTTTCGCCCATGAGCTCTTCGAGCTTGCGCAGCATGCCCTCGTAGCTCTGGTTCATGAGGACGAGCTGCCGATTGGCGTCCGCGACGAGCTCGGCGACGGCCGGCTCGGAGGCGAGCTGCGCCTCGAACATGCTCCCCGCTTCGCCGACCAGTCCCGGTACGGCCTCGAGCAACTCGAGGAACGGCTTTTCGCCGACGCCGATGCTCGCCGCGGCGCGAATGGCCTCGGCGCGCGCGCGCTCGACGTCGCCGCCTTCCCAGATCGCGGACGTTTTTTCCGCGGCCCAGGCGACGCGGGCGATGCGGCCCTCCGGCGCGGTCTTGTCGTGATGATGCGCGACGGCTTCGACGGTGAGCTCGGGGAGCTTGAACTCCGCGGCGATGCGCGCGCCGGTCACCGTGTGATCTTCGGAGCCGCGAGCGCGCTCGAAGAGCGGGCGATGCGGCGCGGGGACGAGCGCGATTTCCGTCGCGGCGGCCATGTCGTCGCGCGCGAGCACCAAGAGCCCGATTTCGAGGAGGAGCCCGGCAGTGAAGTACTCGTCGAGCGACCGCTCCCCGAGCTTCTCCGCGATCAGGCGCGACGAGACGGCGCGCCTGACGCAAAGACCGAGCAGCGTGCGGCCGTCGCCCTTCGGAACCATGTCGGTCACGATGAGTCCGAGTGCGAGGTTCCGGAGCCCGCGCGCCCCGAGGAGCGAGCACGCTTGAGCGACATCGGTGACCTTGCGTGGCACGCCGAAGATCGGGCTGTTCACCGTCGAGACCACCCGGAGTGCGAAGGCCGGATCGCTCGCCGCCATGCGCCCGAGCTCAGCGACCGAAATGTCCTCGCGAAGCGCTTCCTGGACGATGCGGGTCGCGACGATCGCCAACGGCGCGCGGGCGCGCGGGCTTCGGGCGAACTTCGTGCGGTCTGCTTCCATAGAAAGAACAAAACAGGACGACAGCTCGCGTTCCTGCCTTTGGATCGATGAACGGTTCGCCGAGCGTTGCCTTAAGCAACAGATGTTTCCGTGCGTGCATGGAACGGACACGGTTCGCCGCGCCGCGCCGCGTCGCGGTGCTTTCAGTACGCTGGCGCCAGTTCGACGGCCGCGCGAACGCGGCGCCACAAAGGTTCCGCGGCAAACCCTTCTCCTCTCTTCAGGGAGTGAGCGAGCTGGCCGGTCAGGCGTACAGATTCAGTGAGCCGCCGACGGTGGCGCCGCGCTCGGGCTGGTTCTTGCCGAGCTGCATACTGGTCGCGTCGTCGTTCCCATTCGCGTCGAGCGAGTCCGTGACGCCATCTTTCGACTTGGTCTTGTCGAGGGCGCCAGTCGGGCCGTCCTTTTTGGCGCCGTCGACGCCGGTGGCGGATGCGGCTTTGTCCGGGTGCGCCGGATCGATCCCGCGCTTGGCGAGCGCTTCGTCCGTGCAGTTGCGGCAGACGTATCCATTGACGAGCAGCATGGGGACTTCGCAAAAGGAGTGAACGGGTGCTCGCCGCGGACCTGGAACGACTTCTTTTTTGGGGGCACCCGGCGCGTCCAGTTCCACCGGATTTCCTGCGGAAAGCGTCGGGCGGCCGGGGAGGCGCAAACCGGCGACTTCGGTGAGCCGTGCGGTCGGCGGGCCGCTACTACCGATCATTCCCTGTTACGATTTCGAGAATCCTCCGGATTTCCCATGCAACGCACCGAGCCACGCCTTGCCGTCATTCGCGGTCTCCGGCGTGACGACGTCGATGACGCGACCTTGGCGACCGAGGCGGCCGCGGGAGACCCGGCTGCGGCGGGGGCGGTGTGGGATCGGTATTCGGGGCTCGTGCGCGGGGTCCTCCGGCGGTCGCTCGGCGACCGCGACGTCGACGACCACGTCCAGGAAGTCTTCCTTCGGTTTTTTCACTGCGTCGGCGAGCTCCGCGATCCCTCGGCGCTCCGCTGCTTTTTGATCGGCATCGCGATGCGCGTTGCGGGCACGGAACTCCGCCGGCGTCGGGTTCGTCGGTGGCTGTCGTTCGGACCGACGGAAGACTTGCCCGAGCGCGCGACGGCGCCGCTCGACGCGACGGCGCGCGAAGCCTTGCTCCGTCTCTACGCGATCCTCGACAAGTGCGACCCCGACACGCGCCTCCTCTTCACGGCGCGCTTCGTCGAGCGGCTCGAGCTGACCGAGGTCGCGACGGTGTTCGGCGTCTCGCTCGCGACGGTGAAGCGGCGCCTCGCGCGCGTCTCCGAGCGCGTTTTTGGAATGGCGCGCCGTGACGCGGCGCTCGTGAGCTACCTCGAGAACGCGGGAACCTTGGAGGGGACGTCGTGAAGCGGTCGCGGTCGGTCGATGAGTTCGCACAGCGGGAGTTGCTCGAACGCGCTTCGAATCTGGCGCGGAGCGCGTTCTCCGACGAAATTTCGCCGGCCGAAGAGCGAGAGGCGAAGCGCCGGCTCGTGCTCGCGCTCGGCGTTCCGCGGAGAACGTCGCGACGCGGAGTCTGGCTCGCGGCGGCGCTCGTCGCGGTCATTGGCGCGGCCGCGACCTTGTTCGTCGTGTTTCGACCCGCGCCCGATCTCGCGTATCGCATCGAATCGGCGTCGAACGACGACAGCGGCTACGTTCAGGCGCTCGCCGGTGGCCCGCGCGCGGTCGCGCACTTCAGCGACGGCACCGACGTCGCGATCGCGCCCGGTGGACGCGCGCGCATCGTGGACGTGACGGCGCACGGCGCGCGCCTCGCGCTCGAGCAAGGACGCGCGACGCTCCACGTCGTTCACTTGCCCGGCGCGCGGTGGTCGGTCGACGCCGGGCCGTTCTCGATCGCCGTCACCGGGACCGTGTTCGACGCGGACTGGTCCGGCGAAGGCGGCGTGCTCCAGGTCGACTTGCGCGTCGGCAGCGTCGTCGTCGCCGGGCCGCTCTCGCCGGGAGGCATCGGCCTCCACGCCGGTCAGCGACTGATCGCGAACCTGCAGGAGAAAAAGCTCCGCATCGAGCCGCTGCCGCTACCGCTCGACGGCTCCCTCGCGTCGGCGTCAGCGTCATCGGCGCCGGTTTCTCCGGCCGCGAATCCGCCCGCGCCGAGCGTTGACGCACCGGCGCTCGCGAGTGACGCGGCGAACGACGCGCCCGCGGAAACGGCGATCGGAGACGCGAACGGCTTTGCCGGAACGACCTGGTCCAAGAGGGTGGCGTCGGGAGACTTTGCGTCGGTACTCGCGGAGGCTAAGAGTCGGGGATTGCCGACGACGCTCGCCCGCGGAAAGCTTTCCGACCTCGTCGCGCTCGGCGATGCGGCCCGGTACACCGGAAACCTCGGCATCGCGCGTCGCGCGCTCGAAGCGCAACGGTCGCGATTCGCGGCGACGACCGACGCCAAAGCGGCGGCGTTCTATCTCGGGCGCCTCGCCGAGGACCGTGGCTCGCTCGGCGAAGCCATTCGCTACTACGACGCCTACTTGAGCGAAGCGCCCCGCGGCTCGTTCGCGGCGGAAGCGTCGGGTCGCAAAATGCTCGCAACCCGGCGAGCATCGGGTGATGGCGCCGCACAAGCCCTCGCCGAGGCGTATCTCGCTCGGTTCCCGAAGGGCCCCTACGCCAACGTCGCGCGGGAGCTTGCTCCGCCTCCCTGATTTTCGCGCAAGGGTCGTCGCCGCAGCGATTTTTATTGGGGGGGCATCCTTGGCGACGAGCGGCGTTGCGGGTTCGTCGCGCGTCGTCCTCGTTCGACCGGCGGGCAGCGATGCCCTCCTCGCCGAGGCCACGACGCGCCTCAGCGCCGAGCTCACGGCCGCCGGCTTTTTGGTGACGGTGCTCGACGCCGCACCCGGCACGGATCCGAAGACCGAAGTCGAATCGCAGAACCTCGACCCGCCGCCGGTCGCGACGCTCGCCCTCTCGCGACTCGGCCCGTCCGCGACCGCGGACGTCTGGGTCGCCGATCGCCTCACCGGTAAGACCCTGGTGCGCCACGTGAACGTGGGCCCCGCGACGCGCGACCGCGCGCCGACCGTGCTTGCCGTGCGCGCGGTGGAGTTGCTCCGCGCGAGCCTCCTCGAAGCGACCACTCCGGAGGCCGCACGGAGCTCGTCGGGTCCGTTCCCGGTTCCCGACGACGTCGCGAAGTGGATGAATCCGAACGGCGCGGCCGCGCCGAATCCGGGCGGCGCGTCGAACGCCGCCGGTTCGGCGACCGCGTCCGGCACGCAATCCGGCGCGCCGTCGAACGCCACGCCGTCGAACCCGAACGCGCCGGCGAGCGGAGCGAACCCGAGCACGAACCCCGGCGCGGCCACGCCGAACGCGTCGCAGAACGGTACGGCACCTCCGACAAGTCGCTCCGCGTCACCCAGCGACGGCGAGCCGACATCGCCGGGGTCGGCGTCGGGTTCCACACGCGACGTCGCGTCGTCGAAGCGCGCGCGCTTCACGGCGGAGCTCGGCGCCGGTGCCATTTTCGGCGTTCACGGCGCAGGCGCCGCGTTCACGCCGGTCGTTCGCGGCGCGATCGGGTCACCGTCGCTCGCGGGGCGCTTGTCGATCGTCGCCCCCGCGTTCGGCGCGCACGTTGCGACGGCGGGCGGAAGTGCTTCGATCCGTCAGGAGCTCGCCGCGTTGGAAATCGTCGGAACCTGGCCGCGAAGCGGCGCGCTCGCCGTCGTCGTCTCCGTCGGCGCCGGCGCGCTGCACTGGCACATCGCGGGCACCGCCGACGCGCCGAACGCCGCGCACTCGGGCGACGCCTGGGCAGCGGTCGCAGACGTCGGCGTGGGCGGACGACTCCGTCTCGGCGGTCGCTCGAGCCTGCTCCTCGACGTGCACAACGTGTTCTTCACGCCCGAGCCGGCGGTGGAGATCGCCGGCCACGAAGCGGCGAGAGCTCTCGAACCGCTCACCGCCGTGACGCTCGGCTTCGAGGAGGGATTTTGACGTCGAGTGATGGGCACGCTCGCCGCGTTGCGACCATCGGCGTGGTCGCGTCGTTGCTCCTCGCGGGGTGCGGCAAAGATACCGTCATCGCCGTGAGCGCTCCCGGCGCGCCGGTTTCGACGGGCACGGCGAAGCCCGACGCCGCGCCGCCGCGGTTCGACGGCGCCGTTCCCGTCGTGGGTCCGCTGCACACCCAGGGCGCGAAGATCGTCGACGCGAACGGCAACGAGGTGCGGCTCACCGGCGTCAGTTGGTTCGGTCTCGAATCGGGGCTGTACGAGCCGCACGGGCTCTGGATCCGTAAGCTCGACTCGATCCTCGATCAGGTCGCGGGGCTCGGGTTCAATTCGCTCCGGATCCCGTTCAGTAACCAGCTCTTCGACGCTGGGAACACGCCGAACAGTCTCGACCCGAACCTGAACGCGGACCTGGTCGGTCTGGATGGGTTCGCGATGCTCGACAAGGTCGTCGCGGGGGCGACCGCGCGCGGCCTCTCCGTCGTGCTCGACCGGCACCACCCCGACGCCGGCGCGATGCGGAGCGCGCTCTGGTACGACGCTCAATACCCAGAGGCGCGCTGGATCTCCGATTGGACGAAGCTCGCCGCACGCTACGCGAACAATCCGGCGGTCGTCGCTTTCGACCTGCACAACGACCTGAGCGATCCGGCAACCTGGGGTGACGGAAGTGCGACGACCGATTGGCGTGCGGCGGCCGAGCGCGCCGGCAACGCGATCCTCGCGGTCAACCCGAACCTGCTCATCATCGTCGAAGGGATCGAGACGGCGGGAGGGTCGTCGTATTGTTCGGGCGGGAACCTGAGAGCCGCGCAAGATTCGCCGGTGACGCTCTCCGTCGCGAACCGTCTCGTGTACGGCGCGCAGGATTTTCCGAGCAGCGTCCAAGGCGAGTGCGTCGTCAACCAGTCGCTGTACCAGGCGTCGAACTACCCGAACAATCTGCCGGGCGTCTGGGACCAGACCTGGGGCTATCTCATCGAGCAGGACGTCGCGCCGGTCTACCTCGTCGGGTTCGGGATCAGCCCCAATTACCCGGTGTCCGACCAGACGTGGTTTTCGACGATCGCGACCTACATCGCGCAGCACCGCATGAGCTTTGCCTATTGGTGCTTGAACCCCGCCATCGACTCCGGCGAAACCGGCGGCATCCTCGAATCCGACTGGCAAACCGCCGATCCGGCGAAGATGGCGGTGCTCACGCCGCTCCTCGCGCCGCGCTGAGCCGAACCGGGTGCCCCCCAAAATAAAAGACGTCCGCTGCGACGGTGAGCGACGTCGCTCAGCGTCGCGCGACCGCGGGGTTCACTGGATCTGCGGAGCGAGCAAGGGTCCGACGATGGCTTGCTTGTCCTGGTTCACGGTCGTCCAGTCGTCGGCGAGGATGCCGCCGGTGTCGCCCGAATTGGGGTTCCAGCACCAGTACGCGAAGTTCAACTGCGTGCCGGTGATGTACGTCGCGAGTTGATTCAGCCACTGCTTGTCGGAGTCGGTCTCGAGCTTCGTGCCGAATTCCCCGAGCCAGACGGGCGCGACGTCGTTCTTCACGAGATAGCCCCACGCGCCGTCCCAGACCGACGGCAGGTTGTTCGGGTAATTCGGATCGCTGAACCACGTTTGCGTCGAGACCGACGACGGATAGTCGTGCGCCGAATAGACCAGTCGATTGGCCACATTCAGGCGCACCGGTGCGCTCTGGGCTCCGCGCAAGTTGCCGCCCCACCAGTACCCGGTGCCGTTGTACGTCTGGATGCCCTCGACGATGATGAGTAGGTTCGGGTTGATCGCCAGTACGGCGTTTCCCCCGCGTTCGGCGGCGAGGCGCCAATCGGTGGTCATGCTTCCGTCACCCCAAGTGGCCGGATCGTGCGGCTCGTTGTGCAGATCGACGCCGATGACCGTCGAGTTGCCCGCGTAGTGCGTTGCGAGCATCTGCCAGTCGGAGATCCAGCGCGTCTCGGGGTATTGGTCGGTGTACCAGAGCGCGGATTGGCCGCCCGAATCGGGCCGGTGGCGGTCGAGGATCACGCGGAGCCCGCGGCTTCCCGCGGCCGCGACCACCTTGTCCATTAACTGAAGGCCGGTGAGGCCCTGAAGATCGGGGTTCGAGTTTTGATCGATGCTGTTCGGCGTGCTTCCGGCGTCGAAGAGCTGGGACGCGAACGGGAGGCGAATCGTGTTGTAACCGAGCGACTTCATCTGATCGAGAAACGACGCGAGCGACCGGGTCCAGAGACCGTTCGGCGAATACGTCGTCGTCTCCATCCCGAACCAGCTGATGCCCGTGATGCGAACGGTGTTGCCGGAAGCGTCGACGATCTTGCTCCCGGACGTATGCAGGTAGCCGCCGGACGAACCCGCTGTTCCGCCGGTCGCGCCGGTTCCGCCGGTCGCGCTAGTTCCGCCGCTCCCGCCGTTGCCGCCGGTCGCCGACGTGCCGCCGTTGGCCGACGTGCCTCCGCTGCCGCCTCCGCTCACACCACCGGAAGCGCCGGTCGTTCCGCCGTTGCCGTTCCCGCTCACACCGCCGGAAGCGCTCGTAACCGCGGACCCCCCGGTGCCCGTAATTCCGGTGGCTCCGCCGCTCGTCGTCGCGCTGCCGCCCGACGAGAACGACGATGTCCCACCCGACGGCAACGGCTCCGTCCCGCCATTTCCCCCTGTGCCATCGGCCGATTCCCCTCCCGACGCTTCGCCCGCAGACGCCCCGCCAGCGCTCCCCGCGCAGCCGCTCGATGCAGCACAGACGAGCGAGATGGCGGCGAAAGCACGCCCACGACGTGAGAACCCGGGGCCGCGCGCGCGCACCACACTGTTTCTCGGAAGCATGTGGGGTAGTCGCGCCTCGCCGGGGTCACGGCTCATGACGCGGGTGCGGGGTGGCACCCTTCTAGGCCTCTCGCGTCGGTCCGGGTACTGTTGGGAGGATGGTGGAAGGTGGCGACCGAAGCTCCGGGCCAACGGTCCTCGATCGAGGGTACCAGCTCGCGTACGTGTGCGCGTATCAGATGATGCGCGTCGTCTGGCGACTGCGCCACCCGACGACGCACGGCGCGCTCGTCATGCTGTGGAACGCGGGCGAGCTCCTTCTCGTACGAAACTCGTACGTCCGCTTTTATTCACTTCCCGGCGGTTACGTGCATCACGGCGAGACGAGCCGCGACGCAGCGGTTCGGGAGCTCAAAGAGGAAGTCGGCGTCGCGGCGCCTCGAGAGGAGCTCGAGCTCTGTGTCGACGAGACGCACGACTGGGAGGGCAAGAAGGATCACGTCGAGATTTTTTCGCTCGATGTGCCCGTGCGGCCCCCGGTGAGCGTGGATCACCGCGAAGTGGTCCACGCCGACTGGTTTTCGCCGAAACGCGCGCTCGAGCTCGAGCTGTTCCCCCCTCTCCGGCGCGCAATCGAGCGCCGGATCGAGCTTCGCTGAGTCGCGCGCCCTGTCGTTCGCGCGCGCCTCAAATCGTGCGCGTGCGTCGCCCTGCCAAGAGCGAGAGGACCGCGAGCACCAGGAAGATGAAAAAGAAGATCTTCGCGATCCCTGCGGCGCTCGCGGCGAGTCCGCCGAATCCGAATACGGCTGCGAGCAACGCGACGACGAAAAATACGATGGCCCAATGAAGCATGACGTTCTCCTCCGAGCGCCTCGCTCGACGCGAGCGGGTGCACTCCGATCTCCCGAAGAGCACCTCGCGTGCCACCTCGTTTTCATTGAGAATCGGCGCGCAGAGCGGGTTTCGCGAGGCGTGAAGCGACTCACTCCCGAGCAGAATCGCCACAACGGGTGCGCGGAGTCGCTTCTCGTCTCGATCTCGTCACCTTGCCGCGAGCTGAGAGACCGGCGCTTCGGCGCCTCGCTCGTGAGCCGCTGCTCGCGCATGTCGGTCGATGTAGTTCTCGCCGCAGCTGAGCCGTCGCCGTCAATCGGCGCCGCGGGGAACGCCCGCTGAGCTATGCTTTTCAACGGTTCGGAACGGTTGGGGGCGGAGCGCGCATGACTCGATGGAGAGCACTTTGTTTGACGATCGCGGCGGGTTGCATTGCCCTTCATTGTGGGAGCGGCGAGCCGAAGGTGATCGTAGGCCAAGGCAGTGGGTTCGGAGGCGGCACTCCGGAGCCCCCGGATTCGAGCCTCGGCGGCAGTGGCGGCACCGCGAGCGGCGGAACGTCGGGGTTCGGGGTGGGCGGTGGATTCTTCATCGATTCCGGATCGAACGGCACCGATTCGGGTGACGCGGGCGATGCCGGCCCTGCTCCCTATTGCGGCGACGGGAGACTGAACCCGCTGGTCGAAGAATGCGACGACGGGAACTCGACGTCGGGAGACGGCTGTTCCGCGGCCTGCAAGTTGGAAGCGAATTACGTCTGCTCGAACCCGGGCGACCCCTGCGTTTCGACGGTCGTGTGCGGCGACGGTGCGATCTCGGGCAACGAGCAGTGCGACGACGGCAACAAGGTCGGCTCCGACGGCTGCAGCGCGACGTGCCAGCTCGAACCGGGCTGGGCATGTCCCTTCGTCGGGCTTCGCTGCGTCGCGGCCAAGTGCGGCGACTCGATCATCGCGGGCGTCGAACAATGCGACGACGGGAACGATACGCCGAACGACGGCTGCGACGCGACGTGCAAGCTCGAAGACGGCCATCAATGTCCGACCGTGGGACAGCCGTGCACCACCACGACGTGCGGAGACGGCAAAGCGCAAGGCACCGAGCAGTGCGACGACGGCAATTTCGATCTCGGCGACGGCTGCACGCCGTTCTGCAAGCTCGAGCCGACGTGTACCGCAGGGCCCTGCGTCTCGAAATGCGGCGACGGCATCCTGCTCGGCACCGAGAAGTGCGACGACGGCAACGTCCAGGACGGCGACGGCTGTTCGTCCACTTGCACGGTGGAGACGGGTTTCAAGTGCACGCAGCCGCCGCTCCCGCCGCAGATCAGCCTGCCGCTCGTCGTGCGCGACTTCGAGGGGCTCGATCCGCTTCCGTCGGTGAACGCCGGGCCGCCCCCCGATTACTCACAGCCGAACCATGTCGACTACGAGCTCGTCGACACGGAGCCGTCGGGAGTCGAGGACGGCCAGAACGGCCACAAGCGCATCGTGCGCAGCGGCGCGGGCTCGACGGCCACGGGGCGCGGTCTCGATCTCGGACGGCCCGGCGAGACGTGGGACATCCAGCACCTCGACGGCAGTGTGATCGCGACCGTGCCGCTCACTGGAAAGCCGGTCTACGCCCTGACGCGCGCCCAGTGCGACAAGACGGCGTTGCCGTCCGCGGCGAACAACTGGGACAAGTGCACCGTCACGACGATGGACGCCGACTCGTTCCACAGCTGGTACGTCGACCACGACCCGGCCGGCAAAGTGATCACGACGTGGCCCAATTTCCTCGGGCGCGGCAAGACGGCCGTCTCGTCGCTCACGCTCCTCCAAGGCACCTTCGACGAGACCACGGCCGCATTCACCGCGGGCGGCTCGTCGTACACGTTCGACAGCCGCTACATGAAGATCGACGGATCGACGCCAGCGGTGATCGCCGGCACGACCCCGCCCATCGCGACGCGCGGCTTCTTCCCCGCCGACGGACTCGCTCCGGCGAGCGGCACGACCTGCGCTGGCAACGAGAAGCACAACTTTCACTTCACGAGCGAGGTGCTGTTCTGGTTCCAATACGACGCGACGCAGACGCCGCATCTCCAGTTCAGCGGTGACGACGACGTCTGGGTGTACGTGAACGGACATCTCGCGCTCGACATCGGCGGGATTCACGGCCGCACCGTCGCGAACTTCGACATCACCGCCGCGAACGCGACGGCGTGGGGGCTTTCAAACGGCAACGTGTTCGAGATCGCGGTGTTCCAGGCCGAACGAAACCAGTGCGATTCGAATTACTGGCTCACCCTCCAGGGCTTCAACGCGTCGAAGAGCGTCTGCCAGAGCACGTGCGGCGACGGCATCATCGCGAGTGACGAGCTCTGCGACGACGGCCCGAACAACGACACCTCGAACCCACCCGGCTACGGGAAATGCGGCCCCGACTGCAAGACGCGCGGGCCGCATTGTGGCGACGGAAAAGTCGACGCGGGTCACGAAGCTTGCGACGACGGCGTGAACACGACGGTCTACGACGCCACCGGGAAAGGCTGCGCGCCGGGATGCGTGAAGCCGCCGAGCTGCGGCGACAAGATCATCCAATCGCCGATCGAGCAATGCGACGACGGCGTGAACGACGGGAGCTACGGCGGCTGCACGTCGGTGTGCAAGCTCGCGCCCCGGTGCGGCGATCGCAAGGTTCAGAAGCAATTCGGCGAGGAATGCGACGACGGTCCGGCCGGAAGCGCGACGTGCTCCACGACGTGTAAGCAAACGCTTCCTCAGTAGGCGCCGCTGCGTCTTCATGAAGCGCAAAAAGTGGACAGGCCACGCGGGGAAACGCGGCATCCGCGGCGCACGCGCCGCAGACCGCGGAGCGGCAGACGCAGCAGACGCGAATGATCCAGTCGCGCCGGATCCGTTTGAAGGGCTTTCGCCGAGTGTGTATCTTCGTGGGGTTAGGCAAGGGCAGCGCAAGACCTCGACCTGATTGATGACGATCTAGTCCATGCCCCCTTCATCCCGCGAGTACGCGCCGGGTCTCTCCGCGCGAGCTCGCCGCACTGCATTCTCCGGCCATCGGCGGTCGACGCCTCCGTGCGCGCTCGTGTGCGACCACACGGGTGGTCGCCATTTTGGTATAAAGACAAGTTCAGCATGATCGCAGGATTCAACATCGTCCTCGGAGTGCTCGTCTATCGACTGCGAAAGCTCGAGATGGCGAACTTGGCGGCGGGTGCGTCGATCGCCATCGCGCTTCACCTCGGCATCGGCGACGTCGCGTACCGGACCGTCTACGCCTTCGTCCTGAACGTCCTCGTCTACCTCAACAACGACTACATCGACGTCGGCATCGACCTGAAGAGCGCCGACAAGGACAACGCCAAATCGCGCTATCTCGCCGACCACATGGGCGCGGCGCTCGGCGCTCAGTGGATGCTCGCCGCGATTCTCGTGGTTGCGGCGGTCGTTCACGAGATCGGTCTCTTGGTTCCCCTGGTTACCGGAGGCGGCATCTGCATCTGGTACTCCGCGGTGCTCAAGCGTCGGCCTTACCTCGACATCCTGTCGATGATGCTCTGGGGCCTGGCGATGCCGCTCTGCGGAGTGCCGATCACGAGCGCGCTCGGCTTCGCGATGGCCTTCCAGCTCGCGCTATTCTCGGGCGTTTTCGAGAGCATTCAGGTGATGCGAGACGCCGACGAGGACGCCGAGGAAGAGGGCGTGCGCACGACGGGCGTCGTGCTCGGAAAGGCAAAGACGCTGGTCTTGGCGCGTGTAATCATGGTCCTGTCGGCGGCATATGCAGCGCTGGTGCTGCATCCCATCGCGGCATTGATCAGCGCCGGTGCGTTTTTCGTCCCTTTCGCTTCGGACCGGGTCGAAAAATACTGGACTCGCGTCAAACTCGTCTACGGATTCACTTGGCTCTTCATTTGCGGTTGGGTTTTCTTTCACGGGGGCACGTCGGGACTGCTCTGGTCGCTCGACGGTCATCTCCGCTTGTTCTGAGTGACGCCGCTCGGGGGCGGACGTGAACGTCGAGGGCACGAGCGACGTGCTCGTCGTCGGGGCCGGCCCGACCGGGTGCGCGGCGGGGATCGCCCTCGCGCGCGCGGGCGTCGACGTCATGGTCGTCGATCGCGCCACGTTTCCCCGCGACAAGACGTGCGGTGACGCCGTCTCCAACGACGGCATGGAGCTGCTCGACGAGCTCGGCGCCCGCCCCGCGGTCGAGAGCGTGCCCCACGCGATCGTGCGGCGCGCCGTCGCCGTCTTTCCCGACGGCACGCGCATCGGCCGCGATTACGACCGCGCCGGCTACATCGTGCCGCGGATCCATCTCGACGACTGTCTGCGCCGCGCGCTGGAAGCGTCCGGCGCGCGCCTCGTGCAGGGGCACCGCGTGCGCTCGCTCCGTCGCGTGGACGGCCGCGTCGTCGGAGCAACCGGCACCGGCTTCGAATGGTCCGCGAAGGTGGTGATCGCCGCCGACGGCTACGGCTCGATCGGCCTCGACGCGATTTCCGAGCACGCGCCGAAGGGCCGCTATCTCGCCGTCTCCGCGACCGCGTACTACCGCAACGTCGATTTTCCGTTCGGCAGCGAGACCGCCGATCATTTTTTCGATCGCGAGTTGCCGTACGGGTACGGCTGGATCTTCCCCGCGGTCGACGGCGTCGCCAACATCGGCGTGTACATGCGCGCCGACGCTTACGCGCGCGGCGGGGTGAAGCTCCACGACCTGCTTCACGGCTTCATCGAACGGCAGCGTGCCCGGCTCGCGTGCGCGAACGCGGTCGGGAAGTTCCGCGTTTGGTCGCTCCCGATCGCGCCGCGGCCGATGCCGGTGAGCGCGCCCGGATTGCTCCTGGCCGGCGATGCCGCGGGTTTCATCGATCCGCTCTCCGGCGAAGGCATCTGGCAGGGGCTCCACACCGGAATGCTCGCCGGAGCCGTCGCCGCCGACGCCGTTCGTCACGGGTCGCTCACCTCGGACGATCAACGACGCTACGAGCGCACCTGCCAAGCCGACATCGGCAAACCGAGTCGCAAAAAAGCCTGGGTGCAAGCGGGCATGGGATTCGTCGTCGAGCAGAATCTCTACCGCTCACCGCTCGTGCGTTCGCTCCTTACCTGGGGCTACCAGCACCGCGCGCTCGAAATGACGAAGAGCTGAGTCGCGCGGCCCGCGATTTGGAGCTTTCCCCGCGCGGCGCTAGTCTTGTCATTCAAAGATGACCCGCGTCATCACTCCCATTCGTCGCACGTTCTCGCGCACGCCGCTCGCGCAATCGTACGAAGCGTCGCTCGCCGGCGAACGCCGTTCGCGCCGGAAAATCCCGTGGGACGGCTTCGAACGCGCGCTCTATCCCGAAGCCGCGCTCGAGCTCGCGGCCGACGCTCAGCTGCGGCTCGCGGAAGGCGAATACCACGCGATCGGTCTCTTCGGGCGGATCGCGTCCGGCGTCGCGATGGCGGGCGCGCCGTTCGACATCGTATCGGCCGCGACGCGCATCAGCAGCGACGAGCTCCGGCACGCCGACTATTGCACCCGCCTCGCGTCGCTCTTTCGCGGCCACCCGATGACGCTCTCCATCGATCGCGCCGCGCTCGCCGCCGCTGCGCCGCCGCTCCCCGCCGAAGCCGAGGCCGACTTTCTCGTCGCGAAATACGCCGCCGTCGGCGAGACGCTCGCCGCGGCGCTTCTCCGCGCGTGTCGCGAGCGCGCCACCGATCCCGTCGCGCGCGCGCACTTCTCTTCGATCCTGGGAGACGAAGTGCACCACGCGCACTTCGGTTGGTACTACCTCGCGTGGCGCGCGCCGCTCTGGTCCGAACGCGAACGTCGCGCCGTCGCCGAACACCTCGGTGAGTTCGTCGCCGACATCGAGTGGGCGCTCTGGATCGGTCGCGACGCCCCCGAGAGCGCGCGCGCCGCCGCGGACGCGCTCGGCGTGCTCGACTCCGACTCGCAACGCGCGGTCGTCAAAGAAGTGATGGAGACCGAGATCGTTCCCGGGCTCGACGCGCTCGGTTTGGGCGCCTCGGCCGCCTGGCAAAATCGTCGTCGCGGTGCGCCGCACGACATGCCCGAGCGCGAGCTGGTATTTGGGGGCACGCAGGCCGGCGCGTCGCAACGGAGTGGGGACGCGCCGCGCCCGAGAGCGAACCCCATCGATGTCGAAGGCGCGGCGTCCCGCGCGGCGGCGTATCTCGCCGCCCAGGTCGCGAGCGACGGCCAGGTGACGTTCGCGGTGGACGCCGTCACTGGCAGAACCGAACCGCTCGGCGCGCTCCATCATGGACGCACCGCGCTCGTCCTTCGCGCGCTCGCACTCCAAGGCGATCACCCGCGCGCCTGGGCGCGTGGTCGCGCGCGTCTCGCCGAGGACATTTCCGCGTCCCTCGCCGGGCGACCCGTGCCGGCGTGGCCGGACGACGTCGCGCTCGTCGCCGCGACGCTCGCTCTCGCGAGCCTCGCCGGACTCGACGTCCACGCCGCGCTCGCTCCCCTCGCGCGCGCGCCCGAAGTGATGCGCACGGCGTGGTACGCGGCTCAAGTCGCGACGGCGCTCGGCTCCGAAGCGCCGCCCGAGCTCCTCGACGTGTGCCGCGCCGGCCTCGACTCGGACGATTGGGCGCCGTGGACCGCGCTCGCGGCGCGCGTCGCCGGCGACGCGCCCTTGCTCGCCCGTGCGGAAGGGTCGCTCATCGCTTCGGTGCGCGACGACGGCGCGGTGTGCGGCCCCGGCGGTCCCGAGTGTGCGCGCGCAGCGGTCGTCATCGAAGCGCTCGCGCCGTTCACGACGGACCCGTCGCGCGACGCCGCGAAGCGCGCGCTCCGGTTTCTCGTCGCCCAGCAGCGCGAAGACGGCGCGGTGCCGCTGACGCCGGACCACCCCGTGCTCCGCGTCGACGTCACCGCGCACGCCCTGCTCGCGTTCATGGTCGCGCCGCGCTGAAGCGCGGACGCTCAGGCATGTTCAATCGCGCCGCGCAAGCGCGGACGCTCAGGCATGTTCAATCGCGCCGCGCAAGCGCGGACGCTCAGGCATGTTCAATCGCGCCGCGCAAGCGCGGACGCTCAGGTGGCGATGGCGCGAATCGTCCAGAAATCGTCGGAGAGATGCGAATCGAGCAGGTACGTGTAGGGCATCGTGAAATAGCCCTTCATCCCCCACTTCGCTCCCCACGAATTTCTCACGATGAAGCGCTGGCTTGCGTCGTCGTATCCGACCGCGAGCACCGCGTGTCCCCCGACGACCGATTCGCTCGGCGCCGGCATTTGGACTTTACCGGTCTTCGCGACGTCGGGACCTTCGAAGCTCTCGTAGACGGTGAACCCGAAGACGAAAGGGAACCCGGACGCGAGACAACCCTTCATCTGACTCAGGGTGCGCGCGACGCGGGCGTACGACGTGACCTTGTGCTCGAGCGCCGCGGCGTAAACTTTCGCCGGCGGGCGCTTCGTGAACGGTCCCGGATTCTTGTCGCTGTACGGCCACAGCGTTTCCGGCGGAGCGCCGAGCTTGTTCACGCTCTTCACGCCGTCGCGGATCTGCGCGCCCGAGTCGGAAGAGACGGTGCCTTCGATGTCGCGTTCGTTGAAGTAAATGAACAGACGCGACGGCGTGGACGCCCCCTTGACCTTCTGACGGAGCAAATCGAACTCGAGGGCTGCTGCGATGCTGTTCGCGGTGCAGCTGCCGAGTTGACCCTGGTCGTACACTTCCTTCGGACATTGTGCGCGAAGGTCGGCTTTCGCCGGTAGCGCGAGCAACGCCGCCGAGGGCGCTGCGTATGCATGATCGCGTTGGTCCGGCAAATCGGGGACCCACCCGTACCGGCTAATTTTCCTGGCCATGCCCTCCCACTCTTTCTCGCCCCCTCGTTCGGCGTCGATCGGGGCTCAACGACAACGGTACCTGATCGCCGATGGAATCAGACTACCGTGAGATGGAGCGTCGTGTCCACGCCAGTCGACCCCTCCGAAACTCGCTTCATCGAGCGCCTCCGCGCCCGCGACGAGCGAGCCTTCAACGAGCTGGTCCTTCTCTACCAAGACCGAGTCTACCGCTTGATGTTTCGCATGCTCGGTCGACGCGAAGAGGCCGAGGACATGGCGCAGGAAGTGTTCGTGCAGGTCTTCAAGGCGATCGATCAGTTTCGAGCCGACTCGAAGCTCGGCACCTGGATCTATCGAATCGCGGTGAACCTCTGCAAAAATAGAAACAAGTATCTGTCGCGGCGGCACGCAGCGAGCGAAGACGAGCTCGAGCCGGTCGCCGAGCGCACGTCGCTCGACCAGGCACGTGGTCTCACCACGTCCGAAGCGGCCCCCCCCGACCAGGTCGTCCAGGGGTATCAGCTGGAGGCGATCGTCAAACGGTGCATCACCGAGCTCGACGACGAATTCCGCGAGGTGCTCGTCCTCCGCGACGTCGAAGACCTCGCCTACGAGGAGATCGTCGAGATCACCGCCCTCCCGGAGGGCACCGTGAAAAGCCGCTTGCACCGAGCCCGCGCGATGCTCAAAGAAAAGGTGGAGCTCCTCCTCGGGGAAAAGATCCGATGACGGACGCGAACAGCGAACCAAAGCCGGCCGCCGTTGAACCGGACGACCCCGATCCCGAGCTACGAAGTCTCGTGCGCGGCGCGCTCGTCGCCAAGGATGCGGAATCGGTCGACGTCCTGGCCGGCTTTCAAAAGAAGCTCCGCGAGCGCAGCGGCGGGAAATTCTACGCCGACCTCTGGAGCACCGCGAGAGAACCGCCGATCCTCACGTTCCTCGTCACGAGCGCCCTCATGCTCGTCGTCCTCCTCATCGTCTACGCCGTCCTCGCGCCCCTCCGCGGCGCCTCCGAACGAGTAGAAACCACGCCCGCCCCCATCCAAGTCATCTCGCCCGCGCGGTGAGCCCGCTTGCCATGCGGCGAGCAACGAGCCCGACGACGGGGTATCGGTGTCCGGCGACCGATACTTCAATGCATTGAAGTAATTTTTTTCGTCGGCTACCTCTTGATTTGAGCCCCAGCCAACGAGTGATCCTTTGCTGCCTCCCCTCGCGCGGCGTCGGCCGCAGCCCGCCTCCGGCGCGCGGTCGGAGATTTCTCGAGATTCGCTCGCTTCGTCGCGCGACTTTCGCAGGCCGCTAGCGACGCCCGCCGGGCTCGCCGGTAGTCTCACTCGCGCATCATTGGTTGATCGTGATCTGCTCTTCCAAGACCGATCAGGTCATGGCAGCGACCGGGCTTCGCCCGGTCGCGGGCGTTCTGGGAGGTTGATCGATCCGACCCAGACGCGTTCGGACGCGATTCTGCGATCTAAATTCTGCGGCTTGTTAAAACCAAAAACGCAGGCGAGGTTCGATTGGCGAAGACCGCGTGTCGAGATGACCGGGTGAGGCCCCGGAAGCGTGCGCATGCACGCTGAGGACCGAGAGCGGTCAGATCGGCGCGTGCTCGAGCCAGGCGAGCCTCGCCGGTCTACGGCACCCAGCGGGCGAGCACGCACGTAATGTTGTCCGGGCCGCCGCCTTCGTTCGCGGCGTCGATCAGGCGGCGCGTGGCGCTCGGGAGATCGGCGGCGGACTCGACGATTTCGAGCATGCGTTCGTCGGTGACGGGGCCGCTGAGGCCGTCGGAGCAGATGAGGATCGTGTCGCGGGCGCGCGGGGATTCGTAGCGGGTGTCGACCTTGACGGTGTCCTTCATACCGAGGGCGCGCACGATCACGTTCTTGTGCGGAAAATTTTCGATCTCCTCGGCGGAGAGCTTTTTCATTTTCTTGTAGTCGTTCAAGAGCGAGTGATCTTCGGTGAGCTGCTCGATCTTGCCCTCGCGCACGCGATAGGCGCGGCTGTCGCCGACGTGCGCGACGTAGATGCCGTCTTCGACGGCGAAGAGCGCGCAGAGCGTCGTGCCCATGCCGCGCTGCTTCGCGTTCTTCTGCGCCGTCTCGTAGATGCGAAGATTGCTGAGCTTCACGCCGGTGATGAGGCGGTTCTCTTCGTACCCCTTCGACCGGTCCATCTTGTACGGCCAGGTGCGCTCCGGGTCGTCCGAGGTGGACGCGAAGAACTCGCGCATCGAATCGATGGCCATCTTCGACGCGACCTCGCCGGAAGCGTGGCCGCCCATGCCGTCGGCGACGATGTACAGCCCGAACTCCGAGAAGATCGCGAAGTTGTCCTCGTTATGGGACCGCTTTCGACCCACATCGGTCTGTCCGGCAACCTCAATCCTCAGCGGCTGATGCATGACGCGGGTAGCGTTCGGCAGAGATTCCAATAGTTATAGGCCGCCTTCTAGGGTGTCAATTCGGCAGCGAAAAGGCGAGCCCGTTTTTCCTTCGGGGCCGTTCGACCCTCCGAAAATGATGCCGCGACCGGCCCCAGCGCCGAAAAAGTGCTCGTTCAGGGCGCCGGCCGCGTGAGTCGCGAGACCCCGCCCGCGCCCGCGACGAGGACGACCGACGCTCGCTGGATGAAGAGCCCGGTCTCCACCACGCCGGGGACGGCGCGGATGGCTTGGTCGAGCGCCGCGGGATCGCGGAGGACGCCCGCGTGAAGATCGTAGATGTAATTTCCCGAGTCGGTGATCCAGGGCCGGCCGTCCTTCAGGCGGAGCTCGACGCGACCGAGGTGCGACAGAGCAGCGACCGTCGAGAGGTGGCCGAAACCGAGGATCTCGAGCGGCACCGGCCACTTCTCGCCGAGCGATTTGCTGAGCTTCGAATCGTCGACGACGATGACGTTCTTCTTCGACGAGAAATTCACGATCTTCTCTCGCGTGTGTGCGCCGCCCCCGCCTTTGATGAGATCGAGCGACTCGCTCACTTCGTCGGCGCCGTCGACGGTCACGTCGATGTCCCACGGGCCCGCGTCGTTGAAGAGCTCGATGCCGAGCGCGACGGCCTGACGACGACTCGCGTCGCTCGTCGGCACGCCGCGAAGGGCTCTGCCCGCGCGGACCAGCTCGCCCACCCCGTCGATGAAGAGCTTCGCCGTCGAACCAGTCCCGAGACCGACGACGCCGGACTCCGGCAGGTAGTCGAGCGCCGCGCGCGCGGCCAATGCCTTGGCGTTAGGAGTGTTCATTCGATATTTCTACCAGAAGGGTTTCGCGCGACGCCGCCAAACTGCAAGCAACCCGCGCCGGGTTCGCCGGTAGTCTCACTCGCGCATCATGGGTGGATCGCGATCTGGCCTGCCAAGACTGATCGGGTCCTGGTGTCGAACGGGGCCCTGCCCGTTCGAGATCCGCTCGCACACGTTTTCGAACCCGAGCCCGGATCGAACTGCGCCGCATGCCCGTTCGAGTCTCGCTTGCACGCGCTTTCGGACTGGCGTCGATCCACTCGCACGAGTTTTCGGACCGGTGTCAAACGGGGCCCAAGCAGCCCCAGCCCCGTTCGCGGTGTCCCGCGGGAATTCGGGTTCCGCGCTATTTCTTCAACGCCGTGCGCCTATCGGCGTCCTTCGGCATCAAATAGAAGAAGTCGCGGCGCGAGGGCTCGCGGATGTATTCGTCCTCGCTGAATTCGAAGCCGTCGGCGAGCGGGATCGCGATGCGCTTCGCGGCTTCACCTTCGTCGAGGTCCTTCTTTTTCTCGAAGGTGACGAATTTGGGGTACGAGTAGTTCACGTCGAGTTGCGCGACGGTGACCGCGCCGGCGTGCCGCATGCCGTCGGCGATGACGCGCGCCGTCGTGTGGTTGCTGATGCTCACGAACAGCACCGAGTGATCCGCGTTGATGCCGATCGCCGAGCGTCGAATCACGGTTTCGCCGTCGAGGGTCGCGCCCCATTTCTTCGCGAGGCTCGGATCGGCGAGGCGCCAGTGCAGGACGCCGTCTTCGTACATGCAGACCGGCGTTTCGCGCCACCACACCATCGTGTTCTCGTCGCCGAGCTTGTCCCAGGTGGCGACGCGGACCGAATCGTCCTTGTAGAGTGCGACGGCGCAGACGCCGGGGCGAGCGCGCACGAGCGTCGTTCCGTCGACGGCCATGCCGTACTGACCGTGCTCGGTCTTGAAGCCGCCGTTGAACGCGGCGAGCACCCGGTCGCGCGAGCCCACGGGGATCACGCCGGGGCGGGACATGTCCTGGGCCGCGTCTTCGGTAGCCTGCGGCTCTTTCCGACCCGGCAACAGATATGGACGCACGCGACGCAGATCGATCGCGACGACGAAGACCTCGGCCCACGACCGGTTCTTGTCCGGGTGAAGGAGGGTCTTCAACATGACGGGCGAGTCGTTCGTCAGGTCGAGGGCGCCGATCGCGACCCATTCCCCGTCGCCCGGCGCCGACCATTCCTTGTGCACCGGACCGACGTCGGCGAGGTGGAACGGGGGAGGTCCGTCGTCGTCGGCTGCCGCTTCCGGGCCCAGTTCCTGGGGTGCTGCCTTGGGCGGTGGTGCCGGGCGCACGGCGGGCACGGTCCAGTACGCTCGGGGCTTTTCGCCCTTGCGCCAGACCCGGTTCCATCGGTCTTGAAGTCGATAAGTGAAATCCTCGAGGTTCGCGACGGCGTCGACGCCCACGACGGCCCGGAGGCCATCGGCGACGTAGGGGCCTAGCCATTCGACGCGATTTACCGCGATCCACAGCCCAAAAACCGCAGCGGTGCCGGCGACGGCCAGGGTCATGAGGAGCGGGCCGAGCCGCCTTCGACGGCGCTTCTGCGCCTTCCGACGGGTCTTCGGTTCGGGAGCCCGGGCCATCTGGACGAAGCCTAGTCGACCGTCGTCGTTCCGGCCCATTTCATGCCAGTGTAAGAAGGGGTTCGCCCATGGGTCCCCCGGCGCCTTTCTTCCGTCCAGGCGCGTCGGGGCCCCGGGCAAGACTCGTCCTTGGGGGCGCTGGGTGAGTCACCGTTCCCGGCGCGGCCCCTGGAAACGGGGCCACGCGGCTCTTCTCGGCGTGGTCCTGGCGCTCGCCCTGGTCGCCGGTCGCGTCCGCGCGGACGTCGGTGATCTGACCCCGGAGATTCATCCCGCGGCGATGAGCGCCCTCTCCGGGCGGACCGTCTCGCGCATCGACGTCGTGGCCGTGGGCGGAAAATGGGGGCGTGACGTGACGCTTCGGCGCGCGCGGGTCGGCGACGTCTTGTCGCCCGCGCTCGCCCGGCGCGCGATGCAGGAGCTCGCCGACTCCGGACGCTACGCGGAGATCCGCGCCGAGGTCGTCGCCGACGGCGCCGGCGCCGCGCTGCGGCTCATCGTCGTTCCGCGCCGCATCGTGTCGAGCGTCCGGATCGTCGGCGGCCCCTTGCCCGACGACGAAACGCGGCGCGCCATCGGACTCGACGCCGAGAGCGAGGTGACCCTCCCGCTCCTCGCCGCAGCAGGAGATCGCGCGCGCGCTTATTATGCACGCCGCGGTTTTCCGGAAGCGACCGTCGCGCCCGACGCGATCGACACCGACGACCCGATGCGCGTCGTGCTCGTGTTCTACGTGACGCCCGGGCGAACGCGAAACTTGTCGTCGCGCACGTTTCACGTCGTGCCTGCACGCTCCGAGAAGATCGCTCCGATCCTCGACGACTACGGCCTTTCCCGCGGCGATCGCGCCGACGAGGATGCCCTTACGGCTGCCGATGCCGCCGAACAAGACGAGCTCCGGAAGCGCGGCTGGCCTTCGGCGGCGGTCACGCACCGACTCGCCAATCAAGGCTCGTGGGCGGCGCTCACGGTGGACGTCGTCGCCGGTCCGTTCGTTCGTGTCCGGTTCGAAGGGAATCACGCCTTCGACGAAGCCGATCTCGACGATGCGCTCGCGCTCGACGACAGCGACGATCGTGCACCCGGGACGCTCGCGACGCGCATCGAAAAATATTATTCGGATCACGGCTATCTCGACGCGACGGTGGTGCCGGAGCTGCGCGGCGTCGCGACGGCGCCGTTGAACGACCTCGTCCTCGTCATTCGCGAAGGCTCGCTCGTGCGCGTCACGTCGCGTCGGTTTCCCTGTCTCTCCGGAGAGCGCAGCCCCGACGACGTCGGCGCGGAAATCGACAGCTTCCTCTCCGAGACGCTCCCGGGAACGGGGTTCGCGGGGGCGGTCGATCAGCGGGCGACCGACCGCGTCCTCGGGCCGCGCAACACGACCGGCGCGCGCGTCGCGCCCGTCGAAGCGAACCCGTGGAAGACGTTCGTCCCCGAAGTGTACGACCGCGCGACGCGGCACCTCACCGAACTCTATCGCTCCGAAGGGTACCTCTCCGCGACGGTCGGCCCGGTGACGTTGATCCGTCGCGCCTGCGATCTGCGATCGCCGCCCGGCAAATGCATCCCGATCGGGCCTCTTCCAGTCCCTGCGGTTCAATGTCCGGCGTCGCCGATCGATTTGCCCGTCGATGATCCCGCGCCGGCTCCGGCTTGCGTGCCCGATCCGCGCAAGGGCCACCGCTGTGAACCCGACGTCGCGCTCAGCATTCCGGTGAAGCTCGGCCCGCGCGCGATTCTTTGGGACCTCGGCTTCGAGGGCAATCGCGTCCTCGTCGAGAAAGAGCTCGCGAAGATCGCCGACGTCGAGCTCGGCGAACCGGTGTCGCAAGTCGAGCTCGAAAAAGCACGACGCCGGATCCTCGACGAATACGCCGAACGCGGCTTCGCGTTCGCGACGGTCGAGCTCCGCGTGGAGCTCTCGCCGGACCGAACGAGGGGGCGCGCGCGGTTCTTGATCAACGAACGCGAACCGGTGCGCGTCAAAGACATCGTCGTGCACGGCGCGGTGCGCACGAACGAGTCGCTCATTTTGCGTCGACTGGCGTTCGGAAAGGGCGATCTCTATCGTCGGAGCGACGTCCGGGCGACCGAAGAACGGCTCGCGACCCTCGGCGTGTTCTCGAGCGTCACCGTCGAGCTCGAAGACCCCGAGGTCTATGCGAAGGAAAAAGTCGTGGTCGTCACGGTGCGCGAGCGGAGCGCGCAGTACCTCGACGTCCGTCCGGGGTTCAGCACGGGTGACGGCGTGCGCGTCATGTTCGAATACGGGCACCGCAACGTCGGCGGCGAAGCCGTCCGGCTCACGCTCCGGGTTCAGCTCGGGCTCTTGCCCGATTTCTTGATTTTCGAAGACGACGTTCGCCAGCGCTTCCAGGCACTGCCGCTCGAGAAGCGTCTCGAACGGCGCGACACCGTTTCGATCGAATTTCCCGAAGTCGGGCTCGGTCCGCTGTTTCCGCTTGAGCTCGTCGGTCTCGACGTGCGCGACAATTCGCGCGACTTCGGGCTCACCAAGCAAGCCGGCATCGTCACGTTGAGCTATCGACCGACGACGCGGTTCGTCACGCAGCTCGGCGGTTCGCTCGAGTTGAACGACGCGCAATTTCTCGCGACGGGCGCGACGCTCGCGCAATACCAGCTCCTGAATCCGTCGCTACGCGTTCCCGAAGGCACCACGGCAGCGGTTGCGGAGCGCACCAACGTCACCTGGGATCGTCGCGACGATCCGTTCAACGCGACGCGCGGCACGTTTCTCTCGGCGGGCGTCGAGCACGTGCACGCCTCGCCGGTCGGCAACGAGGCGAAGATCACCAGCGACTTTCTTCGGCTCACGAGCCGCGTCGCGGGCTACGTGCGTCTGTCCGATCGCGGGCTCGCGCTCGCGATGAGCTTTCGTTGGGGCTATAATTATCAGCTCACGTCGGGCTCGCAGACGTACCCCGATCGGCTCTTCTTTTTCGGGGGTGCCGACACCATTCGAGGGTTCATTCAGGACTCGGTCATCCCCGAAGACCTCGCTCAGCAGATCATCGCCGACGCCAAGAAATCGAACACGGCGAACAGCGCCATTCTCACGGCGGACAACGTGGCCATCCGCGGTGGCGACTTCATGCTGAATCCGCGGGTCGAGCTCAGGATCCCGCTCGGCGGCGTCTTTCAGACGGCCCTCTTCCTCGATTCGGGCAACGTGTGGCTCGATCCGAAAAAGGTCGACCCTTTCCGCCTCCGTTACGCGACCGGGACCGGGCTCCGCGCGACGACTCCCGTCGGGCCACTTGCGGTCGATGTAGGTATCAACTTGGACCGAAGGGAATGGGAGGATCTTTTCGCATTCCACTTCAGCATCGGGCTCTTCTAGGGGAAAGTTCGGGCGTCCTTGCCCGGGCGGCGCCAACCTGCCAAGGAACGCCGCGTCATCCGCCTCGAAATACGCTGACCGATCCGGCCTCATCGTCCTAGAGATCGGGCGCCCGATGTCCATGTTCGACTCGTCCGATATTCCAGCGAGCCAGATTCCGACCACCCTGACGGGTCAGTTCGTCCGTCAAGCGCCGCGGTACGGTTTCGGACTCTTCCTGCTCGCCTCGTATCAGTATCTCCAATACTGGTTCGACACGCACCTCTCGAAGGCGATCGACTCGGCCGGTCACGGCGATTCGTCGGTCACCGGGCGCATCGGAGCCGAGCTCATCTTCGTCGCGCTCGTCTCGCTCTTCATTCGCGTGTTTTCGCGCATGGCGATCTTCAACGGCGGGCGTATCGCCGAGTACGAGCTCCGGAAGGCGCTCCTCTATCAGCTCCAGCGGCTCGGACCGACGTTCTACCGTCGCATGCCGACCGGCGACATCATGAGCCGCGCGACGAACGATCTCGCGCAGGTTCGCTTGCTCCTCGGGTTCGGCGCGCTGAATCTGATGAACACCGCGTTCGCGCTCGTGAGCTCGCTCGCCGTCACGTTGCAGATTTCCGGAAAGCTCACGGCCGCGTCGCTCTCGACGTTGCCCGTGCTCTTCCTCGTCATGTGGGGATTCGCGCGGTTCATGTTCCAGAGCCAGCGTCAGAATCAGGATGCCATCGGGCAACTCAGCGCCGCGGTGCAATCGAGCATCGCCGGCGTGCGCGTCGTCCGTTCGTTCGCGCTCGAGGACGAAGAGATCCGGCGCTTCGAAGTCTCGAACCTCGACTACCTCGCCAAATCGCTCGGCCTCGCTCGCCTCCGCGGGCTCATGTTCCCGGTGATGCAAGCGATCACGGCGGTCGGCACGATCATCGTGCTCTGGTACGGCGGCAATTTGATGCTCCACGGTCAAATGTCGGCCGGCAATTTCCTGGCGTTCTTTCGCGCGCTCAATCGATTGACCTGGCCGCTCATCTCGCTCGGCTTTTTGACGTCGCTCTTGCAACGCGGACGCGCGTCGTTCGCGCGCCTCGAGGAGGTGTTCCAGGCGACGCCGGACATCGCCGACGGACCGCTCCCGGCGATCGCGAACTTCGAGGGGCGGCTGTCGGTTCGCGGTCTCTCGTTCTCGTACGGCGATCAACCCGTCCTCGAGGACGTGAGTTTCGACGTCGCGCCGGGCACCTTGGTCGCGATCGTCGGAAAGACCGGGAGCGGCAAATCGACGTTGGCGGCGCTCTTGCCGCGGCTCCAGAACACGCCGCGCGGCTCGGTGTTCCTCGACGGAATAGACGTGTGCGATCTGCCGCTCGATTTCGTGCGCAGCGCGATCGGCTATGCGCAGCAGGTGGCGTTTCTGTTCTCGACGACCGTCGGACGAAACGTCGGGTACTGTCTCGACGACCCCGATACGCACGACTCGTTTTCGCTCGTCCGCGGCGCCGCGAGGGAGGCGCAGATCGACGAGGAAATCGAGGTGCTTCCCGACGGCTACGACACCGTCGTCGGCGAGCGCGGGGTGCAGCTCTCGGGCGGACAGAAGCAACGGGTGACCTTGGCGCGGGCCCTCCTCGCCGAACCGCGTATCCTCGTCCTCGACGACCCGCTGAGCGCCGTCGACGCCCGCACCGAGCGGGCCATCCTCGACGTGGTCGAAGAAGAGCGGTCGCACCGGAGCGTGCTCCTCATCACCCACCGCGTGGCCGCCGCCGCGCGCTGTGACACGGTGATCGTCCTCGACCGCGGCCGCATCGTCGAGCGCGGCACCCACGCCGAGCTCATCGAGAACGGCGGCCTCTACGCGAGGTTCGCCGAGGAACAGCGCGTCGAAAGCGAGCTCGAAGCGCTCGCCGGCAAACCGGTCGCCAACGTGACGGACGCGGTGACGGCGTGAGCGGCGCGACCCTGGGCCAAAAGCCGGCGCCGACGAAGACGAAGCGCGGGACCCGCACCGACGAAGTGCTGCGCGCGTTCCACGAAGAGAGCTCGCTCGGCAAGGCGTACGACTCACGCCTCGCCCTCCGGCTCTGGCCGTTTCTGCGCCCGTATCAGACGCTGCTCTGGGTCTCGATCGGCCTCGGCGTGATCACTGCCGGGCTCTCGCTCACGCGACCCTACCTCATGCGCGTCGCCATCGATCGCGGCGCGTTGAAGCACGACACGCACGTGCTGTTCTGGGGCGGGTTCGCGTTCGCCGTCGCGATCGTCACCGAACAGCTCCTGAACTTCGTCCAGGTCTACGTGGTGCAGGTCTCCGGCGCGAAGGCGATGTCGGATTTGCGCCGCGACGTCTTTCGCTTCCTGCACGGTCGGCGGCTCGCGTTCTTCGACCGCCAACCCGTCGGACGGCTCGTCACTCGCGTCACGAACGACATCGACGCGATCCTCGAGCTGTTCGCATCCGGCGCGCTCAACGCCGTCGTCGACATGCTGAAGCTGCTCGGCATCGTCGTCGTCATGGTGACGCTCGATTGGCGCCTGTCGCTCATCGGGTTCGGGGCCGCCCCGGTCGTCGCGCTCCTCGTCGCGCTGGTCCGGCGGCGCTCGCGCGAGGCGTACCGGGCGATCCGCGCGAAGACGGCGCAGATGAACGCCAACATGAACGAGCAGGTCTCGGGAATGGCCGTCGTCCAGGCGTTTTGCCGCGAAGAAGCGGCGGGCCGCGAGTTCGACGTCATCAACGGCGCTTACCGCGACGCGAACATCAGCTCGATCAAATACGAGGCGTTGCAAGACGCGGCCATCGAGATGGTCACGTCGGTGTGCCTGGCGTCGATCGTCGTCTCGCTCGGGTATCGGACGGTCAGCTTCGGGACCATCGTCGCGTTCAACGCCTACCTGATGATGTTCTTCGAGCCGATCAGCGCGCTCGCCCAGCGCTACACGCTCCTGCAGAGCGCGATGGCCGGCGCCGAGCGCGTCTTCGGGCTCCTCGATCTCGCCGACGAAGCCGACGCACCGATGCGCACCGACGTCGCGCCGCCGCTCAGCTCGGGAAGCGCGTTCTCGTTCGAGCACGTCACGTTCGAATACAAGCCCGGCGTGCCGGTCTTGAACGACGTGAGCTTCTCGGTGAAACGCGGCGAAAAAGTCGCGGTCGTCGGCCCGACCGGCGCCGGCAAGACGACGCTCGCGTCGCTGCTCCTCCGCCTCTACGACGTGAACGCGGGGATCGTCCGGGTCGGCGGCGCGGACGTGCGCGGTGAAGCGCGCGAGGCCTTGCGAAAGTGCTTCGCCGTGGTTCCCCAGGACGTCTTCCTGTTTCCCGGCACCATCATGTCCAACGTCGCGGTCGGCGACAAAGAACCCGATCGCGCCCGCGTCGAGGCCGCGCTTCGCCGCATCGACGCTTATGACCTCTTCATGCGCCGGCCGAAGGGGCTCGACGCGCGCGTCGACGAACGCGGCGACAATTTCTCCGCCGGCGAACGCCAGCTCATCGCGTTCGCGCGAGCGCTGTATCGCGACGCACCGATCATCGTCCTCGACGAGGCGACGGCGAGCGTCGACAGCGACACCGAGTCACGCATCCAGCGCGCGCTCGACGAGCTCATGAAAGGGCGAACCGCGCTCATCATCGCGCATCGCTTGAGCACCGTGCGCGCCGCCGATCGCATCCTGGTGTTTCAGCGCGGGCGTCTCGTCGAGCAAGGCAGCCATCAAGAATTGCTCCGCACCGGTGGCCTCTACTCGAAGCTTCATCGCCTCCACTTCGCGCGCCAGGCCGACAGCATTCCCGCTCAAGCATCCGCGGAGTGAAGGCGCGCGCCCCGAGCCCATCGTCCTTTATTTTGGGGCGCCTTCGGCGTCGTACGCGCCAGAGAGTTCTCAACTGGTGGATTTTTGGGTTTCCTCGACCTGACACCCGAGCCGTAGAATCGGACGAAGCGCCTCGCGACTCTCGTGCTCGCAAACAGCCTGCACCGGCCTCGCCGGTTCTTTTTTGTGGCTCGTGGCCTCCAGCGACGATCGTGATCTGTTCTGCCAAAGACTCCAACAGTAGTGTTGGACAGCCCGCGTCACGGTCCGCTGTCGGCCGTGCTCGCGTCGGGCTTCGGCGGTGACGACGGCGACGCGCCCGAATCGGGCAGGGGCCACGGGTCCGACGCGAACACGCGCAAGAACACTTCGGAGCAGGTGTCGTTGCGGATGTCGAAGTACGTCGCGTTGTCGTCCTGGAACGTGCTCTGGTTCCCTCCGCACGGCACGAGCCCCGGCGAATTTACGCCGCCGTCGAGCGGGTACGGGTTGAACGAGAAATAGCATTCGAGGTTCTGCGGCGGTCCGCCGAGCCCGTGAATGAATCGGTACGTGCGGCCCGGGGCAAAATCGAGGAACGGTCCCGTCACGGGCGAGCTCTCGTACCAGTCGTCGTGCGTCGTGCCGCCGGTGAACACCGTCGGCGGTTCGTTGGGATGCCGATCGCACTGCGTGCTGCATGCGGGCGCAGCCGCGAGCACGCCGAGGAGCGTCGCAGTCAGCGCCGCGATTCGTCGAACCGGGCGCCCCAAAATAAAAGACCGACCCCGCGCGCCCGCGATTCGAAGCGATTCGAAGAGCATGACGGCGCGCAGCATAGTCCGGGTCCGCGGTTTCGCCCGGAAAGGGCTTTTATTTTGGGGCGCTCTCGCAAACCGCAGCCGTCGCGGTGGGGGCGCTCAGCCGCCGTAGCCGGGAAGCTCGAGCCAGCCCTGGACCACGATGCGCGCGGTGAGGGCGTCGATGACGTCTTCGACGCGGGCGACTTCGCGGGCGCGGAACGGCGTTTGCGTGCGTCCGATTTCGAGCATGCCGACGAGCTGTCCGAACACCACCACGGGGACCATGGCCACGCCGCGGACCATGCCGAGCGACGGCGAGAGCCGGCCGGCGATGTAGCGTCCGATCTCGCCCACCTGCGGGTCGCCCATGACGGTTCGGCCGCTTCGAGCGGCGATGACGGACGGGTCGTCCTCGGGAAGGCGCGAACCGAGGACGACCTCGGCGTTCGGCCCGTGGGCGTACGACGTGACGATCGCGCCGAGCTCGGGGCGGTCGCGATGGAGCAGCCCGGCGTCGCTGTTGGCCGCGGCGACTCCGGTCGACAAGGTCAAGAGCAGGGCATCTTCGAGGTCACGTGCCGCCGCGAGGACGCCGACCGGATCGACGGCCGCGGCGCGCACCGACGAGAGAGGCGGTTGCGAATCCGCGACGCTGTCGATCGGGGTGGTCTGCACCTCGAGCGGAGGCGGCGGGTAACTTCGCGGATCGGCCGCTCGCTCCTCGGCCACGACGCTCACGCCGGCGAGCCGTTCAACCGTTTCGAGTCGGTCGATCGCGGACAGTCCCCCGATTTCTCGCAGCTCCCGCCAAACTTTCCACGATTGATGTCGAACGAACGACGCGGTCGGGATTCTTCCGTGCGCCACGCCGCGCGCAAGCCGTTCGAAATCCACGGGACCCACGGCGACCACTCCGTTGGTCACAAACCACTGGTCTGCCAACCCCTGAAGATTCTTCGACATTGCATTCCTGGGGACGAGGGACACGGGAAGCTACGCCGAGCCGAACGCGCGATCACCTACAATGGTGCACAAGGTAGGTGATTCTCCTGATTTCCCACACGCTGTCAACCGTCATCGACCCGCGGGTCGGATCCGGTACCCCGAGGTTGGCTACTTGGGTCGGGCTTCTCCTCATTCGTGCCCCTTCCGGCATTTTTTTATGGGTTCCGCGCGCTTGCCCCGAAGTTCGAGGGTCGCTCCGCACCCAGGAAGACCGCGCCGAACGAGGGTACTCGCGCGATTCCACGGTAAGTTCCCGGGCCGATGATCCCGGGAAAAGTCTGGCTCATCGGCGCGGGCCCCGGAGACCCCGAGTTGATCACGGCTCGTGGCCTCCGCGTGCTCGGCGAGGCCGACGCCGTGCTTTACGACGCGCTGTCACATCCGGCGCTCCTCGACCACTGCCGCCCCGACGCGGAGCTTCGGAACGTCGGCAAGCGTGGAGGGTTGAACAACCCATCCCAGATCTGGATCACCCAGCAATTGATCGAGCTCGCGCGCGCGGGCAAGCGGGTCGCGCGACTCAAGGGCGGCGATCCGTTGCTCTTCGCGCGCGGCGCGGAAGAAGCCGAAGCGCTCCGAGCGGCGGGGATCGATTTCGAAATAGTCCCGGGCGTGTCTTCACCGGTCGCGGCCGCCGCTTACGCGGGCATTTCACTGACGCATCGCGATCTGTCGTCGAGCGTCACGTTCATCACCGGCAGCGACAAGGAAGGCGTCGAGTGGACCCCCGATGCGTGGCAGCGGCTCGCGACGGCGACCGACACCATCTGCGTGCTCATGGGCATGCGTCGCATCGACGAGATCGCGCGCGCGCTCGTCACGGGAGGGCGTTCGCCCGAGACGCCGGCGGCGGTCGTGCAATGGGCGGCGCGACCGGAACAGCGCGTGCTCGTGTCGTCGCTCGGACGCGTCGCGGCCGATGCGCATCGCGAACACTTCACGAACCCGGCCGTCATCGTCGTCGGCGAGGTCGTCGCGCTCCGTGAAGCGCTCCGCTGGTACGACCGCCGTCCGCTGTTCGGCAAGCGGATCCTCGTGCCGCGCGCGGCGGAGCAATCGAAAGAAACCGCGCTCGCGATCCGGGAAGCGAGCGCGAACGCGGTTCCCTTCCCCGTGATCGAAATCGTCGCGCCGCCCGATCCCGAGCCGCTCCGGCGCGCCGCGAGCGAGCTCTCATCGTACGATTGGGTGCTCTTCACGAGCGCAAACGGCGTTCATCGCTTCTTCGCGGAGCTCTCGCGGCAAGGGCGTGACGCGCGGGCGTTCGGCGCGGCGAAGGTCGGCGTGATCGGCCCGGGGACGGGAGCCGCCGTCGAACGCTACGGGGTGCGACCCGACGTGATGGCGTCGGAATTTTTGGGCGAAGGGCTCGCGCGCGAGATCGCCTATCGCGGCGTCGGACGCGTGCTCGTCGTGCGCGCGCTGGTCGCTCGCGACGCGCTTCCGCTCTTGCTCCGTGAAAGCGGCGCGGTCGTCGACGTCGTGGCCGCTTACGAGACGCGCTTCGTGTCCGCGGAACGAGGCGAAGCCTTGCGCCGTGCGTTCGAAGGGGGCGAGATCGACGTCGCGCTCTTCACGTCGAGCTCCACCGTCTCGGCGACGGTCGGGCTGCTCGGCGAGGGCGCGCGCGCGTTGCTCTCGGGCGTCACCGTCGCGGCGATCGGTCCCATCACCGCACAGACGCTCGCCGACCTCGGGGTTCGCGTGGACGTCGTCGCCGCGACGTACACGATCGCCGGCCTGATCGACGCGCTCGAGCGCCACTTCACACCGGCGTCCGCGTGACGCTGCGCGAGAGCGCCGTCCCCGAGGGATCGAAGATGCGGAACTTACGCGAGCGAAGCGAGCGCGCCGAAGGCGGCAGGGGGAGCGGTCGCGCAGCGAGCCGCGGGGGGCCAAGGCCCCCCGACAATTACGAGCGAAGCGAGCGCGCCGAAGGCGGCGGGGGGAGCGGTCGCGCAGCGAGCCGCGGGGGGCCAAGGCTGCCAAGGCCCCCCGACAATTACGAGCGAAGCGAGCGCGCCGAAGGCGGCGGGGGGAGCAGTTCGCCGAAGGCGAAGCTGCGCGGGGCTAAGGCCCCCCTTTGTTAATAATCGACGCGCGCGACGAAGAACTTGTTGTTCAAGGTCTTGTCGGTGATTTGCTTGTAGCTCGGGGGGTCGCCGAGCTCGCGGCGAAGCGAGCCGTCACGGCCGTGCTCGCTCGTGAAATAGATGCGGTGGATCCCTTTGGCCTTCTGCTCGTCGACCCACTGCTTGAACCGCTCGCCCGACGACACGAACGCGGGCACTTGGTTGCTGGTGTAGAAATTCTCGCCCTTCCAGTTCATCTGATAGGCGACGAAGGGTTGGTTCGCGTTCGAGCGGTCGCGGTAATACGCCATCACCGTCTCGCGTTGACCCCAGTGCGGCGCACACTTGTAGAGGTAGATGTCGAGGCCGAACACCGTCCAGAGCGAGCACGCGACGCAGAACAACGCGGTGGCTTGAGTGCGGAAGCGTTCGCTCGCCAGGCCGAGAGACAAGAGGCACAAGACCGCGGAGAACCCGACCAAGTACCCCGTGAAATCGAGAGAATCGGGCCAGGGCCGCGTGTAGTTGTACGTGAACAGGTTCATCAAGCGGAGCTGCCCGTCGGAGCCGAGCCGATTCGCGGACAGGTCGCGGCCGACGAGCGCGACGACGATCGCCGACGCGATCGCGAGCACCGCCACCATCGTGCGGTCGTAGCGCGCGCGCCCGGAGCGTGAAGCCACGGCGCGCTCCGAGTGCCCGAAGCGCCTCGCCGAAAACAGGACGAACACGACGCCGAGGGCCATGAGCACGAAGGCCCACCCGATCCACGGCGGCTTTCCGACGATCGCCTCGCCGAGGAAGCGCCGGGGGAAGAGCCGCGCGACGCCGAGGACGACCAGGGCGAGGCCGGCCGCCGACGCCGCGAGATACTTCACGAGCGCGCCCGGTTTCGCCGGCGACCCCGTGCCGAGCAATCGGTCGACGACCATCCCGGTCAGGACGGCGGTCGGCGGAACGAGCGGCAAGATGTAGTGATGAAACTTCGTCAGCGTGATCGTGAACATTCCGAACGTCGCGACGAACCAGACGACCATGAACGTGGCCAGATCTCCTTGGAGGTCCTTGGTGCGATCGGGGCGGCGGAGCCAATAGAGGAGGCCGCCAGCGGCCAGGCCGGTCCACGGGAAGAGCCCGTATCCGAGCTGCCAGACGTAGTAGCGGAAGGTGACGTCGTCGCCCTGGTTCGTGTCGTGCACGTGCTCGAACGCACGCGCGTACATGTCGTGCATGATCAACCGGTCGATGAACGGATGACCGTGCCGCACGTACATCTGCACGTACCAAGGCATGCCGACACAGGCGAGCAAGAGGACGAGCGCCGCGAGCTCGATGCGCTCGAGGTCGCGCCACCGTTTGGTCACGCCGGCGAACGCGAACGCGCTGACCACCGGCAAGACCAGGCCCGGCGCTCCTTTGCCCATCATGCTGAGCGCGAGGAAATACCAGGCGCCGAGGAAACAGACGCGAGCGACGCGGCGCTCGTGCCGTTCGATCCACAGGAAGATGCCGGCGCACGCCGTCCAGAGCACGGCCAGAACGGCCGGCGAGAACCACGGCTGCGGATAGACGGCGTGCTCGCTCTCGCACCCTTGATTGCCCGGAAGACCGCAATTGCCGCCGCCGGAGCCCGAGAAAAACTCGTCCCAATGCGGGCGAAAACCGTGAAGATGCGGCCGTAGATAGAGCGTGAGATCGCGTGAAAACAGGTAAAGAATCTGCGGCAGGGAGCTCAGGATGACGGCGACGAGCACCAGATGGAGCGCGGAGATCCGAAGCACCTTTTTGCCGGCGCGCACTTCGTAGAGCGGCAGGCGCTGCTCGGGATCGGTGACGAAGCCGAGGAACGTGAACGACATCGCGGCGGTGAGCGTGCTCACGTACGGCATGTCGGTCATCGTCTGATGTGCGAGCAGGTACCAGTACGGCATCGTCGTGAGGACGACCGCATAGAGAAACCCAGCGCGCTTCCCCGACACGCGCCGCACCGCCCGGTAAAGGACGTAAGACGAGACCACGGTGAGGAGAAACCCCGGCATTCGCGCGGCCCACTCGGGCTGCGGAAACGCGCCGTGTTCCGCGGCGCGCAGCATCTCGCCGGGCATGTACTTCACGCCGAGGAGCGAGAAGTCCATCGCTTGAATCCAGAAATCCAAGACCGGCTTCGACCAGAACCACCCGTCTTGCGCCCACCACGTCGAGATCCAATCGTCGCGGGCGAGCATTTCGCGGGACACTTCGCCGTAGTGCGTCTCCCACGGATCCGAGAGCGAGTAGCTGCCGAGGAGCGGGAGGTACAGGACGACGTTCAAGACGACGAGCCAGAAGCCCCAGCGCCGATGAAGGGGCGGCCGAGTGCCGTCACTTTCGCGAAAGGCGCCGAGCGCGACGCCGAGCCGGAACGTCGCGGTGACCATCCACGTGAAGGCGAGCGGGACGAGGAGCGCCGCCGTCGGAATCGGTTTCGGGAGCACGCCTGCCACCGCGAGCGTGAGCAGCGTGATGAGCACGATGGCGGAGAGCGCGAGCTCCCCGATGCGCGGTAACAGCGCGCGGAGCGTCGTGCTCGCGACGACCCCGGCGGTGTCGCCCTCGAAGGTCCCGAACGCGTCCAAGATCCCCCACGCGGAAACGAGGCACGACACGAACCCGATGGGCACCGCCATCCGGAAGTGCAGCTCGGTGCACATGACGAGGAACGGCACGGCCGCCCCCACGAGCGCAATGCCGATCGACAACAAGCGCCGCAGACCGACGCGCGTCGCCTCGACTGGGCCGGACACGGGATCGATGCCCCGCGCTTCAGCGCTTCCTTCGGCCATTGCCTACCGCGGGCGCTTTCTTCGCATTTCTCGGCCGGTCGCGCCAGCCCCGGCTATCGCTGGAACGGGCGGTCCGAGCGGTCTCGCCGCCCCCGCGCCGCCCCCGGGTATCGGTAAGCGGGTCACAGCTCGTCGGCGAGCCCGCGCTCTTCGATGAGCCGCACCCGCTGGCGTATCAGAGCGTCGCGCTGTTCGCGTACCTGGACAACCACCTCGGGTGGCGCCTTGTCCATGAATTTGGGGTCGGCGAGGCGCTTTTCGAGGCTCACCAGATCCTTTTCGAGCTTCTTCACCGAGCGATCGATGCGCTCGAGCTCCTTCTTGCCTTCGACGAGGCCGCGGAGCCCGACCAGTACGTCGCTGTCGCACGCCACCGAGAGCACGTAGCCCGGCGGTCGCTCGCCGGGTCGCTCCACGACGACGTCGCCGTCGACTTTGACGAGCGTGGCGATGAAGCGCGCTTCGCGACTCAAGAGCTCGCGTCGCGCCGCGTCTTCCGACCGCAGGCGGAGCGGCACCTTCGCGCCGGGGTGCACCTCGTGCTCGCTTCGGATCGTCCGCGCGGCGCCGATGACCTGCATCAGACAATTCACGTCGCGTTCGGCGTCCGGATCGTCGCGGCCGTCGGCCGGCGTCGGGTACGGCGCGAGTGCGATCGTGCGCGGTCGCGACGACGGCCGCGGGACGCGTTGCCAGAGCTCCTCGGTGACGAACGGAATGAACGGGTGGAGCGCCCGGAGCGCCGTCTCGATGGAGTGGGCGAGGGTCACCTTCGTCTCGGCGATTTCTTCGGCCGTCCCCGCCGCGAAGACCGGCTTCGTGAGCTCGAGGTACCAGTCGCAGAGCTCGTCCCAGAAGAAGTGGTAGAGCGCGCCCGACGATTCATCGAGCCGGAACTCGTCGATGCCGCGGGTGCTCGCGCCGGCCGCGCTCGCGAGGCGCGAGAGGATCCATCGGTTCACGAGGAGCTTCGGCTCTTTCGGCGGAGAGCCGTCGAGCGTCACCGACTCGACGTTGCCGAGCGCGAAGCGCACCGCGTTGAACACTTTGTTGCAGAAGTGCCGGTAGCCTTCGATGCGCTTCGGCGAGAGCGCGATGCGGCGCGCTTGCGGCGTGTAGCTCGCGAGCGTGAGCCGCAGCGCGTCGGCGCCGTACGCGGGGAACCCTTGGCCCATCTGCGCGACGGACGGATACCCCTTCTTGAACTTCGCGAGCGCATCGGCGAGGGGCGCGCCGGGTAACGCCTTGCCGACCACCGTCTCGAACGTCGCGCCGTGCACGAGATCGAGGGGGTCGATCGAATTACCCTTCGTCTTGCTCATTTTCTCGCCGGTCTCGTCGACGACCAGGCCGTTGAGCAAGACGCGCCGGAACGGCACTTCCCCCATGAAATGGAGGCCCATCATCATCATGCGGGCGACCCAGAAGAACAGAATGTCGTAGCCCGTCTCCATGTCGCTCGTCGGATAGAACCGTTCGAGCGCCGGCGTTTTCGCAGGCCAGCCGAGCGTCGAAAACGGCCAGAGCGCACTCGAAAACCAGGTATCGAGCACGTCTTCGTCTTGCTCGAGACGCGTGCCGTTGCACTTCGCGCACGACGCCACTGCGTCCTGTCGCGTGACCACGAATTCGCCGCAGTCCTTGCAGTGAAACGCCGGGATGCGATGACCCCACCAGAGCTGGCGCGAGATGCACCAATCCTGGATGTTGCCGAGAAAGTGGTTGTACGTTTTCACCCAATCTTCGGGGAGCATCGTCGTGCGCCCGTCGCGCACCGCCGCGAGTGCCGGTTCGGCGAGGGGCGCCATGTTCACGAACCACTGCGTCGAGATGAGCGGCTCGACGATGGAGCCCGAGCGCTCCGAGCGCGGAAGCGTCATCAAATGGGGCTTCGAGCCGCGCTCGAGGCCGAGCTCCGCGAGGCGCTTCTTCACCGCCTTGCGCGCGACGAACCGATCCAGCCCGGTGAACTCGCCGCCGTTCTCGTTGATCGTGCCGTTCGGCGCGAGCACGTTGAGCTCCTCGAGCCCGTGGCGCTTACCGGTTTGAAAGTCGTTGAAGTCGTGAGCCGGCGTCACCTTCACCGCGCCGGTTCCGAAGTTCATGTCGACCAGGATCGCGTCGGTGATGATCGGAATTTCGCGTCCGGTGAACGGATGACGCAGCTTTTTCCCGTGTAAATGACGGAAGCGCGGGTCGTCGGGGTGCACTGCGACGGCGGTATCGCCGAGCATCGTTTCGGGGCGCGTCGTCGCGACGACGAGCTCGGTACTTCCGGCGGCGGGGTCCGCGTCGATCACCGGGTACGCGAACTCGTAGAGCTCGCCGTTGACGTTCTCTTCGTTCTCCACTTCGAGGTCGGAGAGCACCGTTTGCGCTTCGACGTCCCAGTTGACGAGACGGGTTGCGCGATAGATCAGCCCTTCTTCATAGAGGCGCACGAAGGCTTCGCGGACCGCCGTGGACAGGTCGGGGTCCATCGTGAACTTCAGACGATCCCAGTCGGCGGAAACGCCGAGGAATTTCATCTGCTCGACGATGCGTCCGCCGCTCTGCTCCTTCCACTGCCAGACCCGCTCGAGAAACGCCGCTCGCCCGAGGTCGTGGCGCGTCTTTCCCTCGCGCTTCAGCTGCCGTTCGACGACGGTCTGCGTGGCGATGCCCGCGTGATCGACGCCCGGCTGCCAGAGCACGTTGTACCCCTGCATCCGTTTGTGACGGACCAGGACGTCCTGGATCGTGTCAATCAGGGCGTGACCCATGTGAAGCGACCCCGTGACGTTCGGGGGCGGCATCGAAATCACGTACGTCGGGCGCCGGTCGTCGGGGTCCAGGCTGGCGCGGAAAACGCCCTGTTCCAGCCAGAACGCATACCAGCGCTGCTCGACTTCAGCCGGGTCGTAGGCCTTGACGGGTTCACCCATTGCGGGGGGAAGCTAGCACTGAACTCGGGATTTCAAGAGGGCCGGCGGAGGGCCGAAATTCCGGGAGATCGTCAGTGCGACGTCTTTTTGTTGCTGCTGCTGGAGGGCGGAGACGCGGCGGCGATTCCGCCGAACGTGTGCTGGAACAGGTGCGCGATCACATCGCGCTGCGATCGCCACCCCGTCTTGGCGAAGATGCGGTTCCAGTACGTGGACACCGTTCCGCGGTCGCACTTCAGCTCCTCGGCGGTCTCCTGATTGTTCAGCCCGCGGAGCGACGCAAAGAGCACTTCTCGTTCTCGCTCGCTGAGCTTGTACCGTTTCGCGAAGTCTTCGACGAGCGGCCGCGATTGACGGCTCGCCTCGAGCACCTCGACGATTCCGAGCAAGGTACGCGGCTCGGTCGGCTTGGGAACGGCGATGGTGCACCGACCATGCAAGTCCAGTGAGCGATCGCTGTCCAAGTAACCGGTGATGACGGCGATCGCCGGACGCGGATTGAGAGCGTTCAGAGCGTTTAGAAGATCGGCGCCATCGCCGTCGGGTAGCTTCAGATCGAGCAGCACGTAGTCACACGGTGCGCTCGCCCAGTTGTCGATATGTTGCTGAGCGTGCTCGAGGTTCGGTGCGTGGATGAACTCGATACCCTGACGGGCGAGCAGCCGACCCCACTGCTCTGCGATCAGCTGCGTGTCTTCCACCGCGAGGAGCCTTCTCATCGCACGCAACTCGAAAACCCCGGAGTGCCGCGTTTCCGGCGCAGCATGTAAAGGCTCACTTCGTCCATCTTCGTCGTTCGCTCGACCCGCCTCGATCACTCGAGGACGGAACCGTAGTTAAGCGAATGGTTCGTTGCAACGACGACGCACGATCCGAAAATGCCCGGCGTTCAGCGATCGATCGGCGCGACGCCGTGCCACCAGTGCCGTGTCATGCAGAGTTAGACAAGCACCGTGAATGACGCTGAGATTCCTCACTATCGCAGGACGTCCGCGCCGCCTCGCGGACTCACCCCACACTTCGCCTGAACGAACATACGCGCGGACCGCGTCGTTCGATTTCTTCAAGGACGCTTCGATCCACGACGTTCGTTCGGTCGTGCATCGGCTCGAGAAGTTGGTGTCCCCATGAGTTCACGCAGGGGCGGCGTTGCTGTGCCGTGAGTGCCGGCGGCGCCGATCGCCGGCGCGTCGGACTGGCGGCACGCCTTCGGCGCGTGACGATTCGCGGCACTCGTCTTGCCGGCCGCGCCGAACCGACCGGTTCGGCGTCCGAGGTCACCCTGCCGACTACGCCGAAGCGTGGACGAACGAGCTATTCGCTCGTCAGACGCTGAAGTTCTTCTTTGATCATCGTCTCGGCAAGGACCGGGACGACTTCCCAGACGACTTGCTCGACGACCTCGCGCGAGAGCGCGAGCACGGCCTGAACCTGATCGGCGGTGAGCCCGAGGGCTTCGAGCTTTCCCGAAAGCCCGTTCATCGGGATCGCCGGGCCCGCCGCCTGCGCGGGTCGTGCCTGCACGGCGGCTGGCGCCGCCGGGACGGGCGCTGCAGCGACGGGGGCGACCGGCGAAACCGGCATCGGACGAGTCGCGGCGACGGGTCGAACCGGACTCACGTTCCCGGTGAGGGTTCGCGCGGGACTGACGGCCGGCGCGGGCGGTGAAGCACCGGCGGCGGTTTGCGGTGCTGCCGTCCCGTAGGCCAAAGTTTGCGAACGCGGGCGCACCGCGGCGGCGGGTGACGCCATGGGCGCTACCGCAACCGGTGCTGCCGCAACGGCCGCAACAGGTGCCGCAGCACGGGGCTCTCGGAGCACTTGCACGACCTTGTCGATCAGCTTCTGCGTGTCGAACGGCTTGTCGACGAAGTCGTCGACGCCGCTCGCTTGCGCGCGCGCCTTGTCGTACGGGTTCTGCTTGCTCGCGAGGAGCATGACCGCGACGCCTGGGAGCGCGCGCTTCACTTCCTGACACAAGTCGTAGCCGCTCGTGTCCGGCAACGTGTGGTCGATGATCACGAGCGCGGGGCGCTCGCTGCGAACGAGGCCGAGCGCTTCTTGGCCGTTCGAGGCCAGCACGGTCTTGAACTGTTCGCCCGCGAAGGTGATCTCGAGCACCTTTCGCATCGTGACGCTATCGTCGACAGCGAGCAGAGTGGTCGTCACAGGGCTCCTCCGGACAGGAAGGTCATCATCAGTTTCTAACCGAAATCTGTCAAGGTTTGCGCCGCAAAGTGAGCGGCCGCGTTATCGCACGATGAGCCAGCGTACTCCCGGACGAACCTCGACGTGAAAATGGTTTCGATGGGGGGCGTTGAAGTCCGGTGAGAGGAGCACATGAAAGATGCGAGCGTCGGCTACCGCACAGAGAATCGCCCGGAGCTCGAGTGACGCCGGTGTCGACGGCGACGGCGGTTCGGCAGCCGGCCCGCACGGTGTCGCGCCAATCTGGCCGTGAAAATCCTTCTCGACCTCGAGCGACTCGCCCGACGACTTCTTGAAGAGTCGTAAGTCCGCTGCCAGACCGCCGGGATGCCCCGTCTCCGTCGCGACGGGCGCGGCCGTCTTTGCGGAAGACTTCGACGGAGGACGCCACGCGGAAAACAGCCGCACTTCGTCGATGCCGTGGGTGCGCAGAATGGCGCTGAGGTCGGACAATGCCACCACGAGCCGGCAATCGAAGACGTCGTACGGCAACTTCGCGCGCTCCCGGTCGGAGTAGTCCGTGCGGTAGGTGACGCCGCTGACCGGTCCATCGAGCCTGATCGGCTCGAGCACGCCGGGCGACGCCTCGGTGTTATGGAAGGGTATATCTCGTCGAGCGAGCTCCGCGCGACACTCGCTCGGTGTGAGGCGCGCGGTTCGACTTGCCCGCGTTTGGTCGCCGTCGGCCGGGAACGCCGGCGGTCGATCCTTGCTCCGGCTTCTTTTTTTGGGGCGACTCCCTGCCGTCCGAGGCCGTCGGCGGGCCGTCGTCTTGCGACTCGTGGAGGTTCCTCGGGACGGTGTCTTGGCCGGCCCGTGTCGGTTCGGCGCCGGCGGCGCGGGGTTCGCGGGGGCCTCGCTCGCCGCAGGCGGTTCGGCTCCGTCGGCGTCGGCTCCCCGGGAAAACAGGCAAATCACGACGCCGAGTGCCAATGCCACGCCGAGGGCCAAGCCGGCGCGGGGCCCCGGCCGAAATCCCGTTACGTTGACGACGGAGCCGGTTCGCACCAAAGTTTTAGCTCGTGACAGGCCTCTCCAAACGGGAGCGCGCCATCCTCAGCGCCATCGTCACCGAGTTTACGGCGACCGGTGAGCCTGTCGGAAGCCGAACCCTCGCCAAGAAGTACGGCCTCGATCTTTCGCCGGCGACCATTCGCAACGTTCTGTCCGACCTGGACGAGCGCGGCTACCTCTGTCAGCCGCATTCGTCGGCGGGGCGCGTCCCGACCGAGGCCGCGTTCCGGCTCTTCATCGACGCCATGATGCGCCTCCGGCGGCTCTCGGCCGACGATGCGTCGCGGATCGCCGCGTGGTTCGGCGACGTGAAACAGGGCACCGACATTTTTCGCGGCGCCGGGCGCCTGCTCAGCGACATGACTCAAGCCGCGGCCGTGCTGGTTCGAGCACCGACGCCGGAGCGCACGCTCCAGGCGCTGCGCTTCATGCGAACGCGACCCGGCGAGCTCCTCGGGGTGATCGTCTTCTCGGACGGCACCGTCGAGAACCGTTTCGTGCAACTCGAATCGGTCCCGACCGACGTCGAGCTCGCGCGCCTTCACAACATGCTCGAAGACGCGCTCGAAGGGCGAACGCTCTCCGGCGTCCGCGATCACTTCGCGCGCACGTTGAACGAGCAACGCGACGAGCTCCGAATTTTGCGCGAGTTCGGCGTCTCGCTCCTCAACGCGGCGATCGGCGCCGCGGACGGCAAGCCGCAGATCATTATCGAGGGTCAGGCGCGGCTCATCGAGCGTCCCGAGTTCGACACGGCCGAACAGCTCCGCGATCTGGTGCGTGCGCTCGAAGAGCGCGAGCGGCTCGTCGTGCTCCTCGCGCGGATCATCGAGACGGATCGCGTGCAGGTTTTTCTCGGAGCGGAAACGGCCGATCGCGTCGGCGCGCCCGTGAGCTTCGTCGCGACGCGCTACGAGGCCGACGGATTGCCGATCGGCGCCGTCGGCGTCATCGGGCCGATGGCCATGGACTACCCGAGCGTCATTCCGGTGGTTCGAGCCACCGCGGACGCCATGAGCGCGGCGCTCTCCCGGTCGCGCTCGTAACCTTGCGCCCTCGCTGGAGGATCGGAAACGGCGGCCTTCCACTCGAATGCGGGGCGCTCTAAGGTCGGCGGTGATGGCGAGACCGCCCCCCCTGCCTTCCGCGTCGAGCACCGAGCCTCCGCTCGACCGGGCGCTCGGACTCCTTTCCGACGACGACGCCGAGGGCGCCGTTCGATGGGCAGCCGCGGTCGTCAAAGACGACCTCACGTCGGCCCCCGCCCTGTTCGTTCTCGCCGAAGCGCTCGAGGAGCTCGAAAAGCACGACCAGGCGATCACGGCGCTCGAGATTGCCGCCGATCGCGCCGCGGACCTCGGCAATCTACCGATGGCGATCGCGGCGTTGTCGCGCCTCACCGCGCTCGGCGCCGACACGGCTGCACGAGCCGAAGCGACTGCGACGGCATATGCGAAGGGTTCGCCCCAGCTCCGGCCGAGCCCCGTGCCGGCGCTCGCGCCGCCAAAGGAAGTTCACCCGCTCGCCGCCACGTTGATCGGCGAACACCTGATCGACGAGGTGACGTCCGTACTCGACTATGCGCGCGAAGCGCTCGACGGCGATCGCAGTCAGCGAACGGCGCCGCCGTCGGTGTCGCCGCAAAGCCTCTTCTCGTCGCTCAGCGCTCCCGCGCTGCGCGCGTTCATCGAGGCCTTCGAGGTGCGGCGCATCAAGGCCGACGAGCACGTCATCGAGCAAGGAGCGGAAGGAGCCGAGGCGTTCGTGCTCGCGCGCGGTGAGCTCGAAGTCGTGCGGCAATCTCCAGCGGGGGAATCGGTCTTGCTCGCGCGGCTCGGCAACGGCGCCTTGTTCGGCGAAATGGCGCTGCTCTCGCGATCGCCGCGCGCCGCCAACGTCGTCGCTGCGCGTCCGAGCATCGTCCTCATCATCCGCGTCGAGGCGCTCGACGACGTCGCGGGTCGTTCCCCCGAAGTCGCCAAGACCGTCGCGAGCTACTGCCAGCGCCGCATGGTCGCGAACTTGATCCGCACCAGCGCCCTGTTGCAACCCCTCTCGGCCGGCGAGCGCCAGGCGCTCATCGAGCGCTTCAGTGCCCGCACCTTCGAAACCGACGACGTCCTGATCTCCCAGGGCGCCCAAGCCGACGGCCTCTACGTCGTCGCATCGGGCCAAGTGCGCGTCGTTCGCAAAGACGACGAAGAACGCGTCGTCATCGCCCACCTCGGCGTCGGCGAAGTCGTCGGCGAAGTGTCGCTCGTCCTCCGTCGTCCCTCGAACGCCCAAGTCGTCGCCGATTACCCGACGGTCGCGATGCATCTCCCCCGCGAGCGCTTCATGGAGCTCGTGCGCGAGCACCCGACGTTGCTCGCGCAATTGTACGAACTCGCCGTCAAGCGCGACGAAGAGACCGCGAGCATCGTGGCGGAAGAAGCTTCGATCGCGGATGATTTGTTGATTTGATTCTTATTTGAGTAAGCCGACAGGGAAAGCAGAGCGACTCTTCCGAGCGAGGGCGACCCGCGCCGAGCTCGCCGGTAGTCTCACTCGCGCTTCATTGGCGGATCGTCGCGATCCTTCCGCTCGATGAGCGAAATGGTCGATCGCATCCGACGAATGAATTCGAGCACGACGGAATAGATTCGAAGCCACTGCCCCGATCGCTCGCCGCCTCCTCAACCCATCGCCGCGCCTGGGCAAGGATCCGATGGGCGGGCAACGGGCAGCGGGCAGCGGATGGGGGGTGGCGGATCGCGGGTGAGGGAGAACGGAAAGCGTCGGCGCGGGGCGCGCGCGTCCCTCCCGGCTCTGCCCGCTCTGCCCGCTCTGCCCGCTCTGCCCTCTGCTCCCTCCGCCCGCTACTTCGGCAACTCCGTCGCGACGCAAACCCGATTTTTCCCGGTCCGCTTCGCCAAATAGAGCGCCTCGTCGGCGTATCGAAAGAGCTCGGTCGCGTCCGGTTTCGAAGGCAGGGCGGGGAACGACGACACGCCGACGCTCATGCCCGGTTTGAGCACCACCCCTTCTCTCTCGAACACGTGGCTCGAGATGCGGGCGCGGATTTCTTCGGCGACGTCGCGCGCGGCGGCCATGTCGTGCTTCGGAAGCGCGGCGATGAATTCGTCACCGCCGAAGCGACACGCGATGCCGCGGCCGGCGATGACTTCGCCGACGAGCTTGCCGGCTTCGGAGATGGTGTACGCACCGAAGAGATGGCCGTGCTGATCGTTGATGCCCTTCACGCCGTCGAGGTCCATCGCGAGGAGGCCGACGGACGTGCGGCCGACCGCGGCCGTCGTCAGGAGCTGCCCGAGCTCGGCGTCGAAGCGGCGACGAAGATAGAGGCCGGTCAGATCGTCGATGTGAATGAGCTGAGCGACGAATTCCGAGTAGGCCTCGTCGGTCTCGTCTTGAACCTCGAAGCGAACGAGCGTCGTCCCGAACTTGAGCTTGTCGCCGTGGCGCAGCTCGGCCGCGGGCTCTTTGCGTCCGTTGATCGCGACACCGTTGGTGCTGTCGAGATCCACGACGACCCACGCGCCGCCGCGATCTTCGAGCATGGCGTGGCGCCACGAGACGCCGGGATCGGGGAGCACGAGCTCCGCCTTCGGGTCGCGCCCGATGAAGAGATTGCCCTGCACGGTGACGCGCGTGCCGACGCTCTCGCCCGACATGACCGTGAGCGCCGGTCGGTACTTGCGGCGCACGGTCTCCGCGACCTCGGCGGCGAGGCCGTCGTTCTCGTCGCTGAGGCTCAACGTGCGCAGGTTGGGCGGAGGGGGTCCGGAGCTCCCGGCCATGCCGCGAGGATAGAACGCTTCCGCCGAAGGGCCCGGGCCGACCGAAGAAATGCCAAAGACGGCGCCCATTTCGCTCTCTGTGTGGATGTTCAGCTCTCTAAAGACGACCTAAACCCGTCCGCGTCTTCTTGACGTCGGCGCTCGCCGGGGGCTAATCCCCCGCCAGCCATGAGAGCGTTTCAACGACTTCTAGCGATTGCCGCGGCCGCCACCTTCCTTTGCGGGACCTTTGCGACGTCCGCGCTCGCCGACATGAAGATCGCCGTCGTCGACACCCAGCGCGCGGTGATGGAGACCGAAGACGGTCTCCGCGCGCAGGCGACGCTGAAGAAGCATTTCGACAAGCGCCAGCGCGAGCTCGACGACAAGCAGACCGAGCTTCAGAAAGAGCGCGAGGACATCGAGAAGCAGAAAGACGTCCTCAGCAAGCAGGCGCTCGAGAACCGCGTCGACAAGTGGCAAAAAGACATGGCGCAGCTCCAGACGGTATTCGTCGAATACAACAAGGAGCTCCAGAAGAAGCAGAGCGAGCTGACGCAACCCATCTTCCAGAAGACGATGGGCATCATCCGCAAGATCGCGACGCAGAGCGGGTACGACGTGATCATCGACAAGCAAGCGGTGCCGTATCACCGCACCGATCTCGATCTCACCGACCGCGTGATCAGCGAGTACAACCAGAGCGCGGACGCCGCGCCGGCTGCGGGCGCGGCCACGCCTCCGCTTCCGAAGAAGCCCTGACGCGCCCGCCGCACGGAGGGTCCGCGGACCGCCCGGCGACGGCTCGCGACGGGTCGTTCGGCGTCGAGCTCCCCGCTTCGCGGCGCCTCGAGGAGCTCGTCCGAGAATACGGCGGCGAGGTCCCGCCGAACCTCGGTTTGCGCGCCGTCTCGCGCCTCGTTGCGCCGGAGCACGCGTCGAAGGACGACGATCTCGCGGTGGTCGCGTCGCCGCGTCGGCTCGCCGCGGCCCTCGGCGCGCCGGGCGTGCTCCTCGCCGCGACCGACGTCGCGGAACGGCTTCCGCGCGAACGAACCTGGGTCCACGACAATCCGAAGTGGGTCGTCGCGCGTCTGCTCGAGCCCCTCGCACGCGCGCGTGAACCGCGTGGCGTCTCGGCGGACGCGCTCGTCGAACCCGGCGCGGTCGTGCATCCGACGGCGAGCATCGGGGCGTTCGCGGTCGTCATGTCGGGCGCGATCGTCGGGGCGGGGTGCACCATCGAACCGCGCGCGATCGTCTACGGCGGCTCACGCCTCGGCGAGCGCGTCGTCGTCGGTCCGGGCGCCGTCGTCGGTCATCGCGGCTTCGGTTGGGTGACGGGGCCGGCGGGCGAGCTGGTCCGCATGCCGCAGCTCGGGGGCGTGATCGTCGAGGACGACGTCGAGATCGGCGCGCTCGCGACCGTCGACGCCGGCACACTTTCGCCCACCGTGCTCCGGCGCGGCGTGAAGCTCGACGCCCACGTGCACGTCGCGCACAACGTTTCAATCGGAGGCGGCACGATCGTCGCCGCTCAGGCGGGTTTCGCCGGCTCCGCGCGCCTCGGCGAACGCGTGCTCGTCGGCGGGCAGGCCGGGGTGACCGATCACGCCGAAGTCGGGAACGGTGCGCGCATCGCAGCGAAGAGCGGCGTGATCGGGGATGTCGAACCGGGCTCCACCGTGGCAGGATTCCCTGCTGTCCCGAAGGCGCGCTGGCTCCGAGCCTGGGCGCGTCTCCTCGGGGAAAGGAAAAGGCGAGGCGCTTGAATTCGCGCGGCTCCGTGCAGATCGACATCGGCAAGATCCTCGAGCTCTTGCCGCATCGCTATCCGTTCGTGATGGTCGATCGCGTCACGGAAATCATCGCGGGCAAGACCATCCGCGGACACAAGATGGTGAGCTGCAACGAGCCCTGGTGCGAAGGGCACTTCCCCGGGCGCCCGATCATGCCCGGCGTGCTCATCATCGAGTCGCTCGCGCAGATCGGCGGCATCCTCGCCTACGCCACCGAGCCGTTCGACGTGCGCACGAGCCTCATGTACTTCCTCGGCATCGACAAGGCGAAGTTCCGTCACGCGGTGACCCCGGGCGATCGACTCGATCTGTTCGTCGAGGTCATGCACCACCGCTCGAACGTGTGGAAGATGCGCGGCGAAGCGACGGTGGACGGCGTGCTCTGCGCACAAGGCGAGCTCCTGGCGTCGATCGTGGATCGCGACGTTTAGTGATCATGGGCGCGCGGGTTCACCCCACCGCGGTCGTCGATCCGACCGCTCGGCTTGCCGACGGCGTGGTCGTCGGTGCGCTCGCGGTCGTCGGTCCCGACGTCGAGCTCGGCGAAGGGACCGAGCTCCTGCCGCACGCGACCGTACTCGGCCCCGCGCGGCTCGGGCGCCGCAATCGCATCCATCCTCACGCCGTCGTCGGCGGCGCGCCGCAGGATCGTTCGTTTCGCGGTGAGCCCACCGAGCTCGTCGTGGGCGACGACAACGTCTTCCGCGAGTTCGTCACCGTGCATCGCGGCACCGTGAAAGGCGGCGGTGTCACGAAGGTCGGCTCCGGTTGCCTCTTCATGGTCGGCTGCCACGTCGCGCACGACGTCGTCGTCGGCGATTTCGTCACCCTCACGAATACCACGAGCCTCGGCGGCCACGTCGTGGTCGGCGATCGCTTCGTCTCCGGCGGCCACGTCGCGGTCGCGCCCTTCGTTCGCCTCGGCGAGCTCGCCTTCGCCGCGGGCGGCGCGCTCATCGAACGCCACGTGCCGCCGTACCTCATCGTCTCCGGCGATCGCGCCCGCGTCCGCGGCGTGAACCGCGTCGGTCTGAAGCGCGCCGAAGTCTCCGAATCATCGCAGCGCGTCCTCGCCGATCTCTATCGAGTCCTCTACCGCTCCGGGGTCCCCCTTCGCGTCGCCGCCGAACGAGCTCGCGACGAGTTCCGAGAAGATCCGTACGCGACGAAGCTCCTGGCCTTCATCGCCGAAATGCCCGCTTAACGAGATCCACCGAGCGCCGTGTCAAAGACGGCGAGCGCCGCCAAGTGCGCCCCAATTCTGCTCTGCTCCACTGACTCAAGTTTGCAAGCACGAGCGAACGGGCAGGGGCCCGTGAACCGCCACGACATAGCGGTCTTGGCAGACTAGATCATGATCCACCAAGGAGAGGCGTGTGAGACTACCGGCGAGCCCGGCGCGGGTTGTTAGCGAGTCGCGCGAGTCGCGCGACGCTTCTCCCAGCTCTCACTTACTCTCGAACAACTCATCGAACGCCGCCTCGAACTCGTCGTCGTTTTGAATTGCGCGTTGGCCGGCGTGGGCGGCCGCTTGGGGCGGCGCGGGGTTCAGGGCTTCGATGCGATCGCGGATGTCGCGGTAGCCAGGGTCGCGCCGGGCGATCTTCTGGAAGTAGTAGAGCGCCTCGGGGTTCGAGCCTTTCATCTCGTACACGTTGCCGAGGTCGTAATAGAGGCTCATCTCCTGATCGATCGTCTTTTGGACGGCGGAGAGGCCGCGAATGTACGCTTCGGCGGCGCTGTCGAGGTTGTTCTGCTCGAGATGAATCATCCCGATCATCGCGTGGCACGTACACTCGAACCGCGGATCTTTCGCGGCCAGGCCGAACTCGTTCACGGCGTCGGGGAGCAGGCCCATTTCCTTGTAGGCGACGCCTAGATCGTAGTGCGTCGCGCTGTCGGACTCCGAGATCTGGGTCCGCACGCCTTCCTTGAACTTCGCGAAGACCTGATCGACGTCGATCTCGTCCACCGGGCGTATCGACGACGGCGCACGCGACGATCGCGTTTGTTGCTCGAGGCTGTCGAGCGCGTCGAGCGACGCCGCGAGATCGAAGGCTCGATCGTCGGCGGGCTCCGCGTGCTCGAATTCGGGGCGATCGCGGGTGCCGCTCTGAAACTCGTTGCTGCCGTCGATTTCGCGGAGCTTCTCGAGGAGCAGGGGATGATTCGGTGCGCGTGACAGCGCGTCGATGAGGATGCCGCGCGCGTCGTCGACGAGCCCGCGCAAGGTGAAAAACTCGGCCTCTTCGAGCGCGTCCTCGATGCCTTCGATTGGCGCGTTCGCGGCGGGTCCGAAGGCTTGGACGCGATTCTGCTCGGTGGGTTCTTCGAGGTAGTCGTCGAGGTCCTCGGCGGGAGCATCAGCGAAGTCGCCGCCGTCGTCGTTTTGCGCGTCGAGGAACGCTGCGTCCGCGCGATCGAACGCCGCGCGCGCCGGGCTGTCGTCGACGAGCGCCGCCGCGGCGCTCACGCCTTCGAGATCGTACGAGGGGAGCGGCGCTTCGCCGTCGAACGACTCGGTGTAGAGCTCCGCTTCGGCGAGCTCGGTCGTCGTGCTGTCGTATTGATCCTCGGTGTATGGCGTGACGTTCTGGGGTTCGGCGCCGCGCCCCGTCCGTCCGCCGATCTCGTCGAGCATCTCGATAGCGACGGAGTTGTCGGGATCGGTCTCGAGCGCGCGATAGAGCTCGGCTTCGGCGCGCGCTCGCTCGCCGCGATCGACGTGGATGGCCGCGAGGGAGATCCCTTCGCCGGCCGCGCCTTCAGGGTCGCCGGACTCGACGAGAATGTCGCGGAGCTTTTCCCGGATGTCGATCGACTGCGGATCGATTTCGAGCGCGATGCGGAGCGTCTCGATCGCCTTGCCGTACAGGCGAAGGCCTCGGAACGACTCCGCGTCGACCATCGCCTTGCGAGTGTGTGCGTGCGCGTCCGATCCGTCGCGAGCGCGGTATTCTTCGGCCGGCACGAGATCGTCGTCGACGACCACGACGTCCGGCGCGCTCGAGACGAACGGACGCGGCGGCGGCTCCTCGATCTCTTCGATGTCGATCTCGGGAGGGCTCGAGAGCGCCCGGTGTGACATGGGGCTCGCGTCGAAATCGACGTCGTCGTGAGCGTCGGAAATCGTTTGCACGCGCGGCGACGAAACGCCGTTTCGCGGCGGATGCACCGACGACTCGATGAGCTCGACGTCGTCGTCGAGAAAACTCGACGAGACCGGTCGCTGCGAGCGCGGGCCGCGAGCGAGCGCGCGCACTTGCTCGTCGTTCGGCGCCGCGCGCTCGAGGTAGCGCAAGGTTTCGCGGAACACGTCGTCGCGCCCTTGATCTTGCGCGATGACGGCCATCTCTTTTTTGACTTCGATGGCCTTCGGCTCTTGCCCGATCGCGATGAACGCGCGAGCGAGGAGCCCCAAGACCTCGAGGTTCTTCGGTTCGGCTTGAAAACAGAGCTGGAGCTTGGCGAGCGCTTGCAAGCCGTCTTGCGCTGCGCCGCGGTCCAGATAGAGCTCGGCGGCCACTCGCGCGTAGCGAGCGTCCTGGCGGAAATGCAAAATCCGCTCGACGACCTTGAGCGCGTCGTCTCTCCGCTTGAGCCGGATCAGGAGCTCCGCGGCGGTCCAAAATGAGTCGATCGCTTCGTCGACCGATTGGACGCGACAGCACGCTTCGGCGAGCCGCAGATGCGGCAAGGGATTGGTCGAATCGAGCGCGACCATTTTCCGGAAGACGTCGATCGCGTCGCGATCGCGGCCGTTTCGCTGGAGGCGCGTCGCGACCTCGTCGTAGGTCGCCAGCGCGTCGCTGGTCAGGCCGAGCTCGGTGTAGATTTGCGCGAGCTTCGGAACGATGTGGCCGTACCGGTCCTCGAGCTGAGGGACGTGCTTCTTGATGAGCTCGCGGATCTGCTTGTAGACCGCGATCGCCTTCAGCGCGAAACCCTGCTGCGAATAGAATTGACCGACGCGGTCGTACGTCGCGATCGCTTCCGCGTACGCCTCCATCCGAGCTTGGAGATCACCGATCTTCAGAAGGGTCCGAGCATCGTTCGGATCCAGCTGGATGATCCTTTGGTACTCCTGGATCGCCTTGTCGAACCGCTTCTTGTCGACGTACTTTTGAGCGGCCTGGAGTATCTTCTCTCGGTCGGGGGACAACGGTTTCTTCAGTTCGGAAATCGCTGACGTTTTCCGAAGTAAGAACTTTGCCGCAACGTGCTCGGAGGGTCAAGGCAACCGTCGAGCGGCGAGGCTCGTAGAGCCACGCAACGGATCGCGGCGAGACGCCGTCGGTGAAGCTCCCACTCGAGCGTCGGTTTCACACTCGGTCGCACGAGCTCCGCATGCGCTCGTAGCGGGACCGACCGTTCCGACGGTCAGAACGGTTTCGTCACCACCAGAAACACGGCTCCCGCGGCGGACAAGAGCAGGATCACGGCGAGAATCGCGGTGTTGCCCGACTCGGTCGCGACGCCCTTGGCCATTTTCTTCGCCCGCGCGCCGATGACGTGATGAAGTCCGATCACGACGAGCGCCAAAAGCAGCTTGCCGTGCATGAACTTCGTCTGAACGAAGTAATATTGCGTGTCGAGCGCGAGCCGGGCGATGCCGGCGACGAACGACACCACGAAGGCCGGCGTCGCGAGCTTTCCGTAGACGTCGACGGCGATCTTGCCGCGGGTCACGGCGTCGCCCGAGTGGGCGCCGATCACGACGGCGACAGCGAGAATCGAGCCGATCCAGATCACGTTCGCGATGACGTGAAGGACGACCAGAGTCGAAAAGAGGCCGGACATCGGCGGGCAGGGTATCACCTTGCGCCCGCGTCACCGAGGTCACATGGTGACAACCTGCGCATGACGACGACCCAGACGTTTCGAGCTCCGTTCGCTCCTGGCGGGCCGAGCGGTATCGACCAGGAAGTGTGCCGGCGCTTGCTCGAAATCGCGCTCAGTCGCGGGGGCAATTACGCCGATCTGTTCTTCGAATACAGCGCCAACGGCACGCTTGCGTTCGAGGAAGGCATCACGCGAAGTGCGTCGCGCGGGACGAGCCTCGGGCTCGGTGTCCGAGTGCAGCGCGGCGACGCGACGGGGTACGCTTACGTCGAGGATCTTTCGTGGGAAGCGATGAAGCGCGCGGCAGAAACTGCGGCGCGGATCGCGGGCGGTTCGGCGACGGCCGTCGTGGGGCTCGCGTCGTCGACGCTGCCCGAGCGCTACGCGCTCGAGCGCAGCACCCTCGACGTCGACGGCCGCGAAAAGCGCGCGCTTCTCGAGCGCGTCAGCAAAGCCGCCCTCGCCGAGGATTCGCGCGTGAAGAAGGTCGAAGCGTCGTTCGTCGAGGAAATGCGCGAAATCCTGGTCGCGACCAGCGTCGGCACGTACGCCTACGACGTTCAGCCGCTCTTCCGGTTCGGCGTGCGCGTCATCGCCGAGGATCACGGCAAGCGCGAGTCGGGCCGCAGCGGCGGCGGAGGCCGGAAATCACTCGGCTATTTCGAAGATTGGTCGCCCGAGCGCCACGCGAAAGAAGCGGTGCGCCAGGCGCTCGTCCTTCTCGACGCTCGCGAGGCGCCCGCCGGTCAGATGGAGGTCGTGCTCGCCCCGGGCGATAGCGGGATCTTGCTGCACGAAGCCGTCGGTCACGGCCTCGAAGCGGACTTCAATCGCAAGGGAACCAGCAATTATACCGGGCAGATCGGCAAGAACGTCGCGAGCTCGCTCTGCACCGTGGTCGATGATCCGACCCTCCTTCAGAACCGCGGCTCGATCAACGTGGACGACGAAGGCGCCGAGCCTCGCCGGAACGTGCTCATCGAAAACGGCGTGCTCGCCTCCTACATGCACGACCGGCTCTCGGCGCGTCACTACGGAACCGAGCCGAGCGGGAACGGCCGCCGCGAGAACTTCTCGTCGGTCCCGATGCCCCGGATGACCAATACCGTCCTACTGGCCGGACCCCATGACCCCGAGGAAATCATCCGCAGCGTAAAGCGCGGCGTTTTTGCCAAAACGTTCGGCGGAGGGCAGGTGGATATTTCAAACGGCGACTTTGTTTTCTCTCTTACGGAAAGCTACCTCATCGAAAATGGTCAGCTTACTGCTCCGCTAAAGGGCGTGAATCTAATTGGCAATGGTCCGGAAACATTGCGTGAAGTATCCATGCTGGGCAACGACGTAGCCCTCTCAGACGGTATCTGGACGTGCGGTAAAGACGGCCAGAGTGTCCCCGTCGGGGTCGGCTGCCCAACCATTAAGATCTCGCGAATTACAGTCGGTGGGACCGAAATCGCCTGAAACACAAACCTCTCGCGCCCGCTCATTCGTAGCGGTCGTGGGGCACGGCCCACTGCTAGAGCGGGAGGACGGCGCTGCTGCAACACTCCGGCAGCTTGGCGCCAACGTCCGCACGCTCGACCTTTGGGACGATCAATCAACTTGTTCGCCGAAGACGACCCCGACGAGGAGGCTCGTCCGCGAGCCCTCCTCTTCGAAGCGCTCGATCGGCCGGACCTCGCGATCGCGGCTCTTCGAGCCGTGCGTAAGGAGTCCACCTTCGACAACGTAGGAGCCATCGTGGCGGTGACGGTCGGGCAGATGGCCCGCATCGAACCCTCCAGCGGCTTCGACGACTTTGTCCTTCATCCGTACGTACCCGAGGAGGTGTACGCGCGGATCCGCGCCGTCGAGTGGCGCAAGAGCGAGTTCGCGACCGAAGAGCGTCACAAGATCGGCGGCATCATGATCGACAAGGCCGCCCAAGAGGTCAGCGTCGACGGCCGGCACGTGCAGCTCACGGCGAAGGAATTCGCCTTGCTCGCGTACCTGTGTGATCGCCGCGGCAAAGTGCTCTCGCGCGAACACCTGCTCGCGCGCGTCTGGGGCAATCGCTACGACGGCGGCCCGCGCACCGTCGACATCCACGTTCGCCGTCTTCGCGCAAAACTCGGCGAAGCGTTGCCGCTCGATACGCTCCGCGGCTCCGGTTACAAGCTCCGCGCGCCCGACATCCCGACGGCGTCCGAAGAAGAATAAAGGCTTCGCTCTCGACGACCGAGCCGCGTCGATCGTGACTCGGACGTCGAGAGCCGGGTTTGAGTCGGGGGTTTGACAGGACGGGGCCTCGCGACCGGCAGCTCACGGGGCCCCAACCCCGTTCGCGCCGCTGCGCGCGCGGTCGTGCGTCCGAAAAATCGTGCGGTTCGCGGTGCCCACTCATCGCCAGAACAGCTCTTTTATTTAGGGGCACCGTCGGCGTCGCGATCGTCATCGTTGGGACGCGTTCGCGCCGGGATCGGGGTCCGCCGAGTAGAAGCAGGGCCGCTTTTCGAACGGCCTGCTACGTTGCGCGCCGATGCTCGTCGTCTCCACCGGTTGCCCGTCGGGCATCGGACCCGAAGTGTCGTTGCTCGGCGCGGCGGCGTTGCCGCGGGTGCGCACGGTGCTCGTCGGCGACGAGGGAACGCTGCGGAGCGCCGCGAAGCGCGTCGGCGTCTCCGCGACGCGGCTCGTCCCCTTCGCGGGCCCCCAAAATAAACGACGCCCCCGCGGCGCCATCGAGTTCGTCGCGGTCGGCCCCGAGCTCACGGAGAACGATCGCCGTCCCGGTCATCCGTCGAAGCGCGCCGGCCGCGCGCAGCTCGCTTATGTCGAAGAAGCGTATCGGTTGGCCAAGGCGATCCCCGGCGCGGCCGTCGTGAGCGGCCCGGTGAGTAAATCGGCGATTGCCCACTCGGGCGCGAAGGGTGCGGAGTCGTTTCGCGGTCACACCGAGTGGCTCCGCGATCTCGATGGTGCCGCGCACGCGGTCATGTGTTTTGCGTCACCGCGGCTCGTCACCAGTCTCGTCACGACGCACTTACCGCTCCACGAAGTGCCGAAGGCGCTCGACGAAGCCGGCGTGTCGATCGCGACGACCGAGCTCGTCCGGTTACTGCATGCGCTCGGCAAGAAGCGTCCGCTCGTCGCCGTCACGTCGCTCAATCCCCACGCCGGCGAAAGCGAGCTCTTGGGGTTCGAAGAGGCGCAGGCGATCGTCCCGGGAATTCGCCTCGCGCGCCGTCGAGCGGGTCGCGGCGCCACGTTGGTGGGTCCCGTCGGCGCGGAAACGGCGTTTCGCCTCGCGTACGCGGGCCGTTACGACGGCGTCGTCGCGATGTACCACGACCAAGCCACCATCCCGATGAAGCTCGTCGCGTTCGGTGACGCCGTGAACGTCACTCTGGGTCTGAGCATCGTGCGCACCAGCGTCGACCACGGCACCGGCTACGACATCGCGTGGACCGGCAAAGCCGATCCGAGCGGCATGATCGCCGCGATGAAGCTCGCCGCGCGTCTCGTCGGCTGAGGGGCCAACGTCGCGCAGCAAGCCGCGAAGACCCGCAGGACTGCGCGAGCGAAGCGAGCCCGCGAAGCGGCAGGGGGAGCGGTCGCGAAGCGAGCCGCGGGGGACAAGGTCCCCCAACAACTAGATCCCATCCCCCACACCCCCAGAGGCGGGTAACGACGACCAAACCCTCGCCATTTGCCCCTCTATTCGGTGGAGCCGAGGGGGATCGAACCCCTGACCTCTAGCATGCCATTCCCAAACTCGACTTCGGAAGCTCGCGAAACCACTGAAAACACGCCGGACCGTGAATCGGCGCGTCCGTCATCGTCGCCCGTCGTCGGAGACGAATGGCAATCGCGTGGCAGCTCGGAGCCCTCGCACGTCGTTGAGACAGCGCTCGCCGAAGCGCTCGCGAAGGCGGCGGCCGCCGAGCAGTGGAGCACCGTCGAGGCGCTGTCGGGCGAACTCCGGGCGAGACGGGAGGCGCGGGCGCGAGTCGTCTCGCTCGACGTCGAGCGCGCGAAGCGGGAACGAAAGCGGTAGGATTCGGAAAGTAGAACGCCCCGCAGCGCTTGGCGGCGCCCGGGGCGATTGGGTCGAGCATGACGACCGAAAAAAACGATAGCGAGCAAAAATCAAAGCGCAAGAGCCCGCGTTTTCTGTCGCCAGAAGACCGCGATGACCTCGTGTGGTTCTTCACGTGGTCGGAAGACGAAATGGGGCGCACGCCGAGCTTGTCCGTCGCGTTCGACCTGCAACCGCCGGCCGACGAGGCCCCCGCGCCAGCGTCGCTCAAGGACGAAGAAGAGGTACAAGCGCTGCTTGCCAAGATACGAGAGCAGGCGCTCAGCTCGTCGCAGCCGATGTTCGACGACGTCGATGCCGACGATGTGCGAGTTCGGGTCGTGTCGCGCCATCGGCGAATCGCTCGCATTCTCGTTCGAGTCCTCGAGGAGCATCCTCAACCTGCATATTCGACTCTTCAGTCAGAGGCGGCCGGATCGACCAACCTCCCGGCGGCGCGGCTCTTTGATGTTCGAAGCTCCGACAAGCACCAGTGCTGTTTTTGCAGCGAAATCCTCGAAAAGGACTCCGTCGCGGTCTTCTATCCAGATGGGATGAATCTGCCTCCGAGCGAGGGCAAAAACCGCCGCTGGGCGTTCCCGGTGATGGCTCACCGACACTGTCACGATGACGCGTTCAAAGACGACGTCGCGGCTTGCGTCGTCGCCGGCATGCGCTCGCTCTCAGTCGGGCGCAGGCTCGTATTGCGGCTTTATCACGCGTACGTGCGACCTTCGCTCGCGTTCGGGCTGGAAGAGGATCGCGCCGGCAACGTCGTCGAGGAAAAGCGCGGAGAACGCACAGTGAACTTTCTCCAGGGCGGTCGCGTCGTGGAGGTCGTTCGCCCCGATGGACGCCATTCGACGAGCTCGTGGAAGGTGTCGGACGAAAACGTTCCGGGTCTCGTACTCATTGAGGGCGATGGCGTCCGCGATGAGCGCTATCGAGCCGAGCTGGAAGAAGCCTGCAACGCGTTCCGAAACGCGCGTCGCGCGGTCGACAAGAGCAAGGTGCCGCAAAACTTTGTTCGTAATAATTCCAGGTAGTTAGAGCGCGCGAGCCCGAAGAAATCGACGGGCGCCTGATATCATTCACTCAGTCGCGCGACACGTCGGGGACAGACCACGGTCCACGCATGAAGGTGCCGCTCGGCACCGGGAGATCGCTATGTCGCAATCTACGCATTTCGAACCGCGGGGAATTCGGGCTCCTGACCACTTGGTCCAGTGGGCGCGTGCCGAGATCGAGCGCGTCGGGGACTACGCGTTCGCGCGACGGCTGGGCATCAGCCGCACGCCGCCGCTCCGCGTGGCCGCTGGCCTTTCGGCGACTCGCGGTGTGATCGCCGTCCTTCAAGACGACTACGAAAAGAACGGACCGCACACGCGCGCCGCGTAGTCGCTCAAAAAACTCCTCGTTCAGGCTGCCCCGTGACTTCCAGGTCGCGGGGCTTTTGCGTTTCTGGAGATCTGACCATGAAAGTGGACGAACAGGCTCAGGCGCGCCCGATCTGCATCGGACCGCGGAATGCCGAGTCGATGACCGGCCATTCGTGGCGTTGGCTAAGGGACCACGCCCGCGAGCTCGGCGTCGATCTCATCGCGATCGACGGCAAACGCGTGTTGATGGCCGATCAACTACTCGAAGCGCTTCAGCGTCGCGGCGTCGCAGCGCAAGAGCCGAACTCGACGGACGACCTCGAGGCCTTTCGCGAGCGAATCCGGAGGGCGGGTTGAACCGTCTGCTCGTAGTCCTCACGCGTGGCGGCAAACGCGACGATCTCCTCGTCGCTACACTCGGCGACGACGCCGGCGCAGAGGACGTCGCGGCGCTGCTCGAGCATGCCGCCAACACCGTTCGCTCGGTTGGCCTCGAGGTAACGGTCCACCGAACATCGAGCGCGATGCGGGAAGCGGGGCGGGGCGGTGTCAGATGATCTCCTCAGCGCGCAGCGAGGCGTTTTCATGTCGGCGTTGACGAGCACCGAAAAGCTCGTCCTCCTCGCCGTGCTCGCCCACTGGTCGACGGACTCGAGGCGGCCGTGGCCCGGCGCCGAGCGCCTGGCGAAGTGGACCAGCCTGAACCCGCGCGTCGTCCTCCGCGTGCTGAAGTCGCTCGAGGCCAAGGGCGCTCTCGAGGTAACGCGGACGGTCGGCAAGCCGAACGTCTACGACCTTCGAGCTGCGTTCGAGGGGCGCCTACCCGTCACCGTGAGTGACGGGTCATCGTCGGTGCAGGACGCCGGACCCGTCACTTTAAGTGACCCCACCCGTCACTCTGAGTGCCTGGTACCCGTCACTTTAAGTGACCCGAAGGGATCCACGGAAGGGATCCAAGAAGGGATCCATTTGTCAGAGCGCGCGAGCGCGCGGGGGGCTGACGCCCCCTCGACACAATTGGCCCTCCTCGGTGGATCGACTCCCAAGTCGGAACGGACGCAAACGCTCCGGAGCAAGACGCCGTCGAAGTCGAAGAGCACCAAGCCGAAACCATGGCGTCGCGTTCCCGAGATCTGGGAACCGAACGCGCAGCACCGCGAGCTCGCGACCGAGCTCGGCGTGAACCTCGAGGGTGAGCTCTCGAAGTTCCGAGATCACGAGTTCCGCGCCTCGAAGACCGACGCGGACGCGGCGTTCCGAACGTGGCTTCGCAACGCGAAGGCCTTCGGCGCCATGCCCCGCCTGCATCCGACCATTCGGAAGACACCGATGACGCAACCGAACGACGCATCGAGCCCGTTCCGAGCTTCGGACTTCGAGGTTGCCGACGAGGAGACCGCAACATGTACATGACCAAAGAACGGACAGCCCTCATCGAGCGCGCGATAATCTCTTCCGGCTTCGACAAGCGAGAGCTCTTGCTGCGCATGTGGCACGCCGCATGGGGCCCCGAGCAGCTCGAGCGGGAAATCCTCACAGACGGTTGGATAGAACGCCTCGACCGGGCTGCCGGCGTTGCGGACATTGAGCGCGCGCTCCTGACGGACGAGGCCGTGCGAGGTTCGATCGCGAAGATCTTCACGCGCGGGCCGAGCGCGATGGCCGCCCTGCCCGCCGACGAAAGATTGACGAGGATCCCGTCGAAGCTTCGGTGGGTGGCCGAAACGTACGAACCTCGGAAGCATGGCGGGTTGGCGATTCTTGGCGCGACCGGAACACTGAAAACGTTCAGCGTCGTCCACGCCGTAGTCCGGATCGCGAGCGCCCAACTCGAAGGGAAGATCGAGGAGGCCCAAGCCGAGACGTTCGGAGCCGCGCGAGACATCCGCATGCGTGTGACCCACGCGCCCTCGATTGCGTGGTTTCGCGCGACTGACATCGGCAAAGCGCGCCGGGAAACGCCACTTGGGAAAGGCGAAGCACCTCTCGTCGTGGAAGCGATGAACGCCGCCGTGGCTGTTCTCGATGACGTCGGGTGGGAAGGCGACCGCGACACAGCGATCGCTGAAATCGTCGCCGAGCGGTACGACGCCAAGCGGCCAACGATCGTGACGAGCGGTCTCCGTCCCGAGCAGGTCGAGGAACGATACGGCGCCGCGTTCCTTCGGCGCATCGTCGATGGCGAAATTCGAGGTCGAATCATCTCGCTTTTCCCCGTCGCGCTCAGCGTCGCGCGCTGACGCATCAAGAAAATCTTCGGCGTCGCCGGCTGCATGCGCCGGCACATGGACAGGTGCTCGACGCGCTCTTGCGGTGCTCTCCGTCGATCGCCGAGCGACGTTCGAATCGTCGCGGCGCCACCAATGCCGCCGACGGCGGCAGAAACGGAATCCCATGAACCTCATCGCCACTCTCGCTCGCGCGCTCCGCGCGGCCGCCGCGGCGCTCGAGCGCTTCGACGCGCGCCGAGCCGAACTCCGTGCCTTCCGCTTGATGGCCGAGCGGAACCCCGAGCTCGCCGCCGCCCTGATCGCCGCGAGCGCCGGGGACGAGCGCGACGCCGCCGATTCGTGGTCTCGCATCCGGAACGAGACTCCGGTCGCGGCGTCACCCGAGGTTGGCGATGAGACCGCCGCAGCGCAGCGTTGGGCCGACGAGATCGAGCTCACTCGAGCGTTGCGATTCGCGCTTCGACGTTACTCGCCGACGGAACCGCCGGCGCAAGCCTGAACCCCAACACCGAAAAGGAAATCCGAATGACCACAATCGAAATGACCAAACGACAACGCGAGTTGTCGGAAATGCAGCCCGAAGCGTTTTGCGCAGGCATCGAAGCTGAGCGCCGACGTTGTACAGCGCTCGCGAAGCTCGGTGCGGCTTCCGACGCCTCGACGCACGCACACACGGCGATCGAGAACGGGCACACCGTCGAAGACTCCGTGCCGGAGTTTCGCCGACGCGCAATCAAGCAAGGCTGCGAGCGCGATCTCGAGCGAGCTGTCGCTCAGCTCGGTCTCGCCGCGCCGAACGCTGACTCGAGCGGATCGCCGAGCGCCGCGAGCGCCGAGGCCCGCGACATGGGGGACATCGTCGCCGACATGATGGCCGAGCGACGCGGAGTCGCGAGCCAGTGAAGGGAAATGACGACATGAAATTCTCGATGCCGAAGTGGCTTCGCAGATCGGACGCGCCCGAGCCAGAGATCCTCGCTCAGCCGCTCGGCGCACACGAAGCGCTCGAAGCCGCTCTCGCCGCGGAGAAGGCGGCTCAAGCCGTCTTCGATGCGAACGGCTCTCCCGAAACCGAGGAAACGCTACGCATCGCGACCGCGCAGCGCGAAAGCGCTCAGCGCCACGTCGATCGGGCGGACCGGTTGGTCAAAGCGCTCGAGGCGCGCAAGGCGGCCGAGGCGCTTGCCGCTCTCCGAGAGCGCGAGACCGAACTCCACCAGATGATCGCCGACGACACCGAGGATAATGCGCTCGCCGGCGACGAAGCCGCGGCGCTCGCATCGTTCATCGAAACGCGGGCGCGCCGACTCGCGCTCATCGACCACAAGCGCGGACTCGAGCGCGAGTTGAACAGCGTGAGGTTCAACCTCGGCAAGCCGATGCCGGTCACCAATATGCAGCTGATCGCGCTGGCGAACGCGGAGACGCCCCGAAGTGAGCCCGTCGTGGACGAGCTTCGATTGCGCTTCCGAGACTTCTCACCGGTGAGCGTCGTCGGTCAGCTCGTCACGCGCGTCGCGAAGATCCTCTGAAAAAGGACCCGGAGAACATCATGTACATGACCTTGGCTCAGTATCGGAAGCTCTCGGACACGACGCTCGACGAGAAACCGCGCCCGGCGGCCGGCGAGCGCGAAGCGGAGCGCGATCGGTGCGCTCGCATCCTGACTCACGCTGTCGCGTCCGACGTCGATCCGATGATCGCGATCGAAGCGATCGAACGCGGCATCGATTTCGACGTGTATCTCGCTCGTGTCGGGGTGGAGGCGAAGTTCCCATCTTCGCGGACCGTTCCATGCGGCGACGCTTTCGCGCAAGGAATCGAGCGCTACCTCGCGCGCCGCGGAACGGCGGTCCATGAGCATCCTACGCCACGCCCCGCTGCGCGTGCCTCCAGCGTTCAGGAGGCCACCGACGCGGGAATCGAGCGCTTCCTCTCGAGCCGCCCGAGCGCCGAACGCGCACCCGATGACGGATTGCTCGCTGGGGTTCGATGAACGCTATGCGCATGAACCTGCGGCACAACTACTGCGCCGGCCGGCACTGGGAAAGTGAGGCCGAGCGTGAGCGGTACATCGACACGTTCGAGGCCGCCCGCGTCTCTGCGCGGGAGCGAGGAATCAGATACGTCATCGCCCCCGAGCAATTCCTCACGACGCACGATGGGCGACGGCTCGAGGCGGGGGACGAGGTCGTACCCGCGCGCGACTTCGTCTTCGTCGAGAAGGTCGACCAGCACGGCGGCAGCAGCGTCACGCTTCCGACTTGGAGGCAACTCGAGCGGCTCGTCTTCGACGGTCGAATCATCGACAGCGGCGAACCCGAACCGCCTCGCGCGGCGTGACCAGTATGGTTGCCAGTGCAGCATAGCGCTCGCCTTCGGCGCACCCCCCAACCCTACGCCTACTGCAGGTGCGCGGACAGGCGCCCGAGCTGGCGCGGAAGGCGCTGCTCTTCCAGCTGCATCGACACAAGGTGCTGGGGTATTAGGCGCGCTCTGCAGCGTCGCTCTCGTCGTCGGTGCACCCGCTACCCCCGTGCCTGGCACGCTCGATGCCGAAAGGGCGGACGGTGGAGGGCTGGAAATCCAAAGGTACTGTACGGGATAGCCCCGGGGTGCGCGGTTTTGGTTTCGCCCCGCGCCTTTCGACGAGAATCTGCATTTCAAATCGATGTTGCGCTCCGTCGACGCAACGTCGTTGCGCGCATCCGACGGCGCTCCGACCGACCGCCTCTTCGACGGCCCAAGCGCCGAGCGCGCCCGACGGCGCTCCGACGGTCTCCCTCTTTTTTACCCGAAAGCGATCCCATGACCCGACGACACTCCGACCAGCACCGCCCCGTTCCTGCATCTTTTGCGGACCTCGCTCGCCGTCGAGGATGCGCCCGGTCCACAGTCACGCGCGCCGCAAGCCGCGGAGGCGCACTCGCCGCCGCGGTGCTCTCCCGAGGCCGCATCGATCTCGCGCACGAGGACGTTCGAACGTGGCTCGAAGAGGCGCCAAAAGAGCCAAGAAGCAATCGGGACGGTGACGACGCCGTTCCGGAGCTGCTGCTCGTCGAGGACGGGCTGACGCTCGCCGAGTTCGCGAAGCGCAAAGGCGTTTCGGTCGCGAAGGTCCGGAAGGCGCTCGACGGTCCGCTCGCGGCGGCCCGCATTCCCGCGTGGCATGTCAGCGCGACCGAATTCGCTCAGCGCTCCGGGGTTTCTCTCCGCGAGGTGGAGCGCGCCGCACTCGATGAGCTGCGCGCGGCGGTGCTCGCGAACGGGCGCCTCGACCTCTCGCACCCGGCATCGTTGAAGTTCATGGCTTCGCACCCGTTCGCCGCCGACGACGACGTGCCACCCGTGATCGACGGCGCCGGCTTCCTTATGCCGGCGCTCGTCGGGGAGGACATCGACATGGACCACCCGATCGCACGTGTCTTCCTCGCACGCTCGTGGGGACGCGTGCCGACCGACGCCGAGATCGCAGCGATCGCCGCGAGCCCCGCTTAGTTTTCGAGTCGACCGCCTCCGCGGAGGCACCTCGCCGAAGCCGCGGCGAGTCGGTGCACGGGATTTTGCTTTCCGCATCCGTGCAACGCGACGAGCGCGCCTGCGCCACACGCTGATCGGTCTGTTCCCGATCGGCGCGTGGTCGCGGGTCTTTCCCTTTCTCATCGACCGCGAAAGCAGTGACATAGAATGAACATCATCCTGACTGCGTCGGGCGCGCTCCCGAGCGTGACAAACGGCGCGATGGACGTCGCGCAATCCGAGACACCAACGAACCGGCAAAACGACGCCTTCGTCGACTTCGCGGCAGGCGTGCAGAGCTTCTGCGAATGGAGCCTTGTTGCTCCGTTTTTCTATGGCGGCGATCCGCTCACTTTCAACGTCTACTGGACGACGACGAGCTCCTCGACGAACGCGGTCGTATGGGGCCTCCAGGCTCGCGCTTTCTCGCCCGGGGACGCAATCGATTCGCCATACGGAACGGCGATCGAAGTCACGTCGCCGAATACAGGCGCGAATCAAGAAGTAGTTTCGGCGACGCCGACCCAGCCGAATGCACTCACCGTCGCAGGCATCAGTTCGGCGCATGAGCCAGGTATCGCGAACTCGCTCGTCACCTGTCAGCGCATGAAGTTTAGACTGTATCGGCTGGGCTCCGGCGCTGACACCCTCGCAGCGACAGCCCGAGTCTCAATGGTGCGCCTGCTCATGGCGGGGCCGCCCTGATGGCAAATCGCTTTTGGGTAGGCGGCACGGCGTCGTGGGACTCCACTGCGGGCACGAAGTGGGCGACGACGTCCGGCGGCACCGGCGGTGCGGCTGTCCCGACGAGCTCGGACAACGTCTTTTTCGACGCCAATTCTGGATCGCCCGTCGTCACGATCACGGCGACGGCGAACGTCGACTCTATCGACTTCACGGGATACGCCGGTGCGCTCGCGGGCTCGAACGGCTTGAACGTCGCGGGCGATCTGACGCTCGCGGCGGGGATGACCCTCTCGTACACGGGTCAGATCCAATTCACCTCGACCACGACGCAGAACGTCACCACGCACGGCAAGACGCTCTCGAGCGCCATCGTGTTCAACGGCGCCGGCGGATCGTGGACCTTGCAAGACGCGTTGACGACGAGCGGCGCGATCACGCTGACGGCGGGGACACTCATGCTCGGCGGTCATGCCGTCACTTGCCCGAGCTTCACGACGTCGAACACGAACACGCGGACGCTCGACCTCACGAATTCGACGCTGACCCTCACAGGGACCGGGACCGTCTTCTCGTGCTCGACGTCGACGGGCCTCACGTTGACTTCGACCGGCTCCGAGATCGTCGCGAACGACTCGAGCGGCACGGGGAAAACGCTGACGCTCGACGGCGAGACCTACAACAAGGTGACCTTCTCCGGCGCGGGGCCGCTCACGCTGAACGCCACGGGGACGATCGGTCTGCTGACCATCGGCGCATCGACCACGTCGGTGGACACGACGGGATTCACCGTCGATGGCCTCGACTTCACGACGTTCGCAGGTACGTGGACATCGACGCCGAGCCTCACCCTTACGGGCGACCTCGTGCTCAACGCCGGCATGACGGTCGTCGGGCTCAACGGAACTTTGACCATGAGTGGCGCGGCGGCGCGGAACCTTTCGACGGCCGGCATCGTGCTTCAGTGCGGCATCACGATCGACTGCACGGGCGGCTCGGTGACTTGCGCCGGCGACGTCGCGATTGCGCAGGGCAAAACGCTTCTGCTGAGGAACGGCACCTTCGACGCCAACGGCCACAACATCACTGCCGGCTTCGTCGACACGACCGGAAGCACGAACGCACGAACGCTATCGATGGGGTCGGGCACGTGGACGCTCAATCCAGGGGAATCGGGCGCCACAACGCCGTGGGTCACTACACCGAGCACGGGTCTCACGCTCAACGGCGGCGCGTCACTCGTCCACATGACCAATGCGGCGTTCGCGAAAACCTTCGACGGCGGCGGGTTCACCTATGGCGACCTCACGTTCGACGGAACGGGTAGCGGTGTGCTGAACGTCTCGGGCTCGAACACGTTCCGTAATCTGTCGATCGTCGGTCACGATCTGGTGCTCGCCGTCGGCACGACGCAGACCGTCGCGACGTTCTCGGCGATGGGGAGCTCCGGAACGCTCCTCAACCTGAAGAGCTCATCGGGTGGCACGCAAGCGACGCTGTCGTGTCCCGCGAATCGCCAGGCCTCGCACTACGTGAACGTGAAAGACGTTGTCGCGACGGGGGGCGCCTTCTGGTTTCTCGGACGCAACTCGACGAACGGCGGCAACACGCGCGGTTGGCGTTTCATGACAGCGGCAGCGCGGAGCGGCATCGCCGGAATCGGGGCAGCATGACCATCCGGGAGGAATTGATCGAGTGCGGCGCCATCACCCCCAACGAAGACGTGACCGAGCTTCGCGGCCTCGACAGGCCCGTGCTCCGACTCGACGCCGCCGCTCGCAAAGCGATCCGGCTCGAGCTCTCGGGAAGCGGCGCGCCGGCGAAAGGAAACCACGATGCCGTTCGACGATGACGTTCGAGATGAGCCGGCGCGGCCGACGCTGCTTCTCATCAAATGCCGCCGGTGCGACGGGCTCGTCGAGGAGACGCATCCGGACGCGGAGGTCGCTCTCAGACGCGTTTTGCAGACCGACATGCCCTTCGTCGTCCACGAGTGCAACGACGGCGCGCTCGGGGTTGCGGAGGTCATCGGCACGGGCCCCGGCCGGCCTCGACCTTCGAGGGCAGCGTGAGCACCGTTCGCCCCGCTGCCGTGTGCTGCCTGTGCGCTCGCCCGATTCACCTCGGACAAGCGCGCGGCGAGCTCGGACGCCGTGGCTTGCTGCAGCACGCCCGCTGCACGCGGGTTCGCCAAAGCACCGTCGTGCCGCGGAACGGCGACCGTTCACGACGCTCGAGGGCCGCATGAGCGCCGCTCTGCGCCTTCCGCTCGTCGACGCACCGCCGACCCGAGCGGATTGCATCGACGGCCCTCGGCCGTGCCAGCGCGTCGCGTGCCGGCATCATTTGCTCATCGAAGTCGAGCTCGTCACCCGCGACCGGTCGCCGGCATGGCTTCGAGGCTTTCGCGTTCACCCCGCCGCCCGCGGCGCCGCGACCCTCGAGGATGCTCTCCGCGCGCTGCCGGCGACGTGCGCTCTCGACGTCACCCGGAGCAACCCCGACGGGCTCACCCTCGACGAAACCGCCGGGCTCCTCGGCGTCACGCGAGAACGCGTGCGGCAGATCGAAGCCGTCGCGCTCGCGAAGATGGAAGAGGAGGCGCGCCGTGAGTGACGAGGTGCCGGCGGCCGTCTACGTGCTCGGCGTCGCGCGCGCCGTCGACCGGGGCGATTGGATGCTCGCACGCTGGTCGGCTCGAATGGCAGTGCTCGCGCGCGTCTCCGCGCTCCTCGACGACGGGCACGAGGTCGACACCGCGAAGCTCCCGCCGGCGCCCGAGGGGCGGATGGTCGGGGCGGAGCGCGGCGAATGACGTCTTCCGGGTGGGTCGGGACGGGTGTCGGGTCAGTTGTCACAATAAAAACAGCTACTTAAACAACGCATTCCGGAACGGTATTATGATTCCCTCAATGGAAGCGGTTCTCCTCGAGCCCGGGCTCGACGTTCACGCGGTTCTTCTCGAACCGCTGGTTCGCCTAAGCCGATGGGCAACGCGCCGGAAGCGTGGAGCCGACAACACGCAGCTACGTGGCGCCGCGTGGGGGTTGCTCAGCGCGTTCGACGAGCTCCTAGCGTTGCCTGTGAGTACCCTCACCTTGCGCGTGAACCACTACGACGAGAGCGAGGAACCGGGCGAGGGGCTCGAGGGCCGCGAACAGCTCGACCGGTTGGATGCGCTGCTCGAGTCCGTTCGGAATGTGCGCAGCTACGCCCTCGGCACCGCGTCCGAGACGCTATTGCGTGCACTTCAAGCACGCGAGCCGTCGCTTGCCCCCGTTTTCGAAGAGCGACGAGGCGCGGCAGCGGAAAGGCTTCTGGACTGGGAGCGCTGGCTCGTCTCTCTCGGAGCCGGTACCGAGGAAGACGCCGACCTCGGTCAATCCCTCGTCCCCGTGGCGCCGGAGGATTTGTCTCCGCGCACTCAAAGCATCCCCTTCGACCTGTAGCGCAATCTCGTGGGTTGGAGCGTAACGTATTCGGGTGAGGCGGCAGCGCAGCTCGAGGAGGCGAAGGAGAAAGCGCTCGCCAATCCGAATGGCGCGCACGCGGCTTACTACGAGTCGGTTGTGAAGATCGTAAAAGAGGTGATCGCCAATCCCGATCTCTCGATCTCGCCGCAGAACATGCTCAAGAGTTCCCTTGCTGGCGTGCTGCGCGTGAAGGTCGGGAAGCGATACCGCGTTTTCTATCTCGCGTCGTCAACGCGGGGCCGCGCCATCGTCCTGCTCTTCGGGTATCGGAAGAACGGCGACAAGAACGATGCCTACCGTGTTTTCGAGCGGCTACTTCACCGTGGCGTGTTCGACGCATACTTTACCGAGCTCGGCGTAGGGAAGCCGTAGTCGGATCGACGGAACGAAAAAGCCCCGCGGTGAACGATTGCGCGAGTCCCGCCTACGCGGCCCTTACGCGAGCGGGGACCGTTCGCGGTTGAAGATGACGAAGGCGTCACGCTCGAGCATCTCGAAGCCGCGAATACCTTTCGCGCGCAGCTCGGCGTCGACTTGCGCCGCGATACTGCGATCGACGTGGAAGCTACCGGGGCCGTTGAAAGATTGAGCCGCCCTGACGGCGTCGCTCACGCTGGCGTGGAGATTGTTCGGCATTTGCACCGGTTTTAGCTCGGTTTCTCAGGAAGACCACGAAACCGCACTTCACCCCGAGAAATGAAATGATCACAGACCCACCGATCGCGTCGTCCGACACATGGAACACGCCAGCGAGCTTCCTCGAACTCGTCCGCGCCGTCATGGGCGGCATCGACGTCGACCCGGCTTCGAACGAGGACGCACAAGCCGTCGTGCACGCTGCGACGTTCTACACGCTCGCGACGAACGGGCTCGCGCGCGAGTGGACGGGCCGCGTGTACCTGAATCCTCCGTACAGCGATCCGTCGCCGCTCGTGCTCAAGCTGCTCGGCGAGCTCGACGCGGGCCGCGCGACGGAAGCGATCGTGCTCGTGAACGCGCGCACCGGCTCGGGATGGTTTCAGGCGCTCGCGGTTCGTGCGTGGCGCTGCGACGTTCGGAAGCGGATCAAGTTCTGGCGACCGGAGCGTCCCGAGGGCAGCACGGGACGCACGTCGAGCGTCGCGTTCTACGTCGGCCCGCACGTGCGGAGGTTCGCGCGCGTCTTCCGCCCGCTGGGAACCGTCACGAGTCCCGCGGCCGGTATCCGTGACAAGAAGCCGTGCGCGGTGTGCGGCGGACCTGTCGAAGCTGTTCGAGGGGATGCAGTCACATGCTCGGATCGCTGCAGAAAACGGCTTGAACGGACCCGGAAGAAGGCGGCGAGTGCGTCGATGGCCGCATGAGGCTCCGACAAGATCCGACCATGATGCTGGTCGAGCGTTGCAACTACGCGTGACCACACGACTGGTCAGATTGTTCTTGCGTTGTGGCCACATCGTGGCCCATGTTCAGAGGCGCCGATGGCAGACCGCAACCGAACCCTGCACGTACGACTCAAGGACGAGGAGGCGCGCATGCTCGCCGCCGTTGCCGCTCGAGAGGGCGACACGGCGTCCGCGTGGCTCCGCCGCAAGATCCGCGAGGCGTTCAAGCGGTACTTCGGGAACGAGCCGCCACCGACGAAGTAGCCCTGAAAAAAAGCCCCCGCGCCGAGGTGAGATTCGGCCAGGGGGCATGGTCACTCCCGGAAGGAAACGACGATGAAAAGCCTACGCACGAAGACGACGAAGAGCAAGAACGCGCCGAGGCGCCGCACGCTGCCGCGGGTAGCGAGAGCCCCGAAGGGCGAGAAGCAGGCTGTCGCTGCGCCGAGCACGCCCGGGGCTCCCGAGCCGGCGCAGCTGCAGCAGGGAGAGGCGTCCACCGCGTTCGTCAGCTTCAATGGGACGGTGAATCCGAAGGCACCGCTCATGACGCTCGTGACGGCAATGTTCGAGGCGCCGAACGCGCCGACGGCGTTCAAGGATCCGAGCGCCGAGTTCCTCTCGAGCGTGCTCTTGAGCATCGCGGACGACGCCGAAATTCTCGAAGCGGCTTCGCGGGAAGACACGCTCGATCGGACCGACACGATCGGCCGGTGCTCGCTGCGCGCCGAGTGGCGAGCCCGGATCGCGGTCGAGATCGCCCGTCGTCTTCAGACCGGCGCGGTAACGCCGTGAGCGCGACGCTTCCCGCGACGCTTCCGGAGCTGTTCGCCGACCTCGAGGGTCAGCTCGCCGAGGCGCGCGACTACGTACTCGATGCCGTCCATTCCACCGGCGAAATCAGCACGGACGCTCTGCTCCACGGCGTGGCGCACGTGCGGCGGAGCATTCTCCTCGTCGAAGAACTTCGCTCGGCGCTGAAGCCCGTCGAGCAGGTTCGCAAGGAGCTCGACGAACTCGAAACCGAGATGCAGACCAAGCCCGACGGAGCACCGGCGGGCGGCTCGGAGATCCGCAACATGGCGAGCGCGCTGGCGACGAAAGCCAGGTCGCAATGATGCTCGTCTCTATCACGCGTCGACGGGCCGACTACGCGATCGTGTTTTACGCAAAGGACGGTCGACGGGCGTCACCCTGGCGACGATTCGGCGGTGATGCCGCGGCGACGGTCGCCGCAGTCGAGGCGCTTCGCGAGTTAGGATGGATGGAACCGCGGAAGCCGACGGGTCGGGCGTGGCGCCGCGGGTGGACGGGAGACGTCGTGCCGCTGCGGTCGAGCGAGGCGAGCGCGCTCGCCTCGAACTCACGAGGCGCCTCGCAGTGAACCCCGCTCGCAAGATGGAGGCGTGGGCGGAGATCTCGCGCCTCCTTCGCGAGTACGAGGACGGCGGAGACCCCGGGGGGCCTCCGGGCGCAATCGCGTACGACGGCGTAGATATTCGCCGCAATGAACGACTTGCCCCACTTCGGACTCGCAGAACTCCACGCGATCGAACCAGAACGCCTTTTGACGTCCGACGATGACGAACTCGGAGCGTTCTTCCTGGCGCTCTCATTGGCGTTCAACGATCTCAAGGGCGTGCTGTGGTTGAGTCAGATCATGAACGACGCATACGCGCGCGAAAACACACCTCCAAAGGTCAGCCCGCGCGGCTCGCAAATGGCGGGTCTCTCCGTGCAAGCAACCCGGTACGCTGCCGGCATTATCCATGAGATCTTGAAGCTGCTTCGCGAACATCGCTCTCTTCTGGAGAGCAAGGAGTTCGAAGAACTCGGGCTCACGCCCGCGGGTCGCGAGAAATGGAGAGAGCTGGAACGATTCGCCTATTCCCGTGAGAGCGAGAATCCGCTCGTCCGGGCCTTTGCAGCGATTCGAAACAGTGTCGCGTTCCACTATTACGAGCCGAAGAATGTGGCGAAGAGCTTTCGCGAGCGCTTTGCGAAAAGTGCCGGAAACGCCATTCTCTCCGTCGGTCGTAGCTCCGAGCAGACGCGATTCTACTACGCGGACGCCGCTGCCCAGACGGCGCTCGCCCGGTGTGCCACCGCCAGCAACTTGGACGCGGATACCTGGGAAAACCAGGTCCGCTCGGTGCTGCGGATTGTGCTCGAAGCAACGATGGCCGGATTGAGCGCGTTCGTCGCGACTCGGGGCGGGATCTTCCCTCATGACGCGGACATGTCCACTTCTTCACGATGACCGAACGGATCGCCCGCGTCCGACGCGGCGATCTTGGTCGCGCGCGCATTACGATCCGCGCGTTCACGCGCCGAAAGGAAACTGCTGATGTCTCGTGAAGCCACCGGCGAAATCCGATGCAGTTCGACGGGCGAGTACTCGACGCTCATCCGCACGTGGACGAAGCGCGAGACGTTCCAGCTTCCAACGTGTCGCGATCCAGACGAGGCGAAGGCGCGCTCGGTGCTGCTCGGGGCCGTCGCAAAACGCTTCAGGCTCGCGAACGTGAACCGCGCGCGCGGCGACGAAGCGTTGAAGATTCTTGCCACGGCATCGACGCGGGCGCTCGAAGATGCCGTCGCCGTATGCGAAGAGCTGCTCGGCGGCAAGATCCCCGTGAAGGGCGCGAAGAAGGCGCCTACGTTCGGCGAAGTGGCGAAAGCGTGGGTAGATGGCGACCTTCGGACCGCGTACCCGGATCACGTCGAGAAGCTCACCGACGCCTTTCTCGACACGGTGAGGTCGCGCCTGAACAAGGCGATCCTTCCGAGCCTCGGTGACCGTCGCGTGGACGAGATCACGCGGGCCGACTGTGACGACGTGATGCGGCGGCTTCCAGTGCCGAAAGGGAAGGCGGAGCTCTCGCGCGAAACGCGCCGACAATACGCGGCGCTCATCAATCGCGTGTTGAATCTCGCCGAGCTCGCGGGCCACGTTCAGCGAAACCCGCTCCCGCGCGGCTGGCTCCCGAAGTCCGGGCCGCGGAAGCGCTTCCCGATCCTCTACCCCCGCGAGGACCTCGCGTTGCTCGCGTGCACGGTCGTGCCGCTCGCGTACCGCGTCCTCTACGGCTTCGTCCATCGCGAGGGCGTGCGCCGCGGCGAAGCGTCCGCGCTCGAGTGGCGCGACGTCGACCTAGAGCACGGGACGGTCTCGCTCGACGAGAACAAGACGGACCATCCCCGATGGTGGAAGCTTTCGAGCGGAGTCGTCGAGGCGCTCGCGGCGTGGAAGGCAGCGCGCGCGATCGAAGGGACGCGCGTCGAACCGAAGGACTCTGTGTTCATCGACGAGCACGATCGGCCGCTGGTGCTCGACCACCTCGCCGAGAAGATCCGCGACCACCTCGCGCTCGCCGGGCTCACCCGCGCTGACCTCACTTCGAAGGGGCCGAACAAGGGTCCGTTCGGGACGCACTGCTTCCGCCGATCGATGGTCACTCGTAACCTCGCGCTCGGGACGAACGAGGACGCGGTGCGCCGGCGGACCGGACACAAGTCGAACGAGCTCTTGAAGTACCGCCAAGCGGCGAACGCCGTCGCGGAGCTCGAACTCGGCGACGTCGAGCCGCTGGTGCTCTGCCTGCCGGAGCTCTCGCCGCTCACGGGCATCGGAGGCGCGTTCCAGGTCCGGACAGCGAGCCCGGGCGCCGAGCCACCCGCTCGGGCATCTCGCAACCGCCCGAAGCGCGACTACCACCACCCGAATGCCACTCGATCGGTGGAGCCGAGGGGGATCGAACCCCTGACCTCTAGCATGCCATGCTAGCGCTCTCCCAGCTGAGCTACGGCCCCAAACGGGAAGCGGAGCCTGGCACGGGTCGTTTCTGAAGGCGAGTCCCTTTCGCGCCGGTTGCGGTGGTTTCCCCGGCTCTTGTCGGCGGCTTTTCGGTTATCGGACGCGCGCTTGCCGTCGTGCGTCGAGGCTGTCTTGACCCTTTGTCCGGCAAAACCGTACGCTCGCAAAGCCCCGTTCGGCGTCGTCCTCAACGCGCCTTGTCCCGAATGGCACACCAGCAGCAACGTTATCGCGTCATCGAGCGCATCGCCGCCGGAGGCATGGCGGAGGTGTACCGCGCGGAGAGCGCGGGGCTCGAGGGGTTCAAGAAAATCGTCGCGATCAAACGCGTTCTGCCGCACCTCGCGGAGAAGAAGCAGTTCATCGGGATGTTCCTCGACGAGGCGCGAACCAGCGCGCACTTGTCGCATTCGAACTGCGTTCAGGTGTTCGATATCGGCGTCGGCGACAACACGTACTTCATCGTCATGGAGTTCGTCGATGGCTCGGACTTGAAGGCCATCATCGAGCATCGCCGTCAGAAGGGGCAGCGCGTGCCGATCGAAGCCGCGTCGCTCATCTGCCAGAAGATTTGCGAAGGGCTCGCGTACGCGCACGAAGCGACGGACACGAAGGGCAGGAAGCTCGGCATCGTGCACCGCGACATGTCGCCGCCGAACGTGCTCATCACTCGCTACGGCGAGGTGAAAATCGCGGATTTCGGGCTCGCCAAGGCAAATAGCCAGCTCGAACGGAGCGAGCCGGGGATCATCAAGGGGAAGTTCAGCTATCTCTCGCCCGAGGCCGCGATGGGCGAGACGGTCGACCATCGCACCGACATTTTCGCCATCGGCATCATGCTCTGGGAAATGCTCGCCGGTCGGCGGCTCTTCCTCGGCGAGTCCGATCTCGACACCGTCCGGCAGGTGCAGGCCGCGCGCATTCCGTCCTTGTCGCAGTTGAATCCGGAAGTGTCGCCGGACCTCGAGCGCATCGTGCTCCGGACGCTCGCGCGCGATCCGGCACAGCGCTATCAGGCGGCCCGCGACCTCGGTCGCGACCTGAACGGTTTCTTGTTCCGGCTCGGTCGGCCGGTGTCGTCGTTCGAGATCGCGCTGCTCGTCTCCGAGGCGATGGTCGCGCGCGAATCCGAGCGGCGACAAAAGCAGAAAGACGACAAGGTCTCGATCATCGGCTCGCTCATTGACGAGGCCATGGTCGAGTTCACGTCGCTCGACGCCAAGCGCGACGGCAGCGTCGTCGCGGCGAACGACAAGGCCGGCGGTGGCGGCGCTCCGCTGAACCTCGGCTCGTTCGAGGACGTCCAAGATTGGACGAAGGATCTCGACGGCGACCCGAAGGGCGGGAAGAAGGATCCACGCCGTCCCCTCGCGAGCGACGGCTACCAGGCCGGCAATCTCGCGGCGCTCGAAGAGGACGCGCCCGGCGTCCCGCTTCCGCGAGTGCCGGTTGGCGCCGGGGCCGGCGGATATTCACCGCCCGCGCCCGGAGTCGGTTCCAGCGCACCCCCCCAGCGCGCGTCGGCGCGCCCGCCCCTCGCCCCGCCACCCAAAGCTGGCGGTTCGGGCGCGGTGATCGCGATCGTCGTCGTCGTGGTCGCGCTCGCGGGCGCCGCCGGCGCGTATTTCGGCGGCATGTTCCACTGACGCGCGCGGCGTTTGCCGCGAGCACAGGGCCATCTAGGCGCCCTCGGTGCTCGACGTACTAGCCGTACGCCTGCGCGGCTCACCCGCCCAGGTGACCCTGCGGTCTTTGCAACCGCCGAGCGCTTTTTTCGCGGAGGACACTCCCGCCTGCGGCGTAAAGGACTTGGAGCTCCGCCCTCATTTCGAGGGATCCGACCGCTCCTCGTGGATACTTCGATGCATCGAAGTATCTCGAGCGCGAGCTCGAACGGAGCCCAATCTCAATCGCTCGGCCTTCGCGGCCTCAACGCCAGGGCGCGCGCCGCGCTATTCCGGCGCCTTTTCTGCCTCGTCATCGTCGTCATCGTCGTCGTCGTCCGTATCGTTCTCGGTGTCGTCGAGCTCCTCGTCATCGGGCTCGTTGTCGGCGTCGACGTCCTCGCCGCGGGCGCGTCGCGCCGCGCGTTCCTTGGCGCGGTCGCTCGCGAGCTTCTGGAGCACGAACGGCTTCGGCGAAAGAATGAGGCTCATCGCGCGAGCTTCCATCGTCGCGTGCTGCTCGACGATGGTGAGATCGTCGGTCTTCTCGCGGAGGTAGTCGAGCTGCATGCGCGCGCGCTCGGGGTGGGCGATTTCACGGCCGCGGAAACGCACCGTGAACTTCACCTTGTTGCCGGCTTCGATGAAGCGCCGGGCGGCGCGGAGCTTCACTTCGAGATCGTGATCGTCGGTCTTCGGGCGGAGCTTCAGCTCCTTCACCTCGACGACGGTTTGCTTGCGTCGCGCCTCACGCGCTCGCTTTTTTTCCTCGTATTTGAATTTGCCGAAATCGAGGATCTTGCAAACCGGCGGCGTCGCCTTCGGGTTCACCTCGACGAGATCGAGCCCGCGCTCCTCCGCTTCCCGGAGCGCCTGCTGCGTCGTGAGCACGCCGAGCATGGTGCCGTCGTCGAGCACGACGCGCACTTCGGGCACTCGGATTCGATGATTGACGCGGATCTGAGGGGCTCTCGTGTCTCGGAAATTCCGTCGGTCTGTCGCCATGCGTTCCCGTTTCGTCCTTCTCTATGAAAATCTCAGACGGTGCCTTTGGCGAGCCGCGGCGGCTTCGCCTCTTCCAGGAGCTGCTCGAGGAATCGATTCAAAGGCATCGGACCGAGGTCTTTGCCGTCGGCGTTCTTGGGCGCGACGGATTCGGTTTCTACTTCCTTCTCGCCCACGACCACCGTGTACGGCACGCGACGGAGCCGCGCGTTCCGGATCTTCGCGCCGAGCTTGTCGGCGCCGTCGTCGACCTGGATGCGAAGACCGTGGCTCGTCAAATGAGCCGCGATGCGCTGCGCGTACTCGGTTTGCTTCTCGCTCACCGTCACGATCATGGCTTGCTCGGGCGCGAGCCAGACCGGGAATTTCCCGGCGACGTGCTCGACGTAGATCCCGAAGAATCGCTCGAGGCTCCCGAGGATCGCGCGGTGGAGCATCACCGGTCGATGCGCCGCGCCGTCCTTGCCGATGAACTCGAGCCCGAAGCGCTCCGGCATCGCGTAGTCGAGTTGAATCGTGCCGAGCTGCCAGCTCCGGCCGATCGCGTCCTTCACGTGGAACTCGACCTTGGGTCCGTAGATCGCGCCTTCGCCGGGCAGCGTCTCGAAGTCGAGCTTCGACTCGGTGAGCACTTCGTTCAGCGCCCGCTCCGCGAGATCCCACATCTCGTCGGTGCCGACGCGAAGCTCGGGCCGGAGCGCGAGCTTGATCGACAGATCGGTGAACCCGAACGCGCGATACACCTCGAAGAGCAGCCGATTGAAAGACACGACCTCGTCTTTCAGCTGCTCCGGCGCGCAGAAGATGTGCGCGTCGTCCTGGCAGAAGGTGCGAACGCGAGTGAGTCCGTGAACCACGCCGCCGCGTTCGTGCCGGTGCAAGCGACCGAAATCGGCGACGCGCCACGGGAGCTCACGGTAGCTGCGCTTCCGCTGCCCGAAGATGAGGCAATGCGACGGGCAGTTCATCGGCTTTTGCGCGACGGACTCGAGCGTCTTTTTCTCGGCGTCGAGCTGGGCCGTGTCGGCGGTCGCGGCGAGCTCGTCGATGGCCTCGGGCGCCACCGGGAAATACATGTTCTCGCGGTAGTTCGGGAGGTGCCCGCTCGTCTCGAAGAGGCGCCGATCGAAGATCTGCGGCGTGATCACCTCTTCGTACCCGTAGTCGACGTAGAGCTCGCGAACGAACGCGATGAGCTTGTTGTAGACGAACGCGCCGCGCGGCAAAAAGAACGGCATCGCCGGCGCCCACTCGTGGAACATGAAGAGCTCGAGCTCTTTGCCGAGCTTGCGATGATCGCGGGCGCGGGCCTCTTCGAGCATCTTCAGGTAGGCGTCGAGCTCTTCTTGTGAGCCGAACGCCGTCCCGTAGATGCGTTGAAGCATCGGGTTCTTCTCGTCGCCGCGCCAATACGCGCCGGCGACGCTGGTCAACTTGACGACGCCGAGGTCCTTCGTCGACGGCACGTGCGGCCCGCTGCAGAGGTCGAGCCACTGCGTGTCGGGTTTGCCGTCCTTGCCGTGCCAGTAAATGCTGATCGGCTGCCCCTCGGGGATCGCGTCGATCAGCTCGACCTTGTATTTCTCGCCCATGCCGGCGAAGAGCGCCTTCGCCTCTTCGCGCGACACGACCTTGCGATGAAACGGCAGGTTCTGACTCATCAGCCGTCGCATCTCTTTTTCGATGCGACCGAGGTCCTGCTCGGTGAACGGACCATCTGGACGATCGAAGTCGTAATAAAATCCGTTTTCGATCGCGGGGCCGATAGTCACCTGCGTGCCGGGGAACAGCTTCTGAACGGCCTGCGCCATCACGTGCGACGTCGAGTGACGAATGATGTCGAGCGCGTCCTTGTCCCCGCGGTGAATCACCGTGAGCGGGAGCCCTGGATCGATCGGCGTCATCAGGTCGATGACCTTGCCGCCGGCCTTCACGGCGATCGCTCCGTCGTCGAGTGCCCCTCGACTCTCGAGGACCTCGCGCGGCGTCTGGAACGCCTCGCCGCTCATTGCGCGTGAATGAGCGCCGACGCTTGGGCGCACTCTTCACGAAGGGAACCGCGTGGCACGATGGGGTGCTTAACGCACTCCCGCCCCCTTGGGAAGGGTCGACTGCGACGATGACCGGCCCCGACAGCGCCGATTTTCGACGGTTTTCCGGAGGTTTCGCACGCCGGCCCGTACGAGAGGGTTCCGCGCGACGCCCCGCCGGCCGACCCCGAGGCCAGGGGAACGCCGGCCGGCAACCGAATGCGGCGCGCCCGGGAGGGGTGGGTCGCGCAACGGGCCTACGCTTTCCCGCCCATCTACGTTATTTCATAGACGCGGCCGTCGGTATCCCACCCGCCCCCGGCACGTCCTTGTGTGCCGCGGTCGGGCGTCTGCGGAGGCTATTCGGCGCATGAGTGTTTCGATCTTCGTCGTGCGCGCGGTGATCGAGGTCGCCGAGCGCTCGGGTGCCGCGCGGGCGGACTTGCGGGCTCGGATGCCGTTCGAATGGCACCGCCTCGAGGAACCCGACGCGCGACTCGAGTTCGAGCAATTCGAGCAGTTGCTGTCGGTCGCCGTCGCCTTGACGGGGGACGAAGCACTCGGCCTCCACGTGGCGGAGCAGATGTCCGAAGGCGCCATCGATTTACTCGCTCACGTGGCGGCGCACGCACCGACGATGCGGGAGGCAGTCGAGAGCTCTGCGCAATTCGTTCGCCTCGGCATGGACGAGCTCCGCCTCGTGTCGCGTGACGAAGGAGATGCGTTCGTCGTCCATTACTCATTCCCGCGGTCGACACCGCGATCGGATCGGATCCTCGCCGAGCTCTTCACTGGAGGCTTGGTGCGATTGGCGCGAGCCTTCACCGGCATGAGTACCTTCCCTCGATTCACGACGTTCGAGCACGAGCGGCCGCCGTACCAGGGCGCGTACGCGCGCATCTTCGGCGACCATCAGCGATTTAGCCAAAACGCGACGTCGATCGCCTTCGATCGCCAGATCGCGGATCAACCGCAAATGCACCTGCATCCCGAGCTCTACGATTTGCTCCGAACGGAGGCACAGCGCAGGCTCGATCGCATGACGACGGGGGCGCGGCCGGCCACGCGCGTGCGCAATTACCTGCTCGCCGTGCCGCCTTCGCGCATTCCGGAAATCTCCACGGCCGCACGCGATCTCGGCATGAGTGAGCGATCGCTGCGGCGGCGCCTCGCCGAGGACGGCACGTCTTATCGCGACGTCGTCCGCGCGGCGCTCGAAGCGTCGGCGGGTCGCATGCTCCGTGACCCCGCTCGCACGATCAAGGAGACCGCTGCGGCGCTCGGCTTTGCCGATGCCGCGGCGTTCCATCGCGCGTTCAAGCGTTGGACGGGCATGACGCCCGGCGAGTATCGGCGAACTTCCGGCGCGTAGAGCGGTTCCCACTCGAGTTGACCGTCCGCAGGTTTTTGCCCCCAACGGGTGAGGGTCAAAAACCCGCTCCGTTTCGGCCGAACTCTGGTCACCGCTTTGGTCATTCTCGAACAGCTCAACTGGGTTGAGCTGTAGTCGCCTGACCGACAAGCACAACACGTGGCCGATTCGGACGATCCCTTGCTCGGTAGAAAAGCCCGAGAGGTGTCCGATGAACAATCAAAATAGGCGGCAATTCGGCGCACACATGATGAAAATCGCCGCGGCCCTCGGGCTTCGGTCGATCGCCGGATCGCGGATCATCCAGCTGGCGTCATCCGGCGTGGCGCTCGGCACGGCCGGATGCGGATCCTCGAACGGGCCGCGCACGCGCAGCGCGGGCGCCTCCGGCGGTCAACTGCCCGAAGCAGGCATCCGCGAGGACGCCGGCGCAGCGCACCCGACCGCTCCTTCCGGCGACTCGGGCTCGGTGTCCCAGCCGACCGATCGCGACGCGGGGTCGGATGCGAAGACGGGCGACCATTTCGACGTGATCATCATCGGGAGCGGGTACGGCGGAGCCGTCATCGCGAAGCGGCTCACCGAAAAAAATGTCTCGGTGCTTCTGCTCGAAATGGGGCGGTTCTGGAACAAGCCAGGCCCCGACGGAAAGGTGTTCTGCGGCATCAAGAACCCGGACGGTCGCGCCCTGTGGTTTCAAAACGACGTCTCGATCGTGAGCGGGAAACTGTCGCCCATTGCCGTCAGTATGCCGATCCCGAGGCAAGCCGGTGTTCTCGCCGTCGTCCAAACTCCACAAATGGACGTCTTCTGTGGTCGCGGCGTCGGAGGCGGTTCTCTCGTCAACATGGCCATGCTGGTGACTCCTCCTCAAGACGTGCTCCAGTCCGTGCTGCCCACGGTGGACGTGGCGCAAATGATGTCGACCTATTACCCGCGTGCGCTCGGCATGCTCAAGGCGAACACCGTCAGCCCATCCTTCTTCAACTCCACCCCCTGGTACCAGTATGCACGCACCGGGCACGCCGCCGCTCTGGCCGCCGGCTTCGACGCGGAGTTTCTCCCCTCCGGTTACGACTATTCCTACATGGAAAAGGAGGCCGCTGGGCAGGTGCCGGCGTCTGCTCTCGGCGACGAGGCAGGATTCGGAAACAACTACGGCAAGCAGAGCCTGGACAAGACTTACCTCGCCGATGCCATCGCGACGGGGAACCTCACGGTCGAGAGCCTGCACATCGTGAAGCAAATTCAACGGAACCCGGACGGGTCGTATCTCGTCTCGGTCAACGCGATCGACGTCGACGGGAACCTGATCGAGTTCAAGGAATTGAGCTGTAGTCGGTTATTTTTGTGCGGCGGGTCCATGGGGACGAGCGAACTCCTCGTGCGCGCGCGGGACACCGGCTTGCTATCGAATCTGAACGATCAGGTGGGGACCGGCTGGGGCCCCAACAGCGACATTTTCCTGATGCGAGGCAACACCACCGCGAACCCCACCGGTGCACAGGTTTCCACGGTGCCCGCAACCGGGTTCCGAACGACGGACCAGAATGGGAAAGCGGTATTCTCGATGGACATCCCTTTCCCGGTCGGGATCGAAACTTACGTCAGCTTCAGCATCGTGATGACCCAAAACCCCGAGTCGGGCACTTTCCGATACGACCCGGTGTCGGACACGGCGCAGCTCGACTGGACCGAATCGCAAAACGCTCCCGCGGTGGCCAGCGCCCAATACGTCTTCGACAAGATCAATTCGGCGACGGGAAGCTCTTACGCGACGGACGCGCTCGGCGGGAAGACGTTCCAGGACACGGCGACGTACCACGCGGTCGGGGGTTGCCCGCTCGGCCAGGCCACGGACGACTACGGTCGAGTGAAGGGGTACCAGAATCTCTACGTGTCGGACGGGTCGCTCATTCCCCGCGGCATCGTCGCGAACCCGGCGCTCACGGTCGCCGCGCTCACCGAGCGAAACATCGAACGCATCATCCAGGAAGACTTCGAGCTTTGAGCGTCGAGTGGCGCTTTCCCCTGGTCGTCGGAGGTGTCCTCCGTACGCTCGGCGCGGCCGCCTTCACGCGCTGGGTCCGCCGAGCCGAATGAAAGAGGTCTCGAAGCGGGGCCCGCGGGGCTGTTTTGTAGGCGCGATTGGGATTGAACCAACGACCCCTACCGTGTCAAGGTAGTGCTCTACCACTGAGCTACGCGCCTGAATCGATTCGATAAACCGGGCGTCGGCGTGTACCTCCTGCGTAGCCGTGTGTCAATTGTCCGAGTCTGCGGGCCCGCCGGTCGCGGGCCGCGGATGGGCAACCTCGCTTGCGCGGTACGCGGAAACCCGGTATTAGCCCGCCCCTCGGAGGCCCCTTGAATTTCGCGGTGTTTGCATTTCAGAACGTGCCGCCGGTGCCCGGTCGCGACACGCCGTCCGCGCCGATTGCGCACACGGAGCAACCCGCACGCAGTGGCGACTCGCCCCCCGGGCAAGGCGGGATCTTCGGCTTCATGTTCCCGCTGCTGCTGGTGGGCATGCTCGTCTTCATCTTCTTTTCGAGCCGCTCGCAGAACAAGAAGCAAGAGGCCACGCTCGCGTCGCTCAAAAAGGGTGATCGCGTGCTGACGCAGAGCGGACTCGTCGGGCGCCTGGTCGAGATCGAGCCGCGCTACGTGAAGCTCGAGATTGCCCCCGGCGTGAAAGTCCAAGTGCTGCGGACGAGCATTTCCGGTCGCGACGTAGACGAGGCCGCCACGAGCAAAGACAAGGACAAGGACAAGCCCGAGTCTTTGCCCGAGAAGAAGTAGGCCGGTCTCGTCGTGGTCGACACCGTTCTCCAATACGTTTTCGCCGGGTTCTCCGCGCTGCTCCTCGGGTGGGGTTACGTGCAGCGGGCGCGCCGGGTTCCGTTCTTCATCGGCGCGCTCTTCGCGGGCGCTGCGGCTCTCGCGGCACACTACGACGCGTTCTGGCCGATGGCGGTGCTTGCCATCATCTCGCTCTGGGGATTCGTCGGAGGCCTGCCGTTCGTCGATCTGAATTGGCGCATGCGCTTCAGCACGGTGATGACCGTGGGCGCCGTGGCGTTCCTCGCGATCTGGCCGTCGCTCGACGTCATGACCAACGGCAAGGTCCCTTGCCCCCGCTACATCGAGGAGCACGTGAATTTCCGGCTCGTCGCCGGGCTCGATCTCCGCGGTGGAATGCGGCTCGTCTACACGGTCGACGTGGACGAAGCGATCCGCGACAAGCGCGATCGCTACTACGAGGACATGCAGGTCGAGCTCGCGAAAATCTTCGGGATCCACTCGGGCGACGCGCGGCCGACCGAGGCCGAGTACACGAAGCTCCGCGAAAAAGTGAACATCGCCGCGCCGCGTGACGAAGTGGGTCGCATCCGACTCGAAGTGAAGGACGCGGGCGACGCCGGCAAAATCGACGCGCGCTTCCTCGATCAGTTCCGCGGCGATCTCGCGTTCTCGCGCACCGGCAACGGACGCTCGTTCGACTTCCGGATCAAAGAAAGCGTCGAGAGCCAGATCCGCGAACGCGCGGTCGGCCAAGCGAAGGACATCGTTCACCGCCGCATCGACGAGCTCGGCCTCCGCGAGGCGAGCGTGTCGACGCGAGACGAAGACATCATCGTCGAAGTGCCGGGCGAGGACGAGGCGAGCTTCCGCAACATCCGCGACATCATCAGCCAGACGGCGCGCCTCGAGTTCAAGCTGCTCGACGACGACACCGACTTCTTCGGCCCGATCGCGCGAAAGGCCGCGCCGGACAGCTTGCCGGAGGGTCTCCGGTTCGAGCGAGAGAGCGTTCCCGTCGGGATGGACGATCAGAACGAGCAACGCTCGAAGGCAAATTCGTACGCGTTCATCAAGCGCGGTGACAAAGAGACGAGCCAACAATCCCTCGCTCGTCTGAAGGAATGGATCGCGACGCTCGACGTGCCGCCCGATCGCGAGATCGGTTACGAGCTCGTCTACGACACCGATCCGGCGACCTTGAAGGAGTCCGAGGCGGGCTGGCGGACGTTCTTCTTGAAGAGCCGCGCGGAGATCACCGGCGACCTGATTCGCGACGCGCAAGCGGTGCCCGACCAGAGCCAGGGCAGCTTCGGTCAGTGGCACGTCGCGCTGACCTTCACCGATCAAGGCGGTCGCATCTTCGAGCGGATCACCGGCGAGAACATCAAGCGAAGGTTCGCGATCATCCTCGACAAGCGCGTCGAGAGCGCGCCGGTCATCCAGACCCGAATTCCCGGCGGTCACGCGACGATCACCCTCGGCTCGAACGATCCGGAAATTCAGCTCCGCGACGCCCGGAAGCTCGAGCTCGTGCTCCGGTCCGGCGCGCTGCCCGCGCCGATCACGCCGTCGAACGAGCAACACATCGGGCCGTCGCTCGGCCGCGACGCGATCCGCCTCGCAGTTCAGGGCGCGCTCGCGGGCAGCGTCCTCGTGCTCGTGTTCATGGTGTTTTACTACCATCGCGCGGGGCTCATCGCGGATCTCGCGGTGGCGATGAACCTGTTCTTGCAGCTCGCGGTGCTCGCCTCGTTCAACGCGTCGATGACGTTGCCCGGTATCGCGGGGCTCGCGCTAACGATCGGTATGAGCGTCGATTCGAACGTGCTCATCAACGAACGTATTCGCGACGAATTGCGCGCGGGGAAGAGCCCGCGGACCGCGGTCGAGATCGGCTATGCGCGCGCGCTGTCGGCGATCATCGACGGCCACGTCACGACCATCATTTCCGGCATCGTGCTCGCGCAATTCGGAACGGGGCCCATCAAGGGGTTCGCGGTCACGCTCATCGTGGGCGTCATCGCCAGTATCTTCACCGGCGTCATGGTGACCCGCGTCATGTTCGATTTCTGGGTGCGCAACCTCGATCGCGCCGCCAAGCTGGACGTCGGTTAACGACGGAGCGTCGCCATGCAGTTTTTTCCCGTCGGCAAAGTTTACGACTTCATGGGCGCGCGGCGCCTGTTCGCGATCATCAGCTTCAGCGTGACGTTCGCGGCGGCCGTGCTCATCTTCGTGAAGCCGGGCCCCGAGCTCGGCACCGACTTCAAGGGCGGCACCGAGGTCGAGGTCGACTTCAAGCAAACGACCGAGATCGCCGAGATCCGAAACGCGGTCGTGGCGGCCGGGTTTTCGCAGCCCGAGGTGATCCGCGTCACCGAAAACAAGGCTCGAAACCGCTACCTCATTCGCGTTCAAGAAGTCTCCACGATCAGCGCCGCGAAGCAGGCCGAGATCGCCAAAGCGCTCTGCGTCGGAGAGAACCTCTCGCCGACGGATTGCCCGGAAGAGAAGCGCGGCGCCGAGCTCAAGGTGAGCCCGGGAGGCGACAAGGTCGCCGTTCGCTATCGCGACGCGCCGGACCTCGCCTGGATCCGCGAGCGCATGGGGGCGGTCCCCGGCGTGGCGCTGCGCGACGGCGATAACAACCCGACCGTGCAGAACGCGCGCGACAACCGCGTCGAGATCGCGCTGAAGAGCAAAGGCGACCAGCTCCTCGACGGACTCCGAACGAAGCTCGGCGACGACAAGGTGCCGGCGACCGCGCTCCGCGTCGAGTGGATCGGTCCGAAGGCGGGCGCGCAGCTTCGTGATTCGGCGTTGAAGAGCATCGCGATCGCGCTGGTCTTCATCATGGTCTACATCGCGCTCCGGTTCGACCTCCGGTTCGCACCGGGAGCGGTCATTTCGCTCGCCCACGACGCGCTCGGCACGCTCGGCGTGCTCGTCGCGATGCACCGCGAGATCAACCTGACGACGGTCGCCGCGATCCTCACCATCGTCGGCTACAGCGTGAACGACACCGTCATCGTGTACGATCGAGTTCGCGAAAATTTCGGGCTCATGCGCGGTGCGACGTTCGAGTCGATCATCAACGCGAGCATCTCCGAAATGCTCGGCCGAACCATCCTGACGAGCTCGACGGTGGTCATGAGCCTCCTCGCGTTCTTCATCTGGGGCACGGGCCCGCTGAAAGACTTCGCGCTCGCGCTCATCATCGGCGTCGTGCTCGGCACCTATTCGTCGGTGTACGTCGCGGTTCCGCTCACCTGGTGGCTCGACTCCCGCTTCTTCGCCAAGAAGGGCGGCGGCAAGCCGGTCCAAGGCGATCGCCCCCGCCGCCAAAAGAAGGCGACCGCGGTCGTCTGAATCGCTTTCCGCGGCTCGGACTTTCGCCCTCGATTTCGAGGGGGTCCATGGTGAATGGCGCACTTCACGGCGGGGGCCGGCAGAGTGGGGGCTCGGCCGCGCTCGCGCGGCGGCTTTTCACGACGTTGTGGTTCAACGCGAAGTGCAATCGGCATTGTCGGTGATTCGGTTCGTCTTTTTCGTCTCGCCTCGCTGAAGGTCGGTCATTTTCGGTCCGGGTTCGCGTTGACACACGAAACGGGTGCGACGAAGAGTCCGATGAGAGCCTGATGCCGTCGCTCGCTTCCCCCTTGCCGAACGACTCCGCGCTCCCGGCGCCGCCCGGTCCCGAAGCCCGGCAGCTCGGCGAGCGCCTCAGTCTGACCACTACGGTTGCCGAATGGTTGCGCCGTCGCGGTCACGGCGACTCCGACGAGACGCGCCGGTTCATCGACCCGAAGCTCGCCCATCTGAGCGATCCCGACGGCATGGCCGACCGCGCGGTCGCCGCCGAGCGTCTGGCGCGCGCCGTGAAGAACCGCGAACGCATCGCGGTGTTCGGCGACTACGACTGCGACGGCATCACCTCGACGGCGATCGTCACCGAGGTGCTCCGCGAGCTCGGCGGCGAGGTCGTCCCGATGCTCGCCAGCCGGTTCGACGGCGGTTACGGCGTGTCCCGGGCGGCGGTCGACCGCATCGTGAAGAGCGGCGCTCGCGTGCTCGTCACCTGCGACTGCGGTTCGTCGGACCACGTTTCGCTCGCGGCGCTCCGCGCGCATGGCCTCGAAACGGTCGTCATCGACCATCATCTCGTCCCGGACGAGCCGCTGCCGGCGCTGGCGTTTTTGAATCCGCATCGGCCCGATTGCGGCTTTGCTTACAAAGGGCTCGCGTCGTGCGGGCTCGCGCTCAGTCTCGGCGCGGCGCTTCGCACGGCGCTCGGGAAAAAGCTCGATCTGCGCCGCTGGCTCGACCTCGTCGCGATCGGCACCATCGCCGACGTCGCGCCGCTCGACGGCGACAATCGCGCGCTCGTTCGCGCCGGCCTTTCGCTCCTCGGCACGACGCCGCGGCCCGGCTTGCGGGCGCTCGCCGCCCTCGCGAAGCTCGACCCGAATTGCCCGGTCGGCGCGCGCGACGTCGCGTTTCGGATCGCGCCGCGGCTGAACGCGCCGGGCCGCATGGGGCCGCCGGATCTCGCGCTCGAGCTCCTGCTCGCTCGGTCGGATTCGGCGGCAGAAGCGCTCGCCGCCTCGGTCGAGTCACTTTCCGAGCAGCGTCGCGCCGTCCAGGAAACGATGACCGCCGAAGCGATGGCCGACATCGAGCAGGGCGGGCTCGACAGTCGTGCCGCGATCGTCATCGGGCGCGAGGGCTGGAACGCCGGCATCGTCGGCATCGTCGCGGGACGCCTCGCCGACCGGTACGGCAAACCCACGGTCGTCATCGGGTTCGACGGTGGAAAAGGCCGCGGTTCGGTGCGGGGTCCGAAAGGCGCGCGGCTCTACGACGCGCTCGCCGCGGTCGCCGAACACCTCGATCGATTCGGCGGTCACCAAGCCGCTGCCGGTCTCGAGGTGTCCATTGAACGGCTCGGCGCGCTACGCACGTCGTTCGAAGAAGCCGTCCTTCGCGCGAGCGACGGCGCTCCGGCGCTCGAAGGCATCGACGCAGTCCGGCTCGCGAGCGGCGACGATCCGTCGTTCGTCGTCCGCGACATCGAGCGGCTCGAGCCCTGGGGCAACGGAAATCCGGCGCCGCGCTTGGTCGTCGAAGGCAAGGTCACCGGCGCACGCGAGGTGCGCGGCGGGCACCTGAAGCTCGACCTGGTCATGGACGGCGGCCGGCGGATCGGCTGTTTCGGCGTGGGCATGGGCGGCGCGGTCCCCGACGTCGGGAGCTCCGTCGCGGTGCTCGGCGAAATGCGCCGCGACACCTATCGCGGCGGCAGCGCCGTCGAAATGCTCGTCGAGCGCGTCTTCTCCTGAGCTCCGAACCCTCGCGCGGGACAGCTCGACCGGCGAAATCGCGCTAGTCTCCGGATCGCGTGGCCGAACCGCTCATCAGATTCAGGGGCGTGAGAAAGGTGTTCGGGCCGAAGGTCGTCTACGGGCGGCTGAACCTCGACATCCAGCGCGGCAAAGTCGTCACGATCGTCGGAGGGTCCGGCGTCGGCAAGAGCGTCATGTTGAAGATGCTCATTCGCCTCCTCACCGCCGACAAGGGGAGCATCGTCTTCGACGGCGAAGAAGTGACGACCATGACCGACGAGCAACTCAGCCGGTTGCGACAGCGCATCGCGATGTTGTTTCAGGGTGGGGCACTCTTCGACTCGCTCAACGTCAGAGAGAATGTCGCATACGGTCTCGAAGAGCACTTTCGCTACAAGATGACGAAACAGGAGATCACCGAGCGCGTCGCCTGGGCGCTCGAGCTGGTCGGCCTCCCCGGCATCGAACCGATGTGGCCAGCCGATTTGTCCGGCGGCATGAAAAAGCGCGTCGCGCTGGCGCGGGCCATCGCCGTCCGCCCCGAGGTCGTCCTCTACGACGAACCGACGACGGGCCTCGATCCGATCAACACCGCCCGCGTGAATCACCTGATTACCGGGCTTCAGCGGAAGCTCAACATCACCAGCGTGGTCGTCACCCACGACATGAAAAGCGCGTTCACGATCAGCGACGAAGTCGCGATGGTGCAGGGCGGGATGATCATCGCGCACGGGCCCGTCGAGGAATTCAAAGCGTCGAAGGACCCGCGCGTCCACGATTTCATCGAGGGAATCGCGCCCGTTCAGGAAGACGTCGAGACGCTCTTGCAGGCGTGACGACGCCCCTCCAAGTGCTATAGGCTTTCGAACGGTGGCCCTCTCCCGCGAAGTCAAGGTCGGCGCGTTCGTATTCGCGGGTCTCGCCGTGGCGGGCCTGGTCATCTTCCTCATCGGCGACGAGCGGCACGCGTTCGAATCCAAGGAGCGCTACTACGCCGTGTTCGAGGACGTGCAGGGGCTCTCGCGCGGTTCGCCCGTGCGCATGGGCGGCGTCGACATCGGGTTCGTCGGCGGAGTCGGGTACGCGGGCGATCCGAAGGACAGCCGCCTCCACGTGTCGATGGACATCGTGAAGGAAGAGGCGCGACGTATCCGCGTCGACAGCACGGCGACGATCAGCAACAAGGGGCTCCTCGGCGACAAGATGGTCGTCGTCTCCGTCGGCAGTCAGGACAAGGCCCCCCTACCCCCGGAGTCCGAGATCAAGAGCGTCCCGCCCACCGATTTCGGCGCGATCGCCGATCGCCTCGGCGCCATCAGCGAGAAGGCCGACGCGGTGATGACGAACCTCCAGCACACGACCGACACGTTCGCCGATCCCGGCGTTCGGCAGGACCTCGCCGACGCGGTGCATTCACTCGGTCACATTCTGAAGACGGTCGACACCAGTGACGGCTACGTCGGGCGGCTCTTGAAAGATCCGGCGGAGGCGAACCGGCTCTCGGAGTCCGTTCGCAATCTCGACCAGGCGACGGCGCAGCTCGACCACCTGCTCGCCGGGCTCAACGTCACGGTCGCCCGCGTGAACGGCGGCCCTGGCTTCGCGCACGATGTGCTCTACGGCGAAGGCCCGACGAACACCGTCTCCCAGATTGGCCACGCCGCCGACGAGCTCGCGACGACGCTCGAAGGCGTGCGGAAGGGCAACGGCATCGCCCACAGCTTGCTTTACGGCGACGACGCGACGCAACAACTCGTGGGCGATCTCAACGCCATCGCCCACGACGCGCGGGGCATCGTGGACGGCATCAAGGCGGGTCGTGGAACCTTGGGCGCGCTCGCCGTCGACCCGTCCGTCTACGAGGACATCAAGATGCTCCTCGGTAACGTCCAGCGGAACAAAACCCTACGGGCGTTGGTCCGATATTCGATCGAACGTGACGAGAAAGTCGCTCCCGCAAAGGTCACCGACGTCGACGGCCCGCCGGCGGCCGCCGCGCCCGCCCCGCGCGGAGGCGCCGCGACGGGCGGCGCCCTCGGCGCTTCCGAAGGACTCGACCGCGAGTAGCGCGGTTTCCGCGGTCGACGCCCGGCGACAACCCCTATACTGATCCGCAATGCGTCTCTTCGAGCGCGCGCTCCGCACCCTCTTCGTCCTCGGCGTTTTCGCACTCGCGACGAACCTCGCGCTGCACTTCGGCACGGGCGGCCTCTGGAAGGGGCTCGGTGCCGCGCAAGCGGTCACCGCGCCCGGCACCGACAAGACCACGTACGACCTCACGCGGCTCTCCGCGGTGAACGAGACGCTCGACCTCATCCGGAAAAAATACGTCGACCCGACCCGAGTCAAGCCGCGCCTGATGTTCCTTTCGGCGCTCGACCAGGTGCAGCAAGAGGTCGCGCAGGTCATCGTGCTCCACGACGAGCACTCGCCGACCGTCAAGGTGCGCGTCGACGCCGACGAACGCGACTTCCGCGTCGACAACGTGCAGGGTCCCTGGGACGTCTCGGCGCGCCTCCGCGAGGTGTTCGCGTTCCTTCAGCAGCACTTGAAGGACAGCGAAGTCGATCTCCGCGAGGTCGAATACGCCGCGTGCAACGGCATGCTCCGCACGCTCGACCCGCACAGCGTGTTCATGAGCCCCGAGGCGTTCGAGGAGATGAACCTCTCGACGCAAGGCCACTTCGGCGGTCTCGGCATCGTCATCTCGATTCGCGATCAGATGCTCACGATCATGCGCCCGATGCCGGGGACGCCTGCCGGTCGCTCCGGGCTCAAGCGGCTCGATCGGATCAACAAGATCAACAACGAGTCGACCTTGAACATGCCGCTCGACGACGCGGTCGGCCGGCTCCGCGGCAAGCCCGGCTCCAAGGTGACGATCTGGGTGCATCGCGACGGCCCCGAAGGCTGGGCGAACGCCAAGCCGTTCGAGCTCACTCGCGAAGAAATCAGCATCGAATCGGTCGACTCGCGTCAGCTCGCGCCGGGGATCGGCTACGTGCGCGTCAAGCAGTTCCAGTCGAGCACTTCGGACGAGCTCGATCAGGCGCTCGACGGGCTCCGGAAGAAGCAGCGCCTCAAGGGCCTGGTATTCGATCTCCGTGACAACCCGGGTGGTCTCTTGGATCAGGCGGCCAAGGTCGCCGATCATTTTCTCGAGCGTGGCGTCATCGTCGCGACCGTCGGCGGGTCGGAGCCACGCGACGAGAAAGTCGCGCAGCGCCGCGGCACCGAGCCGCCGTACCCCATGGTCGTCCTCGTGAACGCCTCGAGCGCGAGCGCGAGCGAGATCGTCGCCGGGGCTTTGAAGAACCTCGATCGCGCGGTCATCGTGGGCGAGACGTCGTTCGGCAAGGGCAGCGTGCAGCTCGTCTTCCCGCGCATCGCGGGCGACGCGGCGCTCAAGCTCACCATCGCTCAGTACCTCACTCCGGGCGACGTTTCGATTCAGGGTGTCGGCGTCACCCCGGACATCGAGCTCGATCGCATGGTCGCCGATCCCCTCGAGATGGACCTCGTCCGCTCCGAGCATCGGCCGCGCGAGCGCGACCTGATGAAGAGCCTCCAGAACGGCTCGGCCGCGCCCGATCAACCGTACATGACGCTCCGCTACGACATGCCGGTGTCGGAGAAGCTCGACCTCCTCGATCGCGGCGGGGATACCGACGACGAGTTCCGGCTCGATTTCCCGGTACGGTTCGCGCGCGATCTCGTCGCGCAGCTGCCGCAAGGCCGCCGTCAGGACGAGGTCGCGTCCGCCAAGCCCTTCGTCGAGAAGGAACAGACGACGGAGCTCGCGGCCCTCGCCGAGGAGCTGAAGAAGCTCGGTATCGACTGGGAATCGCCGCCGAAAGGGTACAAGGGCGGCCCGAAGAGCACCGACTACGACGTCAGCGTGACGACCGATCGCCCGGGCGACACCGTCGTCGCCGGACAGCCCATGAGCCTCCGCGTCTCGGTGACGAACAAGAGCAACGAACCCGTCTACGAGCTCCGCGCCATCACCAAGAGCGACAGCGGCTATTACGACGAAAAGGAGCTGCTCTTCGGTCGCATCGACCCCGGCAAGACCGTGACGGCAAAGGCGCCGCTCGGGTGGTGCGACACCGAGGGACACAAGGCCGGTTCGACCACGCCGGTGCCGAACGGCGCCGATCGCGTGTGCAAGCTTCCGATGAACGCGGTGACGAGGCAAGACGTCGTGAAGGTCCGCTTCAACGCCGAGGGCGGCGACGCCCCGGCCGACGTCGAGCTCCGGCCCACGGTGAAGAGCCTGCCGCAGCCGCTCTTCGCCTACACGTACCAGGTCGTCGACGACCGACCCGGCAACGGAGATGGTCAGATCGCGCGCGGCGAGGGCGCGACCATGTACCTGACCGTCAAGAACGTCGGCGCGGGCCGCTCGTACGAGACGCAGGCGAACATCCGAAACCTCACCGGTGACGGCTTGCTCCTTCACAACGGGCGCTTCGACGTCTCGAATATGAACCCCGGCGACGAACGTCAGGTCTCGTTCACGTTCGACGTCCTCGACGGCTTGAAGGACAACCTCGCCAAGATGGAGCTCAGCATCGCCGATCGCGACTTGAACGTCGTTTCGAGCGAGAAAGTGTCGATCCCCGTCGCGAGCACCGGCTGGACGATGGATCCCGCGCACGACGTCGTCACCGTGAACAACGAAGCTCGCGTGCGCGGTCAGCCGCTGACCGCGGCACGCGTGGTCGGAGATCTGAAGAAAGGCTCCATCGTCGAGCGTCTCGGCACGTATTCCGACTTCACCAAGGTGTCGCTCGGCGGGACGCGCTTCGGCTTCATCGAGTCGGTGGCCGTCGCCGCCGCGGCCGGCAAGCACGCTAAATTCACCTTCGATCCGCTGCTCGGCCGTTCGCCGCCGCTCCTCGAGGTCGCCCCCGCGAAGCTCGCGACCCGCGACGACCACGTGCGCATCGGCGGCGTCGCACACGACGCGGATCAGGTGCTCGACGCTTACGTCTTCGTCGGCGCTCGCAAGGTGTTCTACCAATCCAACAAGAAGGCCGCCGACCCGACGAAGTTGAACTTCGGCATCGACGTCCCGTTGAACCCCGGCGTGAACGTCATCAACGTCGTGGCCCGCGAGAGCGAAGACACCGCGGCTCGTCACACCATCGTCGTCCGTCGCGACGGCCCGAACGGCGAGTCCTTGCCGACGCCGAAGGCGGAGCTCCTCGGCTACGACTGGGAGTTCACGAGTGAGCCGTAGCCGAGCGCTGCCGCGCGCGGGAGCGTAAGTGCTCCCCGTCGTTTCGCGCGACCAGATCCGCGCGTTCGACCGGCACGCCATCGACGTGTGCCACGTCCCGAGCCTCGTCCTGATGGAGAACGCGGGTCGCGGGGCTGCGGAGCTCGTCGATGCGCGTCTCCGCGAGCGTCCCGGGCCGATCGCCGTCGTGTGCGGCCCGGGCAACAACGGCGGCGACGGCTTCGTCGTCGCGCGCCTGCTCCTCACGCGCGGGCGCGACGTCAGCGTCCTCTTTGCGTCGCGCCGCGATCGACTCACGGGCGACGCGCTCGCGAACCACGACGCGTTGGTCGGACTCGGCGGCGACGTCGTGGTCGTCGACGACGCGAGCCTCGAGCGCTTCTCCGACGCGCTTCGGCGCTCGGTCCTCGTCGTCGACGCTTTGCTCGGCACGGGGCTCGATCGCGACGTGAGCGGCCTCTTCGCGTCGCTCATCGATCGCGTGAACGAAGCGAACCGGACCGTGATCGCCCTCGACATTCCGTCCGGGCTCGACGCGAACACCGGCGTTTCCCACGGCCGTTCCATCGCTGCCACCGAGACCGTCACGTTCGCGTGCCTGAAGCTCGGGCTCGTCACGTCGTCGGGCGCCGCGCGTGCCGGACGCGTCACCGTCGTCGACATCGGCGTCCCGCCATCGCTCGTCGACCACGTCGGAACCAGTGCGCGCCTTCTCGAGGAGTCCGACGTGTCGCGGTGGGTCTCGCCGCGCTCCCTCGATGTTCATAAGGGGGGCGCAGGGCACGTCGTGGTCGTCGCGGGTTCGGCGGGAAAAACCGGCGCCGCGCTCCTCGTCGCGCGCGGCGCGCTCCGCGCCGGCGCGGGCCTCGCCACGATCTGCACGTTCCCCGACGCCGCCGACGCCGTCGATCGGCGCGTGCTCGAAGAAATGACGGCTCGGATCGATCCAGCACGCCTCGAAGCGTCGCTCGACGATGCGTTGAAAGGCGCGTCCGCGGTCGCCGTCGGGCCCGGCATCGGTCACGGCCCCGAAGCGCGTCGCGTGGTCGAGCACGTCGTGCTCGCCTGGGACGGCCTCAAGGTCGTCGACGCGGACGCCTTGACGCATTTCGCCGGTCGCCTCGACGCGCTTCCGGGTGCGCGCGGTCGCCTCGTCCTCACGCCACATCCCGGCGAGATGGGCCGGCTCCTCGGCATCGCCACCGCGGACGTCGAAAACGATCGCTTCGGCGCGCTCGCACGCGCGGTCGATCGTTCGGGCAGCGTCGTGCTCCTCAAAGGGGCCCGCACGCTCATCGGCGCGCCCGGCGAGCTCCCCGTGGTGAACCCCACCGGAACGCCCGCGCTCGCCACGGCCGGCTCGGGCGACACGCTTTCGGGCATCATCGCCGCGCTCTTCGCGTCACTCTACGACCCGTTTCGCGCCGCGTGCCTCGGCGCGTTCGTGCACGGCCGCGCGGGCGAGGATTGGGCGGCGGAGCTCGGCGCGGATCGCGGTCTCCTCGCCCACGAAATCGCCGACAGAGTGCCCGGAGTCCTTGCCGGCCTGACACGAGCCCGAAGCGCGCTGCCACTTTGACACGCGCCCGCGTCCCGGCGGACGCGCGATTTCGACGGAAATAACGCGGTTTCGCGCGATTTCGGCGTGGCACGAAGGTTGCGGAAGGGGACGTCATGCACCCCATCTCGTCCGTTTGCGACCCCTCCTCGCGGTCGTCGGCGTTTCGCGACGCGATTGCTCCGCTGCTCCCGTCGCTCGAAGCGCGCGCTCTCCGCCTCTCTCGCTCTCACACCGAAGCAGAAGATCTGGTTCAAGAGACCGTCGTGCGCGCGCTCCGGTTCGAAAGCTCGTTCGAACCCGGCACGAATCTGCGCGCATGGCTCAGTCAGATCCTGCACAGCATCTTCATCTCCGGCTGTCGTCGTCGGACGCGCGAGCGCTCGGCGCTCGCACGATTCGCGGGCGATCCGAACCTCACCGCGCAATCGGCGCCCGCGCCCGTGCTCTATCTGGTCTCGAACCAGGTCGACCGCGCGCTCCGCGCGTTGCCCAGCAAATTCCTCCGCGTCGTCGAGCTCGTCGATCTGTCGGATCTTTCGTATCGCGAAGCCGCGGACGAGCTCGGCATCCCGGTGGGCACCGTGATGAGTCGTCTCTTTCGTGCGCGGCGCATGCTCGAAGAGTCGCTCGGCGCCGAACGGCTCGGCATCTCCGACGCCGCCTGATCGAATTGGGGCCGTTTCTGGCGACGTTCCGCGCGGCGTTCCGTCACGCGGCCCGTACGTTGACCGGCAGAGCTCGAGTCCGTAGCGTACGAATCGCCGTGAACGTCCTTCTCGTGAACCCGAATCGGGAACGGATGCCCTGGCCGGCGGTGCCCATCGGGCTCTCCAACGTCGCGACGGCGCTCGCTCGCGCGGGTCACGACGTCGAAGTGCTGGACCTCACGTTCGTGGACGACCCTGCCGCCGCCGCGCTCGAAGCCGCGCAGCGTCGCAGCCCCGACGTGATCGGCATCACCGTGCGGAACCTCGACAACTGCAACTTCGAGGCGCCCACGTTTTACCTGACCGAGATCCGCGACGTGGTCGTGCGCTCGCTCCGTGAAGGCGCGCCGTCCGCGCAGCTCGTCATCGGCGGCAGCGCCGTCAACGTGTCACCGAAGGATTGCTTCGAATACCTCGAAGCGGACTTTGCGCTCGTCGGCGAGGGCGAAGAGTCGATGCCGCGCCTGCTCGCGGCCCTGGAAACCAAATCCGACGTCGACCCCGCGTCGGTTCCCGGGCTCATCGCGAGGAGCACCGGACCTAAAAAGCTGCTCACGACGATCGGCCCGCGCGCGGCGCCGGGCGATCCGATCGGCGGCCGCGCGATCGCGCACGACTTCGAGACGTCCGCGCGGAGCGAAGCGTGGCGCTGGGTAGACCTCGAGCACTACGCGAAGAACGGCGCGCCGTTCTCGATTCAGACCAAGCGCGGCTGCGCCTTGAAGTGCTCGTACTGCGTCTACAACGGCATCGAAGGGCGGTCGTATCGCCTCCGAAAATCGGTCGACGTCGTCGACGAAATCGAAGAAGCGGTGCTCGCTCACGGCGTCCGCAGCGTCGACTTCGTCGACTCGACCTTCAATTTGCCGCTCTCTCACGGCCGCGCGCTCCTCGACGAGCTCTCGCGCCGCGCGCTCCCCGTCGAGCTCTCGACCATGGGTTTGAACCCGGCCGGTGTTCGCGACGATTTCATCGCCAGCATGAAGCGCGCCGGTTTTCGCACCGTCATGTGCACACCCGAGAGCGCCTCCGACGTGACCCTCGCGAGCCTCCAAAAAGGCTACGACAAGGGCGCCGTTATCCGCGCCGCGGAAGCCCTTCGTCGCGCCGAGCTCCGCACGTTCTGGTTTTTTATGATCGGCGCGCCCGGCGAGACGCTCGACACCGTGAAAGAGACGCTCGCGTTCTGCGAACAGCACGTCCCTCCCGACGACGTCGTGCTCTTCTGCACCGGCATCCGCGTCTATTCGGGCACGCCGCTCGAGGCCTATTGCAAACGCATCGGCTGGTTCGAAGCCGACGACCCGCTCTTCTTCCCCTCCTGGTATCTCTCGCCGGAGCTCGATCTCGCCGAGCTCTACACGCTCCTCGTGCGGGCCGCCGAGACGCACCCGAACTGGATGACGAACGCCGAAACCGTGCTCAGCGCCGGCATGGTCACCGCGATGAAACGCGCCTACGGCTCCCTCGGCTGGGAGGACCCCTTCTGGCAACACCTCCCCAAATTCCACCGCTTCGTCGCCAAATCACGCCTCCGCGGCCTCGTCGCCCACCACGCCCGCGTGAGCCGTATCAAGAACGTCGCGCATCACTCGTGAACTGCGGCACCCCGCATCCGCTCCGACGCATCCTTCTGAGCTTGGCGCTCCACCGCGGCCCCCGCTCACAACCGCTCGACGGTTCCCGAGCTGACGCGCTGGATTTCTCCGGCGCCGTCTTTGATGAGGAGGGAGCCGTCGCCGTCGATGCCGGCGCCTTCGCCGCGAATGCCGCTCACGCCGATGGGGACGCCGGCGAGGGCGTCGTGGGCGCGGAGCTCGGGCAAGAGGCCAGCGAGACCGCGATCGATGAAGACGCCGAGGCGCGGTTCGAGCTCGGCGAGGACGTCGGTGAGCGCCGCTTCGCGATCCGGAAGCGGATCGCCGAGCGCGGCGAGGGACGTGGCGATGCCGCGGAGCTCGTCGGGGAGCTCGCGGAAATGGACGTTGAGTCCGACGCCGACGACGACGGCGTCGACGCGTGCGCCGGTGACGCGGCTCTCGACGAGAATGCCGGCGAGCTTTCGCGGACCGACGACGACGTCGTTCGGCCATTTCAATGCGACGCTTTCGGGGACGCGCCGCGCCGCGGCCGCGCGTACGGCGAGGCCGACCAGCAGCGACACCGCGCTCACGCGATCGGCGGGCAGCTCCGGCCGGAGGAGCAGCGAAAACGTCAGATTTTCACCGGGCGGCGACGTCCAGGAGCGGCCGCGACGGCCGCGACCGGCTGTCTGTTCTTCGGCGACGAAGAGCGCACCTTCGGCGGCGCCGTTCTTCGCCGCTTCGAACGCGTCGTCGTTGGTGGATCCGGTCGTCGCGAGCACGGTGAGAGGCTGTCCGAATCGGACTCCGCGGTCGCGCCTCAAGCGATCGAAGCGCGCGGAGTCGAAGGCCGCGAAGGGGGCGATCATCATGGTGGTGTCGTGCTCACGAAGGTTCGAAGTCGAGGCCGATGTCGGCCGCGGGCGCGGAGTGCGTGAGCGCGCCGACGCTGATGATGTCGACGCCTGCCCGGGCGAGCGTTGCGATGCGCTCGAGTGTCACGCCGCCGGATACCTCGATGAGTGCGCGGCTCTTGGCGATCCGCACGGCTTCCTCGATGTCGGCCGGCGAGAAGTTGTCGAGCAGGACGATCTCGGCGCCGGCGTCGAGCGCTTCGTCGAGGGCGGCGAGCGATTCGACTTCGACTTCGATGCGGGAGGTGTGAGGCGCACGTCGTCGGGCGCGCTCGACCGCGGTGCGAATGCCGCCGCATGCGATGATGTGATTGTCCTTGATGAGTATGGCCGAGCCGAGCGTGTCGCGGTGGTTGTGCGCGCCGCCGGTTCGCACCGCGTAGCGTTCGAGGACGCGCAACCCCGGCGTGGTCTTTCGGGTGTCGGTCACCCGGGTCCGACACCCGGCGGGAATGGCCTCGACGTAGTGTCGCGAAAGCGTCGCGATGCCGGTCATGCGTTGTACGAAGTTCAGCGCGGTCCGCTCGCCCATGAGAATGGACCGCGCGCTGCCCTTCACGGTCCACAAGGTGTCTCCGCGTACGACGCGTTTTCCTTCGGGGGCGTCGAGCGTGACGTAAAGCGACGGGTCGATCGCCTGGAAAACGGCTCGAAAGACGTCGCCACCGCACGCGACGACTTCGTTTCGTGCGCGCGCGTGGGCGACGGCGAGGGTCGTCCCGTCGATCGTCGCTTCGGTCGTCAGATCGCCGCCTTCGAGGTCCTCGGCGAGGGCTCGATGGATGATGGGGGCGAGCATCACGTGGGGAATCATGGGTTCTCGTTCGGCGCGCGTGAACGCTCCGGCGTCACGCCCCGACACCGTAGCTTTGAGCCAAGTACGACGCAAAGAGGTTACACAGAGCGTGAAATGTCGCCGAGGCGCCGATGCCGCCGCGGCGCGTGCGGAGCCAGCCGAAGAGGAGCGACGGGAAGAACACCGAGAGGCGATTCGGATTCACCTCCGTCGCGAGGTGGCCGAGCGCGAAGATCGCGCTCGTCACGAGCACCGACGGCCCGAGCGTCGCGCCGAGAACGCGGATGCGGGGCGCCCACGCCTCGTCCAAGCTCGTCTGCAGGTAGCCGCGATAAAACGCCTCCTCGGGAAGCGCGATGACGAGCATTTGTCCGAGCGCTTCGTCGGCGAAGCTCGAGAGCGGCGCGGCGTGAAAGCCATGGGCCGGCGCCCACCACCATTTGAAGCCGAGCACGAACGGCGGAAAAACGACGGCGACCACCGCGAGCGCGACGCCGACCTCCGCGACGGCACTTCGCACGAGCCGGAGCACGTCGATGGGCTCGGGATCGAAGAGGCCCCCGAGCGAGAGCCCGTAGCGACGAGCGGCGTCCGGGTCGTCGCTCCGCAACGTGAGCAAGTACGTCGCGACGAGGAACGCGACGCCGACGGCGCTCGCCGCGTGCGCGGCGGGAACCCCATACGACAGCGCCGTCACGACGACCGTCGTCAGCGAGGCCGCGCGTACCGGACGTACCCACGCGCGACCTTCGGCCAACGGGATCGTCGCCACAGGACGTGCATCGTAGTCCCCCATCCAGCCCTGCCGCAGTTTTTCATCGAGCACGAGATGACGCGCAGCGGAAAACGCCGGGCAGGGCCCGAGCTCGCGGGTCTCCTCGCCCCGAAGCCTCTTCATTGAGATAAGGTCCGCGTTGCACCGCACGTGCTGAGGGAGCACGTGATTCGGTCGGAGGCCCCATGCTCGAACCGCATCGTCCGAATCCATCCGAGACGCACCCGTTGCCGCCCCCCGTGGGCGCGGCGAAATGGCCGCCGGATGACGACGACAGCCCGGCGGTCCCGGGCGGTCGCATGCCCCCCCCTGGGGGCGGCGGCTACGATTCCGGCGACGGGAACTTCAAGCGCGGCGCGGTCAAACCGCTCGCGATCCTCCTCGCGCTCTTGATCGCGGGCGGTTTCGCCGCGTTCACGCTCCTCGGCGCGAAGCAGGAAGCCGAGAAGATCCCCGTCGAGAAGGCGGAGCTCATCAAGAAGCAGCTCCTCGTGTTGCCGGTGGCCGAGCAGGTTCCGGAGTGGCGCAAGTACGCGACGTCCGAGAGCTCGTACCTGAAGCAAGAGTCGTTGAAGCACCTCGCCTGGGCGAACGACCCCCAGGGAGTGGGGCTCGCGATCAACGCGCTCTCCGACGTGGACCAGGCGGTGCGTGGTCAGGCCGCGACCGCGATCACCGAGTACGGCTCGCCCGCGGGCGACTCCGCGAAGCCCGCGCTCTTGAAGGCGCTCACCGAGGCGACGCCCGCCTCGAAGCCTCAGATTGCCTGGGCACTCACCGTGCTCGACGAGAAGGCGGCGACCAAGACCGTGCTCGAGGAATACCGCGCCGGACACCTGTCCCAGGTGGAGAAGCTCGACGGCGCGCTCGCGTTCGAACCGAACAAGCTCGTGAACCTCGTCGGGATCGACGAGCTCGCGAAGCTATCCGCCGATCCGAGTCCGGCCGTTCGCCAGCTCGTCGCCACCGTGCTCTCGCGAAATGCGGTGCCGGCGTACACCGATCCGCTGATCGCGCTCCTCAACGATTCGGACGCGGAAATTTCGCGTCAGGCAGCGCCGGGCCTCGGCAAAATCGGCGATCCGCGCGCGCGCGCGCCGCTCCTCGACAAGTTGAAGGGCGCCGACAACGACAGCCGCACGAAATACCTGGAAGCGCTCCGCGACGGCGTCGGCACCGAAGGCCTCGTCGTGTCGCTCCCCAGCATTCCGACCGAGGACAAGCAGAAGGAGTGGCACCGGATCGATCAGGTCTTCAACATGATCCGGAAGCTCGCCGATCCGCGCGGATCGGACGCGCTCTTGCAGTTCATCCAGAGCAAGCCCCCGATCCACTGGGAGACCATCGCCGCGTTCGCGATGGCCGAGGTGGGTGACACGCGAGCCATTCCGTCGCTCGCCCGCCGGCTCCGCATGGACGAGCAGAAGATTTATACCGACGACACCGACTACGACATGATGCTGAAGCGCAACAACAACGAACGCGTCGTTGCTGCGCGCATGATCGCGGACCTCGCGGTCATGTATCCGGACAAGCGCGCGGCGATCCGCGACGACGCGGAAGACGCGATCATGTTCTGGATCCACGATCTGCCGTCGCCGCACGCGAACGGCATGCGCGCGCTGGCGGCGATGGAGTCGACGAAGGATCTCCCTGCGCTTCGAAAGTGGGCGAATCCGCCGCAGGCGCTTCCGCGCGAGGGACAGCAGCCGCCGATGCCGGAGGAGTGGGTCGTCGCGCAGAGCGCCCTTCGCTACGTCGGGTGGATGAAGGATGCGTCGTCGTGGGGCGTGATGGAGAAGGACCTACGCCGCCGCGACAAGGACCTCGACGTCACGATGGACGGCCTCATGCACGGCGGTCTCGCGATCCTCGGCATGACCCTCCGCGCGGTCGGCGTCGGAGCCGCGCAGGGCTTCTCGGAGTGGGGCGATCACCGCGCGGTGAAACCCTTACTCGACTACATCGAGGAGCCGAAAGAGAACGAACAGTCGCGCAGCGAGGCGTGCAGCGCCCTCGCGTGGGTCGGCAATGCCGACGACATGGTGACCGTCGCGAAGAAGATCGACGAGTACTCGAGCGGCGACCCGAAAGACGAGTTCCGGCGCACGTGCCTCCTCGAGACGCTGATCACGCGGCCGATCCCGGGAACGGCGCCGGCGATCCTCGATCTGCTGAAGCCGAGCTCGTCGATGGGTACCCGCCACCAGGCGGCCCGCGCCATCGGCAAGGCCGGCTTCGACGCCAACGTCGAGGCGAAACTGTTCGAGCTGATGAAAGACGACACGCTCATGGTCGACGCCACCCTGGCGCTGATCCTAGGCGGAAGCACGGACACGGCGGCCCGTGCCGTCGCGATGTGGGCGGACAAGCCTCCGGAGGCCCTCGAGGAGCTCCAGGACCTCTGGTACAAATCGTTCGGATATTGGTCGAACGAAGACCTCGACAAGGGCCACGTCTTTCGGTTCGTCGACAACGCGCAGGCGATCGCGAAGGTCGAAATCAAGGACACGCCCCAGCAATGGGCGCCGGTGCTCCTGACCCGCCAGTTCGACAACCTCGACTTCGACAACGGGCCGCACTCGTTCACCCGCGTCGCGCTCCGCCATCGGTTGATGGACATGGCGAAGGGCGACGACGCGCAGAAGCGCTCGGCCGCCATTCGCACGCTCCTGTTCATGAAGGAGCAAGGCGTGCTCCTCGCGCTCCGCGACGCGCAAGGCGATACCGGGAAGCTCGCGAGCGACGCCTACCACGACCTCATGAATCCGAAGGCCGTGACGGGCGTGAAGATGCCCGAAGATCCGAATCAACCGACGGCGCAATAACGAACGCCTGGGACGGCTCATGACGGCGCGAACGGTTTCGAACCCGACGCGCCGGTCCCCCGCGCACGCGCCTGGGTCGTTCGTGCGGGTGGCAACCGGTGTGGCCGTGTGTGCGCTCGTGTCGTGCGGACGCGCTCGGGTGGCGTCACCTCAGGGTTCGGCGGCCGTCGAGAGCGCGTCGCTGCGTTCGGCGTGCACGCCCGGCGGACCCGAACGGTGCTTCGACGCGCGCGACAACAACTGCAACGGCCTGATCGACGAGGGCTGTGGCGGTCATTCCGGCGTCGTTCAATTCACGATCGCGTGGGACGCCCCGACCGCGGACGTCGATCTTCTGGTCACCGATCCGAAGGGCGAGCTCGTCGAGGTGGGCCGCGTGTCCGCGACGGGGCTCGTCAAAGAACGGGATTGCCCTGGCGCCCACGCCGAGTGCCGAGGCCGCAACTGGGAGAACGTCTACCTCGAGCGCGATGATGCAAAACGCGGCACTTATCGAGTCCGGATCCGCCTCGAGCGCCTCGAGGACGAAGATGTACCGGTGCGTGTGACATTCGGCGCGCGCGTGGGGCCGCGGAGTTACGCGAACGAGGTCGAGCTTCGCCACACCGAAGACCGCAGGGAGTTCGTGTTTGCGCTCTGAATCCCGACTATCGTGATCGATTGAGCCGCTTCGACGTCGGTCGAAGATCGGGGATGCATGGGTGCCATCATCGGCAAGATCACGACGACTGCGACGCGTCCGCGAGGGCCCGACGTGCAGATGTCCGTGACGGTGCCGATCGCGTGGTTCCTCGCCGGCGCGACGCTCGAGATCGCGCTGCCTCGAAACCTCACGTGCGCCGCCTGCGCCGGCGGCGGGTGCGACGCTTGCCGCCGTTCCGGGGCCGTCTCGCTCCGCGCAAAGAAGGCCGCGCCCGAGAGCGTCGAGGTTACCTTGCCGAAACCGAAGGACGGCGCGCCGGGGTCGCCTTGCGCGATCGTGATGCGAATTCCGGAACGCGGGGGTCTGTCGCTCGGCGAAGACGACTTGCCGCGGGGCAACTTGCTTCTCGCGATTCGCGACGGTGACGAGACGTCCCCTGGCATCACGCGTCTGGCGGGTCCAAGCGTACCGCCGCCCGATCTACCCGCGGAGCTCTTGGAAGGGGTCGCTCCGCCGGCGATCTCGGCGTTTCCGCGGCGTCGTCGCGCGCTCTTGCTCCTCCTCGCCGCGGCGCTCCTCGCGCTGGTGGTCGTCCTCGTCCTTCGTGCCCGCGGATAGTCACCTGGGATTTTCGACGGCCGGGAACGGGACGGTGTAGAAGCCGGCGAACATGACTCCGCTCGTCGCGATCCTCCTCGGCATCGTCGAGGGACTGACGGAATACCTGCCCGTGTCGTCCACCGGGCACTTGATCTTGATCGGACACTTCTTGGGAGGCGACGGTGACGCAGCGAAGTCGTTCGAGATCGTGATTCAGCTCGGCGCGATCCTCGCCGTGGTCGTGCACTACCGCCGTCTTCTGGCGGCGCGGCTCGCCGGGCTCGCGTCGGGCGACGCGGCATCGAAGGGTCTCCTCGTCGCGCTCGTCGTCGCCTTCATTCCCGCGGCGGTCGCAGGGTTGCTCCTCCGCAAGGCCATCAAAGCGCACTTGTTCGGGCCGATTCCGGTTGCGGCGGCGCTCATCGTCGGCGGCGTCGTCATGATCGTCGTCGAGCGCATCCGCAAAGCGAAGCACGAGGAGGGTCTCACCGGTCTCGAACACGTGACGCCCGGCCGCGCGCTCGTCATCGGGCTCGGTCAGTGCGTTTCGCTCTGGCCCGGTTCGTCACGTTCGATGTGCACCATCGTCTCGGGTCAGCTCGCCGGCCTCTCGACGGCGACGGCCGCCGAGTTTTCGTTCCTGCTCGCGCTCCCCACGCTCGGCGCCGCGACGCTCTTCGAATTCGTGAAGGCGCGTCACGAATTCGCCGCGTCGGGGCTCGGCGTGGAACTGGCCATCGGCATGGTCGTGTCGTTCTTCGTCGCCTGGGGCGTCATCGCCGTTTTTCTCCGCTACCTGAACAAGCACGGCCTCGAGCCGTTCGGCTATTACCGGATCGTGCTCGGCGCGCTCGTGCTCTTCTTGCTCTTGCACTGATCGAGCGTTCCAGCGCGCCCGGCCCGACGGGATAATCAAGAGCCGAGTCGCCGCGCAGACGAACACGGCCGGCTTCGTCGAAGAAGCCGGCCGTCCTCGTGCGAGATGCGCCTCGAGGCGCTCGCTCACATCTGGCTGTAGTTCGGTCCGTCGCCACCCTCGGGTACGACCCAGCGGATGTTGATGTACGGGTCGATGAGGTCGCACGTCTTGCAATGGACGCAGTTGGTCGGGTTCAGGTGCAGCTTCTTTTTGCCGGGCGCCGATTCGTCGTCGACCATTTCGTACACGTTCGCGGGGCAGGCGCGCGTGCACGGATTGCCGAACTTCTCGGCGCAGTCGGTCGCGCAGACGCTTCGGTCGAGCACCTGGAGATGCGACGGCTGGTCCTCTTCGCCCTTCGAACCGGCGAGATAGACGTCGGAGAGCTTATCCATGAAGAGCTTGCCGTCGTACGGAATGCCCTTCTTGATGTCCTTGAGGCCACCGACCTCGTCGAGCGTGCGCTTGGTCTCGAAGTCGTCTTCGACGGGCGTCGCGGTCTTCTTGCCGAGGATCTCGCCGAGCCCGATCGCGAGGCCGTTCTTGATGAGCGCGACGGCGAGGCCGTCCTTGAAGTTGACGTGGAAGTTGCGCGCCTTCCACATCTCCTTGCCGGCCCACGACTCTTCGAGCTTCTTCTGGTAGCTCGAGAGCGCCTTGGCCGACGTGTCTTTGGAGACGAGCGACTCGAACGCCGCCTCGGCCGCGAGCATGCCGCTCTTGATCGCCAGGTGCACCCCCTTCAATCGCTCTGCGTTCACGAGACCCGCAGAATCGCCGGCAAGGAGGAGACCGTCCGCGTAGAGCCGCGGCATCGCGAACCAGCCGCCGAGCGGCACGGTCTTGGCGCCGTACTGGATGACTTTGCCGCCCTTCAGGTAACCCTGATAGAGCGGGTGCGTCTTCATGCGCTGGAGCATGACCTGCGGATCGGTGTTCGGATCGGAGTAGTCGAGGCCGACCATGAGCCCGAGCGCGACGAGGTTCTCCTTCATCGAGTACATGAACGCGCCGCCGTAGGTCTTGTCGCCGAGCGGCCAGCCCGCCGTGAGCACGACTTCGCCCGCGGGCATTTGTCCGGCGGGAACCTCGATGACTTCTTTGACGCCGAGGCAGTAGCTCTGCGGGTTCTTCCCTTCGTCGAGCTTCAGCTTGCGTACCGCGTCGCGAGTGAGGCTGCCGCGCGTGCCCTCGGTGAGCACGGTCACCTTGGCTTTCATTTCGACGCCGGGCTCGAACTGGTGCTTCTTCTCGCCGTTCGCGCCGATGCCCTTGTCGCCCGTGCGCACGCCGACGACGCGGTCGCCGTCGTAGCTCATGTACGCGCCGGCGAAGCCCGGGAAGAGCATGACGCCTTTCTCTTCACAGATGCCCGCGAGCCAGCGCACGAACTTCGACAAGCTGCCGATGTAGAGCCCGTGGTCGTGAACCGGCGGCGGCATGACCGGCACCTTCGCCGAGAGCGTCGGGCTCAAGAGAAAGTGCATGCTCTCCTTCTCGACCTTGCAATCGAGCGGAGCGCCCTTCGCGATGAAGTCCGGCATCAGCTCGGAGAGCGCCTTCGGATCCATCACCATGCCCGAGATGCCCATCGCGCCGATCTCGGAACACTTCTCGAGCACGCAGATCTGGATCTCGCCGAGCTTTTCGCCCTTCTTTTCGCCCTTCTCGATCGCCTCGTCGTGCTTCTTCACGAGCTCGGAGAGGTGGTACGCGCCCGCGAGGCCGGCGGGGCCGGCGCCGACGAACAGCACGTCGACCTCCATCGCCTCGCGCTCGACGCCGTCGTCCTTGGCCTCCTCGTTGTAGTCCTTCGGTCGAATGAGCTTCACGTGCTTCTTCCGCGCCGAGTGGGGGTCGCCGATCGCCAAGAGCGCGATGTTCAACCCGACGAGGAGCGGAGTCACGGCGAACAACAGGTAGAGCCACATCATGGGAATCCGTGTCCTTTCGGTCGGTGTTGTACCTCAAACGAGCGAGTGACCCCAAAGCCTCGAACGCAGGTCGTCCCTGCGATTTTTAGGGGGCTCCCGCGCCGTCGCGCGCGTCGGCGGCACGTCGTTGCCCGCGCGGTGCGGCTGCCCACGTCAGGTTCCGCTGACAGCCGAACGCGGCCCGAGAAAGGCCCGCATTTCAGCGCGCCCGACTCGGCTCGAGTTCTCCACGGTGGACGTTTTCGGCGGGAAGCGGGGCGCGAGAGGCGCTCCGAAGGGGCGCCCCGGAGCGAGCGCGGAGGTTCGCGCGCGACGCGGCGCGGTCGCCGTCGGCATCGCCGTAACGGTGCTCGCCGCGCTGCTCGTCCGCCGCTGGGGGTCAGGGCGAGACGCCTCTTGGGATAGCGCGACCTACCTCGATGGTGCGCGCCACCTGGTAGAAGGCGCCGGGTTCACGAGCTCGCGCGGTGGCCTCGGTTTCGGTGCGCTTCTGGATCCCGGTCTGGTTTCTGACCGCTCTGGTGGTCGTTTCCACGGCGACGCGCGCTGGGCCCTGCAAGAGAAGGCGGTTCGCCGCGCCGGCACTGGGCTCCTCGACGTGTATCGAATCATGCGCTGAAGAGCGGCGTGCCGAATCCGGCACTCGCTGCCGGAAATGGCCGCATCGAATGCCGCCGATGGCACTCGTCTTCCGACTCACGCGCTGTTTCGCCGAAGAAACATGTCGGCACGAACGGTGCTTTGACGCGCCTCGCGCTGCTCACGGACCGACGCGAACTGCGTCGGCGCCGCGAGCGGACTTTACGAGAGGAGAGTCGCGATGGACATGCACCGATCGAGCACGGGACCAGGAAAGCGAGCGTTCAGGACGCCGCGCGGAACGGGGATTTTTGCAACTCGCGGGAGGCAACTGGGACCGATTCTGGTCCTCGCGGGCGCGACCTTGCCGGCATGTGGCGCAGAACCCGGGAGCGCATCCGATTCTTCCCCGCGGCCCGCGGCGCTGCCGGATTGGCACGACGTCGGTACCGTGCAGAGCGCCTCGACTGCCTCCGACGTCTGCAGCCTGGTGAACAACGTCGGGAACGCGATCCGGCAAGCGCCGATCAACGGCGTCCTCGGCAGCGCGACGCCGATCATCAACTGCAGCGCCGACAGCGTCACCAATCTCTACTATCACGGCGCGGAGACGCTCACGAACACGCTCGAGGATCTGTTCATCATGCCGTACGTCACCGACGGCGCGTACTTGTGCGGCATCGCGGATGCGGACGGCGCGACCGTCGACGGGACGCTCAATGCGCTGGGCGGCTTCGGTGTGCGATCGCAGTTCAACGTGATCACCCGGAATCCGGCCCAGGGTCACGTGGCCGGGCGCCGCGTCGGCTCGGTCGTGCTGTTCGGCGTTCCCGCGAAGCTCCTGGTGCAGGACATCGATCTGACCGCGCCCGTCGAGCTCGGCACGAACAGCACGCCGAACTTCTGGGGCGGGTATTTGAAGCTCGCCAGCACGGGCATCAACTGGAACTTCGACATGAGCGTCACGATCCCCATCGGCGCCATTCAGGTCACGATCCATCCGCAGTTTCACAGCCTGGGGCCGACGCGGAACGCTTCGAACGACGGGATCAGCTTCGCGCCGAACAACGGGAACAACCAACTCGCCGCTGCCTACCAGTACAATAACTGGCTCGCCTGCGTGCAAAACCCGACCACGTGCCCACAGCCGCGGAGCGACGTCGACAACGGCACGCTGATGCTCGAGCACCTCGTGTCGTGCCCCGGCGACATTACGAACTTGAGCGACGGGTTTCTGCCCTTCTACAGCCCGTGGGGGGGAGCCGGCTGCGCGTCGCAGAGCTTCATCTTCATCGACGTGCTGAACAACTGGTTCCACTTCGGACGTCCCTCGGGCGTCTCGCTCCTGCCGGGCGAACCGAACAACGTGATCACCAGTACGACGGATACGAACACGTTACAGAACAGCGCGACGTTCTGGGCCGGCCTCGACGTTCAGACGGCGTTCAACATCGACATTCTGAGTGTCTCGCTCGACGTGAACACGACCCTGGCGTCTCGAGACGGTTTCGCCGTGCGCCAGGCACACACGCTCCCGAGCGAGCTCGGACAATTCGGCGAGCCCGTCAACGTGACGACCGATCTCAACGCACAGTCGATGGCCAAGGTCGACATCGACACGACCATCGCCCTGACCGGGCTCCTCGGGCCCACCCACGTCCACTTCTCGCTCGGGCCGTGGGATACGGGCAATCGTGAATCGTCGACCGCTCCCAACGCCGCGATCACGAACCTCGGTTACACGAACGTCAGCAGCACGAACCAGTACACGAGCCTGAACGAATACCAGGTCAAGGGTGTCAACAAGACGAACCCCGACTCCGCGCGGCTCGCGTGCATGACCACGGCTCCGACGACGGCGACCGCGGTCGCTCCCGACGACCCGGCGGGCTATTTGAAGAACGTGGCCACCGCGGCGATCAACTCGGTCCACCCATGCAACGTGCAGACCTGCACCGACGCTTCGCACGAGACGGACTACGCCTGGAACAGCTCGACCCACGCGCTCGTCCGGAGCACGACGCACAATCCGTGCACCATCTGCTTCGAAACGAAGATGAACATGTGCGACGCCGGCGGCAATCTGCTGAACGATCCGACGACGGGTCGCCCCATTCTCATCGAGGAGGGCACGCTGAGTCCTCTGCCGCTCGGCTGCGTCCGCTGACCGATCGCCGAAACGAAAAACCCCGACGCGCCGCGAGGCACGCCGGGGTTCGGCCTTCGGAGCGGTGAGCGCCGTCTACTGGATCTTCTTGATCTCGGCGATGAGCTCGGGGACGACCTTGAACAGGTCGGCGACCAAACCGTAGTCGCTGATCTTGAGGATCGGCGCGTCGGGGTCCTTGTTGACCGCGACGATGACCTTGGAGCCCGCCATGCCGGCGATGTGCTGAATGGCGCCCGAGAGACCGAGCGCGATGTACAGCTCCGGAGCGACGACCTTGCCGGTCTGGCCCACCTGCCAGTCGTTCGGCACCCAGCCCGCGTCGACGATCGCGCGGGTCGCGCCGACGGCCGCGCCGAGTACGTCGGCGAGGACCTCGACGGTCTCCTTGTAGCCCTCGGGGCCCTTGGTGCCGCGACCACCGGAAACGACGATGCGTGCATCGGCGAGCTCCGGACGTTCGCTCTTCACCTCGGCGAACTCGACGAACTTCGTCTTGAGCGCCGCGGCGTCGACACCCGCGTCGAGCGACTTCACTTCGCCGCCAACGGCACCGGGCTGTGCGGCGTCGAAGTCCGTCGGACGGACGCTCACGACCTTGCGGTCCGTCGTGATCTCGACCCACTGGTTCAGGTTGCCGGCGAACATGGGGCGCTTGAACGCCATCTTGCCGCCGATGTCCTCGAGCCCGGTGATGTCGCTCGCCATGCCCGCGCCGATCTTCGCGGCGACGCGCGGCAAATAGTCGCGGCCTTGAGCCGTGGCGGACGCGCATACGATGGCGGCTTGCGCCGCTTCAGCTCCGGCGATGGCCGCTTTCGCGAAGCCCTCGGCCGTGTAGTTCTTGAGACCCGGCGACGTCGCGGTCCACACCACGGCGACGCCGTACTTCCGGAGTTCCTCGGCCGCGGCCGCGACGTCGTCGACGCCACAGACGAGCGCGTGAACCTGACCGCCGAGCTTCGCCGCGGCTTGCTTGGCGAAGGTGATGGCGGGGAGGGTGGTCTTCCGAAGCCCGTTCTTGAGCTCGGCAACGACAAGTACGTTTTTCATCGTCATGTCCTCTTCAGATGACCTTCGCTTCGTCGTGAAGCTTCTTCACGAGCGTGGGGACGTCGGGGACGAGCTGACCGGCTTTGCGCGCCGGCGGTTCCGCGACCTTGAGAGACTTCACCTTCGGCGTCACGTCGACGCCGAGCTCGGCGAACGACGTCTCCTTGAGCGGCTTCTTCTTCGCCTTCATGATGCTCGGCAGCGAGGCGTAGCGGGGCTCGTTCAAGCGCAGGTCCGCGGTGACGATTCCCGGCAGGAGGACGTCGATCGTCTCGAGGCCACCGTCGACTTCACGGGTCACGCGGACGCTCTTGCCGTCCTCGCTCACCACGACCTTCGAGGCGTAGGACGCCTGACCCCAACCGAGGAGTTCGGCGACCATCGAGCCGGCCTGACCAGCGTCGTAGTCGACCGCTTGCTTGCCCATGATCACGAGGTCCGGCTTTTCGTCGGCGATGATCTTCGCGATCGCGTGCGCGGCGGCGGTCGAGTCGACCTCGCCGTCGTGTTTCACGAGCACGCCGCGGTCGGCACCCATCGCCAAGGTCTGACGCACCTGCTGCGCCGCATCGGCGGGGCCGATGCTCACGACGACGACTTCACCGCCGTGCTTTTCCTTGAGGCGCAGTCCCTCCTCGACGGCAATCTCGTCGAAAGGGTTCACGACCCACTTCACACCGTCCTTCACGTAGCCAGAACCGTCACCCGCGACTCGTAGCTTGATCTCGGGATCCGGAACTCGCTTTGCCGTGCAGAGAATCTTCACTTTCGCGACCTTTCTCCCCGGGAATTGGAGGCCCGCCTCATAGCCAGGAGACCCCTTCCTGTCAAGACGACGCTATGCGTCATTCCCGAGCCCGATCCGGCTGTGATCGCGCCGAGTTCTCGTCCGACTCGCTCGGAGACCTCTTGTCGATATACTTCAGCGCGTGACACCCCTCCGCCGCTACGTCGATGGTGGTCCGACCACTCCGCCGGTGCGGGCCGACGACGAGACCGAGCCGAAAGAGTCGCTCCGATGCGACGCCTGCGGCGAACTCATCGACGGTGTTCCGGCCGGTTCAGGCTTGTTTCTTTGGACCCGCGGAGAGGAGGTTCGCTACGAGGAACCCCCGCTCTGCGAACACTGTGCGTACGCGATCGCCGTCGGCGGCACCGCCCAGTGGGACGGCGAAGAAGAAGGCTGAGCGCCTCACGGTTCGTCCGCTGACATCGGAACGGGCGACCGGACGGGTGGTGCGTATTTCTTTTTCAGATCGCGTGTTCGCCGATCTCGCCGGTTCGAATTCGAACGGCTTCGAGCACCTCGGTGACGAAGATTTTTCCGTCGTCCGGTGCGCCGGTTTTCGCCGCCTCCGAAATGGCGTCCACGACCTGCCACGCGAGCGCGTCGCTCGCGACGACGTCGACGCGGATCTCCGAAACGACGTCCACGACGTACGCGCATCCGCGAAACGTGCGCACGTGCTGCGACGGGCGGCCGCAGCCTTCCACTTCCGTGAACGTCATGGCGTGCACGCCGAGCGCGTGAAGCGCTTCCTTCACGTCGTCGAGCTTCGAGGGTTTGATGATGGCTTCGACTTTCTTCATGACGAAAATCTAGGCGCCTCGCCCTCACGCCGACGTCAAGAGGCGACGAAGGTGCATCAAGAACCCGTCAACCGTGCCAGCTATCTCATGAACCTACTACGCCCCCGCTGCTTCGGTCGGCCTCCTCGTTTCAGAGGATGGCGCGGGCGAAGCGAACCCAGAGGACGAGCAAGACGACGTTGCTCGCCGCGAACACTGCGAGTCGGTGAATGACGTGGTTGTACGTCAGGTGGACGAGTGAGTGCACGGCGCGGAGCGCGACGTAGACCCACGCGAGGACGAGCGTGGTTTCGTCGACGCGGCGTGTGACGTAGAACGAGAGGCACACGGCGTAGAAGAGCACCGGCAGCTCGAGCAGGTTCATGTAGTTCCGGTTCGGGATGCTCACGTCGGGCGGCACGCGCGTCGACTCGCCGTATTTGAAGTCGTCCACCTCGATGCGCCGCGAGCGGCCCGCGCGGATGCGCACGAAGGGAATGCGCAAGAGCACCGTGAAGGTCACGAACACCAGCGCGAGCATGGGAACGAAGATGCGCGTCGGGTCCATGTTCGCTCGTCGCGGTGACGTACTTTTTACCACACCTCGTCGGAGCGTTTCGCCTGGTTGTGGATGACGGCGACGCGTCCCTGTAGGCTGGAAGTCGACCATGCCGCCGGACTTGTCGCGGGCGATTCTCGTCACATTCGCGCTGACGTTCGCGCTGTTCGTCGCGTCGGCGATAGAGCGCGCGCGGACCGGCAAACCGATCCTGTTCTTCGGTGTTTCCGACGCGGCGTTCATCGAGCACACCGCGTCGGGGTCCACCGTGATGCCGTCGTGGCGACGGTTCTTAACCGGAAACGGCTGCCTCGTTATCGCCGTCGCGGAAGGACGGCTCGTGATCCGTCCGTTCTTTCCGTTCAACATGATGTTCACGCCGGAGCTTCTGCGACTCGAATACGACGTGCCCGTGAAGAACGTCGTCAGCGCGACCATGCACCTTCTCCTCGGGCGCGAGCGCGTCCATCTGGTGTTCTGGGACGACGACGGCGAGCGCTGCGAATTTTCCGCGTTGCTGAAGGACCCCGCGACGTTCTTGCGTCTCGTGACGCCACATCACGACGACGCGCCGGCGCACTCTCGCCGTTGATTCAGTGCAACGTCGGCGGTGCTTCGCTCGGTGTCGGGGGCTTTCGCGCCAGGAGCTCTTGCGCCGTCGCGCGGAGGGCGAGCGACGTCTCGGTGCTCTTCATGATGTCGCGAAGCTCCTCGCGGTTGCAGAGCCCGAGCAGCGGAATTGCAATTTCCGTCGGCGACCCCGGATTTTGCACGATCGCCATGCGCACGCGCGGCCGGCTCATGAAGCGGTAGGAGCGCGCCAGCTCCTGGACGGCCGAGACGCTCGCGGGGCGACGCGCCGCAAGCCGGATCGCGTCGTCTTCGACCATCTTCGGATTCTCGAGAAGCTGCCGGATGACGAGCGGGTGCGGGTCGAGGATGAGCTTGTCGAAGGCCTTGCGATCCGGACGGCGCGCGAGACTCTTCCGTTCGCCGAGCGTGAGCTCGCGTCCTTTCTCGTAGGCGGGCACCCGCTCTTCGTCTGGTTTTTGGGGGCGCACACTCGTCGGCGGCGCGCGGCGGAGAAGGCGGCGGAGTCCGAAGAGACGCTCTTCGACCACCGCCTCGCGGCGCATGCGATCGGCGAAGCTCACGTTGTTCGAATCGGTGAACACCAGCGCGATGGGCAAGAGCGCCTCTTGAGCGCGCGGGTCGAGCGCTTCGCTTTCTTCGACGACCGCGTTGACGAGCACGGCCGCATCGGCGGCGCTCATGTGCTCGAGCTCCGCCCTGAGCCACTCGACTCGGAGCCGGCCATCTGCGAGCGACAAGAGGATCCGCTTCAAACGGTCCGGGCTCATCGTCGAACAAAGATTAGTAGAAGTCGGGAGCCTCGCAAATGGGCGCGCCGGAACGCGGGTGGTATGCGCACCGAGTGTGGCGCTAAGCTCCACCCGTGACGGCTCTCCCGCCCGTGGATCGCCTGCGCCGCGCCTTTCAGGAGCACGCGGGGGGCGCGGTCGAGCAGGCGCTCTTCGCGCTCCTCGCGGGAGCGATCGTGGGCGGCGCGTACGTCGCTCGCATCGGCACGACGGAGGCGCGTGCGTCGGTGGCGGCCGTCGTCGCGCTCCTGGTCGTCTGGCAAATTGCCTATCGCGTCGCGCGCCGTCGCGAGCGGGGCGACGTGCGGCGGACGTTGCGACGCGTGCTCTTCACGACGGATCCGGCGGCCGGCGCGCGGGCGATGCGCGCGTTGTCACTCGTGGAACGAACGTCGAAAGACGACACCGCGGGCTCGCCCGAGCTCGCCCAGCTCCACTTCGATCGGCTGCTGGAGCGGGTCTCGAGCGCCTCGGTCACGACGGCGGCGAAGAAATACGCGCAGCGCTACCGCGGACTCGCCGTCACGTTGCTCTCGATGGCCACGATCGGCGTGTTCATCGCGCCGGCGCGGGTCGTCGAGGGGCTCGACGTGCTGTTCGCGAAGAACGGGCGCGCGCCCATGACGATGAGCTGGCTTGCCTATCCGCGGCTCTCGGCGCAACCGGCGAGCTACACGCGAGAGTCGGAACGCGCGCTCGTCTTCGGGACGTCCGTGGAGCTCTCGATGGGAACCGTACTCACCGTGCGAGGCGTGCCGCGCGTCCCCGATCGCGCGCTCGTGCTCACCGACGGCACGCGAGAAGAGCCGTTCACGAGCGACGGCGCGGGCGGCGTCGTCGCGCGCTACGTCGTGCGCTCGAACGCGCTCCTCCGCGTCGCGTCGCGGTTCGGCGCGGTGCGCATCGACGATGACGACACGCTCGACGTCGCGGTCGTTCCCGACGATGCGCCGACCGTCGAGCTCGACGGCGCGCCGCGAACGGTGAAGCTCTCCGACGCCGAGCGCATCGAGCTCAGGTGGACGGCGCGCGACGACCACGGGCTCCGCGAGGCCGACCTCGTCTTACGGTCGGGTCCGCGCGAAGAACGCCGCACGCTCGGGCGCTTCGACGGCGAGAGCAAGCTCGAGAGCGGCGGCCACGTGCTCCCGTCGCGCGACGCTTTTCTGCGGCGGATGTTCTTGCCGATCCGCATCACCATCGAAGTCAAAGACAACGACCCGTACGACGGCCCGAAATGGACGGCGAGCGCGCCGATCATCGTGATTCCACCGGAGGTCGGTGAGCCGGAATCAGCACGATTTGCAGCCATTTCGAAGCTGCGCGACGCGGTCGTCGACTACCTCGGGTGGCTCGGCGATAAGCCCGAGTCTCCGGCCGATCGCGCGACGGACCGCACCCAAGAGAGCGCCGGTCGCGCCGCGGAGCTCCGCGCTCAGGCGGCGTCGACCCTGTCGCAGAGTTACTCCGGCGCGCCGTTTCCCGCGCGTCTCAGGACGTTCATCGAGGGTCAGTTCGACTTGCTCGCCCGAACCCGCGGCGCGCCGACCGAACGCGCCGTCGAACAGGCGGCGCTCGCGGTGGACGTCGCGCTCCGCGCACTCGGCAATCACGACGCCGCCGACGTCTCGAAGCGGCTCGGCGACGTGGCGGAAGAAGCGGCGACCGGCGCGCGCGTCGGTCGCGAAGGCGAGCACGGCAAAGACGGCGTCGAGCGGCTCGACGCCGCGATCGACGTCCTCGACAAGGGCATCCGTCACTTGTCGGTGCTCGCGGCGCTCGGCGAAGACATCGGGAGCGTCGCGACCGCCGATCTCGCCCGCGTCCGCCGCTCGCGACAGAAGAACGACTGGATGCACGCCGAGCTCGCCGCGCTCCATCTCGCGGCGAGATTGCGACGCCCGATGCCGTCGTTCGGCTCGACCACCGGGCATCCGGGCGGGGGTGGCGGCGGTGGAGTCGAATCCGGCCACGGCCAAGGCGGCGATCAGGATTCGCCGTCGCCTTCCGATGCCAACGAGGAGTTCGAACGCGTCGCCCAGCAAGTGGAAGCGCTCGCCCGCGATCACGAGAACGCGCTCCACGGTGTGGAGAACGCGCTCGACGACGCGGCGAACACGGACGCAACCGACGCCGACCGCGAACAGGCGAAGAAGCTCGCGACGAAAATCCGGGACGCCGCCGATCCGTTGCCGCTCCCCGGCGAAGAGTTCGGCACGCCGCGCGCGTCGGCCGCGCTCGCTCGCGAACACGCGAACGCGACGGCGCACTCCGTCGAAAATCTGTCGCTCTCGGAGGCGAAAGAGAACGCCGACAACGCGCTCGGCGCGCTCGACCAGGCCGAGCATCGGCTCGACGCCGACGACCCGCTCCGTCAAAACTTCGCCGAGATGCGCCGCGCGCTCCGTGACGCTCGCGACTTCGCGGAGCAAAAGCTCGCCGAGCGCCGCGCCGCCGCGGAAGCGAAGGCGCGCGACGCGGTCACGGGAGCCGGCGACGCCGAGCGCGATTTGAGCGAAAAAGCGTCGAAATTGGCCGAAAATCGGCCGGGCCGCGACGGCGCGGCGCTCCCGCACGAGCTCGCCGATCAGATCGGGCGCGCCGGCAGCGTGATGAAAGAGGCCGCCGAGGAGCTCGCGAAAGGACACGGCGAGCGCGGCCTCGAGCTTCAGCGCGAAGCGCAGCGGCTCCTCGAACAGTCGCAACAAAACCGCTCCGACCAACAAAAATCGAACGCCGACGATTCGGACGATCAAAAAGGCGACAGTCGCCAGAGCACCGGCGAACGCGGCGAAGATGGAAGAGATCCGTCGCTCGGCGGCGAAGTTCCCGGGCCCGACGGCCGCGCGGGCGCCGAAGAATTTCGACGTCGCGTGCTCGAGGGGCTCGCGCACGAATCGAGCGAACGCCTCTCGCCGTCCGTACGCCGTTACGCCGAGGGCCTTCTCCGATGACCGCTCGTCGTCTCGATTTTGCTTCGGCGCGGCGCTCGTGGCTCATTTCCGTGAACGCCGCGCTCGTCGCGTTCGCCGTCGCGGCTTCTTCTTTTTTTTGGGTGGCGCCTTCGCCGGCGCTCCTCCTCGGTCCGAGCGTCGAAGAAGTCTCGGACGCCATCACGGAGCTCGAGGTCGACAAAGCGCGTGCGCTGATCGGAAAGCTCGACGCGGACTCGACCGGTGCTGCGATCGAGCGGGCGCGCCTCTCGCTCTACGTGGGAGACTGCGACACCGCGCAAGCGACGCTCGCGTCGCTCACCGGCGTGAAGGAAGCCGCGCCGCTCGCCGATCTCGCGAAGAACTGCGCGCGCGCAACCGCGGGCTCGGTGGTGATCGAGGACAAGGAGCACGATCTCTGGATCCGTCTTCAGGACGAGAGCGATCGCGTGCTCTTGCCCCTCCTCGCCGACGTCGCGGTGAAAGCGCGCGCCGCCATCGTGCGCGATCTCGGCATCGAGCTTCCCAAGCCGCTACGCATCGATCTGGTGCGCGATCTGTTTTCTCTGTCGGCGGTCAGCGGGCTCCCGCTCCAGGCGGCCGAAACGACGGGCACGGTCGCCGTCGCGCGGTGGGGAAGGGTGAACATGATCTCGCCGCGCGCCGCGACCCTCGGCGGCGGCTATCCCTGGGAAGACACGTTGCAACACGAGATGACGCACCTCGCGCTCTCGCACGCGACGCGCGATCAAGCGCCGCTCTGGCTGCAGGAGGGGCTTGCGAAGCGGCAAGAGACCCGCTGGCGACCGCCTCGTCCCTTCGACGGCGATCCGGCTCCCGACGAGGTCGCGCAAAACGCGCTCCTCACGGGCGAGTCGGTCGGCATCGATCAACTGGGTCCGTCGATTGCCATGCTCCCGAGCGCGGACGCGGCGTCGATCGCGTTCGCCGAGGTGTCGAGTTTCATCGAGTACTGGATCAAGGTGAATGGCCAGCCCGCGCTCCGTCTCTTGTTCCAGGACTTGAAAGGGCTCGGCACGAACGAGGCGAGCCGGGCGCTCGAGAGCGCGTCGGGGTACGACCTTTCGGGATGGATCGTCCGCTGGCAGGACTACCTGCGGCACCTGCCGCCGCCGAAGGGCGCGCCGCTCGATCAAGTCGTTCACCGCGAGCCCATCAGCTTGCGGGAGCGCGCACGGCAAATCCGGACCGGGGAGCTGCTCCTCGCGCGCGGTCGGGCGGGTCAGGCCGTCGAGCGATTTCGTGTCGCACTCTCCGCCGAGCCCCACGACGCGGCGGTGCGTTTTCGACTCGGGAAAAGCTTGATCGAGGCGGGTGACGTGGCCTCCGGCGCGCCGCTCTTCGAGTCGGTGAAAGACGTCGATGTGGGCAACCCCGGGTGGTTCGCCCTCGCGGGCCGGTACCGTCGCGACAAGGGTGACCCGGAGGCAAATTCGTTCTTCGACTGGGCCGTCGCGATCGATCCGTACCTCGAGGAAGCGGCGTGCGAAGGACGATTCGCGAGTCCTTCCATAAGCCAGAACGGTGCTTCCAGCGCGGCCCCGCCTAAAGTCCCGGAGATTCCCGAAGCGCCCGAACGCCGTGCGCTTTGCGAGTCAGCCAGAAAAATACCCCGTGACTGATCCCCAAAACATCGAGCCGGCGGCGCGCCGATTCCGAGCCGGCAGCGAAAGCCGACGAAGCTGTTCGATTTCGAGGGGAAGAGCGGTTAACATGGCGTGATCCAACGAAAACAGGTGCCGGGACGGTGAGCGTCGCGACCTATGCTGCAGCCCAGCTACTTCGAATACTGCCTAGGTCCCGCTTGAGCCACGCGGTGGGGAGGCTGTGTGAGAAGCCCCTTCCACCCGCGGTTTCCCGCGCCGTGACGGGCCTCTACGTTCGCGCTTACGACGTGGACCTCGGCGACGTAGCGAAGATCTCGGTGCCGTATCCGAGCTTCGACGCGTTTTTCACGCGTCCGCTGCGAGCCGGCGCCCGCCGATTGAGCGACGACGCCGTCGTGTGCCCCGCCGACGGCAAGCTCGTCGATCTCGGACCGGTCCGCGCGGATTCGAGGATCGTCGTGAAGGGGCGGCCGTACAGCGTCGCCGAGCTCGTCGGTGACGAGGCCGACGCGGCCGCGCTCGCGGGCGGCACCTTCGCCGTCGTCTATCTGTCGCCGCGCGACTATCACCGCGTCCATTCGCCCGTCGCGGGGACGATGGGAAAGGTCCACGGCATTTCCGGCGATCTCTATCCGGTGAATTCCATCGGCGAGCGGCACGTGCCGGATCTCTTCGTCCGAAACCAGCGCGTGGCGATGTTCATCGACACGCCGGCGTTCGGCCGCATTGCCGTCGTCATGGTCGGCGCGATGATCGTCGGGCGCATCTCGGTCACGGCGCTTCCCATCCCCGGGACGCCGCTCGGCATTCACCGTCTCTCACCCGCCGTTCCCGTCGCGCGCGGCGACGAGATCGGCATGTTTCACCTGGGCTCGACGGTGGTCGTGCTCGGCGGTCGCGGCTTGGCTTTTTCGCGCGCACCAGGTCCGGTGCTCTACGGCGAATCGCTTCTGTCCTAACTGACGGCCAAGGTCGATGAACGACGAAAGCGACAACCAGCACGGAGACGGAGAAGCCAAGGATGATTCGTTTCCGGTGATCGTGGACGTCGATGTGGGAACCGTTGCCGACGTTGCCGAAGTGCTCGCGTCTCCCGATGGTCCGCCGCCGCGACCGCGTCTGCCGACGAGCCGGCCGCCGCCGAAACCGAAAAGTCGCCCCTCGAACCCGCCTGGGCTCGAGCGCCTTCCTTCGCTTGCGACGCGGCGCCCCTCGATGCCCCCGGCGTCGCTGAAGCCGGTGAGCGAAAGTCCGTCGATTCGCCCGATGCGGATGATCGCGCTCGGCGGTGATCTCCGGACGCGCTCCGAGCCTCCCCCTTCGGCGCTCGAGCGCACGTCGTCGCGTCCGCCGCACGCCGCGCCGCCGGCCACGACGCTGGACCCGGTCGTCGAGCACCTTTCGGAGGCGCCCGTATCGGAGCTCGAGGTCGATCCGTTCGACGACGTGACGCCGGCGCGTGTTCCGGGCGTGTCGTCTCGTCCCCCGATGCCCCGGAGAACGCCGCCGGCGCCCAAGCCGTTTGCCGGTCCGAGCCCGGCGCCCGAGTCGGGGCCGGAAATCGAAGTCACCACCTCGTTCGAGCATGACGACGACGCTCACGAAGAGCGCACGAGCGTCGAGGAGGTGCCGGACCACGAGGTCGCGCCGGCGTCCGACGAAGAGCCCATCGCCGTGACCGAAGAGCCGCCGATCGCCGGACGTCTCGCACCGCTCGCGGAGTTCGCCTTCGCCGATCCGCCCCAGTTGCCCGCGTTACCGTCGCTTCCGCCGGGTTCCCCGGAGGAGGGACGCGACAACGAAAAATCGCGGAAGCCGCCGCCCCCGCCGAAGCGCGGCTCGCGACGATCGGTGCCGGCACCGTCAGAACACGCCGTCGCGCAAGCGCTCGAACCCGCGACGTTCGAGATGCCCACGTCGAAGCCGCGAGCCAAGCCGTGGTGGGAAGAGCTCTTCACCGACGATTTCGCGCGCGGCATCGCGCCGCTGAGCGAGACGCAAGTTCGCCGCGAAGTGGGGTTCATCGAAGATTCGCTCGGCGTCGCGAAGGGCGGCGTCGTGCTCGATCTCGCGTGCGGTACCGGCCATCACGCCGTCGAGCTCGCGAGCCGCGGCTACGGCGTGGTCGGCTTCGATCTGTCGTTACCGCAGCTCGCCATGGCCGGCGAGTACGCGCAGGAGCGCGGCCAGAAAATCAATTTTCTCCAGGGCGACATGCGGGACATGTCCTTCGACGAGGTCTTCGACGGCGTGTTCTGCTGGAACACGAGCTTCGGCTACTTCGAAGAAGAGAAGAACGTCGTCGTCGCGCAGCGCGTCTTCAAGGCGCTACGCCCCGGCGGCAGCTTCTTGCTCGACGTGGTCAATCGCGACTTCGTGGTCGCGCATCAGCCGAGCCAGGTTTGGTTCGAGGGCGACGCCTGCGTCTGCATGGACGACATGAGCGTCGATTTCATCACCAGTCGCCTCCGCGTGAAGCGCACCATGATGCTCGACGACGGTCGCACGCGCGAGTGCAGTTTCTCGATCCGCGTGTACGCGCTGCACGAGCTCGGCAAGCTCCTCCACGACATCGGTTTTCGCGTCACCGAGGCGAGCGGGCACCCCGCCTACCCCGGCGTCTTCTTCGGCGCCACGAGCCCGCGCGTCCTGATCCTCGCTCAGAAGCCCTGAGCGATTCGCCGGTTCGATGCGGCGCGGTGAGCCGAACTCACCCATGAGAAGGGTTTCTCGAGGGCGTAGCGCGGCTACGCGTCCGGCGTTTGTGATTCCGATCGCTCAAGACCGAGACCGACCCCCAGTCGTTCGAGGGCCGTCTCGACGATGCGACGATCGGCAGGATCGAGTTGTCCTTTGCCCGCGCGGAAGAGAGCGTAGTGGAGCGCCGCCGCTTCGAGCGCCGAGAGCGCCGTGGTCCGATGAAGCGCGAGCGCCTCGATCTGATAACGAATCAAGAGTCGGCCATCGGCGAGGACTTGCTCGCCGGTGATCTCGGCGCGCTCGCGGCCCTCGTTCACGAGCTGCCGGATGATACCGCGGACTCGTGCGGCGCGGCGGCGGATGCGCTTCGCGGTCGGGTCTTCGTAGAGGGAGAAATAGCGATTTCTCGGCAGTGTCTTCGGCGCGAGCACCAGCGCGCACAGGAGCGCATCGTAGTCGACCCCCGCGCTCTTCACGACGAGCCCGCCAGGTCGGTCCCGTGCTCCGAGTTGATCCGAGCCGCTTGATTGAACGAGACCAGCGCGTCGACGAGCTCGCCGATGTCGCCCTCCATCACGCGGTCGAGCTTGTAGAGCGTGAGCCCGACGCGGTGATCGGTGATCCGGTTCTGTGGAAAGTTGTAGGTGCGGATCTTCTCGGACCGCTCGCCGCCCTTCACCATGTCGCGTCGCTCGTCGCGAATCGCGTCACTCTGCTCGCGCTGCGCGATATCGAGCAGCCGGCTCTTCAAGATTTTCAACGCGCGCGCGCGATTCTTGATCTGGCTCCGCTCGTCCTGACACTTCACGATCATTCCGGTCGGGAGGTGGGTGATCTGCACGGCGCTGTTCGTCGTGTTGACGCCTTGGCCGCCGGGGCCGCCGGACGCGGCGATATCGTAGCGGAGGTCCTTGTCGTCGATCTGGACGTCGACGTCGTCGGCTTCCGGGAGCACCGCGACGGTCGCGGTGGACGTGTGGATGCGGCCTTGCGCTTCGGTCGCGGGGACGCGCTGCACGCGGTGCACGCCGCCCTCGAATTTGAGTCGCGAGTAAACGCGGTCGCCGGTGACGAGCGCGACGACCTCCTTCAATCCGCCGGCGGCAGCGTCGCTGCTCGACAGCACCTCGACCTTCCACCCCGAGGTCTCGGCGAAGCGCCCGTACATGCGGAACAGATCGGCGGCGAACAACGCCGCTTCTTCGCCGCCGGTGCCGGCGCGAATTTCGAGGAGCGTATTCTTGTCGTCGTTCGGGTCCTTCGGGAGCAAGAGCAGGCGGAGCTGCTCTTCGACGGCGGTGCGTCGCGTCTCGAGCTCCGCGAGCTCCTCGCGAGCCATGGCCGCAAAGTCCGGATCGGCGAGGAGGTCGCGCGCTTCGCGAATCTTACGTTCAGTGTCCTGCCAGGTGCCGAACGCATCGACGAGCGGCAAGATGCTGCTCCGCTCGCGGCTCAGCTTCTGGATGCGCGACGAGTCGGCGATCACCTTCGGATCGCACATGAGATCGTCGATCTCGCTTCTCCGGCGAAGGACCGCTTCTAGCTTGTCGACGGGGATCATGGATCGCCACGACGTTTATAGCGAAAATTCAAGTCCGCGGGCGCCACGCGAGTACCTGCGGCCGAGCGTGAGCCGACGACGTGGTTGTTTGGACGCGCCGCGCGGACGTTCTGGGACGCGGCGCGCGGCGTTTCTTTTTTTGCAGGCGCTCGAGTCGCGCAGCTATTTCGCGGCGGGCGCGGCGTACTTGCGGCGGAAGCGGTCGATTCGACCGGCCGTGTCCACGAGGCGCTGCTTGCCCGTGTAGAACGGATGACAATCGCCGCACACGTCGACCGAGATATCGCCCTTCGTGGACCGAGTCAGGAACTTGTTGCCGCACGCGCAGGTCACGGCCACCGGTTTGTATTCGGGATGAATATCGGGCTTCATGGTTCTCTCCGCCGACGTCGTCGGGCTGGGCAACCTAATCTCGGCAAGGCACCTAAACAAGGGGGCCTCCTCTTATCAGTCGTCGCGACGGTGGTTGCGAGGTCGGACTGCGAATGCGTTCAGGGCCTATTCCTTGACTGATTTGGGCTTCTAGCCCAGGCTCGCGCGATGCCGGGTCCCGTGTCGCGTCGCGAGGCGGTCGGGCGGATCGCGGCGGCGAGCGCCGTCCTCGGCGGCGTGGCGCTCCTGACGCGCGCCCGATTCGACCGCGGCGGCTACGACGTCGCGGCTCTGGGCGGTCAGCGCCAGATCCGGAATTTCGCGTCTCCACCCGTGTCCGCGTTGCCGATGATGGCGATCGCGAAGAGCTCGACGGATCCCGCCGTGCTCGTGCGGCGCGCCGTCGACGCGCTCGGCGGCATGCATCGATTCATCTCGCGCGGCGACGTGGTCGCGGTGAAGCCGAACATCGGCTGGGACCGGCTTCCGGTGCACGCCGCGAACACGAACCCGCTCGTCGTCGCGGAAGTCGTGAAGATGGCGTTCGACGCGGGGGCGTCGCGCGTCGTCGTCACCGACGCTTCGTGCAACGAACCGAACCGTTGTTTTCAGCGCTCGGGGATCTGGCGCGCGGCTCACGACGTCGGCGCGACCGTCATTTTGCCCGCCGCACATCGGTTTCGCGAGATCAGGATGAAGGGCGACGTGCTCGATCAGTGGCCGATCTACACGCCGCTCGTGAACGCCGACAAGGTCATCAACGTGCCGGTCGCCAAGCACCACAATTTGTCGAAGTACACCGCGGCCATGAAGAATTGGTACGGCATCCTCGGCGGTCGACGAAACCGGCTCCATCAGAGCATCGACGTTTCGATCGCCGATCTCGCGACGTTCATGCGACCGACGCTCACCGTCGTGGATGCGACGCGCGTGCTCATGCGAAATGGCCCTCAAGGCGGCAACATCGACGACGCGGCGGACGTTCACCAGGTGATCGCGAGCATCGATCAAGTCGCGGCCGACGCGTACGGTTGCACGCTCATCGGCCAAAAGCCGGAGAACATCGGCTATCTGAAGCTCGCGCGCGAGCGGGGCATCGGCGAAGTGGATTGGGCGTCACTGCCGCACGTGGAGGTTTGAGTGGCGTGCTCGCATCACCCCGAGCCGGAGCCTTCCGATCTTCCCGCACCGATTCCGTGGCTCGGGAAGGCGGGACCGGTCGTGCCGCTCGACGCGCCGAGTTCGGTTCACGCGGAAGCGCCGGCACCGGCGTCGCCGAACCCCACGGAAAAGATCGTCCCGCCGCCGGCTCCGCCGAAGAGGGAGCCCCCCCAAAAAACCAAGTCCAAGAAAAAGAAGCGTCCCGGCTCGGGCATTCCGGCGCGGCCGATCATCCGTTACCTGGTCTGGGCGCGGCGGTTCGCGCAAGCGGGCTTTCTCGGATTGTTTCTGTTCTTGCTCTGCAACACGGCCTTCCGCGGCACGTTTTCGGCGAGCTCCGAGACGCCGGTGCGGCTCCCGTATCCGGTGGAAGGGTTCTTGCTCGCCGATCCGTTCGTCGCGGCGATGACGCTCTTGTCGACGCACGCGGTGTATCGCGGGCTCGCATGGTCGCTCGGGATCGTCGCGCTCACGCTGGTGTTCGGGCGCGTGTTTTGCGGATGGATCTGTCCGTTCGGGACGCTTCACCATTTCTTCGCGTGGATTTTTCCGTCGCGTTACGTGCGCGGCAAGCAGCGCGTCGAGGCGAACCGCACGCACTACTGGCAAGCGGCGAAGTATTATTTGATGGTCGCCTTTCTCGCCTCGGCCGTTGCAGGAAGCGCCATCGGCGGGCTGCTCGATCCGATTTGCGTCGCCGTGCGCGCCATCGGACTCGGCGTTTTACCCGCGCTGCAATACCTCGGCATTCGGTCGGCGAACGGCATCGCCGACACGAACGTACGCGCGCTCCAAACCGCGAGCGACGCTTCGCAGGACTTTCTCGCGCGGTCCGTCTGGACCCCGAACCAGCTCTATTTCCACCAGACCTGGTTCATCGTGGTGCTCTTCGTAGCAATCCTGTTCATGAACCGGATCGTGCCGCGGTTCTGGTGCCGCGCGCTCTGTCCGCTCGGCGCGTTTCTCGGAGTGATCTCCCGATTTTCGCTCTTCGGGATGGAGAAGGATCACTCGAAGTGCACCGACTGCAACTTGTGCATCGTCCATTGCCAGGGCGCCGATAGTCCACAGGGCGGCGTGAAGCATCGGCAGGACGAGTGCCACATGTGCCTCAACTGCGAAGCGGCGTGCCCCGAGGACGTGATCAAGTTCCGATTCCTGCCGAACCGGAAGGGAACCACGTCCGTTCCCGATCTCGAACGGCGCACGGTCGTCGCCACGGCGGCGGCGGGCGCGCTCGCCATCCCGGCGTTCCGGATCGCGGGCTGGCCCGACCGCGGTTACAGCGAAAAAGTCATTCGCCCGCCGGGCGCCGTCGAAGAGCGGGAGTTTCTCGACCGATGCATTCGCTGCGCCGAATGCATGAAGGTGTGTCCGAACAATGCGCTCCATCCGGCCTTCTTCGAGGCGGGCGTGGAGGGGCTTTGGACCCCGATCCTCATTCCGCGCATCGGGTACTGCGAGTTCTCGTGCGTCCTTTGCGGGCAGGTGTGCCCCACCGGTGCGATCCAGAAGATCACAGAGAAGGAGAAGATGGGCATCGGCCAGAAGCCGATCGCGATGGGGACGGCCATGTACGATCAGGGCAGGTGTTTGCCCTGGGCGATGGGCACCCCCTGCATCGTCTGTGAGGAATTCTGTCCGACTTCGCCCAAAGCCATCTGGGCCGAAGAGGTCGAAGTCCCGAAGCGAGATGGTCACTATGACAAGAAAGGTGAGCAGCCCAAGATGCTCACCGTGAAACTGAAACGGCCTCACGTCGATCCGAACCTGTGCGTGGGTTGCGGCGCGTGCGAAAAAGTCTGCCCAATCGTCGACAAGCCCGCGGTTTACGTGACGAACGCGGGGGAAACCCGCTCGAAGAGCAACGTCATCCTCCTCGAGAACACGAGCTACAACCGCACCGGATAACGGAGTGGGTCGAGCCGCGTCGCGTGTCGCCGCGTCGCGTTCGGGTGGTCCGCGAAATCGTCTCGCGCACGAATTCGGGATGAAACGCTCACTCGGCCCTACAGCGGAAGTGAATCTTGCCGATAGGCACGCCAAGATTTCTCGCCACGAAAAAAACCGTCTGGAGCTCTCACCTTCACCAGTGACCGTCGCGCCGTCCGCCTCACCTGCACTGGCGTCATCGCGTACCGCCGCGTTGCTTGGTTCGCGCCGCCGCCGGAAGCACTTGTGAGACGAACGCGTGGACTTTCTATGTCGTCGACGTTTCGACGACGATGTGTGTTCGGCCGACACGACGAGCGACTCGTCGTCGTGATATTGAGAAGCAGCATGTCAACCAGCGTAGACACTTCGAACGACCCACCTCGTTCGGAAGGGTGACGCTGGGAGCGGCGATCTCGTGGGCGCCGAGGTCGATTCGCTCTCACCCCGCTTCTTATTTTCTACAGAAGGACCTTTCGAAGATGACTACGAACGATGCGGCCATTTTCCACGACAGCCGCGAATCCGGAGCACCCGGTTCGGACGCGAAATGGCAGGACCGCAGCCCTTCGACGATTCCGCCAGCTCCCGAGTCTCCGCGCAGTTATCAGGATCTCGACGGCGGCCTCGGTCGCGAAGTGTACTTCAGGCCTCCTCGGTATCCCTCTGCCGAGCTCGGCCCCGTCGGCGCAAAAGTGCTCATCAAGGTCGCCGATCGAGAACGCGCGTGCCCGCTCCACGACGTCTCGCAAAACGGCGTCGCGTTCGAATGGACCGAGGCCGAGACGCTGTCCGTCGGTGACACGATTCCGCTCGTCACGGTGAGCTTCGATCGACACGAGGCGTACCGCGGGTCCGCGCGCGTCGGCTCGGTGCGACAAGTCGCGGACCGGCAGGTCGTCGGCGTTTCGTTCCTCGACACGCTGATGAACATCGACGACGTTTTGCAGCTGCGCGACGTGAAGGCGTGGAACGGCGCCGGTCCGGGTCTCGCGCTCAAGAGCCGCCCCTGGCGCGTCCCAGGGCACGAACGCGTGAAGGCGCGCATCGCCGAGCTCCGTCTGCTCTTCATCGACGCCGAGGAGCAGCTCGGTGAGCTGGAAGCGTCGCTCCCTTGGCACGTCGCGCACGGCGATCAGCAATCCCCCGCGCGGAGCGCGCTCGTGGAGCGCATCAAGCGTGAAGTGGTCGACGAGATCCTCGTCGCGACCCAGGCGGTGCACGAAGCGCTCGACCGATCGAACCCCGTCGAACTTCAGAAACTCAAGGAGTACTCGGTCCGTCACCTCGATTCGTATCTGATGCAATCGTGGTGGATGCGGCGCGCGAAGGAGAAGCCGCTCGGCTATCCCGGCGACTTCGAGCTGATGAACGGCCTCTACGGCAATCACTTCTCGGGCAGCACGCTGTTCGCGAAGGCGATGAACGTCGCGTACGTGTCGACGCCGGCTGCGGTGGCCGTCCGTGAACGCAAGGACATGGTGAAGGGTCAACTCTCGGCGCTGCTCGACCGCCCGAGCTCGGGAAATCGCCCGATTCGCATCCTGTCCATCGCCGCCGGGCCCGCACAGGAAACGTACGAATTGCTCCGCGAGCGCGAGAGCATTCCGCACCCCGTCGAGATCGTCCTGTTCGATCAAGACAAGCGAGCGCTCGCATTTTCGTACGGGCGACTGAAGCGGCTGGTTGCCGCGCGATGGCCGGATCAAGTGAAGGTCGTCTACCTGCACGACACGATCAAACGGCTCTTGCGCGACCCGACTCTGTTCGCGCCGCTCGGAAAATTCGACGCGATCTTCTCATGTGGGTTGTTTGATTACCTACCGACGGCGACTGCCGTTTCGCTCACCCGGTCTCTTTACGCGAGCGTTGCCGAACGGGGTACCCTCTACATCGGGAACATGGTTCCCTCGAGCCCCAGCCGATGGATCATCGAGTTCCACTGCGATTGGTACCTCATCTATCGCGAGCCGTGGGAGATGCTCGAGTTCGCACGTACCGCCGCGCCGGAGGCGGACGTTTCGATCATCGAGGAGCCGACCGGAGTGAACCCGTTCGTCCAGCTGACGCGCGAGTAAAATGATCGAGGAGGTTCAGCAGGCGGAGCTCCAGGCGCGGTGGTCCGCTTGGCTGATCGCGCGCAATCGGCGCGGCACCTTGAGCTCCCTCTGGCTTGTGATCGTCCTCTATCCCCTGTTCGGGATTCTCGATTACCTCCTGGCGCCGCGCGCGTGGTTGCCCGTGTTGTACGGAACGCGAGCGCTGATCACGATCGTGACGCTGGTGATGTTCCGGCTGGTGAATCGCCCGGTCTTCGCGCGACACGTGAACCTCCTCTCCGGCGGCTACCAGATCCTCATCGCGTGCGGCATCAGCCTGATGACCGTGCAGATGGGCGGGCTCGCGTCGCCGTACTACGCGGGCCTCTCGCTCATTCTAGTCGGCATCGGCCTCCTCTTCGTATGGCCGCCGCGCGTCGTGGCGACCGTGCAAATCGGGGTGGTCGTCTCGTTCTTCCTTCCCAATTTCCTGTTGAATCCGCGCTCGCTCGGCTTCACGGCCGTCTCGAATTTGTTCTTCTTGGCGTCGACCGCTCTCGTTGCCGGCGGCGGACAGGTCCTCGGCTACCGCACCGGGCGCGAACAAGTGGCCAGGGAGCTGGTCATCGAGTCGACCAAGGCGAACCTCGAACGCGCCCACGTGCGGCTCCAGCAGCTCGATAGATTCAAATCGGAATTCTTCGCGAACATCACGCACGAGCTGAAGACGCCGCTGACGATGATCCTCGCTCCGCTCGAGCTCATGATCCAGGGCGAGACGGGGAAGCTCACCGAAGCGCAGCGTGCGACCCTCCAGTCGATGCTCCGGAGCGGCGTGAAGCTCTTGAAGCTCATCGGCGATCTCCTCGATCTGTCCAAGCTCGACGAGTCGAGGCTACGTTTGCAGATCGCCGAGCACGATCTCGCCGAATATCTGCACGGCCTCGTTCTACAGGTCCAATCACTCGCTCAACGCAAATCGATCGAGCTCACGTTCGACTCCAATGTCGCCTCCTGTCGCGTCTATTGCGACCTCGAGCGGATGGAGCGCGTCTTCGTCAACCTGCTATCGAACGCCTGCAAGTTCACTCCGCCCCACGGAAAAGTCCGCGTGTCGCTGCACGACGAAGGCGATATCGTGCGCATCGCGGTCATCGACACCGGCATCGGTTTCCCGCCCGGAATGGCCGACATGCTGTTCGAACGGTTCGTTCAAGTCGACATGGGCGGTACGCGCAAATTCGGTGGCACCGGGCTCGGTCTGGCGCTCGCGCGCGAGCTGGTCTGGCTGCATCGCGGCGGCATCCGGGCGGAGAGCGGCGCGTCCGGCGGCGCGACGTTCACCGTCGAGCTCTTGAAGGGCCGCGGGCATTTCGACCCCGAGTCGCTCGATCGCCGCGCGCGACAAGAGGCCCGCGCGACGGGCAACCGCGAATCGGACCACGGCATCGGTGAGTGGCAAGTGGAGGCGATGAGCCACTATCGCTTGCTCGACATCGACGAAGCGACCGATCAGCGCGTCATCGATCGCGACCCGGACGAGGACCAGCGCCAGCAGAGTGTGCTCGTGGTCGAGGACACGCCGGACGTCATTCGGGTCATTCATCTGGCCCTTCGCAGTCAGTTCCGAATCCTTGCCGCGCCGGGTGGCGGCAAGGGCTTCGAACTCGCCGTCGAGCACCTCCCGAGCCTCATCATCACCGACATGATGATGCCGGAGATCGACGGAATGGAGCTCACCCGCCGGCTCCGCACCGACGCGCGGACTCGGCATATCCCCATCGTCATGTTGACCGCGCGCAGCGACGTGGAAGATCGCATCGCGGGTCTCGAGGCCGGCGTGAACGCCTACCTCGCCAAGCCATTTTCGACGAAGGAGCTGGTCTCCACCGTGCGCAGCCTCGTGCGGATCCAGGAGACGACCGCGGATCTAGTCCTCACGCACAACATGGACTCCCTCGAGACCATCGCCGGCGGTCTGGCGCACGAGATCAATAATCCCCTGAACTACATCAAGAACGCGCTGTCTCTGATCCGGCGCGACGTCGACGCGGTCGTCGCGCGCGCTCGGGCGGACGATCCGGCGGGGGACGCCGCTCCGGCGCTGGTCGATCACTACGCGAGGCTCGAAAAGATGTTCGACGTCGCCGAGACCGGCCTTCGGAGGATTGGCGCGACGGTGGTTCTCATGCAGCGATACTCGCGAGAGGGCTACACGAGGACGTTCCAGCCGCTCGACATTTTCGAGGCAACGCGCGATGTCGCGTCGGTGCTCCAAGCCGGAATGACCAGGCCCGTGGTCGAGATGCTGTTCGACGGCGACGGTCACATCGAATGCGTGCCCGAAGAAATGAACCAGGTCCTGACGAACCTGATCCAGAACGCCCTCGACGCGCTCCCGCGCGACGGCACCGGTTGGGTGCGCGTGAATGCGAAAGGCAGAGACGATCTCCTGGTGATCTCCGTCCAGGACAACGGCTCCGGCATTCGTCCCGAGGAGCGCGCCATGATCTTCACGCCGTTCTTCACGACGAAGGACGTCGGTGAAGGCATGGGGCTCGGCCTCACGATCGTGCACCGCGTGGTCGCTTCGCTCGGAGGCACGGTCGGCGTAACGAGCACCGTGGGCGTCGGAACCGAGTTCACTCTGCGCATCCCGAGAAAAAACCGCCGCCTCTCGAGCCCGCCGCCGCCCGAACACGCCTCGAGCAAGCTCGGCGCGAATGGCTGAAACGATGGCGATCCGAGAGTGGCGGCCGTCGAGTCGACAGAGTTGCACTGAACGGAAGATCAGCTAGCGCTGTCGAACGCGTTGGCGGAGTCGTCGAGGCCAGCGAGAAGCTCGAAGCCGGTCGCGTCGCGCTTCGCTCGATATTGACACTCGTCGCTCCGAAGGACGTATGCTCCCGGGTCGGAATTCGTCATTTCGGGAGGGGCGAACACATCGTGACCCCAAGCATTTGCAGCGCGCTCCGCTCGAGCCGCCACCCAGAGACGGGCGGTGCGCGGCAGGCGATGCGATTCGAGAATGCGGGGAACGAGCCGTGACCGCCCATGTCCTCTTCGTCGATGACGAACCGCCGAACCTGGCGGTCTTCGAGGCACTTTGTGGGGCAGACTTTTCCGTCCTCACCGCGGGCAGCGCTACGGATGCGCTTTCCGTCTTGGCGAGCCACGAGGTCGGCGTGCTGCTGAGCGATCAGCGGATGCCCGAAACGAGCGGAGTCGATCTCCTCGAACGGGTCCGCTCCGAGTTTCCGGACACCGTGCGCATGCTGGTGACCGCCTACGCGGACCTCGGCGCGACGATCGAGGCCATCAATCGCGGCCACGTCCGCAGGTACATCCGAAAACCGTGGGACGCCGAGGAGCTCAAGGCGACGCTCGCCGAAGCAATGGCGCTTTATGAAACTCGGCGCGGCGTTCAGGCCGTCGAGCGGCGCCTGATCGAGACGGAGCGCGTCTACGGGCTCGGTATCGTCGCGACGAGTCTCGCTCAAGAGCTCCGCGATCCGGTCGCCACCATCTCGCAACAGATCAAGCACGCGCGCGATACGTTGCGCTCCGCGCTCGACGCGACGCCGGCGGCGACGACGGAAGTTCGCGCGATGCGTGCCCGGATCGCCCAGGCCGACGAGGCGCTCGTCGACGCCGTGTCGGCGGCGGACGCGTTGACCAGTTTGGTCCGGGGCATCGAGATCCCGACCATGCCGCGCGACGATTGCGCGATCGACATGAGAAATCTCGTGCGTCTGACGCTGCGGATCTTGCGTTCCGAGCTCCGTGACGCCGAAGCCCGCATCGAGCTCGCGTCGGTCCCGAACGTACTCGGCTCGAGCGCGAAGTTTGGTCAGGTCGTTATCAACTTGGTCGTCAACGCCATCCGCGCGGTCGCCGATCGTCCCCGCGCGGAGCGGGTCATCGCCATTCGGCTTTCGAGCGCCGACGGCTGGGTCGTGCTCGAAGTCGAGGACAACCGCGCGGCTCCGGTTGCGAAGGCCATTTCCCGCGTCTTCGAGCTGTTGTCCAAGAGCGAAGAGAGTCTCGGAACCGGTCTGGGTCTCGCGATATCGAAGCGCATCGCCGAAGAGCTCGGCGGGCGAATCGAAGCCGAAACGCGCGATACCGGCTTCACTCTGTTCAGATTGCTGGTCCCGGTTCTCGACTGAATGCCTCGGGAGTGTGAGGCGCTCCGAGGACGGGTTATTTAGGTGCGTGGTCGGCGGGTCGCGTCGCGAGTTCGTCACACGCGCAAGCTCTCGACTTCTCTTCGTAAACGCGGAACTCTGTGGGTCGATGGAGACCCTCGTTTGACCGCTCACATTCTCTTCGTCGACGACGACGAGTCCAATCTCGTCGTCTGGGAGACGGCCTGCTCCGACGAATTTCGTGTGCTCACGGCGACGCGCGCCAGTCGCGCGCTGGAGTTGCTCGCCGAGAACGAAGTCGCGGTCATCGTCGCCGATCAGCGGATGCCCGAGGTCACCGGGATCGAGCTTCTCGAACGAGTGCGTGTGGATTTCCCGCACGTGGTGCGCATTCTCATCACGGCGTACTCGGACCTCGCCGCTGCGGTCGACGCCATCAATCGCGGCAACGTGCGGCGCTACCTTCGAAAGCCGTGCGCCTTGCACGAGTTGCGCTCCGAGCTGAACTCGGCGCTCGAGTACTACGAGCTCAGGATGCGCGTGCGTTCGATGGAGCGACGACTCCTGTTCACCGAGAGGGTGTACGCTCTCGGCCTGGTGGCGTCGGGGCTCGGTCGAGAGCTCGTCCGTCCCGCGGCGTGGATTCGCGAAAGCGTCACGATGGCGCGCACCGAGGTCCGAGCGGTGGTGGAACGGCTCGACGCGCGCGAAACCGACACGCGCTTGCTGAGAACGAAGCTCGCCGACCTCGAGACGCGCCTCGGCTTTGCGCTCGAGGGCGTCGAACGCGTCGTGAGCATCGCGCACAGCATTGCGCTCCCGGTGACCGACGTCGTCACCGAAGACGTCGATCTCGCCGACGTCATCCGCGTGGTGCTCCGCATCGTGCGCGGCGAGATACGCCAGCGCGCGGAGATCGAGCTCGACGTCGGCGCGGTACCTCCCGTTCGCGGCAGCGGTACGAAGTTGAGCCAGGTCGTGTTGAACTTGATGGTGAACGCGATCCACGCGGTGGGCGAACGGCCCTCCGGAGCGGGACTCGTGTCCGTTCGATTGTACGCAGACGGGCGCACCGTTCGGCTCGAGGTGTCGGACAACGGGCCGCAAATCCCGCCGGAGGATCTGCCTCACCTCTTCGATCCGTTCCATGCGTCGCGAACGCCGCGCGGAACCGGCATCGGTCTCGCCATCTCCAAGACGATCGTCGAGGAAATGGGAGGGTTCGTCGAAGCGGCGAATCACCCGCGCGGCGGCGCGTTCTTTCGCGTCACCTTACCGATCGGCAAGTCGCCCGCTTCCTGACCCGTCACGTCTCACGGCGCGCGACGATGAGCACGTTGTCGAGCAAGGACCAACCGTCTTCGACGACGATCGCGCACGCTAGCCCGAGCCCTTCCAGCGTTCGCACGAGCTCCGCCGCGGGACGAAAACAGAACGACCCCGATTCGCCGCGGTAAAATCGTGCGAGCCGTTCGAGCGCGATCGTGAGTCGGCTGCGCGGCGACCCGGCGCCGTTGATCTCGCGCACGACGATTCGACCCCCGGGCGCGAGCGCGTCGGCGGCGCGCCCGAGCGCGGCGTCCTGAACGGCCCTGTCGACGTAGTGGAGACAATCGACAAAAAGTACCGTGTCCGACGGGGCGAACGTCGCGTTCCCGAAGTCGGCGACCTCGAACCACTCGACGTCGCCCGCAGCGCTTTTCGCCGCGGCGATCCGCGCGGCGTCCGGATCGAAGCCCCGCACGGACGTCGCACGGCCGAGCTCGAGAAGGGCGAGGCTCAACTGGCCGTAGCCGGCGCCGGCGTCGAGGAGGCGACCGAACGTCCCTTCGAGTCCCGCGAGGCGTTCGAGCGCCGGATCGAAGTGCAGCTTTCCCGATACGTATCCGCGGATTCTCTTGTCGACGGCTTGGTAGCGGTCGAGCGTGCGACGTCGCGCCAGGACGAGGTTTTCGTCGCGACGCGCCCGCGCGATTCGCGCGAACGCCCACGTCGTTGCTCCGCCGATCAAAGCGAACGCGGCGCCGACGAGGAGCGCGCCGACCGCGAGCTCTTTCCCGAACGCCGCGAGGCCGAGGCTTTTCACCGCGTGGACGCTCAGCCGAGCCGTGTGACCTGCGAGAACCAGGGATCCGACCTCCAGCTCGGCGAGCACGAAGATCGGCAGAGTGAGAGGGTTCGAGATGTGCGCCGCGACGTAGGCGATCGCCGAGTCGAGCTTGAACGGGATGCACACCAGGAGAACGAGGGCGAGCTGTACGCCGAACACCGGGATCGATCCGACGAAGAGTCCGACCGCGACCGATGCTGCAAAGCGCTCGGGCGACAAAGCTCCGCCGCGGAGGCGAAGCCACACCTCGGTCCATCGCTCTCTGAATTTCTGCGTGAGTCCCGCGAGTCGGTCAGCCACCGGCGTTTGCTGGAGGCCCCGAGCTCCGCGGCGAGCGCGCGATGCGGAGATACATTTGCGCACCCTTGTTGTCGGGGTCGTGCTCGAGGACGCTCTCGAGCTCGGCGATCGCCTTGTCGTTGTCTCCGGCGCTGAGGTGGAGGACGCCGAGCAAGATCCGGCTCTGCAGGAACCTCGGGTTCGATACCTTCGCGGCTTCGAAGTGCTCGCGTGCGCGCTTCAGGTCACCGGCGTCGCGATAGAGCACACCGAGCCGGGTTCTCAAGTCGGCGAAATTGGGACACAGCAAGACGGCCTTTTCGAGCTCGCCGATGGACTCGAGCGTCATCCCGACGTCCTGGTAGGCCTGGCTCAGCTCCGCGTGCATGTTGGCGATCTTGCCCTTGGCGAAGGGGTCGAGATCCTTGCCGCCGCCCCCGCGATAGCGAATCCCGGCGTAGATCTGGCGCGCGCGCTCGTACTCCCCGAGATCGTTCAGGGTCACCATGAGGTTTAGCTGAGCCTCGGTGTAGTTCGGGTTCAGCGACACGGCCTTCTCGAAATGCGCACGCGCCTCGCTCAGGTCCCCGTTGCTGTGCGCGATGACGCCCAACATGTTGAGCACGTCGGGGAAACGATCGGTGTGCTCGAGGACCTGTCCGAGCAGGTGTGCCGCCTGATCGTATTCGCCCTTGTCGTAGTGCTCGCGGCCGAGCAGGAGGATTTGCCGGGTATGCTCGTCCATTAGCCCTGAGTCTCTTTGAAATGGGCCGAATCGCCAAGCAACCCGACATCGGACGGCCTTCGACGGGGGAGCAGGCCGACCCATAGGGCTTGCTCCACGGACCCTCGACTGCTACCGAAACGGCCGTGGCGTCTTCACCCGATGTGAGGAGCCCCCGCCACGTCGGGCGGGTCACCGACCCGGTCGTTCGAGAAGACGGCGTGGACGAGCCCGAAATCAACCTCGATCCGGCGTTCAGCGGCGGGGACGACGAGGCGGGAGAGCCCCAAGTGCCGCGTCGCGTTAGCGACGAGGCAGAGCTTCGCCCGCGTCTCGAAGACGAATCGCCGCAAGAACCCGCGGGCCGTCCGGAAGCAGCGAGCACCGGGCATCCCGTTCGCGATCGACTCCTCGCACGGATCGCCGAATCACGGCACGTCGAGGTGAACGCTGAGCAAGCTAACAGTGTCGGTCCCGGCGAAGTGCGGTTCGGCTCCCTCGACGACGAGCTCGACCGAATCGCGTCGCGCGGCGAGCCGCCCGCGTCGCCCGCGCTCGCGCGCGCCCGACCGGAGCTGTCGCCGAACCTCATCGCGATGTTCGGAACGCTGTTCGGGCTCGCGTTCGTCGGCGCGCTGTTCGCGATTCTGATCCATGCCGATCCTCGTGACGGAGCTCCGCTCGCGGTGGCTCCTGCCGCGACCAGCGCCGCCGCGCCGGCCGCCGCCGTTCCCGCGCCGGCCCTGCCCGCGCCCACCGTGCCGAAGCCCGCGCGGAAACGCATCCCGGGGCCGTGGCGCATCGCGGACTCGACCGACGCCACGCTCAAAAAAGTCGAAGGCACGATCGGTCACGAGCCGTTCCTGACGGCGATCGAATCCGCCGGCGTTCCCCACGCTCAGACGTTCCGCGTGCTCGCGACCTTGAAGGGGCTTCGCGACCTCGATCATTGCGGCCATAGCGATCAGTTCGTCGCGCTCGTCGATCGCGCCCAGGGGCGCGTGGTCGCGTACGAGTACATCGTCAGCAAGGAAGAGGTGTACCAGGCGCGCGAGGGCAGCGACGGCTTCCTCAAAGCGTCGAAGCTCGATCTCGAAGTGGAGCGCTCGCGCGTGCAGGGTGCGATTCGATTCGACCGACCGACGTTTGCGGCGTCGATCGAAGCGGGCGGGTTCGAACCGGCGCTCGCATCGGTGCTCGACGACGCGCTCGAGGGCCACTCGACCGTTGCCGATTTTCGTCGTGGCGACCGACTTCGCGTCGTGCTCCAGGAAACGACGGTGCTCGGCGAATTCGAGCGCTACGCCGGCATCGAAGCGCTCGAGTACCTGCCGGCGCACGGCGACACCAAGCCGACCCGAATCTATTACTTCCGCGGGACGAAATCGCACGGCTACTACGACGCACAGGGTCGCTCGGTGCACGAAGGCGGCTGGCACAAACCCATCAAGGGCGCGCCGATCACCTCGCCGTTCAATCCGCACCGGATGCACCCCATCCTGCACAAGATCATGCCTCACGAAGGCACCGATTTCGGCGCCCCGATGGGGACGCCGGTCGGCGCGGCGGGCCCCGGCGTGGTCGAGTTCATCGGCAATGGCGGCCCGACCGGGAACCTCGTTCGCATCCAGCACACCGGCGGTATCGAGACCGGTTACGCGCACTTGTCTCGGTTCGAAACCGGGCTGAAAGTCGGCGATCACGTCAACGCGCTGCAGATCATCGGCTACGTGGGCTCGACGGGTCGCTCCACGGGTCCGCACCTTCACCTCAGCGTGAAGAAGAACGGCGTGTTCGTCGATTCGGAAATCCTCAAGCTCGACGCCCTGCACGTCCTTCCGCTGGAGGAGCGCGCCGAGTTCGCCGAAGCGCGCCAGAAGCTCGACGCACTGCTCGACGCGGTGCCCTTGTCGCCGCCGCTCGATGAACCCGCGCCGGCAGCCACGCCGAGCGCACCCGCGGAGGTTCCCGGTGACGACCTCGGCTCGAACGATCCGAACGTCGCGGCTCACGAAGCCGCGCCCGCGTCGCCGAGCGCTGCGGCCGCTCCCGTCACGCAAGCATCGCCCGTTCCCGCGCCGGCCGTTCCGACGTCACCGACGAAGGCGCCGTCCGAGCCGGGCAAGGGTCCGTCGATCTACGTCTCCGATCAAGACTTGCTCAAGAACCAAGGCGCGACCGATCAGGGCGAAGTGGATGAGTAGCGTCGAGCAGTTTTTTTTCGAGATCCGCGAGTGGCGTCGCGCGTTCCTTCCGACCGTAAGCAACCCGCGCCGGCTTCGCCGGTAGTCTCACTCGCCTCTCATTCGAGGATCGTGATCTGCTCTTCCGAGGCTGCGAGGTCGTGGCAGCTCACGGGGCGCTACCCCGTTCGCGGATGCTCGCTGAACGCGATCCGCTTTGCATTCGAACGCAGATCAAACCGAATCCCAGAAAACCAGCCCCAATCTACGCGACCGACTCGCCCTGTTTGGCCGGAGACTCTTCATTCACGCGCCTGCCGACGCGTAAACTGAACACGAACCTGCTGCCGCCCCCTTCGGCCGGTTCCACCCAGGCGTCGCCGCCGTGCGCGACGGCGATGTGTTTCACCAGGGCGAGCCCAATGCCGCTTCCGCGGACTTGCTTCGTGCCGCGCCCGCGCACGAAGCGGTCGAAGATGCGTTTTCTGTCCTCGACGGGGATCCCGGCGCCTTCGTCGGTCACCGAGACTTCGACGTCCTTGCCGCGCGCCTTGGCGCCGATCACGATCCGGCCGGAATCTTTCGCGTATTTCAGCGCGTTGTCGACCAGGTTGATGATCGCGATCTCTACGGCGCGCTCGTCGAGCCGCAGGATCGGCAACGTCGGTTCGATGTCGAGCTCGAGCTCGGCCTGCTCGCGCTCGGCGCGCACCCGGCACACTTCCACGGCGCGTGCGACGACCTCTCCGAGTGAGCCGTCGGCGAAGTCGTAGCCCGCCTTGCCGCGCTCGACCTTCGCGAAATCGAGCACGTTCTCGATGAGCGCGCTCAGCCGTTCGCTCTCGCTCAAGATGATGTGCAGATATTGCTTTCGCTTCTCGTCGTTCTCGACGCGACCGCTTTGCAAGAGCTCCGCGAACATGCGCACCAAAGAGAGGGGCGTCTTCAGCTCGTGCGAGACGTTGGCGACGAAATCGCTCTTCAGCGCCGAGAGCTTCCGCTCGCGGGCGGCAGCGACCACGACCACGACCATGCCCGCGAGCACGACGAGGCCCGAGAGCCCGACCAAGACCATTTCCAGGATGCGCCGGCGCGCGGCGCTCGCGGCCAGCTCTTCGGCGGCGAGCAGCGAGACGTTGACGCGCCATTTGTAGAGCGTCGTCTGGAAGGGGCGCCCCACCGTGAATTCGCCGCCGCTCACCGGAGGCCCGAAGATGATCGCGCCGTTTTCGTCGACGACGTTCATGCGACTCTGCGGGTCGCGCACCGGGTAGAGCGCGGGCAAGACGTCGTGCACGATGCGCGGCACGTCGTGCCACGCGACGACGAGGTAGCGGTGCTCCTCGTTCTTCCGCTGAAAATAGCTGACGAGGTAATTCTGCCCGCCGTACGACTGGTGCAGATGCCGCAGTTGGTCCTCCGGCGGCCGGAGATCGAGATCGAAGAACATGCGATTGACGAGGAGTCGCCGGAACGACTCGTCGTCTAGGCCAGGTCGGCGTGACGCGAACGCGACGACCTCGTGCATCGGCGATTCCAGATCGAGGACGAGCACGGCGCGCACCGTCGGAGTCTGCCGCGCGGCGACCGCTAGCCACGTGCGCGCGAGCTTGCCGAGGTCACTGACGTCCGTCTCCGCCGCGACGACCGCGTCTTGGTCGATGATGAGTTGATCGAGCCGCGCCGCGCGCTCGTTGGCGAGAGAGAGCGTCGCTTCGACGACGGACTGCTCCCGGAGCCGCTCTTGCTGGAAGCTCGTTCGGAACGTGACGCCGGTCAGCACCAGGACGCCGATGACGATCGCCGGCAAGAGCAGAAAGAGCAGTCCGCGCTCGGCTCGGGTGCCGTCGCTCATGGCTCCGCCCCCGGCGGGACACCGGACGGTTCGGCGAGGTCCGCGCCCATGTCGACCGAGGTACCACGTTCCGAGCGAACGAGCGCGTTCGGCACCCCGTTCCGTTCGGTTCGCGCGAGGCTCGGACGACCTTCGTCGCGCGATATCAGGGCAAAATCGCGTCTTCTTCGAGCACGATCGGCTTCGACGCCACGAACGTCGCGAACTGCTGGCAGATGTAGTCGATCGCGTTCAATTCCGTGTCGTAGAACGGCTCGCCGCGCTCGGGATTGGCGAGCTCGATGAGCCCGAGGTATCGGCCGCTCTGGTGCACCGGGCCGACCGCCGTGACGTTCGCGGTCACGCCGAGCAGCTCCCAGCGCCCGCCGCGAAATCCTTCCTCTTCTTGGGCGGCCGCGAAGCGAATCGTCCGGCCACGCCGAAAGGCGTCCCGGAAGAGAGGAAACGTGTCCGGCGTCCGGATGAGGAGCACGTTGCCGGGCTTCGGCCCGAGCGCGCGGACGATCGCGAACTCACGCGAGTTGATGTCGAAGACGTGAATGATCGCGCCTTCGGATGGGAGCATGCGGTGCAGAACGGTGAGCACGTACTCCGCGCCGCTCGTCAGGTCCGGCATGAAGTGCAGCTGGTGCATGTCGTCGAAGAGATCGCTGATGAGGTCGTCGTGGGGGCCGGCGCGGCCCGCCGCGCGCGGAGACGAGCCGATCCGCGCCGCGGGCTTCTTTCCGCGAAGCGGGGCGAGCGGCGGCCGTTTGGACGGCACCGACGGCGCGCCGCTGCCGTCCACGTTGGGAAACGCTCCTGGCAACGACGCCGGCGCTTCGACGACGATCGGTGGCGCACTCACTCCGGCGGGAGCAGCCTCCACGATCGTCGGCGCCGTGACGGGCAACGGTTCGAGCGAAGCCGGCACCGGCTCCGGCGCGGCGCTCACGACGATCGCTTCCGGCGCGACTGGGATCGACGCGGCAGCTGCGACGAGCGGAAAAGCGGGTTCCTCCGAGGCGTCTTTCGTCGAGATGACTGGCTGTTCGACGGGTGCGGCCGCTCCGATTTGTTCGGGTCGCCGCAGTGACAACGCGGAGTCCGCGTCGAACGGACGCAGCATCGGGTTTGCCGCGCTCCCCTCGATGGGACGCGGTACGGAAATGGAGGACTTTGTGTCCGGTGCAGCTCCGGAAGCGCCGGAACGCAGCGATGCGCGAGCCGCCACCTCCGATCTCCGGATCTGCACGACGGGATCGCCTCGCCAATCCTTCCAGCCGAGCACCGCGAGCGGAGGCCGCTCCGGTCGCGACGAAAAATGGTGATCGAAGATCGCTATTTGGACGAACTTCCCATCGGGTCGGTGGTTCAGCGACGTGCGGACCTGTTCCCAGGCAGCGCGCGCGTAGCGTTCGAGCTCGCGCGCCGACAACCCGGGCGCGACGGCGAACGAGAATTCGCGATACGTGATCGGGATCGCTTCGGTGGGTTCTTCACGCCGGAACGCGATCAATTCGAGTCCCGGAAGCGAAGGAATCGTCTCCTCGGCGTGGGGCGGCGATGCGGGCGGAGCCGGACCGGCGTCGGCAACAGCCGAACCTTCCGGCGCTTTCGATCCGTGAGGGGTGACGAGTGGAATCGGTTCGACCACGTGAACGGCCGAATCTTCCGTCCGCGCCGGCTCGGCGACGTCCAAGTGCGGCGATTCGCGCGCGACGGCTGCGCTCGACGGCCGCGGCGGCGACAAGACGGGATGCGCGGAGTGCCCGGTCGCGGCCGTCTTCGGTTGCGGCGGCGGCGCCGTCGGCGGCGCGACCGCGCCGGTCTGCGCGAGCACGGCGATGCTCATCGGAGCTGCGGGATCGATCGCCGGACGCGACGCGCGCGGCGAGGCGGCAGGATCGATCGGCGGGCGCGACGCGCGCGGCGCGCCGCCTTCGGGAGGCCGCGATTGCGTCTTGGGGAGCGGGATCTTCGAACGCCCCGTGGGCGGCCTCGACGATTGCCGCGCGCCGTTCGACACGAACCCGCCACTGAGCGGCGCATCTTCGGGCGCCTTCGACACCATGTAGCGAAGCTTCGCGGCGGGGTCCGTCGCTCGATAACCGAGATCGAGGAGCTCGATGTTGAACCGAGAGAAGGGTCCCCGATCGCCGCGCAGCTTCCGCGCCTGCTGGAGGGCCTGCTGCCACTGCACGGCTTCGACGCAGTATCGTTCCTTCAAGGTGTCCGCATCCACCGGGGACACTTCGACGAACCAGCGTGTTGTCATTTTCCGGGGGGCCGAATCCAGACGAAGAGCGAGCTCACTCAGTAGAACCTCTCGGCTTCCCCCCCGCAAGGCCGATTGCGATTGTGTCCACGTGTTTCGACCGTGTTTTACGGCCTTGCAGCCGCGTCGAGCTTGTTGGAAACCCCTTCTTTCACCATCGTGCAGCGCGCATCATTTTGGCAACGTCGCCCGTCCGGAGAAGTGCTTCGACGGGTCGAGCCCAGCCTCTACTACGTCCTTGCGGGTACTGCCGTTTTGCTCGTGGCGCGGGCTTTCTACGCGTCGCTGAAACTGCAAATTTTCTATTCGTCGGTTCGCGGGGATCCGTATCTCGGCGCGAGAGACTGGTCGGCGCCGCTCGACGACGTCTTCATCCACTTCGACTTTGCCCGTTCCATCGCTCGCGGGAGACCGTTCGAGTGGTCCACGGGCAACGGATATTCGAGCGGGGGAACCAGCTTGCTCTACCCCTTCGCGCTGGCGCCGGGGTTCGCGCTCGGGTTTCGTGGCCTTCTCATCATGCAGTTCGCCGCGATCGTCGCGGCGACGTCGGTCTTTGCGACGTTGATCGGTTGCCGGCGTCTCTTTCATGGGATGCCGCGCTGGGCGAAATACCTCGCGCCGCCGGCGCTCTTGTCCATGGGCGCGCTCGATTGGTCGCTCTTCAGCGGCATGGAAGTCGCCTTTTTTCTTGCAGTGTGGGCGCTCGCCCTCGTCTTCTGGGACGATCTCGTCGCCCTGGGTTCACGCGGCGCGACGCGATCGTCGTTCGGCGTCGCTGCCGGGCTCCTCGGGTTCGCGAACGTGCTCCTCGTCGCGACGCGACCCGAAGCGATCGTCGTCGCCTTCGTCTTCGGCGTATCGGGTGCGCACGCACTTCGTCCGAAATGTGGTCTGCGCGCCGCAGCGCAAATTCTCGGCATTTCCGTCGTGCCGGCGATGCTCGTCCTCGTCGCCAGCGCGGTCGCGAACCGCGTGCTCACCGGCGATTGGTCGGCTGCGGGCGCTCTCGTGAAGCTCGAAGCGTACGACCCACGCTTGTCGGCGCGCGACGTGTTCGACGCCTGGGTCTTTCACGTCCGTTACCAGGTCGGCCGCGTCACCGGTTACCACGTCGCGAACGGGCTCCTCTTCGGGTCGCTGTTCTGGGTGCTTCCCGTGCTTTCGCTCGCGTTCGCAAAGACGCGACGCGTCGCCGTCGTCTTGTGGGCGCAAGCGGTGCTCTGGGTGCTCATCGTCGCGCTCAACGGGCAAGTGCGCTGGCAAAACGAACGCTACACGATGCCCGCGCTCGCGTGGATGCTCCTCGCCGCCGCGCTCGGCGTCGCCGCCGTGTTCGAGCACGACTTTCGTTCCGCGAGATCCGTTCGCGCCGCGCGGTACGGCGCTCGCGTCGCGGTCCTCGCGCTCGTGTCACTCCTCGCGTTCGAGCAAGTGCCGCGGATGCGCGATCAACTGTGGTTCTTCGGGCGCGCGTCTCGCAACATTCGCGATCAGCACGTGAAGGTGGGGCGCAAGATCCGTCACGAGCTCCCGCAGGCACGGCGCGTCCTCGTCGGGGACGCCGGCGCGATTCCCTATGAATCGGATCTTCCCGCTCTCGACATCATCGGCCTCGGGGGTTACCGAGGCTTGCCGTTCGCGCGCGCGAGCCGTTGGGGCGTCGCAGCGGCCCTCGAGCTCGTGGAGCGCATGCCGCCGAGCGCGCGCCCCGACGTCATGGCCATTTATCCGAGCTGGTGGGGCGAGCTGCCGTCGTGGTTCGGACGGGCGCTCGACGGGGTGTCCGTGCGCGGCAACGTGATCTGCGGCGGCCTGACGGCGATGATCTACGCCTCGGATTTCAGCGCCATGGGCAGGAGCGGCGCGCCGGCATTCCCCATCGCAGACGGCGAGCGGCTCGTCGATGAAGTCGATTTCGCCGACGTGATCAGCGAAAAGGAGCACCGGTATCGCATCGACGGCGCGCTCGGTTTCGCCGACATGAAGCTGCTCGGAAACCCGGCGCGCCCTCGCGAAGATCTTTGGGACGCGGGACGCGTCGTGCCGCCGCCCGCGTCCGTCGCGTCCACGCTGGCGGGGTTCGACCAAGCACGGAGCGCGCGCCTCATCGTGCGCCTCGCGCCACCGGAACCCGCAACGTTGGCGCTCTCGATCGACGACGTGGCCGCGGGCAAGATCGCGGTGCGTCCCTCCGATGCCTGGCAAGAAGTGTCGTTCGACGTCCCCGCCGAGCGCTTGAAGGGGACGATGCGCGCCGCGCTCGCGGTGAGCGGCAGCGAGCTCGTGCTCTATCATCTCTGGGGCGTCGAGCGGCGGTGACCACGTCGTTCGGCGACTTCGGCGCTCCGCCCGACCCGGTCGCGTGGGTCGCACTCGCCGCTGCTCTTGCCTTCGCTGCTTGCGCCAGGAGCCGCCGGATCCGGGACGCGGTCGGTCTGGTTTCGACCACACGACTGGTCGCGGTGCTCGCGGTGCTCGCGGCGCTGCTCTCGGCGGGCTACGTCCGTTACTACCTTCGTGGCGGCCCGAGGATCATCGACGCGACGAGTTACTATCTCCAAGCGCGCGCCCTCGCGGCCGGGCACGCGGTGTTTCCTCTCTCCGGACCGAGCGGCTCTTTTCGCGGTCGATTCTTGCTCGCCGCGCCCGACGCACGAGCGCTCGCCGTCATTTTTCCGCCCGGTTATCCGGCGCTCCTCGCCCTCGGATTTCTCATGGGTGCGCCGCTCGCCGTCGGACCGCTCCTCGCGGCGGCGCTCGTCGTCGCGACGTTCGTGCTCGCGCTCCGTCTCTTCGACGATCGCTCTACCGCGCTGCTCGCGGCGGTGTTTTCCACCCTCTGCGCGGTGCTTCGGTATCACACGGCCGACACCATGTCGCACGCCTTCGCCGCGCTCTTGCTCACCCTGGCGCTCTGGTGTTCGCTCGACGAACGCACGTCGCGCGCGGCGCTCGCCGGCATCCTGCTCGGCGCGCTCGCGGCGACTCGGCCGGTGACCGCTGCGGTCGGCGTCGTGCTTTTCGTCACGGCGCGACGGCCGACGGCCGCTCGCTTCGCGGCGATGGCCGGCGCGGCGCTCGTGCCCGCGGGGCTATTCGTGGTCGAGCAACGCCTGGCGACGGGCGTGTGGTTCTCCTCCGCCGATCTCGCGTACTACGCGACGGCGGACGGGCCACCGGGATGCTTCCGTTACGGCTTCGGCGCCGGCATCGGTTGCCTCGTCGAGCATGGCGATTTCGTACGCGCGAATTTGCCGCACGGCTTCGGCGCACTCGCCATGGCGGGCACGACGCTCCGGCGGCTCAAGATGCACCTCGCGGATGCGGCGAACACCGAGCTCTTCGCGCCCGTCCTCGTGCTCGCCCTGTGGCGCGCGGCGAGCCATCGCACGGCGCGCGTCGCGGGGCTCGGCGTCGTCGGCGTCATCGCCCTCTATGCGCCGTTTTATTTCGACGGCAACTATCCGGGCGGCGGCGCGCGATTCTTCGCCGACGTGCTCCCCTTGGAGCACGTGCTCCTCGCGTGGGTGCTCCGCTCGTTCGAGGGCGGCGTTCCGTCACTCGCGCCCGCGCTCGCGCTCCTCGGTTTCGCGTTGCACACGAGCTACGACCATCGTCGACTCGCCGATCGCGAAGGGGGCCGTCCGATGTTCGAACCCGAGGTCGCTCACGGAGCGGGCGTTCGTCGTGGCTTGGTGTTCGTCGAAACCGATCACGGGTTCAACCTCGGCTACGATCCTGGCGCGCCGAGCGCACGCGACGCGATCGTCGTCGCGCGACGGCGACACGACGCACACGACCGTGTGCTCTGGGAGTCACTCGGTGAGCCAGCGGCGTTCGAGTACGTCTACGACCCATCCGCGACTCGAGCGACGCCGTCGGTGCACGCACTCGCGTTCACGCGGGCGCCCGCGTGGTCGCGATACGAAGCAGAAGCAGAATGGCCACCGGTTCGCGTGAGCGGTGGCTGGACCTCCATCGACTATCCGGCTTGCGCGTCGAATTCTCGCGCGGTCGCGCTGCATCCCGTTTCTGGTCGGCTCACGACGACCTTCGAGTTGGCGGCGGGAACCTCGGGCCGATTCGCCGTTCGCACCGGCTGGGTGGGTACCGCTTCCGGGACCCTCGAGGTCCAGTTGGCAACCGGTGGCCACACCTGGGAGATCGAGTTGCCTTTGCGAGCCGGGGAGTGCGGCACCTTCGAGGGTCCGCGAGTTGATCTTCATCCATATGAAATGGTTAAACTTTCCATCGATCGAGAAGCTCGATTGGATTTCATCGACATCGCTCCGGAAAAGTGAGGCATCCGCGCAGAGGCGCCTCCCTCTCACCGAAAAGGCGTTGACGTTCAGGGGTTTACGGCGGAAGAATAAAGAGTGCGGAGGTCCGGATGACGAAGAGCGAGATGATTGACGCGATCGCGGCTCGCGCGGAACTCACGAAGGCTCGCGCCGAGCTGGTCGTCAACTGCGTCTTCGACACGATGACGGAAGCGCTCCAGCGCGGTGAGGGCATCGAAATCCGCGGGTTTGGGAGCTTCACCGTGCGGCCTTACAAGCCATACGATGGAAGAAATCCGCGAACGGGGCAGCCCGTGCCGGTGCCTGCGAAGCGCTTGCCGTTCTTCAAGGTCGGCAAAGAGCTCAAAGAACTCGTCAACAACAGCCGTCACATCCCGATGGTCGACGGGGATGACGACGACGACGACGACGACGATACCGCAGACGAATAGTGCGCTATCGAACGCGTCGTTGCAGACGCGGTGGTTCTCTTCCGTACTCTCCGTGATCGCGTGTCTTTTCGCGATCGCGTGCGCTCCTCGTCGTGCCGTCGCGCCGGCTACGCCGGTTTCTCCGCTGCACGATGGCCCCCTGACGGATTTCGTAGCGGCCGCTGGCTTGCGTTGGATGGCCGTCGCTCGGCTCTCGGAGCTCGCGCACACGCCCGGGCTCTCGGCGTCGCGTGATCTGCTGTTCCCGACGGCGCGCCTCGATGCCTTCGCGCTGGCAACCGGGGTCGATCTGCGCGAGACGGCGAACGCGCTCGCGGCGGGCTACGACCTCGGCACGCTCTACATGGCCGAAACGCCGAGCGAAAGTGCGCTCGTCGAAGCGCGTTTTCGAGACCGCTTGCTGGCTGGCGCGACGACGGTATCGCCGCACCCGCGCGTGAAGCGCGTCTCCGGAGCGATGGGGCTTTCGCCCGAAACACTGGTCCGCGTCGATGCGAAATGGATCGCCGTCGCAGTGGGCGACCCGACGCCTGCGCGCGCCGCGGAACTGTTCGCGCTCGGACGATTGACGCGCTCACCGCCTGCGCTTCGCGGCTCGGCGCTCTCGACATTGCCCCACGACTTGGACGCGGCGCCGCTCCGGTTCTTCGCACCGGGACCCTTTTCGGGCGAGTGGGCGCGCGGGGCACGCGGGCTCCTGGGCGCCGCGCTCGCTTTCGGCGTCGGCGCGTGGCCTGCGGGCGCTGAACTGCGGGTGCGCGCGGTCTTCGCGGGGCGCTGGCAAGCCACCGATGCTGCGGAATTGTCGTCTGCATGGACGGACTTGTCCGAAAGCTCGATGGGGCGTCTTCTCGGTCTCGATCAGCCGGCCGGTGAGCCGCGAGTCACCTTCGCTCCCGACGCGTTGACCTTCGATGTGCGCCTCGCGATTGCTCCGCTCACCGACGGCTTGCGTGCCGCCGTCGTCGCCGACGTCTGGGAGATCTTGCGCTTTCCCGAGAAGCGCGACGCGCCTCACCCTTAGCGCTTGCTCGCGTCACGTCTTCGTCCCGGTCGCGACGCGTTTCGTTCGTGCGCGTCGCGCGCGTTCGATCGTCGACCACGATGTCGCACGCGTCAGCGCACTCGAGAGTGCGCGCGGTGCCTACATCAGCCCGAAAGAACGGACGCAAACTCGAAAATAGAAGCTCCGGAACGGCTCAGGGCATTTGCTACTCGGCATGCTCCGGTGCTATGAGGGACCGTGCTGCACTGCGGCACGTGGCAGGGGAATCGAACAGGGCAGCGAAGCGTTGAAAGACCGTGAGATAATGTCCGAACGGCATAACGAAACGGTTGTTGCCGCCAGTCGGAAAGGGAAAGCCCCAGGAGAACCGATGGCGACACCGACGAAGCCCATACAGAGCTTCAAAGCAGGCGAAATGGCCGTGCATCCCAAGCACGGCGTGGGCGAAGTCGTGGAGATCGAAGAGCGTGATCTCGGCGGAAGGGTGAGCGCCTTTTACGTCCTCAAGATCGTGGATACCGGACTGAAGGTCATGGTGCCCACCGACGCTGCAGACCGTGTAGGTCTCCGTCCGATCATGAAGAAAAAAGAAGCTCAGAAGATCTTCGACATCCTCAAGACACCTGAGGTCGCGGTGGATGTCCAACCGTGGAACCGGCGCTTTCGGGCCTACACGGAAATGTTGAAGAGCGGGCTGCCGTCGGAAATCGCGAAGGTGCTTCGCGACATGTACCGACTGAAGTTCGACAAAGATCTGTCCTTCGGTGAGCGGCGCTTGCTCGATCAGGCTCGGAGCCTCCTCGTGCAGGAACTCGCGCTCGCCAAGAAGGTGAAGCCCGATTCGATCGAGGGCGAGATCCAGCAGATTCTCTCGGCTTGAAAAGAGCCGGTGATTGCCGGTGTGCGTCTTTTGACCACGGGCTCGCTGGACCGAACCACGAAAAACTAGAGCTTCAGTCCCTGGGCGGCCGACCGTACTTCGATGGAGGTACTCCATGGCGACCACGGTTCGTAAGCTCTTGTGTCTCGGGAAGTTTCGCCGTGAAGACCGGCTCGCTCTGGCCGAAGCCGGACGGCTAGCGGCGTTCGACGCGGAGTTCGCCGACGCCGGCCGCGAGAGCATCAAGTTGCTCGACACGCACGGCGCCGACGCGGTCACCGTGGATGACAGCGACTCCGCTAGAGATTTGTGCCTCGACGCGCGCGCCCGCCTGCAGCACGCGCAGATCCCGATCCTCTCGATTCGGCAAGACCTCGACGATCTGTCGTTCGCCGACGTCTTCAGCTGGGGAGGCGACGATGCGCTCGAGCTCGGGGAGACGCACCCACTCGTGGCGCGACTGCGCGCCCTTCCGGCGACCCCTCCCGCGCCGCCCGGTCACGGGCGCGGCGCGGCGCTCATCGTCGATGGAGATCGCGCGCGACGCACGGTGCTCGGGCGCGTGCTTCGGAACGCCGGATATTCGATCGACTTTGCCGTCGACCCCGAAGAGGCGCGGGCGAGGGTGAAGCAGCACGGGCCAAAGCTCGTCGTCGCGAGCTCGGACGTCGGCGGCTCTCCGGTGACGCTCCTCGAAGCGGCGAGAGCCGACGGATCCGCAGCGACGTGGATCGTCACGTGTCCGCCGAAGGATCTCAGCGCGTCGCGCGCGCAGATCGAGGCGCTCGGCAACGCGACCGTCACCGATGGCTTCGCGCCTGCAGAGAACGTCGTCTTTCTGGTGAACGAGCTCGAACGCGGCGGCGCGCAGGACAAGCGCTCGAGCCGTCGCTTGCTCTATGGCACCACGGTCGCGTTCCGCGGTGCCGGTCGCGACCACGACGACCACGGGTTTTCGTACAACGTGAGTCTCGGCGGTCTCTACGTCCGCACCCTCGCGCCGCCGGAAGACGACGTCGTGTGGATCGAGCTCCGGCCTCCGCGCTGTGAGCGCCGCATTCGACTCGAAGGGCGCATCGTATGGCGCCGGAAATTCGGTCCCTCGGGCGCCGCGACGGTGCCGCCTGGGTTCGGCGTGGCGTTGCTCGACGCCTCGAAGCGCGACCTCCAAGCGTGGCAAGAAGGCTACTCCGCCTTCGCTACGGTCCTCGGTTTTCCGGCTTGAGCGGCACGGACGCTGCGCCGTGCACGCCACCGGCTGACGAACCGCGCTCGCGGTACTAGTGTCAGCGCCGTGGTCGATTCCCAGCTGAGCCGCTGCCCCGAGGGGGTCGCGTCCGGGAATCGCCGCACGGACCCGAGCGATGAAGATCTATACCAAGACGGGCGATGACGGCACGACCGGGCTGTTCGGGGGCGGCCGCGTCGCCAAGGACGACGCGCGCGTCGAGGCTTATGGCACCGTCGACGAACTGAACGCCATCGTGGGGTGCGCCCGCGCGATCGGCACGGACGCCGCGCTCGATCGCGAGCTCGTCCGGATTCAGGAAAACCTGTTCGTGATCGGCGCCGAGCTGGCGACCGCCGCCGGCAACGAAAAGAAGCTTCCGATGCGCCTCGTCGAGAAAGCCGATTCCGACGAGCTGGAGCTCGCGATCGATCGGATGGAAGCCGGGCTTCCGCCGCTCAAGACGTTCATCTTGCCCGGCGGCGCGCCTTCCGCCGCGGCGCTGCATCAGGCTCGCACCGTGTGCCGGCGCGCCGAGCGGCGCGTACTCGGGGCATCCCGGAGCGCGACCCTGCGGAGCGACCTGATCGTCTATCTGAACCGCCTCTCGGATTTTCTGTTCGTCGCCGCGCGGTGGGCCAATCAATGCGCGTCCGTGGCCGACATTCCCTGGGCCCCCCGGAGCGCATCATGACGATTCGGAAAATCGCCGTCATGGGAGAGCCGGTCTTGCGCGCGCCGACCCGCGAACTTCATCTCGACGAAATCGGCAGCGTCCCCATCCAGACGCTCATCGACGACATGATCGAGACGATGCACGACGCAGACGGCGCCGGAATCGCGGCTCCTCAGGTTTTTCAGCCGCTCCGTCTTTGCGTGATGGAGCTCGGCGCGAATCGTCGCTATCCGGGCCTCGGCGGTCTGCCGCTCACGGTGCTCGTCAATCCCGTCGTGACGTTTCTCGTGCCGAACCACGAGTCGCCGGCCGACGCCGACAGCGTCGAGATGTACGAAGGCTGCCTCTCGGTGCCCGGCATCCGCGGGCGCGTGCGGCGTCCTCGCAAGGCGCTGGTCACCGCGCTCGACCGCGAAGGTCGTCCGTTCGAGATGGTGCTCGAGGGCCCGCTTGCGTCGGTCATCCAGCACGAGACGGATCACCTGCACGGCAAGCTGTTCATCGACCGAGCCGACCCCAACACCTTGACGTTCCTTCGCGAGTACGACCGGTACGTCCCCCTCGCGGAGCGCGTTCGCGACGGCGCCGAATCATGACGGCGCCCTTCTTCGGCGGCCGAGCGTCATGACCGCCTTCTTGCCGCGTCCCGGCGATCTCGTCGGCGGGAAGTACCGCGTCCTTCGGCTGATCGGCGAAGGCGGAATGGGCGTCGTGTACGAGGCCCGCCACGAACACCTCGGGAACCTCGTCGCGCTGAAGTTCTTGCAACCGGAGCTCGCCGAGCGAAGCCAGCTCGTGGCGCGGTTTCTCCAGGAAGCCCGCGTCTCGGCGTCGATCCGGAGTCCGCACGTCGTGCAAGTCGTCGACGTGGACCAAACGGCCGACGGCGCGGCGTACCTGGTGATGGAGCTCCTCGAAGGGCAAACGCTCGAAGAGCGTCTCCAATACGAAAAACCCTTACCGGTTTTCGACGCGGTCGACATCGGCGTGCAGATCCTGTCCGCGCTCGAAGCGGCGCACGCGCGCAACATCGTCCATCGCGATCTCAAACCGGACAACGTCTGGCTGACGCCGGGTCTCGCGGGCCCCCACGTGAAGCTCCTCGACTTCGGGATCGCGAAGCTCAAGGTGTCGAACGAGTTCCAGGAAGTGACGACCCGTCCGGGGTCGATGATGGGGACGCCGGCATACATGGCGCCCGAACAGGCCATCAGCGCCGACCAGGTCGATCACCGCGCCGATCTCTATTCGTTCGGCGTCATCCTGTACGAAATGCTGAGCGGCGCGCGCCCCGTCGATTCCGACGACCCGCGCGAAATCCTCGAGCACCTCGTGCGCGGTGACGTGCACACGCTCGCGTCGCGCAACGCGCGCATCCCGCCGGCCCTGGGCGCACTCGTCGATCGTCTCGTCGCGCCGAACCCCGACGCGCGCCCCGCCAACGCGTCGATCGTCCGAACCGAGCTGTCGCGGTTCGCTCGGTCGAGCGCCTCGTCGATCGCGTCGGCGGTGAGCGGCGCCACGCCGAACGGCGTCGTGAACACCCTGCCGCCCGCGGATCACGCCGCGCCGCCGTTCACGAGCCGCGGCAGCGACGCCGACGTCGCGCGTGCGAGCGCGGCGCTTCCGAGCGGAAAAGCGAAGACGGAAATGATGGCGGCGGCGCCGAATCTGCCGTCGCGCGCCGCCCCCATCGCGACGGTTTCGATCCCCGTCCACTCCGCCGCTCAGCCGCAGTCGTATCTTTCGCCGGCGCCGAATCTGCGGCCGCCGCGCCGTCGCACGGGGCTCGTGATCACGCTTCTCGGCGTGGGCGCGGTCCTCGCCGGCGCGGGCGCCTGGGCGTACATGAATCCCTCCGTGTTCGAAGACGACGTGCTCCCGCCGATGCCCGGACCGATGCCGAATTCGCCGTCTCAGCACGCAGGGGCCGACTCGGGCGTGACGAACATCGCGCCCGTATTGGAGCCGAACACGCGTCGCGTGGTGCCTCCCCCGCCGCGCGTGTCGCCGGAGCCCCCGGTTCCGGGGCGCCGACCGCCGTCGCCGGAGGGCCCGCCGAAGGCCCCCACCGCGGCGCCGAATTTCCCCTTTCCGTTCCCCCCAATTCCCAGCTCGTTCATCCCGGCGATCCCATCGGGATTGATTCCGTCGTCCCTGCCACCATTCATTCCGCAGATCCCCGGAATCAATTTTCCGGGGACCGCGCCGCCGGCCCCCGCGCCGACCGCCGCGCCCACGGCCACACCCACCGCGACGGCGCCGCCGAGTCGACCGTCGTCATTGCCTTGATGCCTTCGGGTGACTTGCACGAAACTCAGATTCGAGTCCCCTCACTAGTCCGTCGTTCCGCACCGAACTCCCATGTCGCGCAAGGTTTCCTTCGAGTACACGACGGCGTTCGCCGAATCGCTTCCGAAGGCGTACGCGGAAAAGTACGACCCGGACGTGGTCGTCGCGCACGCGACCGTCGCGGCGGCGCGCGCGGACGCGCCGGCGAAGGTCGGGCTCTTTGCTCGCGCCGGGAACGGGCTCTGCGTCGTCGCCGAAGATCGTCCGGGGCTCCTCGCGCTCATCAGCGCGTCGCTCGTCGTGTGCCGTATGGACGTGAACGCCGCCGAAGTGTTCACGCGGAAGACGGGCGGCCATCGTGAAGCCGTCGACCTGTTTTGGGTGAGAAAACTCGACGTGGCGCCGGGAACGCGGCTCGTTCAAGCCGACGTCGAACGCGTCGAAGCGACGCTGCTCCGTTACCTCGGCGGCACCGATCCGCGTTCGGAAGTCGAGAAACGCATCGCCGAGCAGACCGCGGCCACGCCGCCGAAACCGATGAACGCGACGGTGCGCTTCGTCGGCGACGAAGCCGGCGGGCTCGCGACGCTCGAGGTCGAGACGACCGATCGCTCGGGCCTTTTGTACTCGCTCGCGAGCGCGCTCTTCGGGCAGCGCGTGCAGATCGTCGAGTCCGAAGTTCGCACGGTGGAAGACAAGGTGCTCGATCGATTTCGAGTGCTCGAGTTCGACGGCAGCGCGATCGTCAGCGCCCGTCGCCTCGAAATCCAGGTCGCGATCCTCAACGCCATCGAACCCGCACGTCGTAGCGCGCCGCCAAACGCCTGACCGTGATCGAATCCCTGCTCGTCCGACTCGGAGAGCTGCAGCTCCGACGACCGTGGTGGATCATCCTTCTGGTCTTTTCGACTTTGTTGCCGGCCGGTCGCGCGGCGTCGAAGCTCACGTTGCGAACGAGCTTCACCGAGCTCTTGCCCGACAGCAAACCGAGCGTCGTCGAGATGCGGCGCGTGAGCGAGCGCTTGCCCGGCAATGCGACGCTCACCTTGGTCGCCGAGGGCGAGAAGACGGAAGCACTCGAGACCTTCGCCGACCACGTCGTTCCGAAAATCCTGGCACTCGGGCCGAACCTCGTCGTCGGCGTCGACGACGGTCCGCGACGGCTCCAGCAATTTTTTCGCGATCACGAAGGCCTCTACGCGTGAAGTGCGCTTGCCGAACGGCGACGTCATTCGGGGCTCCGGCGACCCGGTCATTTTTTCGGTCATGCTCATCGCCGTTGGTGAGTTGTCGTGGCTCGTCCTCTTTTTGGCGCTCGATCACGTGAAGCTCAATTTCTTGAACTTCGTCGCGCTGCCGATCAGCATCGGCGTGGGTGCGGACTACGCCCTGAACATGATGACGCGGCGAGAAACGCGTCCTGATGAGCCGATCCCTCACGTCGTGATCGAGACCGGCGGCGCGGTGATCCTCTGTTCGCTCACGACGATGCTCGGCTACTTCGCGCTCATGCTCTCGATCAACCAGGCGGTGAGGAGCTTCGGGCTCGCGGCCGCGATGGGGGAAGTGACCACCATTCTTGCCGCGGTGCTCGCGCTCCCGGCTCTGCTCATCGGCTCACGAGCTACGAAGCGCGCGTCGTAACCGCGCCGATTTCGAGCGAGGCTCGCCTCACGGCGCGATCGTCCAGTAGCGCGGATTGGCGGGCGCCTTTGGAAGGCTCGCGGTGTGCAGCGAGAGCGCTCTCTGCCGCGCATCGATTTCTGCTGGAGCCGCTGCCGGCCCGAAGGAGCGCACGATCACGGCGGCAGCGTCGTCGTCGAGGCGCGCCCAGGTCAGGGCTTCGGCGTACGCCCGATAGACGTCGGAGTTCGTCGGATCGGCGAGATAGAGCGGGCGGAGCATTCGTGCCGCGCGCAGATACGCGCCGAGATCGAAGAAGACTTTGGCGCGAACGAGAACGCCCGCGGTAGTGGGGGCCGAGCCAGGGCCGGCCGCGAACGCCCGGAGGCGCGCGAGGCGACTTCCGAGCTCGTCGGCCGCCCCCATGAACTCGGCGTCCGCATCGAGCGAGACCCCGAGAGCGAGCTCGCGTCGCGCCCCGTCGTAGTCGGCTCCTCGTGCGAGCGCGAGCGCGAGATTGTACCGCGCGGCTCCGTCGACCGGCGCCTCGTCGCCGAGTCGTTTCGTCATCGCCCGCGCGAGCCCGTCGTTGCCGAGCCGCGATGCGAGGACGGCGCCCAGTACCAAGAGGTGGGCGTTGGCGTTCTCGGCGAGGACGACGAAGTTCGGATCGCTCGCGGGAGGCGCGAGCTCGAGATCCGGAAGATGCAGCACGGCGCTCGGCATGCGCCCTTCGGAGATCGAAGCGACGGCCCCGAGGAGTGCACCGAGCGTCGCTTCGTCGCCGTCCGGAACGCGCCGCGCTTCCAGCTCGAGGAGCGCGATGTATACGCGGGTCGGGCTTGCGAGAAGCCCGAATTGAGCGGCGTCCGGCGACGAGGCACGCCGAAGGAGCTCCACGGCGGGCCTCGGATCGTTGCCGGTCGCGAGCACCTCGGCGAGTCCTCCCAAGGCCTGCGGATTATGGGGATTCACTTCGAGCTCGTGGCGCCACACGGTCTCGTTCGAGGCGTAATCGAGGCTTCGGACCCAATCGACGGCCGTGGGAAGCAAGGTCCCCGCGCCGACGACCAGCGGCGCGAGGCGCGACCGTTCGGCGTAGCGCGTGAGCGCGTCGCGCGTTTGCCGGCACACCGCCACCGCGAGCGGAAAGAGCGGCAAGTAGAGGAATCGGTCCGCCGTCGTTCCAGGGAAGCCGGTGTACGAGACGTTGATGATCGGCAAAAACAAGACGACCGTCGTCGCCAGGAGGGCGGCGAGCGTCGGGTCGCGTTTTTTCGCGCGCGCGCTCCAGACGGCGACGGCGACGGCGACCACGACGCCCACGACGATCGACGGCGTGAACAAGACGGGCGCGCCGCCGATGATCGCAACCGGACGAAAGTGGAACGTCTGCGGCCACGGCAGCGCGATGCGCTCCGCGTAGTACCCGAGCGACAGAAATACGTACGCGACGTGAAGGCCGAGCGGCAGCGCCATTTGATCGACCTCGGGAGGACGAATGGGGAAAAATGCCGAGCGGAGTCCGAGGTAAACGGCGGACGCCGCGAGCGACCCTCCGAGCGCGAGCCAGAGCCGTCTGGATTCGCCAGGCGAGTTGCCGCGTCGTTCCCGCGCGAGGACGCACTCGACGCCGAGCAGGAGCGGCCATGCGACGGCGAATTCTTTCGAGAGGAGTGCGGCGACGAACGCCGTCGCCGAGAGCGCCGCTCGCGCGACGGAACCGCGCCGCGCCGACGAGACGGCGAGCTCGTGCGCGGCGAAGAGAAACAGCACCATGAGCACATCGGTGCGCCCGGAAATCCACTCGACGTTCTCGGTCCGGCTCGGATGGACGGCGAACACGAGGGCCGCGACGAGCGCGGCGATCGGGGACCCCGTCCAGCGGAGTGCGATCCGCGCCGCGAGCGCCGAAGCCGCCGCGTGAAGGAGCACGTTCACGAGATGAAATGTCCACGCCGCACCGCCGCCGAGCTGGAAGTTCGCGATGTAACTCGCGCAGACCAGCGGGCGATAGAACTTGCTCGAGCCGGCGGCGATCGGACGCTCCGGGATGTCCCAGAGATCGGTCGTGAAGCAGCGACCCACGAAGTGAAAATGATGCGCGAACGGATTTCGAACGATGAGCTGCGCGTCGTCGAACACGAAGCCATCGGCGATGCTCGGCAAGAACGCGACGAGCGCGGCGATGAGCACGAGCCAGACGACTCGCCGCGCGTCGAGACGACCGACGAATCCCGTGAGGGACGTCATGCGAGCAAGCGCGCGAGCCAATCGCCGAACGCGGGCGACGAGAAAATGCCCTGCGCGACGGACTCGACGCGTTCGAGGGCGACGGTGCGCGTGCGATCGAGAGACCCCGTCTCGTCGAGGAGCTCGCGCAAGGTTCGAGCGCCCTCCACGTCGAGGAACGCGCGGATCTCGCGCTCCACGAGCCCCCTCACGAACTCCCGCGGCGCGCCACGGTGCACGACCGCCGGAACGACCGACAAGACGTCGTCGATCGGGAGCGCCGCGACGTCTTCGTGCAGGGCGCGGAGCTCGGTCGCCATGACGTGCGCGACGCCGTGGCTCACGAGCTCGCCGACGATGCGCTTGCCTTCGTCGCTCTCGAGCCGCACGCGGAGTGCGTCGCGAAACAAGGTCGCCGCGCCGTCGCTGAACTCCGCGGCGGCGGCGTTCAGTCGCTTTTCTACTTCGGCGCCGAGTCCGCCCATGACGGCGCGCCCCGCGTCGACGAGTTTCTCGGCGCGCTCCTGCACGCTGCGCCCGATGCGACCGGCGATGGCGTTCACGCCGCGTCCGACCGCGGACGCGCTCGCGGAATCCGCGCCGCCCATTCCCGGCACCGGTAACCGCTTCGCAAAATTGACGAGGACGCCGGCCCACACCGGCGCGAGCAACTTCCTGAGCAACGTTTGATCGACGAGTCCGTCGCTCCAGCGCGCCCGCGGAATGCCGGCGGCGCGAGCGAGCGCGACGATTTTCTTCCGAGCCGGCTCGGGCACGAACGCGCCGACGGTCTCGTCGGACCTCGCGACGTAGTAGGCGTAGCGACGAAACCCGGGCGCGAGATGTCGCTCCACGAAGCGACCGACGTTGTCGACCGTCAGCGCTTCGACGACGATCGCGTGGAGCGCGTCGAGGTCCACGAGCTCGCGCAGGGGCCGGCCGAGGACGTAATCGACGGAGAGCGTGACGAGCTCACGGCGGGCACCGGCGGCGTCGGTAGTGAGCCGTTCCAAGACGCGATCGCGCTCCGTTTCCGCCATGGTGATGAGGGCCGCTCCGAGTCTCCGAGGAGAACACAAATCGGCTGGGTCGGGGGCCCGCTCGAGTCCGCGCGGCATGCGGAAACGCTCGCTTTTTTTCGCAAACGAGCGGTGGATGACGTGTGAGATCAGGGTGCGAGCCGGAAAAGTACGGCCTTGTCGCCGGTTTGCACGCCTGCTAGCCCGCTCGAACGCAGCATGCTTCACACTATCCTCGACGTCGTTCTCCACCTCGATACCCACCTCGCAGCGTGGTCCTCGGCGCTCGGGCCCTCTCTCTACGCGGTGCTCTTCCTCGTCGTCTTCTGCGAGACGGGGCTCGTCGTGACGCCGTTTCTTCCCGGCGACTCGCTCCTCTTCGCCGTGGGTGCGCTCGCGGCGATGCCGAGCGCGTCGATTCAAATCCTCGTCGTGACCGCGGTGCTCATGCTCGCGGCGATCCTCGGCGACACCGTCAATTACCGTATCGGAAAGACGATCGGTGCCCGCGCGTTCGCCGGTGAGTTTCGGTTCATCAAGCAGAAGCACCTCGAGCGCACGAAGGAGTTCTACGAACGACACGGCGGCAAGGCGATCGTGCTCGCGCGCTTCGCACCGATCCTTCGCACGTTCGCGCCCTTCGTCGCGGGCGTCGGGCAAATGTCTTATGCGCGCTTCTTGGCGTACAACATCGGCGGTGGCGTCGCGTGGGTGGGGAGTTTCGTTACCGCGGGGTATTGTTTCGGAAACATTCCTGCGGTTAAGAGCCGGTTCCACCTCGTCGTCATCGCGATCATCGTCATTTCCCTGATCCCGGCGGTCATCGAAGCGTTCCGGGCTCGTTCGGAACCCCGCGCTGCCGCCTAGCGACGGTCGGGTGAGTCGGGCGTCTGACCGCGCCCCTGGTCGCGTTCAATCGGGGGGCCAAAGCGGCGAGAATTCGTGCGCTCTCGGGCCCAATACGGCTAAAGGAAGACATGTCCGAGCTCGCTGCCGAACACGCTGCGTCTGATGGCCATACGGAGGCGCCGCACGGTCGAAAGCTCGCCGTGCTCGCCCTCGGCGCCCTCGGCGTGGTGTTCGGTGACATCGGAACGAGCCCGCTCTACGCCGTCCGCGAGTGTTTGCACGGCGAGCACGGGATCGGCGTCAGTCACGCGAGCGTGCTCGGCGTCCTCTCGCTGATTTTCTGGGCGCTCACGCTGATCATCTCGGTCAAGTACGTTGGCTACATCCTCCGCGCGGACAATCAGGGCGAAGGCGGCATCCTCGCGTTGATGGCGCTGGTCACCCAGGGCAACGTCTTGCCGCCGCGCGCTCGCCGGATCGCGGTGATGCTCGGTCTCTTCGGGGCCGCGCTGCTCTTCGGCGACGGCGTGATCACGCCCGCGATCTCGGTGCTCAGCGCCGTCGAGGGCCTCGGCGTCGCGACGCCGCGATTCGATCCGTTCGTGGTGCCGCTCTCCATCGCGATCCTCATCGTTTTGTTTAGGGTGCAGAAGCGCGGGACGGGTGGGGTCGGCGCGGTGTTCGGACCGATCATGGTGGTTTGGTTCACCACGCTCGGCGCGATCGGCCTTCGGCAAATCTTGATGCACCCGGCGGTGCTCGCGGCGCTCAACCCCCTCTACGGGCTTTCGTTTCTCCTGCACACCGGACACCGCGGCTTTCTGGTGCTCGGTTCGGTGTTCCTCGCCGTCACCGGCGGCGAAGCGCTCTACGCCGACATGGGTCATTTCGGGGCGCGGCCGATGCGCGTCGGGTGGTTCGTCGTGACGTTGCCGGCGCTCGTCCTGAACTACTTCGGGCAAGGCGCGCTCCTCTTGCGGCAGCCCGAAGCGGTCGAAAATCCGTTCTTCAAGGCGGTTCCCGCGTGGGGCCTCTACCCGATGGTGATCCTGTCGACGGTCGCGACGGTCATCGCGTCGCAGGCGCTGATCTCCGGCGCGTTCTCGCTGTCGCGACAGGCGCTCATGCTCGGTTACCTGCCGCGCGTGAGCGTGGAGCACACGTCCGCCCACCACATTGGTCAGATCTACGTCCCGACGGTCAACTGGCTCTTGATGCTCGCGACCCTGGCGCTCGTGTTCGGGTTCAAATCGTCGAGCGCGCTCGCGGCCGCGTACGGCGTCGCAGTGACGCTGAACATGGTGATCACGACGATTCTCGCGTACGTCGTCGCGCGCCGGCGCTGGAAGTGGAGCATCCCGGCCACCGCCGCGGTCTCGATCCTCTTTTTGACTCCCGAGCTGACGTTCATGACGTCGAATCTCGCGAAGGTGGCGGATGGCGGATGGTTCCCTCTCGCCGTGGGCGTTCTCCTCTTCACGTTGTTCACGACGTGGCGCCGCGGTCGCGAGCTCCTCTATCAGCGCTTCCAGGAGCGCATCGTCCCGCTCGAGGATTTCTACGAGCTGATGCGCGTCGAGATCCCGGCTCGCGTCCCCGGCACGGCGGTGTTCATGACCGGGAACTCCGACGGAACGCCGCCCGCGTTGCTTCACAATTTCTTGCACAACCGCGTCGTGCACGAGCACGTCGTGCTGCTCACGATCATCACCGAGAGCGTCTCGCGCGTTCCCCCGGAAGAGCGCGTCCGCGTCGAAGAATTGGAGCACGGCTTCAGGCGCGCCGTGGCTCGGTTCGGGTTCATGGAAACGCCCGACATCCCGACGCTCCTCGAGCGACCGGAGCTGAAAGATTATTCAATCGACTACGTGACGTTCTTCCTCGGCAAGGAGACGGTCTTGCCGGCGAAGGGTCACGGCATGGCGCTCTGGCGCGAGCGCCTCTTCGCGTTCCTCGCGCGAAATGCGCAACCGGCCACGGCATTTTTCGGAATCCCGGCGAGCCGCGTCGTCGAGATCGGCGCGCAGATCGAACTCTGAGCGGCAGCCCAGGTTCACCGCCGCTCGCTCGCCCGAACGGCCCGACAGAGCGGGTCCGCGCGACTCTCGGGAACTTCGCCGTGAGGTCGCTGTCTATTCGTAGCGAGCACGACTGAACGACGCTTGCCGCGGAAATACCGCGGCCCCGGCGCCGGGTCGGCTCGATCCGACAGCGACGCTCCGTCGACGACGCGAGCGCGCATTTCCCGAGCCATCCGCGCGGACGTCCGCACGGATGCGCGCCGCAACCCGGCGCTTTTCCGGAGGGCCCATGTCATCGACCATCATCGAATCACCGTCTTCGTCCTACATCATCGGCACGTCACGGGCGGCCGAGCGCTCCGTCGAAGTTTCGATTTCTTGGGGGGATGCTCTGCTCGAATTCGTCGAGCTCTCGCCACCGCGGGCGTTCGTGGTCGGCTCCGCCGAGAGCGGACCACCGGACTTCGTGCTCCCCGAACGCGACGCGCTCTTCGCCAGAGGATTTTCGCTGATCAGCGTCGAGCACGGCGACGTCTTCGTGCACGTGCCCGAAGGCGCCCACGCCGTTCGACGCAAGTCGCTCCCGCGCGTCGAGGCTCGCGCCGAGAGCGTCATCATCGACCACACGGCTGGTCGGATGCTCCCCTGGCTCTTTGCGCCGCCGAACGGCGCGCAGGGTGCCCCCGAAGAAGCCGGGAACGAGTCGTCGGTCGCGATCGCTCCGTCGACGGGTCCCACCTTGCTCGCTCGCGGCGAGAGCATCGACGTTCAGGTCGGCAGTGTTCGATTTTCGGTGCGACTCGGCCGTCGCGAGGCGAGGTGCCCGCGAACGCTTCTCGGCGACAGCGACGCGCGGCCGATCACGTACTTCGGCGTGTCGCTCACCGCCGTCGCCGCGCTCGTCGGGGCGCTGGCGTGGTCGATGCCGCCCTTCGGGCTCACCGACGACGACTCCCTGGATCGCAATCGCGTCTATTTGATGGAGCAGTACCTGGACGCTTCGGCGGAACGTGAACATGTGCTCGAAGAGTCGCCGGGCGACGCGGCGAAGGGCGGCGGCGGCCCGAGCGCGGCCGCAGCGTCGAAGGAAGCCGGCGCGCTCGGCAAGGTCGATTCGCGACAGCAAAACCACCGCGCGAGCGGCGCTGCACCCGGCGAACCGCGTCCGGCGACGTCGCGATTGGAAGAAGTGCAAGCCGCGGAGAACTTCGGCGTCATCGGTCTCTTGTCGTCGAGCTCGCTTCGACCCACCTCCGCTCCCTGGGACGACGAAGGCGCGGGGCCCATCGCCGTCGCCGGCGGCTTCTTCGGCGACATCGGGGAGAGCCACGGCAGCGGTGGGCTGACCCTCGCCGGGCTCGGCGAGGGCGGCGGACAGCGCGGCGACGGGATCGCGCTGGGCGGAATCGGCACGTGCTCGACGGGGCACTGCGCCGGGATGGGCCCGGGCGGGTTCGGCGTGTCGACCGCGCTCGCTCATCGCGATCACCCGACCGCCGTCCCGCGGCTTCGTCAGAACGGCGACACCACGGTGAACGGCTCGCTGCCTCCCGACATCATTCAGCGGATCGTCCGCCAGAACTTCGGTCGATTCCGGGGTTGCTATGAGGACGGCTTGCGTCAAAACCCGAATCTGGAGGGTCGCGTGACCGCGCGCTTCGTGATTTCGCGCGACGGCTCGGTCGCGAGCGTGCAGTCCGGCGGTACCGATTTGCCCGACGCGCGGGTCGTTTCGTGCGTCCTCCGCGCATACACGTCGCTGTCGTTTCCGCCTCCGAAGGACGGAATCGTGCGGGTGACGTACCCCCTCATGTTTTCGCCCGCGACCTGAATCAACTTGCCCGGACTCGGTTCCCGGGCCTAGGTTTCACAGCGTGGCTCTGCTGAAGACCGGGAACGGGGGCGACTACCCGCGGCTCGTTGCAGTCGAAACGACGAACCATTGCAACGCGAAGTGCGTGTTCTGTCCGAACAACGCCCTGGCGCGCGACAAGGGTCCGATGGCGGACGACGTGTTCGAGAAGATCATCGAAGACTGCCGGGAGTTTCCCCTCGACGCGATCGAGCCGTTCATCCAGGGCGACCCGTTCTCGGATCCAAAGATCCTTCCGCGGCTCGAGCACATCCGGAGCCGGCTCCCGAAGACGAAGCTTCGCCTCTACACGAACGGGTACGGCATGACGCCGAAGAAGATCGACCAGATGCTCGATCTCGGCATCGACCACCTCTACGTGAGCGTCAACACGCTGAACCCCGAGAAATACCGCTCGGTGATGGGGATTCCGCTCAAGCGGACCCTCGACAACCTCGAGTATCTCTCGGACCCCGTCCGCCGGCGTCGCATCGCGAACAAGATCACGTTCCGGATGACCCGCCTCGGCGACACGACTCTTCAAGAGCAGGACGACTTCGTTCGTTACTGCGACGAGAAGGGCGTCCGTCACTTCATCGTCGGCCTCTTCAACTACAAGGGCGACATCAACAGCAGCTTGCCGGTCCCCCGCTACGGCTGTGAGCACGTCACTCGCCTCGACATTCTCGCGAGCGGGAAGATCACCTTGTGCTGTATGGATCAAGACGGCCAATACGGCTGGGGCGACGTCCGCGAGCAGTCGGTGCTCGAGCTCTACCGGCACGCCACGGCCAAGAAGTACCGCGACCTCCATGCGTCGGGTCGCCGCCGCGAAATCGAACCGTGCGGCACCTGTAACCTGTTCTGGCCGCTCTTCACGGACATGTCCCCCATCGAGGCCGTGCGCACGGGCATCGAGTACTGCACGTACATCGCCAAGTACCGGCCGATCGGGAAGAAGGCACCGCAGGTGGCGGTCGGCGGAGACACGCTCGTCTCGCTTCGCCTCAAGCATCAAGACGCGGGCGCGCGAGCCAAGGCTCAGGCGCACGCCTCGTCCGAGCCCGAGCCCGCCGAAGACCCGGCCGAATAAGGGCCCGTCTCCCGGCGCGCGGCTGTTCAGCGGCGCATGAGCGGCGGCTGTTCGACGGCGCACAAAAGCATTCGGGCGCGGCCTTTCGACCGCGCCCGAACGTCGCAATTTGGGCCGAGCTAAGCCCGGCCCAAACCGCGCGAGCTCACTGGCAGGAGTGGCTCGGCATTCCGGCGTGCGTCGGATCCGCGCAGGGCGCGCAGAGCTCGTTCGCTCCGCAGGTGCCCTGCTTCACCACGGTGCCGATGGCCGCCGGGTTGATGTCACGCACGACGAAGTCCGGCACGCACGCGCCGATGTGGTACGGCGCGGTAAGCGCCGTGGTGCATGCCGCGAAGCAGGCGTTGACGCCGTTGGCCTTCAAGGTCGGCGTGCACACGTCGCCAGTGTCGCACTCGTCCTGCTTCAGGCCCGGTGCTGCCGGGTTGCCCGATGCGAGCGCGATCGCCTGGGGAACGCAGATTCCGCCAGCCGGGCCGCCGTCGTACGTGCCGCAGGACTTGTACGGCGTGGGCGCCGGAGTGGTCGGCTTGTCGCCGGGAGCCGTGAAGCAAGCGCCCGTGCTCGTGCCGTCGACGGGGTTGTAGCAGGGCGAACAAATCAGGTTCGCCTTGCACGTGCCCTGAGAGAGCTGGCTCGCGTTGGGGTTGCCCGCAACGAAGCAGCCCGGCACGCAGCGTCCCTCGGCGGCCGGACCGCCGGTGGCGCCGAAGTCCGTCGTGCACTTGGCGAACACGCCCGTGACGCCGCCAACCGCCGTCGCATCGGGCGCGCACTTGAGATCGCCTGCGCCGTCGCTCTTCGTGCACGTGTCGTGTCCGTACGACGCCGCTGAGGGACCCGCGTCGCCCGCCGCGCTGATCTGCGCTGCCGTCGCGCACTTGCCCAGGCCGCTACAGCAGGTGGCGCCGTCGGTACCGGTTCCACCGGGATCGATCGCCGGTGCCTTGGCGAGACACTCGTAGCCGAGCGAGAGGCCCGCGTCCGTGCTCGTCGTGCCGCCGGTGGCCGTGGTGCCGCCAGTGGCCGTGGTGCCGCCAGTGGCCGTGGTGCCGCCGGTGGCCGTCGTGCCGCCGGTGGCTGTCGTGCCGCCGGTAGCCGTCGTACCGCCGGTACCCACTGAACTGTCAGGGCTGCCGCCGTTGTTGCTGCTGCTCGAGCAAGCGTACAAAGCAAACGAGAGCATCGCGCTCGTCACAACCGGAATACCAAAGTGCATGATTCTACGAGTCATCAATAACCTCCAAAACCCAGCTTCTTCTGGGACGTCTTCCCCCGCGGGCGCGCCAGCCTAGACGGCCCCTTCAAGGAAGCGCAATTCCTTTTCACGATCCGGGCCAATACTGTGCAGACGAAACTGCGCGGTCACGATTCAACGTTTCGAGTCGCTCGACCGGAATTAGCCCTGCTGGCCAACCCATCGAATTGCGATCGACGCATCCGCGACCTTGGTCGATCGCGTGATTTCCCTGCGGTGTCGGCGGTCTAGGCGCGCGCGTGGCCTCTCGCGAGAACCGACGAAGCGAGGCGCCTCCCGCACTCCGATCGGAGGTCGAATCCCAGCGTTCGGTTGGAGGGCCGACGATCGTCGAAGTGTCCATCCGACAGGTCTAGTCCGGCGCTCGCGTATGACCACCCTGTCATATCCGCGCGCGCCTCGAATCGTCATGGCGATCGCGTCTCGAGGATCCACCCCGCGATCGCGCCTATTGAGGTGCACGGAGGGCATCGTGAGGCGCATTGCATCCCCTGACGGTGGGATCACACCGCGGCGCCGTTCCTCTGCGTCGATGCCTTCGCGCCTCGATGCGTCCAGCCTCATCGCGTCGAACTCGCGTCCCTTTCGCGGGCAAATTCGTGCGATCTGGGCGCGCGACCATTATTCGACGACTCCGTGGTAAGAGCGTTTCGCGGATGCTCGAGCCCCGATCGACAGGGGCCGTCGAACCCGGGAAGCGCCTCGAATTTGGCAGCGCGACGCGAGCAGAATCTCAAAGTGGACGTGCCGAAGCCGGGACAGGATCGTCCTCCGCTCGGCAGGGTCGGCGTCATCGCAGCGGTGGGCTTTGGGATCGGCGTTGCGTGGCCGTGGCTCGCGGACGTGCATCTCGTTCCGAGTCCGCCGAGCGACGACGCCGTCGAATCGCCGTCGGCAGCGCCGTCGCAGGCGTCGGGGGCGCCGGCACCGGCGAGCTCAGGATCCTCCGGGGCCGATCCGGGCGATTCGCCGCCCGAGCCGGCGCCCGCGCGCACCCGCGACGAATCCGTGAAGGTGGGCGAGCTTCAGGTCTTTGCCTGTCGCGACGGAAAATCGAAGAAAAGTGACAATTGCGACAAGGTCGCTTTCGATCCGCTGGCTCGGGGGCCGCTCGCGGCGCTCGCCGCGTGCGACGCCGCTAAGGGAGCCTCCGAGACGCTGTCGATCGGGTTCGAGCTCGACTTCGACGAGAAGACCATCGCCGATGTTTTTTCGGGCAAGAGCACGACGTTCCCGAAGGACAAGGCGAGAGACCTCGTCGCGTGCGCCAAAAAAGAGTTCGCGAGTGTGCGACTCGACGGACTCGATCACGAACATGCGAAGTACACCGTGTTCTATTTCGTCGAGTTCGTGCCGGCGGGGACGGTCGTCGAAGCGGCGCACGCCGCCGCTGCGGAAGAGGCGACGACGGACGCGAGTGGGCTCGCGACGGTGAGCTGGGACGTCGCCGTCGTTCGCGACGCCCCCGAGTCCGGCAAAATCGAGACGCGGCTTCGCTACGGCACGCGCGTCGTCGTCGCCGGACGGCGCGGCAACTGGTACCTCGTGAAATACGACGCCAAGGGCGACAAGGGCTGGGTCCACCGGAACGCGCTCGGACTCTGACGCGCGATTCGTCGGTGTCGCCAGCGACGAGGGCTCAGCCGCCCGGGCTCAAGCAGACGCCCTTGGTGCAGGTCTGGGACGGCTTGCAGGGCGCCTTGCAAGCGCCGCAGTTCGACGGGTCCGAGGTCGTATCGACGCAGGCTCCGCTGCAGTTCGACAGCCCCGCATTGCACGACACTTCGCATTGTCCGTTCGTGCACGTCCCGGTTCCGAGCGCGGGCGACGGACAGATTTTCGCGCAGGCCCCGCAGTTGTTCACGTCGGTCTTCTCGTCGACGCAATCTCCGGAGCACGCGCTCAAGCCGGCGGTGCAAACGAAGCCACAATTGCCCGCCGCACAAGTCGGCGAGCTATTTTGCGGTCCCGCGCACACGACCCCGCACGTACCGCAGTTCGACGTGTCGCTCGCGGTCGCGACGCACGAGCCCGAGCAATTCACCTTCGGCGCTGTGCACGTCAAGGTGCACGTACCGGACTGGCAGGTCTGCCCGGTGGGACACATCTTGCCGCAGGCGCCGCAGTTGCCGTTGTCGGAGGTGACGTCGACGCACGCCGCGCCGCACGTCGTGTAGCCGGCGTTGCACGCGACGCCGCAGTGTCCGGTCACGCAGGTGGGCGCGCCGTTGTCCGGCTTGTTGCAGGCGGCGCCGCAAGCGCCGCAGTTCGACGGATCGTCGTCGACGCGGATGCACGCGCCGTTGCACGGAGAAAATCCGGTGTTGCAGGCGATCCCGCAGGCGCTCTTCGTGCAGACGGCGGTGCCGTTACTCGGTACCGGACACGAACGCCCGCAGGCGCCGCAGTTGGAGGCGCTGGTCGATGTGTTCACGCAAGCCGCCGAACACTCGGACGTGCCGGCGGGGCACGTGCTCACGCAGGTGCCGAGCGCGCACGCCTCGTTGGAGGTGCAGGTCTTCCCGCAACCGCCGCAATTGGAGGGGTCCGTCGCGGTCGAGACGCAGGAGCTCCCGCATTTCGTGAACCCGAGGTCGCACGCAAAGCCGCAGGTGCCCTTGGTGCAGGTCGGCGCGCCGAAAGCGGGCGAATTGCACGCGTGACTACACGCGCCGCAGTTGTTCGGGTCGTCGTTGGTGTCGACGCAGGACGAGTCGCACGCTTGATAGCCGGCGCCGCACGCGATGCCGCACCGGCTCGCCGTGCAGGTCGCGGTGCCGTGGGTCGGAGTCGCGCATTCGTTGGTGCAGGAGCCGCAGTGCGAAACGTCGCTCGTGAGATCTGCGCAGGCGCCGGAACAGGCTTTCTGAGGCGCCGTGCACTGGGTCGTGCACTTTCCGGAAGCACACACTTGTCCGACGTCGCAGGAGGTCCCGCAAGTGCCGCAGTTTTTCGGATCGTTCGTGAGATTCGCGCAGCCGTTCGCGCAGCTCGTGAACTTGGCGGCGCACGTCGTCACGCACTTTCCCGTCGCGCAGGTGCGCGTGCCGTTCGGAGCGTCGCCACAGGCGTTCCCACAGGCGCCGCAGTTCTTCGCGTCGTTCGCCAGGTTGGCGCAGGTCACGTCGCACGGCGAGAGCGCCCCTCCGCAAACGAAACGGCAAGCCGAGCCGGTGCACAGCGGCGTGCCTCCATTCGGCGCCGAGCACGACGCGCCACACGCGCCACAGTTCGCCTCGTCCGTCGCCGTGTCGACGCAAGCGCCTGCGCAATCGACGAGACCATCGTCGCACATCGAGCCCGAGTCGGGGACAATCGGATGTCCAGTCCCGCTGCCCGAACCGCCGCCGCCGAGGGTGTCCCCGCCCGTGCCCTCCGGCTCGCCGCCCCCGCCGCTGCTCGCCGCGCCGCCCGACGCTCCGCCCATCGCGGCGGAGCTGCCCGTCCCGGACGCGGCGCCGCCCCCCGCCGTGGCGCCTCCTCCGGAGAAGCCGCCCGTCTCCGAGAAGCCCCCCGCGGGCACGCAGAGATTCGTCGAGTGCTGGCACACGTAACCACTGACGCAAAGCCCGTCGGTCGTGCAGTGCTTGTCGGAAAGATCGCGCTCGAGCGAGTTTTCGCAGGACGCCGTCGCGAGCCCGAGCGTCGCGAGCCCGAGCACCACGAACGCCAGCGTGGCGCGTCGGCTCGAGACGAACCACCGGAGAAGAAGGCGAGCGAAAGACAAGATTCAGAACCTCCGTCCGAGGGTTCCACCGCATGTCGTCGGAGAACATCCGAACGAGACCTGCGTCGTCGGGCTCTCGGAATTGTGTCGCGCGCCGATGAAGATCATGACGCCTCCGGCGAGTAGGAGCCCGCCGCCGACTCCGGTGAACACGCGCGCCGCCGTCTGCCGCGCTTGCATCCGGTTGTAGTCGTCCACGAACGCGACTTGGGTACCGTTCTCGTCCTTCTTCGCCGCGCTCTCCGCGCTCCTGCGGAGCAACTCGAAGATCAGCGCACCGCCGAGCGCTGCGCCGCCTACGCCGAGCGTCACGAAGCCGATCGTGGGAAGCGGTGACCGGTGCGACTCACTCACCGGAGCCGGCGTCGTCGGGAGCGACGTCGTTGCCGGTTCGGGCGCTTCGGTCATCCTCAGCTCGAGGTCCGTCTGGCCGTTCGCCGTCACTCCGAAATCGCGCTCGGCGTCGACGTAACCCGGCAAGTGCACCGAGACGTGATGCGAACCCGGTTCGAGATCGCCGGACCACGGCGTGTTTCCCGTCGAGCGCCCGTCGAGAGTCACCTCCGCTCCCGGCGGGGACGACGAGATCGCCGCGTGTCCGGTTTGCTTTTCCTCGTGGAGTCTCGCCTCGAGGGACGCGATCGCACGATTGGCCTGGGCCTGATCGGACGGGTTGGTCGTACGCCGCAGAAAGTCGCGGTACCAGAGGAGCGCGTTCGGCACGTCGTCGAGCTTCTCGTAGGCACGCGCGATGTCGAACGAGAGGACGGCGCTCGGCGAGATGCGGTCGGCTTCGAGAAATGAATCGATCGCGTCGCCGTATCGCTTCGCCTCGTACGCCGCGACACCCGCCTCGTAGCGTTGCTTGGCTTCGGCCCTCGGAGAGAGCGGCGCCGCGCCGTCCGCGAAGGCGGAGGACGCGGCCACCGCTTGCCCCAGCACGACGAGCACGCAGAGAGAGCGCGCGCGTCGTGCGCCATCCAGGCGGGTCATCAATACGGGTCCTTGAGGTCCGGCGTGGTGCGTTCGAGGGGCGGGTACACGACGGAGTCTTGGCTCCTCGCGGTGCTGGCCGGAGATGGCGCGGGCGCGTCGTTTACCGGTTCCGCGGCCGCGATCGGCGACGCGACGGCGATTGGCGCGTTCGCCGCTGCGACCACCGGAGATGTCGCTGGCGCGGGGAAGCTGGACGACCCTTCGAGGCGCGTCCGGGCGCGCGCGTCGCGGCGAGCCATCGGTTTGCGATCCGATTCGGCGCGACGGACCGCCTGCGCGAGCAACGTCGTTTCGCCGTCGTGGCGCCGCAACGACGGCACGAGCGCGTCCGCCGGTTGCTCGCGTTGCTGAATTACCGGCGCCGATCGGAGGGGCGTCGTCGTCACGCCGGTGCTCGCGGCCGTCCCCTCTCTGCCGAGCGTTGCACCCCCGACTCCTGTCGTGCTCATGCCTGGCTCTTTAGATGCCAACAGCGCTCCGAGCAACACCGCGCCAGCGGCGATCGTTGCCGCGATGAACGCCACTCGCGCGCCGCGATGCTTTCGCGGCAGACCCGCGATCCTCGACGTCGCGGACGAGGGGCCCGTGGAGAGGTGCGGGTTCACCGTTCGAACCAACGGAATGGCCGCATAGCTCGGTGCGGGCAGCCCCAAGAAACTCGGGAAATGCCCGTCGGTCTGGCCGCCGCCGAGCCAGTTGTCGCGAAGGGATTCTCCACGGATGTCGGTCGTCACGTGCTGGTCGAGGAGCCACGCCGCCATCGCTCGCCCGAGGTCTCGCATCGACTGCCACCGAAGAGTTCTGTCCTTCTCGAGCCCGCGCCGGATGATGCGGAAAAGACCGGGAAATGCCGTGACGAGCTCCGCCGGAGGAGCAATATCGTCCTCGATGACGGAGCGGAGCAGCGCCGGGTAGTCGTTGCCTTGAAACGCGAAGTCGCCGGTGACCGCCTCGAACAACACGACGGAGATCGCCCAGATATCGACGCGGTAGTCGGCGTCCGCGCAGCCCCGTGCTTGCTCGGGCGCCATGTATGCCGGGCTTCCGAACACGGTGCCTTCTTCGGTGATGCTGCGGGTTCCAGCGAGGTGTTTCTCGAGCTTTGCGACGCCGAAGTCGACGAGCTTCGGCTGCGTTCGCTTTCCGTCGTGTGAAAGGAAAATATTCTCCGGCTTCAAGTCGCGGTGCACGACGCCGCTCTCGTGCAGGAAAGCGAGAGCGTCGATGACCGGCAGGAGGATCTGGCAGGCCACCGTGCACGCGACCCGACGCCGTTCGGCGAGCACATCGGCAAGGCTGCGACCCTCGAGCAATTCCATGACGATGAACGGCGCGCCTTCGCTAGTGCACCCGAAGTCGAACACTTTGGCGATGGCGGCATGCTCGAGGAGAGCTTGAGCTCGCGCTTCGTCGAGGAGCCGTTCGTCCGCGTCGGCCACCCGCAGGTCCGGCCGGATGAACTTCAGCGCGACCTTGGAGCCGAGCCGCATGTTTCGTGCGACCCAAACCGTGCCCATGCCGCCCTCGCCGAGCATTTGCTCGAGCAAGTACTTCTCAGCGACCACCTCGCCGACGCAGTACCGTCGGCGAGGGTCGAGGCGTTTTGGTTTGGCTGGGCTCGACACGTTCGTCTCATCTCTGATTGAGCGACCCTCCGCCTTCTTCCCGGCGGCTGGCGATGAAGACGATGCAGGAACCACGCCGCCTACGGACGACGCGTCCGATCGCCGAGTCGAGCTGCCTGTTACGTCGCGGAAGAGGGTCCCGGCGCCTCGCTCGCTCGAGCTTCGAGTCATTGCGACATTTCGACGCAAGGCGTGGCGAGTTGCTTCGTGCGCCTCTTCGCGGACGCAATTCGCCGGTTGGAAACGCCTGGCACGCCGGATCCGCCCGACCGGTCAAACTGTGCTACGGATCGGGCGTGTCGAAGAAGGCCAAGGATCTCGTGCTCGTGCATGGCCGCACGGAGGACGGGGCCGGCGTGAACGTCATTCGGGCTCGACAAGAACGCCTCGAGTTCGGCGTTATGCGTCCGCTCGAGCACGGCAAGCCGATCCACTCCGGTGAGATCGTCAAGCTGTCCCCGAGGGCGGAGTGCCCGTTGATCTTCGAGGCCGAAACCCAGTATCGCGCGGACGATCCGACGGCGAGTGTGCCGTCTGCAGACGACGCCGCTCCGCAAAAAAGTACACCCTCGCCCGCAGCGCGATTGACCGCGGGGCCCGCAAAGGTTGCGTCTCCGAACTACCGCAAGAACTGGGACGCCATTTGGAAGCGTCCCTCGCGGCGGCGGTCGGAGCTGAACTGAGCGCAGGCCGAGGTTACTGAAGGCGTGCCATGAACGTCTTCGTTTCGCCTGCGTTGACCGTCGCGCTCATCACTTTGCGCCCCAGTTCCGGGTGAACGAACACCACCGTTTGCGGACCTGGATCGACGCGAACGCCGATTTTCGGCGTCGGCCCGAGCGGGCGCCCATTCAAGATGACGTTGGAGACGGGGATCGAGTTCATGTTGAGCACGGCCTTGCCCTGTTTCGCGCTCGTCTCGGTCGTGGACTGCGTGGATGCCGTCTTCGCGGCGGACTTCGTCGGTTTGGTGCTCGCGCTCGAATGCGGCCGTTCTTCGGCCGGCGGCGCCGCGGTGTCGGTTTCGGTCGTCGACTCGACCATCGTGATTTCGAAGGTTTTTTCCGCAACGCCGTCGTCGAAGTTCACCATGCGGCGGTAGGTCTCGTAGCCCGTTTTGCTGGCTAGGAGCGTGAGCTGCTTGCCGGCCGGAACCTCGATGGTGGCCGGGAGCTCCGGCACGAGCCGTCCGTCGAGGAGCACGTGGGCGCCGTCGGCCCCCGGTCCCGCCTTGAACGTCGCGAGCCCCTTGAGAACCCGAAGCTTGAGCGGCCCAATCGAACGCATCTCGCCGTCGTCGAGCTTGAGGTGCTCCTCGTATGTCTCATACCGATCGCTCCCCGCGACGCGAATGTCGTGATCTCCGGGAGTGAGGTTCTTCACCGTCTCCGGGAGCTCGCCGACTTCCTGACCGTCGACGTAGAGCTTCAAGCCCGAGCCCAGCGCAGAGACGCGAACCCCGGTACCCATGCCCGCGGGCGACAAGGTGATGTTCGACGTCGCTTGTTCCCCCGCGCCGATCGAGACCGCTTGATCGGCGGTCTCCTGGTAACCCTTTGCGCTGACGCGGAGCAGGTGCACGCCGGACGACAATCCCGGCATCTGACAAGGCGACTTGTCACAAACTTGCGCGCCGTCGACGAGGATCTGGATGTTCTCGACGGGCTGACCGCCGCTTCCGGCGACCGTGACGGTCAGTGCCCCGGTGCGACCGAAGAAGACGTACCAAATCGCGAAACCGACGACGGCGAGCGCCACGCCGGCCGCGAGGAACTTTCCGGCGCCCGTTCCGCGTCCTGCATCGCTGAACGCCGGAGTCGGCTGAAATGCAGGAGAAAAGGGACGCTCGGTGCGCGGCTGCGTGCGCGGGGGCGGCACCGACGCGGGGGCGTACAGATGAGTGGGTGCGTCGTCTTCGGTGTCTCCCGAGTAAGCACGGAGCGATGCCGGCGCGCGCGGAACTGCCGGCGCCGGCGGCGGCAGCGAGCGCGAGGGGGGACGCACGGATGGAGTCGGCGACGACATGCCGAATTCGGCGGGCGCAGTCTCGGCGTGCGGAGGTCCGCTCGCGGGGCCGTTGATCGGCGGGAGCGCGGCGCGTTCCGGCGCCGACGGCGGGCGGATACTCGGCGGCGGGGGTCGACGACTCGGCGGCGGCGGCGGCGCAGCGCTGGCCAGGCCGATCGGTGCAGCAAGACTCGCGAGGCTCGGCGCGGGCGCGAGCGCGTCACTCGCCGACGGTCGACTTCGACTCGGCGGCGGCGGCGGAGCTTTCGATCCGGACGAGCGCGCCACCACCGCGGGGGCAGGCGGCATGATCGAATCTTTCTTCGTGAGAGAATCGAAGATGTCGAGCCCAGAACCCTTCTTGTCGCTCATGATGCGCGGCGCCCAGGCTAGCTCTCCGGGGTCCGAGGTTCCATCGGCAGCACGGGTACAGACCACGACGGCGCAGAGCGTCACGCCGCAAAAATCGGGTGCAGGGGCACGAAAAGCCGACTTCTCGCGGTGAGCGGCGACGAGCGACTTAAAGAAGCTCGAGCACGGCGTTCACGGCACTTCTCGCGATGACGTAGGTCGCCTCCGCGCCTTCCACGCGCGCGTAGTGGATGCTGAGCCCGCGCCAGGAATCTCCGGCGCCCACCTCGAACACCTTGTTCTTCGCGCCGGCGATGCCGGGCGTCTTGTCGATACGCACCGTGAGCACCGGTCGGTCGAGTCCGTAATCCGGTTTCGGCGCGCCGATCGCGATGGCTGCCTCGGCGCGGAGCGACGACAACGTGTCGACGATCTTTTGAATCGCGTCGCCCGACAGCGGCTCGCCGTCGTCGGTTTCGATGAACTCGTCGCCGCGTTTTTCGAGCACCACTTTGCGCTCGTGCGTCTCGAGCGTCACTTTCGACGTCGCCGATAGATCCATGACGAACGCGCCGCGATCGATCACCAGCGTATTCAAGACGTCGAACAGGAGGCGCGGAACGACGAAGACGCCGGGGTCGCCTTCCATCGACGCGAAGTAGCCGGCGCTCACGGCGCGTCCGAGGTGAAGGGTGTGTGCGTCGACCGCGCCCTTGTTCCGAATCGAGAGCTTCGCCGTCACGCGCGGCCTCTCGAGCCCGAACGTCCCGTCGTCGCGATCGGCGACCCAGCGCTCGGCGGTGAGCGTCCGGAGCGCGTCGAACACCTCGAGCGACTGGGCTCCGTCGGCGCCGAACCCCGCCGGTGTCTTCAAGGTGAGCGCACCGGATTCGGTGCGCTCGAGCACCTGGTGGACCTCGCCGTCGATCTCCACGCCCGCCACGTCCGAGATCGGAAAATCGAGGATCTTGCGATCGCGCACCAGCGACGCGTCCGCAACGAGGGCGCGCGCCGCTTCTCGATCGAGCTCGAGCACCACGCCGTCCGCCTGTCTCGCGACGTAGACCTTTCCGGCGGCGTCCGGCGCGCTCTCGGTGATCGTCTCTTCTTGGACCAGAGAATCGTCGGCGGCCGCGGATTTCACCGTGGCGTGGCCGCTCGGAGGTTCGAGCCCGAGCTTCGCGCGATCCGGAGATTCGACCACCGCGCCGGTCGCTTGCAGGAGCGCTTTCAGCCGCGCGTTGCCGGCTTCGGCGTCCACCGGCGCCTCACGCGGCGCGCGCATGATGAAGCCCATGTCCTTGCGATCGAGGGAGAGCTTCTGATCGCCGCGCTGGATTTCGAGGCTCTCCACCTCGTCGGGCCGTTGCCAGAACAGCGTCCGATCGAAGAGCACGTCCGCGGGCGTGGACAATCCGGAGAGCACACCGCGCGGCACGCACGCCGCGGTGGCGTCGGGCGCTTTGCGGATCGCCACGACGTCGGTGTCGCTGCCCTCGCACTTGCCGCCGACGATCACGACGCCGGTCGGGCTCTTCTTGTCGGTAGGCACCATCGTGACCGTGACCGTCGGCGTGCCGGCGAGCGTTTTCTCGGCGGCGGCCGGGTCGATGAATTTTTCGGCGCGAGTGTGCGCGAACTCCGCGAGGACGCGATCGAGAGCGACTCGGCCGAGCCGCGCGTCGCCGAGCATGCCGTCGAAGCGCCACCCGTCGCGCCACGTCGCCCGTTTGAGCTTGCGCGTGCCGCCGTCGCCTTCGAGCACGATGCGGTCGAGCTGCGTCGAGAGGTACGGCATCACGTAGCGATCCCGAAAATCCTCGATTTTCACCGACAGCTCGTCGAGCAGGCTCTTTTCCGCGAGCACGACGCCCTTGCTCGGCGCGTTCTCTCCGGCGACCTCGACGTAGTGAGCGCCCTTCGGCGACGCCGCCTCTCGGCCGACGCGAAGCCGGTACTTCACGTCGCCCATGTCGACGTGCACCACCCACTCCGGGTCGTCGAGGCCGAACGCAGCGCGGTTCACTTCTTCCGGTTTGATGCGACGCACGAACGACGCGAACTCGAGCGTGCCGAGCAATTTCTCGACGGCGAACGGGTCGGCGTCTTCGACTCGGGGCTGGGTGAGCTGCCAGGTGCCGATCCCGGCGTCGTCGGTCTTGGTTCGGACCAACGTGAACGGATCGCCCTTTCGCTCGAGCTGGATCCGCGTGATCTCGTACTCGTGATACACGGCGAGCATGTTCGTCGTGCGGAGCTCCGCTTCGCTCGTCGTGACGCTCTTCCGCGTCGCGAACACGACGATCGCGAGCGCGACGGCGAGGCCGATGAGCACCGCGTTCGTCAGCTTTTCGCGAAATTGAGCGCGGCTCACGAGCGCCCCGCCTTCTTCGGCGACGCCGCGTCGCGGCGCGATTTTCGCTCCGTCGCGCGGCGGCGGAACAAGATGAGGACGCCGAGGCCGAGCGCCGAGCCTGGCAAGTACACGAGGACGTAGCGGAGCGTCTCACCGAGCGAATCCTCGGTGAGGCTCAGGCCCGCCGGGTGCGTGGGCTTTTCGGGGATGCTGACGACCGCGGGCTTCGCGGCGAGCCACGCGACGGCGCTCTCCAGAAAGACGCGATCGCCGAGCATCGTCGCGTCGCGGAACACCTGGCCGAACGCGACGTTCGCCGTCCCGACGACGACCATGCGCGGCCCGTGTCGCTCGACCGACGCGGCGGGCTTCGCCAGCTCGGCGGCTGCGGCGATCGCGAACGGCCCGCTCGCGTCGCCGGTGCGTTTTTCGACGGCGCGACCTTCGTCGACGAACGGACGGATGTCCTTCACGCTGAACGCGTCCGCGCTGGTGACGAGAAGGGCTTGCCCGAGCCCTTCCTTGACGACGCGAACACTCTGCGCGGCGGTGAGCAGCGGCCGGAGCTTCGGCGTTTCGTCGTCGAGGAGCCCGGCGGTGATGTCGTGGGGCTTCGGCGTCGCGAAGTACGTCTCGCCGAGCCCCTGCGGCATGCGAAATTCGCGGTTCCGCTCGATCACGAAATCCGCTCCGAGCTCGAGGCCGGCCCGCGTGGCGACGCTCTCGAGCCCCGACGGCTTGATGCGGTTGTCCTCGTCGAGGATCGGGTTCGCGAGGAGAAACAGATTTCCCCCTTTCGCGAAGTAATTCTCGAGCCGCTTCGCCGACGCCGGATCGAACGCGACGTCGGGACCGGGCACGATCACGACGCGACAGCCCTCGAGCGACTGGTCCTTTTCGGGCGACACCAAGTCGACCGTCTTCGTCGTGTAGTTGTCTTTCTGGATTCGATACTTGAGCTCGGCGAGCCCGTGAGGTCCGCCGTCGTCGGCGCTGAGCTCCTGGTGGCCCGTCGTGAAGCACACCAGCGTCTTTTCTTTCGAAAGCACGTTGCGGATGCCTTCGGTGAGCGCCTGCTCGAGCCGTGGCCGCGCGGTGTTGTCGCGCTCGTTGTACTGGACCATGTCCTCGTTGTTGACGAACCAGTGCTGCGCTCCATGGGCGATCACGAGGCTCGAGTCGGTGACGACCTTGCCGTCTTCGGTCTTGCCGATCGAGACGCCGTACTCCTTCTGGAGCGCGAGAAATTCCGCGGGGTCGCGATCGGGGTCGACGTACCGCGGCCGGAGGAGATGCGTCTCGGCTTGGTAGGACGACAGCATGTGCTGCACGCTGAGGGTCATCGGGTCGCTGGCGCTCAGAAATACCGCGATGTCGATCGGTTCCGACAGGCCGTGCAACGTCTCGAGCGTCGCCTGGGAGAGCGTATAGAGGCCCCCGGTCGTCACGTCCCAGCGCGCGTAAAATCGGCTCGAGAGGATGTTCGCCGACACGGCGATCACCGCTCCGGCGAACACTCCGCCGACCGAGAGCCAGCGCAGCCCGCGTCGCTTCACTAGCCCCATCTCCAGGAATCGACCACTCGGATGGTCACGAAGAGCGGCAGCGCGACCAGCGAGCCGTCGAACACCAAGCGCCGCAGATCGATGATGCCCTTCGACATTTCGTCCATCTGCGAGAGCACCGACACTTGCGCGGAAAGGTCGTGTAGCGGGCCCGGATCGAAGATGCGCTCGCCGATTCCGAGGATGAGCAGGCCGAAGATCACCAGCACGGTGAGCATCATCGCGATGAGCTGGCTTCGCGTCATGGCGCTCATCAACGTACCGACCGCCAGATAACCGGCTCCGACGCCGAGGACGCCCAAGTAACTCGAGAGCACGACGTGCCAGTCCACGGCGCCGGTCCTTCGGAGGATCACGACGTAGAGCACGGTCGGGGCCCACATCAGGGCGTACGTCGAAACCGTCGCGATGTACTTCGCGAGCACGACGCTCGTCGCCGACACCGGCGCGGTGAGCAGGGTCTCGATGGTGCCGCTCCGTCGCTCCTCGGCGAAGAGGCGCATCGTGAGCGCCGGACAGACCAGGAGAAGCGACAGCACCAAAAAGAGCGATTGACCGAAGTACGCCTGCACCGGGCCTTCGTCGATCGAGACGTTGCTGAAGCTCGCGAAATGAAGAAGGATTTGATAGAAGCTCGCGCCCTGCAAGAGGAGAAAAATGAAGAGCAGCACCCACGCGAGCGGGGTGACCCAGAGGCTCAGCATTTCCCGGCGATAGACGGCGATGAGCCCGCTCACGGTGCCGCTCCGCTCTCTTCGACGTCGGCTTCCGACACGGTGAGCTCGCGGAACACGTCCTCGAGCGTCGCGCGTTCGGGCACCGCTTCACGCACGCCGAGGCCGTCGCCGACGAGGCGCGCAACGACCCGTTCGAGCATCGAACCGTCGCGCGGCGCCTGGTCGTCGTAGCCGACCGCGAGCCGAACGAGGCCGTCCTTCGATTCGACGACGCGAACCTTGGCGACCCCGGCGACGGCTTCGAGCGCCGTCGCCGCGCGGCCACCCGGGTCGACGACGAGGAGCTTGGCGCCTTGAATGCCGCGACGGGCGCGCAGCTCGTCGATGCTGCCTTCCGCGACGACCAGGCCGCGGTCGATGACGACGGCGCGCTGGCACGTCGTCTCGACCTCCGGAAGAATGTGGGTCGAGAGGAGAATGGTGTGGTTGTCGCCGAGGTCGCGGATGAGCTTCCGCACTTCGCGGATCTGATTCGGATCGAGCCCCGCGGTCGGCTCGTCCAGGATGAGGAGCGGCGGTTTCGCGACGAGCGCGTCGGCGAGGCCGACTCTTTGTCGGTAGCCCTTCGACAAGTGCGCGATCAACGTGTCGGCCATGTCCGACACGCGCGACGCTTCCATGGCGTAGCCGAGCGCCTCGGTGCGCTTCTGTCGCGCGACGCCCTTGAGCTCCGCTCGGAACCGCAGATATTCGCGCACGCGCATCTCGGGATAGAGCGGCGCCGCTTCCGGCATGTACCCGATGGAACGCCGCGTCTTCACGCTCTCGTCGAGCGCGTCGTGCCCGTCGATGCGAACTTCGCCCGACGTCGGACCGAGAAACCCCGACAGGATCCGCAGCGTGGTGCTCTTGCCGGCGCCGTTCGGGCCGAGAAACCCGACGATTTCGCCGCGACCGACATGGAACGAGACGTCTTTGACGGCCACGACCGTGCCGTAATCTTTGACGAGATGTTCGACGTCGATCATCCGAGGGGATGCGGGGATACCACGCTTTGTCCGCCCTCGGTACAAATCGAGGTCGGCCGTTCAGCGCGGTTTCTGCGGGCACGACGCATGCACCGTCGGCGGCGATCCGTCGGAGATGACGAGCGTGCACCCCTCGAACACGTCGAGACCGACCGCGCCGTCGAGCCCGCACGACGACACGGCGCCACCCGTCGGGTCCACGACCCAGATCTGGTTCGCGCTCGTGCGCGCGCCGCGTTCGTCACCGAAACTGAACGACCACGGACCCTCCGCCACCTTTGCGTGAACGGTGTCGTGGCCCGAGCCGTAGAGGTCGCCGGGACGGAGCGCGCGCGAGTGCGTCGCGAGGTAGGCCCAGAAGAAGCCGCGGTCGAACCAGGTGGAGCCGCCGGTGTCGAGCAAGAGGCGCGCGGCGTTCCCGTTCACCAACGCGGTGACGACGACCAGGTCCGGATAGTCGCGACACGGCGTGGATTCGGAAATGCGCGCGACTCCCGGCTCCAAACAATCCGCAAGAGCGTCGCACGCGCGAAATCGGAGCCTGTCGAGATCGAGGCGTACGGCGCCGCCGCGCGGACCGAGCATCCACGGCGGGAGCACGACGTCCGCGCCCTCGAGCGCGTCCGTCGCGACGTACTCGACGCGGGTCGCGACGCGCGCCGGATCGGCGAGGCCCGCCGCGGACACGACGACCGGCGCCGATTCATCGGCGGGAGTCAGCTCCGTTCGCGCTCCGGAAAAGCTACTGCTCGCGAGGGGCTCGCCCGCGCCGCCGTGAATGCCGAGGTTCTTCTCGCCGTCGGCGGTCGCGAGCACGACGGAGAGCCCCGTGTCGAGAAGGAGACTCACCGGGCGCTCGAGCCCGACCTCTGCGCCGCCGTCTCCGGCGATCTCCGTCGCGTGTCCGTGAACGACGACGTGCGTCTTCGAGAGGCGCACGAGCGCGGCCTCGACGGGCGTCCATCGCGCGTCGGGTCGAGCCGGTCGACGATCACCCGGGCTCGGGCCCTCAGCGGGATCGGCGAGCGGCGCCTCGAGCGCGAGGTACACGACCGCGATCGCCAACGCGACGCCGATCGCGCCCGCGGAAAGGGCTACCCAGCGCCGGCGCCGGCCACGCATTACCCGTCACAGGGTCGCACGCTTCACGACTTGAGCAATCCGCGAGTGCCGGAACCACTCGCCTCACACGTCCGTTCAGGTCGGTGAACGTGTTCAGGGACGAATGACCTTCGTTCCTTTGGGCGGCGAAAACGCGAATTCGTCGGACGACGGCTTCTTGTTGACGACCGGATTCGTGAAATCGAATCCGTTCCGATTTCCTTGCGCGTCCATCAGCATCACGCGCCGAACCTGGCTCGTCTTCGCGTCCACGTAGAGGAGGATTTTTTGGTAAGCGGGCGTCGGCTCGCGCGGCTCGCCCATCAGGACGTAACCGCCCGAGAACCCGAGGCGCTGCGCGTCGAGCAGGTGCAAGTTGAACGATTTTTTGATGTTGCCGCCGCCGATCAGGAACGCGAGCGCAGCGGGGTACTGGCTCTGGTCCATCGGCTGTTCGTACATCTGCTTGTTCTCTTCTTCGTACACCTTGAGGATCTTGCCGTCGGCGACGACGCGATTGCCGTTCGTCGTGTAGCGCCAGCTCATCTTGCCCGGCTTCTGGAAGGCGACCTTGCCCTGGCTGTCCTTCGTGCGGTTGTACGCCTTGATCGTGTAGTGCTGGACGAAGTCGGCCTGGAACGTCAGCGTCTTGTCGTAGAACGCTTGCACGCGATCGGCGACATCGTCTGCCGAGAGCTGCGCGGGCGTCGCGGGGTCGGCGGCGACGTCCGAGCCGGCGAACGCCGGCGTTGCCAGGGCGAGGAACAAGGCGACGGGAGCGAAGGTCAGTTTCATCGAAGGGGGCTCAGCGGTGAGACGGTCGGCGACCCGAGGACATTCCCCGGCAACGGGGCCACGCGCGTCGTTCTAGGCCAGAGCGCGGTATTCGGCTACCCGTCCGGAATTTTCCGCCTCCCGCGAGGCGTATCGAGAGGCCGGGCTCGATCCGGCCGCCCGCGTGTTCCTAGGCGCTACCGGGTCGGCCGGTGTTTTTTCGGCTGCGCGCGGCGCGCACGAGAGCGCCGATGTGCGCCGGCAACGCCGATCGGCGACTCTTCAGGATTCCGTCGAGGGGCCCGCGTCGGCAATGCGTGATCGCGAGCGCGAGCGCGTCCGAAGCGTCGCTCCGCGGCGTTTCGTCGAGACCGAGGAGCGTCCGGATCATCAGCGCGACTTGACGCTTGTCGGCGTTGCCTTTGCCCGTGATGGCCCGCTTCACGTGTGCGGGCGCATATTCGGCGACCTCGACGCCGGCGCGCGCGAGGTTCAAGAGCACGACGCCGCGCGCGTGTCCGAGCTTGGCCGCCGCGGACGCGTCCTTGTGGAAGAACAACGTTTCGACGGAGCCGACGGTCGGGCGATACTGCGCGATGACGCGCGCGAGCGCTTCGTCCAGCACCGCGAGCCGGTCCGCGAGCGCATCGTCGGGTCGGGCGTCGATGACGCCGTGCGCGACGTGACGCAGCCGATTGCCCTCGGCGAGCACGACGCCCCATCCGAGGTGTCGGGTGCCGGGGTCGACGCCGAGCGCGATCACCCTTCATCGAGTACCAGGCTTTTCCGCCGATGGAAAGTTTCCCTGGTACATTCACGGCGATGCCGGACAAGGACCCCGACGTCATCGTCATTGGCGCCGGCCCCAACGGACTCGTCGCGGGATGCATGCTCGCGAAAAGAGGCTTTCGCGTGCTCGTGCTGGAAGCGAATCCGCGACGACCGGGCGGCGCGCTGAGCTCCGAAGAAGCGACGCTTCCCGGCTTCACGCACGACGTCGGCGCCGCGTTCTTCCCGTTCGCGACGGCGAGCCCCGCCTTTCGGGAGCTCGGGCTCGAAGGCCACGGCGTGACCTGGGCGCACGCGCGCTACGAAAGTTGTCACCCGGCCCCCGACGGCACGTTCGCGACGATTTCGCGCGACACCGACCGGGACGCGTCGCTGTTCGGTTCGGCAAAAGACGGCGACGCCTGGCGAAAGCTCGCGTCGTGGCATCGGGCAATCGAGCCGCGGTTCTATCGGCTGCTCCTCGGGACCTTTCCGTCGTTCGCGCCGGTGTTTGCGCTCGGCCCGGCGCATCTCCTTCGCTTGGCGCGAATCTTCACGACCAGCGCGCGCGGGTTCTCGGAGCGATTTTTCGAGAGCGCCGCCGCTCGTCGTGTCGTTCCGGGTTTGGGACTTCACGCCGACGTCGGTCCCGAAGATCGCTTCGGCGCCGCGCTCGGGTACGTGCTCGGGCTCGGCGCGACGACCGGAGGCTATCCGGTGTCCGTGGGCGGCGCTCAGCGCATCACCAACGCGCTCGTGCGGATCCTGGAAGCCCACGGCGGCAAGCTTCGTCTGGGCGCGCGGGTGGCGAAGGTCGCCGTTTCGGAGCGCCGGATTGCGGGCGTCACGCTCGACGACGGAGAGGAAATCAAGGTGCGAGGCGCGGTGGTGGCCGACACCGGCGCGACGTCGCTCTTGCTCGATCTGATCGGCAAACGGCATTTACCGGGTGGGATTGCGCGCCGCCTGTCTCGATTCGAGCAAGGCTGGGGCACGTTCAAGGTCGACTGGGCGCTCTCGGCGGCCGTCCCCTGGGGCGTGGAAGCCGCGCGGGAAAGCGCCGTCGTGCACGCGGGCGACAGCGTCGACGATCTGGTGAAATTCACGCGCGAGGTCCGACAAGGTCGCTTGCCGGAGCACCCGTACCTCGTCATCGGTCAGCAGAGCCTCGCCGACCCGTCGCGCGCGCCTCCCGGCAACCACACGCTCTACGCCTACACCCACGTTCCGCCGTCCATCGAGGGCGGCTGGGAGACGCATCGCGAATCGTTCACTGATCGCCTCGAGGCGAGAATCGAGGAGCTCGCGCCCGGGTTTCGTTCGTGCGTCCTCGGACGGCGTTCGGTGACCCCCGACGATTTACAGACGATGGACGCAAACCTCGTCGGCGGCGACATCGGCGGTGGTTCCAACGCCTGGAACCACCAGCTCCTGTTCCGTCCGATCTTCCCCTATTTCCGGTATCGCATGCCGGTTCGCGGTCTCTACTTGTGCTCGAGCTACGCGCATCCGGGCGCCGGCGTTCACGGCATGTGCGGCTACAACGCCGCCGCGGTCGTCGCTCGCGACTTGGGATGAGCTATGCTCGCGCCCCGACATGCCGCTCACGACGAAGTTCCGCCAACAACTGCGCGGCCTCGCGCATCACATCGATCCGGTAGTGCTCGTCGGACACGGCGGTCTGACCGAGGCCGTCCTCGCGCAAATCGACGAGGCCTTGGCCGTTCACGAACTCATCAAGGTGCGCCTCGGGAGCGAAGCACCGGTCGAACGCGACGCGGCGTCGACGGAGATCGCGACGTCCGCTCGCGCCGAAGTGGTCCAGACCATCGGACGCGTCCTCGTCTTCTTCCGGCGCCGCCCCAACAAGCCCAAGGTCGGCATCACCCCCCGACCCGAGCCGAAGCGACCGTCGAAACGCGGATCGAAGGGTGCCCACCCCGCTCGAGCTCGAGCCCAGGCCAAGAAGCGCGCGTCGCGACATCGATCGTGAAGCCGGAGGGCCGGTGCGTTACCGTCGGCCGATGGCCGAGAGGATCGTCCGCACGCAGAACGACCGAAACCTGGTTTTTCTGGACCTCGAGATGACGGGGCTCGACCCGGCGAACGACGCGATCCTGCAAGCCGCGTTGATCGTGACCAACTCCAACTTGGAGCCGCTCGAGGAATACGCCTGCGACATCTGGCAGCCCGAGAGCGAGCTCGAAAAAATGACTCCGTTCGTGCGCGACATGCACGAAAAGAACGGCCTCGTCGACCGCGTTCGGCGCTCGAAGCTCGAGCTCGGCGCCGCCGAAAAGCGACTCCTCGAGCGCGTCGCCGGATGGTGCCCGTACCCGGCGGTGCTCTGCGGCAACAGCATCGGTCAAGACAAGCGCTTCATCGAGCGCTGGATGCCGGGCTTCGCCGGATACTTCAGTTACCGGATCGTCGACGTGACGTCGGTGAAGATCCTCGCGCGCACCTGGTACGGCGAAGAAGTGCTCTACAAGAAACCCGAAGAAGGCGAGCACGACGCGCTCGTCGACATCCGGAACTCGATCGCCGAGCTCAAGCACTTCCGCGCGAACTTGTTCAAGCCTTGAGCCCATCTCATGAATGAGATGGGTGCTCTTCGTGACTTGTCCTCGAGGGGCTCTGCCCCTCGCCCCGACCGAGTGAATCGGATCGGGGCCCCACTCCCCGGTTTGGGGCCCCAACCCCAAACGGGCATTTTGACTTGGCTTCCTGTCTAAGCTCAACTGGGCTGAGCGGTCGCCGTTTCGTCGGATGCGACCACTGCGCTGGTCGTAGCGCGCGCGGGCGCGAGAAATAGCGAGAGCACGCCTCCCGCGCCGGCGACGGCCGCGGCGACCGTGAACACGACCGGTCCTTTGCCGGCAGCGTAGAGTGCGCCCCAGGTGAGCATGCCGACGCCGGCGCCGATGCCCGTCGCGATCGAGAAGAGGCTTTGCGCGGTCGCGAGCACGTGTGCCGGCGCGTGTTCTTTCGTGTACCCGAGCGCGGCCACCCAGACGAGCCCGAAGGTGAGCGCGTGAAGCGGCTGCAACCAGAGGAGCACCGTCAACGACGACACCGAGGCGACGAGCGCCCACCGAAGCCCCACGACGGCGAGGCCGAACACGATGAGCCGGGCCGAGCCGAACTTCGTCACGAGTCGCGAGGAGACGCTCATGAGCGCGATCTCGGCGACGACGCCGACGGCCCAGTACGCGCCGATCACGGACGGTTTGGCCCCGAGGTCGCGGAGGTCGAGCGAAAAGCAGAGATCGTACGCGGCGTGCGACATGCCCCAGAGCAAGGTCACGCCGAGAAATAGGCGGAACGCGCCGCTTCGGAAGAGCTGTCCGGCGCCGTCGAGCACGGGTTCGGTCGCATGCGCTCGGGGCGCTCGGAGCATCGTCGAGACGGCGAACGCGAGGGCGAGCCCGATCGCGACGGCGACGGGCAGGGGCGCGAGACGAGTGCCGCCGAGCCAGCGCCCGCCGAACGCCGCCGTGAGGAGAAAGCCGAGCGAGCCGAAGAGTCGCGTCGCGCCGTAGCTGGAGCCCGATTCGAGCGTCATCACGTCGGCGAGCATCACCACCGGCGTCCGGAAGAGCGCGAAGAGAGCGACCGCGGCGAAGATCGCGCCGTACCCGAGCGGCACGTGCGCCGCCGAGGCGACGGCGAGGAGCACGAACGGCGCGAGCGCACCGAAGCTCGCGACGCACAGGAGCGAGCCGCGAAGGCCGAGCGCGTCGGAGGCCACGCCGAACGCGACGGGGCTCGCGAGTCCGACGAACGGCAAGAGCGCCGTGATGCTGCTCATCGCGAGCCCGTGGATCCCGCGGGCCTCGAGCCACGGCGGAAAAAACGGGACGTACGCGCCGAGCGCCGCGAACGACAGAAAGTAGTAGAGGCGAAGAACGGACGGGGACGTCCTCACGGCCGGCGAGTCTAGCGGGTTCGGCCCGGGTCGCCACACGGCGCGTGTTCGCGGCCGAATTCGGCCGGAGCGCGTTTCAACACGCGCGATGGCCCGGAGCCGGGAAGATCTTTCCGGGGTTCAACAGCCCGGAGGGATCGAACGCGCGCTTCAGCTCGCGCTGCAGCTCGATCAACTCCTCGGATTGCTCGAGGCCGAGATACTGTGCCTTGGCGAGCCCGATCCCGTGTTCGCCCGAGAGCGTGCCGCCGAGCGCGATGACGTCGCGGAAGAGCTGCTCGATGCTGCGTTCGACGCGCGGTCGCTCGCTCTCGTCGTCCCAGAGAAAATTGACGTGGAGGTTTCCGTCACCGGCGTGGCCATAAGCGACGGTGCGAATGCCCGAGCGATCCGTCTGCTTCGCGACGAGGTCGAGCAACGGCGCGAGCTCGCGACGCGGCACGACCACGTCTTCGCTCAACTTGTGCTGCGCCATTTTTCGCACCGCGGGGCTCATCTCGCGACGGGCGGCCCAGAGCTTCTCGCGCTGCGCGCCGTCACGCGCGACGAGGAGATCGAGCGCGCGCACGGCTTGCAACGCGTCGCCGACTCGCTCGGTCTGCGCCTCGCACGCCGCTTCGTCGCCGTCGACTTCGATGATGAGGAGGGCCTTCGCCTCTTCGGAGACGGCGTTGCCCGCGCGTCGAAGGGCGTCGAGCGTGCCCTCGTCGAGGAACTCGATGCAACGCGGCGTCACGCCGCGCGCGAGCATTTCGCCGACGGCGAGCATCGCGTCCGCGGAGCTCTTGAAGAGCGCGAGGAGCGTCGTGACGCTCGGGGGAAGCGGCACGAGTCGGATCGTCGCGGCTCCGAGCACGGCCAGGGTGCCCTCGCTTCCGACGAGCAGCCCCGTCACGTCGTAGCCGGTGACGCCCTTCGTCGTGCGGCGGCCCGCGAAGAAATGCGCGCCGCCGAGCAAAAACGCTTCCACGCCGAGCACGTAGTCGCGCGTCACGCCGTACTTGAACGCGCGCGGTCCGCCGGCGTTTTCGGCGAGGTTCCCGCCGAGCGTGCACGCCGAGAGCGAGTTCGGATCCGGCGGATAAAAGAGCCCTTCCTTCTCGACGGCGGCGTGAAAATCCGCGAGCACGACGCCGGGCTCGACGATCGCGACGCGTTCGCGCCGGTCGATGTCGACGATGGCCTTCATGCCGAGCATCGAGAGCACGATGCCGCCGGCGACCGGCGTCGCGCCGCCGGTGCGACCGGTGCCGCCAGCGCGCGGCGTGATCGGGACGCCCGCTTCGCGCGCGACGGCGAGCGCGCGCTGGATGTCTTCGGTGTTTTCCGCGAGGACCACGACGTCCGGCGTGCGACCCGGCATGTCCGAGTCGTCGGACGCGAAGCGCTCGCACGCGTCGCGGTCCGTGACGACCTTCGACGAACCGAGCGCCCTAGAAAGAAGCACTTTGGCTTTTTCTCGGGCGCCGACCGACGGGTCGGGTACCGGCAACGGCGCCACAGCGGACATGGCCAAAGCTTAACGCCGACCTGGCATCGGGGGTAGCTCGCGTTCGCGGTTCTCGACCCACGTCGCCACGCGCTCCAGACTTCGACCGAGAGGGAACGCCATGAAAGCCATCAACCCCGCGACGGGCGTCACGCTGCACGAGTATCCGGACCACGACTCGCGCGAGATCGAGCGACGCCTCCAGGCGGCTTCGTCCGCCTTCGACGACTGGTCTCGTCGATCCTTCGCGGAGCGCGCGACCGTCTTCGTTCGAGTGGCGGCCTTGCTCCGCGAGCGGCGGCCCGTGCTCGCCGAGCTGATGGCGCTCGAGATGGGAAAGCCCGTCACGCAAGGGCAGGGCGAGGTCGACAAGTGCGCGCTCGCTTGTGAGTACTTCGCCGAGCACGCCGCGGCGTTTCTCTCGGACGAACCGGTGCGTACCCAGGCGGCGAAGAGCTTCGTCGCGTATCGCCCGCTCGGCGTCGTGCTCGCGATCATGCCGTGGAATTTCCCGCTGTGGCAGGTGTTTCGGTTTTGCGCGCCGGCGCTCATGGCCGGCAATGTCGCGGTGGTGAAGCACGCGCCGAACGTCCCGGGGTGCGCGCTCGCGCTGTCGTCGTTGTTTCACGACGCCGAAGCGCCAAGCGGGCTCCTCGACGTGCTCTTCGTCGACGAGACGCGGACCGGCTCGATCATCGACGATGCGCGGATTGCCGCCGTCACGTTGACGGGAAGCACGCGCGCGGGGCGCGCCGTCGCGTCGCGCGCCGGTCAGGCCTTGAAGCGATGCGTGCTCGAGCTGGGCGGCAGCGACGCCTACGTCGTGCTCGCCGACGCCGACGTCGAGAAAGCGGCGGCCATCGCCGTTCGCGCGCGCCTCGTCAACGGCGGTCAGAGTTGCATCGCGGGAAAGCGCTTCATCGTCGTCGAGACGATTCGCGCCGACTTCGAGCGAGCCTTCGTCGCCAAAATGAGTGCCGTCGTGGTCGGCGATCCGCGGGACCCCACGACGGAGATAGGCCCCTTGGCGCGACTCGACCTCCGTGACGCGCTGGTTCGACAGGTCGAAGCAAGTGTTGCGAGGGGCGCGAAACTGGTGCTCGGCGGAGTCGCTCCGGAGCGACCGGGCGCGTGGTTTCCGCCGACGGTGCTCACCGACGTTCGTCCGAACATGCCGGCGTTCGACGAGGAGCTCTTCGGACCCGTCGCCGCGCTCGTCTCGGCCCGCGACGAAGCGGACGCGATTCGGCTCGCCAATGCGAGTCGTTACGGACTCGGAGGCGCTGTCCTCACTTCGGATCCGGTGCGCGGCGAACGAATCGCGCGCGACGAGCTCGACGCCGGGGCCTGCTTCGTGAACGCCGAAGTCCGCTCCGACCCGAGGCTTCCGTTCGGCGGTGTCAAGGAATCGGGATACGGTCGCGAGCTCGGGGCATTCGGGATCAAAGAGTTCACCAACGTGAAGGCGGTGTGGGTCGCCAAGTGACTTGCAAGCGACTTTGGAAAATCAAGACATTTTATGTGGATATCGATAGCGGCCGCGGTGCGTGAATGCTAACCGGCCGAGGGGAAACTACTCGACATGGCAGTACGGAAGTCACGGCGGACGCTGACCTGGTTCCTCGCGGGCGGTGCCATTGCGGCGCTCAGCGTCGGGGTGGTCGCGGTTGCGCGCTCACGCGACACGGGGTCGGCGCCGGTGCCGATCTCGTCCGCGGTGCCGAGCCTGGAGTCGATGGTCGGGGCTGCGTCCTCGGCGCGCGCCGACGTTGGCGCCGGATCGCGCCGGAACGACATCTTGGCGAAGGCGACCCTCGGCGAGGCCATCGAAGTCGCGCGCCCGCTCATGGTGAACACCAACGGCCGACTCGACGAAGGGTCGGCGCTGCTCACGCTCTGGGCGTCGAAGAATCTGACGTGGGATCAGCTCGAGTCGCTCCACGAAACGACGCCCGCGCTCTTCCGCAAGGACCCCGACGCCGAGCGCGGGAAGAGACTCTGCGTCTCCGGAGAGATTCGCGAAATCCGCGCCGAAAAAACCCTTACGACGCGACTTTCCGACGACCGTCCGTTGCCGCTCATCTTGACCGCCACTCCGCCCTCGTCGACCGGAGGCTACGACGCCCTTGGAACCGTCTCGACGGCGGCCCCGAGTGGCGCGCCGGCCGTCCTGGATACGCCTCCGCCGTCCGAGGACTGGACCCTACCCAACGGTGGCAAGGTGTACCTCACACGGCTGGTCGTGAAACCGTCGGATGCCGAACGCGAAGTGTCGAAGCACGTGAACGGCTCCACCCGCGACGTGATGGGCGTCGAAGTGATCGCGGTGAAGAGCTCGGGCACGCTCGTCGATGGTTCGACGGCGCGCGCGTGCGGTGTGCTCACCGGCGTGACGCTTCCGGCCGCGGGCGTTGCGTCGATGGGGACGAGCGACGTCACCGAGCACCGCATCGTCGGATTGTTCGACTTGATCGAAAACCGGACCGACGTCAAAACAACAGCGGAATGAATCGGTAACGAACTCGCGCCATGTAGCGCGCGTACGCGTCGTCCTCGGCAAGGCAGCGCTCTTCGGCGAGCATCCGCAGGATCTGCACCGTGTAGAGCGTCGCGTAGACGAACAAATTTCGGAACGAGAACGCACCGGCGAGGTAGCCGACGTGGTTCAGGAAATATCCGAGATAGATCGGGTGCCGCACGAGCCGGTAGGGGCCCGTCGTGACCACGCCGCGGTGCGCCGGCAGGAGCCCGAAACTCCTGCCGAGCCACGCTTTCGCCGTGATCTGTAGGCAGATGCCGGCGAGCTGGATCGCTTCCCCGACGGGAAGCGGCACGAGGCGCACGCCCGCGCCGAGACCGACCGCGAGGAAATAGAAGGTTCCGATCGCGGTGAGGAGCAGCGAAAGGGCGCCGCGATCGACCCGTGGCGTTCGGCGCGCGAAGAGAACGAGCAGCACCGTCAGCGACTCGGCGACGAGCAAGAGGAACAAGGGCAACCGGTGCATCACGTCCTGGTGGGCGACGCGGACGACGAACACCGACAGGGCGAAGGCGGTTACCGTTCGATTCGCCGCGTCGAACCAGAGCTCACGCCTTGCGCCAGTACTGTCGATCCTCATCGTGGAGGCGTCCCAGGCGCCGCTGCTCTTGCATGAACGCGCCGTACGTCTTCGGCACTCGCGTATCGCCGAAGAACGCCGCCAGGACCCGGACGGCGGCCTCGGCGTCGTCGAGGGCACTGTGCGCGCGCTCGAGCTTCACGCCGAGCCGTTCCGCGACTTCGGACAGGCTCTTGCTCTTTTCTTCCTTCTGAAGCTCGCGCGCCCAAACGAGAGGGTCGGCCCAGTGAACGCTCCGGCGGATCGCCGGCGGCAGCGAGGGGTTCGCGATTCCGGCGCGCCCGAGCTCTTCGGCGATGAACGCGCGATCGAACTCCGCGTTGTACGCGAGCGGCACGTGACCGCGCAAAACGCCGATGAGCTCGTCCGAGATCGCGGCGAACGGCGGCTGGTCGCGCACGTGATCGTCGCTGATGCCGTGCACGTCGAACGCCTCTTTCGAGATGGGCACGCCGGGATTCACGAGCCACCGGTGACGAGCGACGACGTCCGCTCCGCGGAACACCACGCAGGCGACCTCGACGATGCGATCGACGGCCGGGTCCATGCCGGTCGTTTCGGTGTCGATCGCGACGAACGACAGATTTTCGAGGAGCGTCCCGGCGTCGATCTCGTCGATGAGCCCTTGGGCGACGATCCGAAGGAGGTGGGCAATGCCGGGGTAGTGCCGCCCCGTCGGAAAGCAGCCGCCGCCCTCTTCGCTCGCTCTCATGGTTTCTTGCTCGGCGCGGGCGTCACCGGTTTCGACGCGCTCGCCTGCGTGACCGGTTTCGACGCGCTGGCGGGCGGCGTCGGTGTCTCGTCCTCGCCGACGGGCGCGAACCCCGACGGCGCTCCCGGCGGCTCGTCGAGTTTCTTCGCGGTCACCTTCTTGCCCGTGCGCTGCTCGACCTCGAGCTCGACCCACTCGTGCAAGTCTTCGAGCATATTGAAATCCTCGAGCTCGAAGTGGCGGCCGTTGATGTAGATCATCGGCGTCCCGCGGAGCTCGAGTTTCTCGGCTTGCTTCCGATCGGCGTTCACCGCGTCGGCGGTCGCTTCGGCCTCCATGTCGGGGACGAGCTTCTTCTCGTCGAGCCCGATCTCCTTGGCGAGCTTCAAGACGGTGTCGCGATCGAGGCCCGTCTGCTGATTCGAGAAGAGCGCGTGGTGCATCTCCCAGAATTTGCCCTGCTTGCCGGCGGCGACCGCCGCGCGGGCGGCCATCTCGGAGTGCTCGTGGCTCGCGAGGGGGTAGTTCTTGAACACGAGGCGCACGATGCCCGGGTATTCACGGAGGAGCTTGTCGAGCACGGGTGCGGCGGCGCCGCAGTACGGGCACTCGAAATCCGCCCACTCCACGATGACGACCGGCGCATCCTTCGCTCCGATCGACGGCGAATCCCCCTCGTCGACCGTCTTGACCTGATCCGGCGCGAACCGGAGCCGGAAGGCCTGTTCGACCTGGGAGCGCGCGCTGCCGCGGGTCACTCGCTCCACGAGGAACTTCGCAGCCGGCAAGCAGAGCGAACAAGGCCGCGACTCTTTGATGCAATCCGCGATACTGACGGGCTGGTCGGAGCACGGAGCGAGCAGCTCCGTCACGTACGTGGACCATTCCTTTTGTTCGCGGGGCGTGAGCGCCGACGAATCGACCCCGTCGAGCTTCACCGTTTTCGGTTCGTCCTTGGCGGCGGTGTCCCCGCCGCCCCCCTCCGTCGAGGAGTGGCAAGTCGCTACGTTGAGGTTGACGAGGGCGAGGGCCAGTGCGCCGCCGACGCTTCTCCAGAGGGCCATGGGCGCGAGCCTAGTACGATCGAGCGATTGTAAGGTAGATCGCCTGTGCCAATGCCGGACGCCGAGCACCGAGAGACGTCCGGTGACCCACGGGTGAGTTCGCCGCCCCGCGGCGTGCGCCACATCATCGCGGTCGCCGGGGGAAAAGGCGGGGCCGGGACGAGCGTCATGGCCATCAATCTCGCCGTGTACCTCGCGCAGCTCGGGCGCCGGGTCGTCCTGGTCGACGCCGCCCCCGCCGGCGCGGCGCTCCACACGATGATGGGCGTCACCCTGCCGCTCCAAGCTCGGGAGACGGAGGCCGACGACGAGCAGCTCGAGTCGGTCCCGACCCAGGTCCCCGGGCTCCGTCTTTCACCCCAGGGTTACACGCACGGCGCCACTTCGCCGACCCGCCCGGGCAGAAAGCCGCGGTGGGCGCGTGGCCTCCGCCTGCTCGACGCGGACTACGTCCTGCTCGACCTCGGCGGCGGCACGGCGCCGGCGTCCCTCGATTTGTTCCTCGGCGCCGACATGGGGATCTTGGTGACGACACCCGAGCCCCCGAGTGTCGAAGGCGTGTACCGGTTCTGCCGAGCGCTCTTTCAAAGAAAGCTCCGGCGCGCGCTCGTCAAAGATCGCTTCAAGCATCGGCTCGTCGAGCGCGCTCAAGCCGACCTGGCACCGCTGCCCGCGCCGCAAGACGTGGTCCGGGCGCTCGCGCGCTACGACACGGCGCTCGGCGAGCTCGGCGCTCGCGAGCTGTCGCTCATCCGTCCGCGCCTCGTCGTGAACGGGGCGCGGCTCCGCGACGACGGCGACGTCGGGCCGGAGATGGTCGACATGGCCCGCCGCTACCTCGGCGTGAGCTTCGACTACCTCGGGCACATCGAGCAAGACGACTCGGTGTGGCTCAGCACCGTCCGGAGCCGGCCGCTCCTCGTCGATAGTCCGACCAGCAAGAGCGCGCGCAACATCGAGCGCATCGCCAGGCGCGTGCTCGCCCTCGCGACGAGCCGGGAGCAGGCGAGGGACGTCGCGCCCGTGTCACTCGTGCCGGCCGAGCCGAATCTCTACGACATTCTCTTCACGCAACGGAGCGCGACGGACGAAGAACTGCGTCGCGCCTACAAGCGACAGCGCGAGATCTATCAATCGGGGAGCCTTCCGTTGACCTCGCTCGTCGACGACGAAAAGCTCCGAGCAGAGCTCGCTCGCGTCGACGAAGCGCACGACACCTTGCTCGACCCGCTGCGGCGTCGCGCGTACGATATTTCGACGTTCCCCGAGGCCGACGAATCGGTGAAGCCCGAAAATCCGCTCGTCGACGCAGCGGCAGAAGCCGAGCGAGAGATGCTGCGCGCCGAGCTGGTTCGCGAGATCAACGCCGAGACCGAGTTCACCGGGGCCCTCCTCCGCAAGGTCCGCGAATCGCAAGGGACGGAGCTCGACGACATCGCGAACCGGACGAAGATTTCGCTCGCGCATCTTCGCGCCATCGAGGCCGAGGATTTCGCGAAATTCCCGGCTTTCGTGTACGCGCGCGGGTTCATTCACGAGGTCGCCAAATGCCTCGGGCTCGATCCGTCGCAAGTGACGCGCACCTATCTTCGCCGCTTCCGTGAATGGATGCGCGCGAGCGAAGGGCAAGCGTCGTGATCGATCGGGTGGGGCACGCGTCGCGACGGGTGTCGGCGTGAGCTCCGCGCCAGGGTCGAAGCCCGGGCGCGCCGCCGCGTCGAGCGCGCCGGCGTCGACGGGGGCGCCAGCGTCGACGCCGACGCCGTCCGCCGATCTGGCCTTCACCTTCGCCGTCGCGGTCGTCGCGTTCTTGCCGCGGCTCTTCGTCGCGCTCTCGTGGTCGCGCGAACCGGTGTGGGACGGGCACTACTACCACTTCGGCGCGACGCGCATCGCCGAGGGCCTGGGCTATTCCGAGGACGCGCTCATCGGCGGCGTTCGAGTCTGGCGCCCCTGGTCTCACTATCCCGTCGGGTACAGCGGGCTCCTCGGCGGCGTCTACAAAGTGTTCGGCTCGGGGCTCCTCGTCGCACCGGTCGTGAACGTCGTCATCGGCACGCTCCTCGTCGTGGTCGTGCATCGGCTCGCCCTCCGTACGCTCACCTTGAATCGCGCCCGCATCGCTGCCGGCATCACCGCGCTCCATCCGGGCCTCATCGTCTATTCGGCCGCGTTGATGAACGAAGAGCTCGCGGCGCTCCTCGTGCTCTCCGGCGCGTGGATCGTCGTGCGCCGCTCACGCTGGTCGGGCGTCGTGCTCGCGGGCGTCGCGTTCGGCCTCGCGACGTTGGTCCGTCCCTCGTCGCTCCTCGCGGCGCCGTTCGTCGCGTTCGCTTTTCCGCTGCGCCGCGCGGACACGTTGATCCGCGCTTCGGTCGTCGTGCTCGTCGCCGTCCTGACGGTGCTTCCGTGGACGTATCGGAACTGCCGCGTCATGGACGGCTGCGCGCTGGTGTCGACGAACGGCGGCTGGAATCTCGCGATCGGCGCGTTGACGCCGACCGGACGCTTTCAAACTTTGCGCGCGCGTGACGGGTGTCCGGTGGTGACCGGACAGGTGCAGCAAGACCGCTGCTGGGCGCAAATCGCCGTCGCCACGATCGCGAAAGATCCGCTCCGCTGGCTCAGCTTCATGCCGAAAAAGCTCGCGCAGACCTACGACCACGAATCGTTTCCCATCGAGTACCTGCACGAAGCGGACGTGGCGTCGTGGCCCGAGTCGCGCCGCGTGGCGGGCCGCGCTCTCCTCACGGCGTTTCACCAGATCCTCCTCGTTGCCGCGATGCTCGGCGTGGTGGCGCTGCCGTCGCCGCGACGGCTCGGCGTGCCGGGCACGGTCTCACAAGCCGTCCTGCTCGCGTTGGTGCTCGCCATCGCCACGTACGCCGCGATCAGCGACGATCACCCGTTTTGGATTTTGCCCACCGTGCTTCCCCTGGTGCCGCTCTTCCGAATACCCGGCGCGCCCGTGCTCGAGGGCGTGGAGCGTTTTCTCCTCGGATGGATCTTCGCGACCTCGCTCACGCACGCGGTGTTCTTCGGTGACGATCGCTACCACCTGGTCGTGACTCCTGCGCTGGCGATCCTCGCGGCCGCCGCTCTCCGTCGATTGTCCGCGCGGATGCCGCAGGCCCAGGCGCCGGCATGAAACCGCTGTCCGTCGCGACGGCGCTCGCCGTCTTGGTCGTCGGGTGCCGGCGAGGACCGACGAGCAGCGACGGAACATCCGCTCCTTCGCCGAGCGCATCGGGCGCCTCAGCGAGCGCGGTTTCGGCGTCTCCGCTCGCGAAAGCGAGCCTCGCCGAAGCCATCGCTCGCGCCGACTTGCGCGTCGAAGCGCGACGCGGCGTCCTCGACGGCCCCGATCCGATCCTCATCCGCGCCGCGAGCGTGATCGAGCCGCACTTCGGTAGCCCGGTTCCGTATCCGCTGGCTTATCAAGTCGTCACGCTCGGAGGCGGTCGCAACGCGGTGCTGCTCGAAGCGTTGCACGGCGAGCGCCATCCGTTCGTCGTGCTCCTCGACGAACAGCAGAACCCGGTGTGGGTGAAGCAGCGTCCGATCGGCGGCGTGAAAGACGGAGTCTCGGAGCTGTCGCTCGCGCCGGGCCCCGGCGATCACGTGCTCGTCGCATGGTGCAACGCCTCGAGCGACAGCGTCGCGCTCCGTCGCTGGGCCGAGGACGGCGAAGCCTTTGCCGACTACGACGCGCTCCACGTCGAGTCCTGCGACCGGCTCTCGATCCTCTACTGGCCGCGGCGCGGCTGGGTCATCGCCGCGGCGGGTCCGCACGGCGCGGTCATGCAGCTCGTGAGCGAGAACGGCGAATATTCCTGGGGTCGCGAGGGCGCGCCCTTGCCCTGGACGTCGAACGCGCCGGCGCCGCTGTCCTTGTCGCTCGACACGCCGGACACGCTCCTCTTTTTTCGGCTCGGTCGGAGCGGCGGCCCCGGCACCGCGGACTATCTCTTCGCGATGCGCTGGGGGGCCGATGGCCGCCCGTTGTGGCCCGGCCCGCTCTCGGTGAAACGGCTCGACGTCGCCGTCGATCCCAACGCGCGCGCCATCGTCGATCCGGGCGATGGCGTACTTCGCGCAACGTTGCCGTCGAGTGCTCCCGGTGCGCACGACGTCGTCGTGGAAGTCGCTTCCGACGGCGTCGTGACTCGTCGTTGAACGACTGCCCCCGTTACGGCGTCGTCACGCGCGTCGATGTTCCGCGCGCGTTGCGACGCCGTCGCGGGTCCGTCGTTATTTCTTTTTCTTTTTCTTCGCGGGCGCGGCTTTGGCGGACTTCGCCGGTTTCGCGGGCGGCGCTTTCTTCGCCGCCTTTTTGGGTTTTGCTGGTGCGACTTTCTTCACGGCCTTCTTTGCGGCTTTCTTCGTGCGCTTCGCGGGCGCGGGCGGAGGCGCACCTTGCTGCCAGAGGCCCACCCAGTTTCCGGCCGGGTCGATGAATCCGGCGATCCATCCCATTCCCTCGGGGAGCTGCATCGGAGGCATCGCGACTGCGCCGCCTGCGTCTTGAATCTTCTTCAGATGATCCGCGACGTCGCTGACGCCAACGTACACGGTCACGTTCGCGCGACCGTCAGGTGCCGTCGCGATGCCGCCGTTGATGCCGCCCTTGTCGGCGGCCACCATCTTCATCGAGCCGTCGGGCGACGGCTCCATCCGCCAGCCGAACAGGCTTCCGTAAAACGCTTCGAGCGCTCCACCGTCGGGACCGCTGATCTGAAACCAAGCAACAGGGTGAGCCATGGCAATTGCCTCCGTGACCGACGAAATTACCACGGAGTGATTTCGCGCTTCGCGCGCTCCTTTCGGCGTCTCGTTGTCGGGGCGGGACGGTTCCCGAATCCGGCTCGTCCCCTCGGTGTTCAACCGACGCGACACGGTGCCCACCACGGACTTCATTCGGTCGAGCCGGCCGGTGTGCGTTTTTTGCTCAGTACGGCGTCAAAGGCGCCACGCCTGGCGAACCTGCGGACGGCAAAGGCATGCCGGCACAGGACGGACGGCCGTTTTTCGAAACCTCACGGAAGTTGAAGCGCGCCGTGCGTCCAGGGCGGAACGATCGGCGCTTCCCACTCCCGGCCGAAGCTAGATAAGCGAGCGCAAGCAGCGCAAGCGTTGCACGCGACAATAGGGTGCGACCGTTGTTGCTCGTCCGTTTCTTGCTTTGCGAACGGCTTCACGAGTGTTCACTGGCAACGCAAGCGGGGGCAAACAGGAACGAGCGGGAGGCAAACGGGAGGCAAACGGGAGGCAAACGGGAGCAAACAGAACAGACGCCGAAAAACGCCCGTGCTCACTGCCGTCGCGAGAGCTACATGAAAATTCTCCGGAGTCCGCGGAAAAATCGAGCTATACAAGCAACGTTCCCGGTACCCTAATCTGTCCTCGGGTGCGTGAACTTTGATGAAACGGAGCGACCATGTCTGACAAGCCTGAGAGGGGGCTACTCAGATCATACGAATCAGCGGTTGCGCTCATCCAGCGTCTCGCGGATGCGGGGTGGATCTTTCTCGCCGAATACGTCGCGTGCCACCTTTATCATCAGACGTGGAACTCGACGAACACCATCGCCGCGCTCGTCGCGATGCTGGCGTTCCACTTCGTCGCCGAGGTGAACGGTCTTTACCGCTCGTGGCGCGCGGCGCCGATGAAGCACGAAGTGTTTCAGGTGCTGGCCACCTGGGCCATCGCCGCTCCCGCCGTCCTCTTCGTCGCGTTCCTTACCAAGACGTCCGCCACGTACTCGCGCTTCGTCACGACCACGTGGTTCCTTCTGACTCCTACGTTCGCCATCGCCTGGCGCATCGCCGTTCGCTTCGCACTGATGGAGATTCGCCGGCACGGGCGGAACTCGCGTTCCGTCGCCATCGCCGGGCTGACGCACATGGCCGAGCGCATCGCGCAGCGGATCACGAGCGACCCGTATTCGGGGATGCACCTCGTCGGGTTCTACGACGACCGCAAGCCCGAACGCCGCCATCAGCTCTCGGGCAACTACGCCGAACTCGCCGGCGATCTCGACAAGCTCGTCGAAGACGCGCGTGAAGGACGGATCGATCGCATCTACATCACGCTGCCCCTGAAGGCGGAGCCGCGAATCAACTCGATCGTCCACCGCCTGGCGGACACGACGGCGACGGTGTTCGTCGTCGCGGACTTTCTGGTGTTCGATCTCCTCCACGCGCAGTGGAGCGCCGTCGGCGACATTCCGGTCGTCAGTATTTTCGATACGCCGTTCCACGGCGTCGGCGGGTGGCTCAAGCGGTTCGAGGACATCGTGCTCGGCACGCTGATCCTGACCCTCATCGCGTTCCCCATGGCCGCCATCGCGCTCGGCGTGAAGCTGTCGTCGTCGGGACCGATCTTCTTTCGTCAGCGGAGGTACGGCCTGAACGGCCGCGAGCTTCGCGTCCTGAAGTTCCGCACCATGACGGTCTGCGAGGACGGCCCGGCGGTGGCCCAAGCGACGAAAAACGACCAGCGCGTGACTCGGTTCGGCGCATTCCTCAGGCAGACGTCGCTCGACGAGCTTCCGCAGTTTCTACAGGTGCTCACCGGCGAGATGAGCATCGTCGGCCCGCGTCCGCACGCCGTGGCACACAACGAGATCTACCGCTCGAAGATCCACGGTTACATGCTGCGCCACAAGGTGAAGCCCGGAATCACCGGGTGGGCGCAGGTGAACGGGTGGCGCGGCGAGACGGCGACGCTCGACAAGATGGAGAAGCGGGTGGAGCACGACCTCCAGTACATCCGCAACTGGGGCATCTACCTGGACCTCAAGATCATTTTCTTGACGATCTTCGGATCGAAGAAGAGCGAGAACGCCTATTAGCGCCCGCGAGTCGATCGTGACTCGCGCGACACGCCCCTAGGTTTCGCGTGCGGTCCATATTGGAAGGCCTCTTCGACGACTCCGTGGCGACCACCGAGGTGGACGTCTTTGCGACGGATCTGACGGAGCTGTTCCCGGAAGAAGCCGAGCTGGTCCTCGGTGCCGCGCCCGACCGTGTCGCCGAGTTTCGCGCGGGCCGTCACTGCGCCCGCGCGGCGCTCGGCGCGCTCGGCGTTTCGCCGACGCCCCTCCTGCGCGCCGCCGGTCGAGCCCCGGAATGGCCGGCGGGGTTCGTCGGTTCGATCACCCACAAGAGAGCGCCTGGGGCGGCGTTCTGCGGCGCCGCGGCCGCGTCGATCGCGACGGTGCGCGGGGTCGGTCTCGACGCGGAGTTCGACGCGCCGCTCGAGCCCCAGCTGTTCGCTCGCGTGCTGACGGCAAGCGAAGCGCGCTCGGTCGAGTTACTCGCGCCGGAGCGACGCGGGATCACGGCCAAGATCGTCTTCAGCATCAAGGAAGCCGTCTACAAGTGCCAGTACCCGCACTCGCGGCAATTTCTCGAATTCGGCGACGTCGAGGTCGACCTCGACGAAGGCAGTGGACGATTCACGAGCACCCTCCTGAGGGACGCGGGACCATTCTCGCGCGGCTTCGCGTTCGGCGGCAGATTCGCGCGACGGGGCGGCGTGATCGTCAGCGGAGCCTTGCTCGCGAAGTGAGTCGGCGCGCGGCAAGCGCTCTCGCGCCGCTCAACGCCGGAGCTCTCGCCGCTCGCGCCACTCGTCGAACAACAGGGTCGGAAAGCCGATCGCGTTCTTGAGGTAGCGCGGCCCGAGCCGCTTCGGTTCGGTCATCATGCGGTGTAGCCACTCCGCGCCGACCGTCTGCACCCACGCGGGCGCGCGGCTCCGCTCGCCGGCGAGAAAGTCGATGGTCGCGCCGGCGCACAAGGCGACGTTCGCGGCAATCTTCGGGAGATGCGCGTGGACCCAGAGCTCCTGCTTCGGCGCGCCGAACCCGACGACCAGCACGTGAGGGCGCGCTTCCGCGATGTGCGCGAGGATGAGCTCATTTTCCCGCGCGTCGTGTTCGAAGCCGAAGGGTGGGCTCCGCGTTCCGACGACTTCGATTCCGGCGTGCAGCGCTTCGACTCGGCGTCCCGCGCGCGCGGCGACGCCTTCCATCGCGCCGAGCAAGAAGACGCGCAGCGGCTCTTCTCTCGTGGCCCCTCGCAAGATGGCGGGCACGACGTCGCTTCCGGTGACGCGCGCCGGAAGCGGCGGACCGAAGAGGCGCGACGCGAGCACGACGGGCCATCCGTCGGCGATCACCAGCGCTGCGTCCGCGTAGGCATTTCGCAGCGCCTGATTTTGGCGGAGCTGGAGCGAATGATCGAGGTTCGGCGTCACCACGTAGCGGCAGAGGCCGGGCTCGCGCGCGGCGCGCAGGATCCATCGAACCGCTTCGTCGAGGCGAACCGGATCGATGTCGACGCCGAAGAGCCGCACCCGACCCAGGCCGAGCGCTTCGTGCGCGCGGCGCGCGGGGCCTTCCGCCGTCCGTGGCTCGGCTCGCGCCGGCGGCGGCGAACCGTCGCGAGGATCAGCGGTCTCGGTCGGCATCGGCGAAAACGGCGGCGGCAAATTCTTTTTGAGTGAACCATTTCGCGGCGGTGTCGAGCGCCGCGGGAAGGTCGCCCTTCGGATGTACGACGACCACGACGCCGTCCGTCAGCCCGTTCAGCGGCTTCAAGTCGCCGCCCGTGCCGACGGTGGGCCCGTCCGCGACGATGAAGTCGTAGCGTGTCCGGAGCTCGGCGACCGCCATCGCGAACCCTTGCGAGAACAGGATGCCCGGGGATCGCATGATGCCTTCGGCGAGCACGTGAAGACTCGGGCTGCACTGAGCGACCGTCCACGGTCCGCGACTTCGGTCGCGAATGCGCGCGTGAATCTGCTGCGAGAACCCGGACGCGCGCGGCATGTCGATCGCGAGTGCTCGCTGCACGGCGGGCCAATCGAAGTTCGCCTCCATGAGGAGCACGCGCGCCGATTCGGCGAGCAGCTCGGCGAGCTTCACGGCGAGTTTCGTCTTCCCGCCGTTCGCATGTTCCTCGCTGGTGATGCCGAGGACGAAGCACCGATTTCCGCGAATGCTGACCAGCTGATCTCGGATTTGCTTCAGCTCGTCGGGCGCGTCTTTCGGCAGGACATCGTCCGGGGGTCTCCAGCTCGGCGGCATCGACCGCGGAGCCACGACGTCGTCGCTCCCTTGCGGCGCGGTGCTCCAGTGTCGAACCATCGCGGTCTCTTGGTTCGTGACCTGGGGCCGCTTCCAGCCTGTCTTGGTTGCCGGATTCGGCTCCGGCTCCGCTGGCGGTGGCGGTGCCTCGACGACTCGACGCGCGGCTTCGGGAGACGTCCCGAGTGGTTCGGTCGTCGGCCTCACCATTCCCGGCGGTGTCACGAGGGGCTGTGTCGAGCGAGATGCGAACCGGAAGCCGTCTTCTTTTCGTTCCACTGGCGGGGTTCGCTCCGCCGGCGGCGGGGGTCGCGACGTCTTCGACGCCGCGCGGTTCACGATGCTGTAGGTCGTGTCGAAGCGGGGCGCGTTCGAGGGTGACGGCGGTCTGGCCGACTCTCGAGGCGAGCCGATGCGTTGAGTGTCCGGAGAGTGCTCCACGACGCCGGGGCGCAGACTTTGCGGCGCCGGACGACTCGTCGCGCGCACTGCGGTATCGCCGACCGGCGGCGGCGAGATCGTCGGCCGCGGGCGAAGTGGGATCTGCGACGGGCGCGTGTCGTCGGGGGGTGAAGAGCGTTGTTCGGCGCGCGGAGGGGGCGGGGCTGCGATGACGGTCGTGGTCACGGTCGGGCGCGGCGGGTCGCTCCCGGGGCGCGGCGCTGCCGACGGGGACCGCACGACGCCGCCGGGTGACGTCACCGTCACGTCGAACACACCGCCGGGCCGCGACGACGCCGTGGGGCGCCGCTCATCCAGCGAAGGCCGCGGCGGCAACGGCGATCGCTTCGGCGGATCACTCCGAGGTCGCGGCGGTGAAGCGACGGGCGGGTCGCTTTTCACGGTCCTCGCGCGGGCGACGTCCGCCGCGGGAGGCGCGCTTTTCTGAGCGCCCCCACTCGCTTCCACCTTTTCGGTGCGTGTAATCCCGACCGTGGGTCGAGGTTCGAGCGCCAAGGTCGCTGGTGCGACGCCGGTTTGCGCGAGCACGGCCGCGACGTCGATCACTCCACGCTGCGTCGAGAGGTGCGGACTCGCACTGGGCGGCACCGCGACGGCGAGGTTCGGCGACGTCGTGAACACCGCGGACGATGCGCGGGGTTCCGACGCCGGCCCCGGCGGGGCGGGAGTGGGTCCGCGAGGGGGTGCCGAAGAATGCGTCGCAACGCCGAACACCGGTTTCGGGGTCTCTTCGGTGTGTCGCATGCGGGCCACGATCCAGGCGAACCCCGACCCCAATCCGAACATGCTGCCGAGGAGACCGAGGAGCAGCCGAGTCGGATGTAGCGGCCTCGTCGGCAGCGACGCCGGCGCGATCACGCGCGCGACCAGGGGCGACGGCGCGTCCGTCTGCTGAGCGTGCTCGGCGTCGGTCATCGCTTGGACGAGGCGAGTCCACTGCGCGCGCAAGGCGGCGTCCTCGGGCGACTGCGATGCCGCGGAAGGCGGAGGGGCCGTCGAATCGCGCACGACGGCTTTCTGCCGCTCGGTGATCGCGATGCGGAGCTCCGCGAGACGTCGTTTGATCGCTTCCGGATCCGCGGACGGCGGCGGGTCGTTGTACGGGTTTGGTCCGAAGTCGCTCGACGGCGCAGGCGCGACCGGGGTCGCGCTCGTCGCGGCCGCGAGCTCCGCGTCGAGTCGGCGCTTCTCCCAACGGAGAACGACCAAGGTCCGATCCTTCGCGAACAACGCGTCGGTGCGTGCCGAGTCGAGCGGGGCCGGTCGGGGCTCCGGCTTGATGGTCTCCCCGACGATGCCCGGGTGCGCGACGATGAACGCATCGAGCGCGTGAGTCGCCGCTTCGAGCGTGCGCGCGCGAGCGTCCGCGCCGCCGACGGCCGCAGTGGGGTCGAAGTGGGAAATGATGGCTCGACTGATGCCGTCGCACCCCTTCTCTGCCGCCAAGGGCGTATTCGAGCGAAACGAAATGAGGAACGATCCGCCCTCACGGGGCTCGACGCTGATCGACTCTCGCACCCGCGCGATGGCCGCGTTGATGAGCGTCTCGCCGGTGTCCGCGGATTTGGCGAGCTCCTCGAGCTCCTTCGGGTCGAGCGCGACGTCCTGGGCTCTCTGGGAGAGATCCGCCGGCAGAGGTGTTTTCGGATCCCTGGAAGAAACCTCCACGATCCCCGACGACTCGTAGACGGCACGAATGAGGTGCACCCCCGCGAACGCCAAGAGCGAGACCGTGACCCAAATGCCGACCGCCGGAAGGAGGAGCCGGCGCCAATCCCGCATCACGGCCTCGACCAGTTCTTTCGGTGGAACTGGCAAGAGGGTGGGCGGGCTCTTCTTTTTCATGGGCGCGAGCGCGAATTCGAACGAGTGACTCGCGCGGTGAGACCATCTTGCATCTCGTTTCGCATTCTATCCAGCCTCGGGGGTTCGGGCGAAAAGCTGCGAAGAGGCGGCCGCCCGGCGCCCGAGACCGGTCTTTACGCGAGCTCCCCACCGACCTATGCCTGGGGTTTCGATGGCGCAGAATCGCGCTCCTGACACAGCCCTGACCCGCCCCGCGGCATTGCCGGAGCCCTGGCGGGACCCCGAATGGCAAAAGCTCTGGCTCGTCCTCAAAGCGCGTCCTTGGACCTCGTTGGCGCTGGTGCCGGCGGGTTCCGGCGCCGGCCCCGACTTCACACTGACCATCGCGGTCACTCTAGCCCGGGTCGGCATCCTCCACCTCGGTACTCCCATCCACGTCGCCGATGCCACGCGGATCCCGCTCGGTCATCTCGAACAATTCGCAGAAGACGTTCGCCGCCTGAACCACGACGGCGATCTGGTGTTGCTCGCTTTGCCGCCCTTGGACGAGAGCCCGGTGGCCGTGTCGCTCGCTCGCTCGGCGAGTACCGCGCTCCTCTGTGTGCTCCTCGAGGAGATGTCGTCGTCCGAGGCGAAGAAGACGGTAGACCGAATTGGCCAATCCCAATTCATTGGATGCGTGGTTTTTCATCCCGGTCAGCTCTCGAAGTCGATCGTTCGGACCACGTCCCCGCGGTGACCTCGGGTTCGTCGCGTTCGATTCTCGTGAGCCGGAACCGCGCCTTGTGGCCGCCCTCGACCGCCTTCGCCACCCGCGTGACGAAATGGTCGAGGCTCGCCTCCTCCAGAATGAACTGACGCGCGTTCCGACCGAGACGCGCCGCTTCATCGGGATTGCCGAGCAGCCGTTCGATGGCGTGCCGCATCGCCTGGACGTCGCCCGGCGGAACGTAGACGCCAGTGACGCCGTCGACGATGGTGTCCGTCTGACCGCGAGTGCGCGAGGCGATCACGCATTTGCCCATCGACATCATCTCGAGAATGGTCGCGATGCCGGTTTGATAGTCGTTCTCGAAGATGGGAACGGCGGCTAGCGCGGCACGACCGTAGAGATCGCGCAGCGCCGGGCGCCCGAGGCGGCCCCATTTCACGTACGCGGGCAAGCTGCGCCGTGGGTTCAGGGGCGCGGCGATCCACGGGCTGCCCGCGGCGATCTCGAGGCGCACGTCGAGGCCCTCGACGCTGTCGATCAACGTGTCGTAGTCGCGAAGGAGTTGACCGGCGCCGCAGATGAGACGCGGATCGGGCGGCGCGAGCGACGGCGTGAAGAAGAGCGGGTCGGCGTGGAAGAAGATCCGTTGAACTTTGTTCCGCGGGATCTGAAGTTCGTTCAACATGTGGCGCTCTTCGGCGGTCGAGTACGCGAGCAACCTGTCGATGCCGCGCTGCACGCCGAGGTACCGGAAAAACACCGATTTCTTCGCCGGCGTCAGGGTGTGCGCGATCATCGTGTGCGAACAGCGCGCGTTGCTGGTCATGAGCATCGCGCCGAGCGGGATCCCGATATCCTCGCCCGTGGTGAGGTAAGCGTCGTAGCGCGTGCGTTCGTTGAAACCGAGGTACGCCACGGCCGCCGAGTACCCGAGTGTCCGCGCGAGCAGGCGCACCTTGGGGAGGCGCGATCGATCGACGTCGAGGTAATCCAAGACGTCTGCGTTCAGACGCTCCGCGAGTTCGAATACGTCGAGTCGCGGCTCCCGCCCGGCCGCAACCTCTTCTCGCATCGTCTCGCCGAACCGTCCGGCTGCGATGATCAGGGTCCTCATGACGCGCATTCCCCTTTTAGCACTGCTCTATCGAGAGTCGCGCCCAGAATTCGTGGGGCCGATGGTAACGGTGCTACGTGCGCGAGGAGCTCAAGGGCCAATGACGTGTTGCCGAATGAACGAACGCGGATGGCGAACCGCCCAATAGATCTCGTTGGCTGCCGAGACGAGAGCTGGCAGACGGTCATTCGGGGAGTCGACCGAATCGAACGCAAGGTCGTTCCTCGTCGCCTCCTCGAGCCAGTTCTTCCATCGGTCCGACTCGCTCGGGGTCATCCACCCGGAGAAACTCTGGAGAGCGACGAGCAGATTGAAAAAGAAGCGGTTGCAGTAGACGTAGCCCTGGCCTTCTTGCCACGTCCCCGCAGCGTCGAGAGCCGCGTTCATGGCCGCTCGATCTCCTAGCGCTCCGAGCCAAGAAAGGTAGCCAAGCGGCAGATCTCGAGCCACTTCGAACCCCATCTGTCCGTAGAATCGTGGGTTGAAGTCGATGAGGCGGAACTTGCCCTCCTCGCGAACGAATTCAGCTTCGAAAACCCCGAAGTATCCGGTCGTCTGGCAGAGCTGTTTGATTCCGTCGAGGGCCGATGGATCCACGAGGGCCTCTTCGAAACAGAGTCCGATTCCGAGCCGTCGAGGGCGCTGGAGTACCTTGACCGAAGCGCGCGCCACCATGCGCCCCTCCTGCGAAACGAACCCGGAAATCGAATAGATGTTCTGTGCGGCATCGGATCGGAACGCCTGAAGCAGCGGCCGTTGGATCCCCGGAACGATCTTCATGAGCGTCGGATGGAACGGATTGCCTTCCAGGAAGCGGTCGTACGCCTTGGCGAGGTCGGAATAGGCCGACACGAAGTCACCCTTCGTCCGCGCCTTGAGCAGGATCTGCGTGCGGGCCTTGAGCAGCAGCGGAAAGCCGATTTGATTCGCGAGCCGCAATGCCTCACGTCGGTCGGCGGGGAACACGGTCGGAACCGTGGGGATCCCGAGCGTGTCACACAGCTCGTACAGGGTCTTCTTGTCGAGCAGCTGGAGAATCGTGTCGGCGGACGGCTGGTAGAGACGGAAATATTTTCCGAGCTCGCTCGCTCGCGCCGCGAACAGCCACGCCAGGTCGTCGCACGTTGGGTAAAGAACGTAACCCGGCTCACGGCGCCCGAACTCGATGAGCCATTCGTAAAAACGGTCGACTTTGAGGATGGGCGGGCACTTCTCCCAGCGCGTGACGAACCGCGAGAACCGCGCCGGCGGAAAAGCGTCCTCGCCGGCCATCGTCACCGAGATCCCGTGTTGTCCCAGGCATCGCGCGGCGGCGAGCGTGCCGCCGTACGTCGGCATCGTCAAAAGAAAGGGATGGTCTCGGTTCGATCTCAACACGGCCTGTTCCTGCCCCTGCGCGGCTCCGTGGCTCGCGCCGCGCACATCCGGAACGCCAACACTTACTGTCCTCGAAAACGCGCGGCCACTGAAATTCATGTGGGTGTCTCGGGGACGGAGGAATACATTGGAGCCTTTGCGTCGACCCGCCCGCTCGAGCAGACCGCGGATCGTGTGCGCTTGCACTAGTAATTACAACGGCGTGACCGTCGTTCGCGACATCTCGCCGATGCGCGCATGTGATTCGGCGATTGCCGCATCTTGTGACACGGCCCGTGCTGCGGGGGCCGCGTCAGATGAGTTCCATCGAATAAAATGGGCTTTCTTTCGAGACTTCCCAAGTCCGGCATAGTCGCCGAGGTCGTCGGCGGTTGCACCAAAGTGTATCCGCCATCCGGACGAGACTGCGTAGTCACATCGCCGGGTGGAGCGACGTCGACGTCGACCGGAAGGTCGTCGGGAGCTCGCGGACCAGCGCTGCGAGCTGCTCGACGTTGCGCGCGCCGATGAGCGACACCGAGACGCCGGGTAGCGCCGAGACGTAGTCGAGCGCGAGCGCGGCGAGCGTCGTCTTGGTTTCGTCCGCGGTGCGACGAAGCGCTCGGAGCTCGTCCTGCCGCGACTGCTTTTCCTCGGGCGTCTTGCAGTACACGTCCAGGTTCACTTCGTCGTCGCGTTTGACGAGCAAGCCGTTCGCGAGGCACTCACGCGCGATGACTCCGACGCCGAGCTCGCGCGCCCGCGGCAGGAGCGCGTCCGCGTTCCGCCGTTCGAGGAGACTCAGCACGCACTGAAGCGACGAAACGCCCGGATGCCGGAGCGCGGCGAGCCCCGCCTCGACGGTGTCCACCGATACGCCGTAGTAGCGGATCTTCCCCGACCGCTTCAGGTCCTCGAGCGCGCCGATTGCATCGTCGGTCGCGAGTGCGCTCGCGGGAGGGCTGTGCAATTGAAAGAGGTCGACGTAGTCGGTGCGCAGGCGTTTGAGGCTGCCTTCGACGGCGCGTCGAAGATAATCGGGCGAAAAATCCTGAGTCGGCTCACCGCGAACCGTCGACGGAAGCGACGACCGGCGAATGCCGAGCGCGCGGATCACCGGGCGCAAGACGGGCTTGAGGCGAGCGGCGAAGCGTCGTTGCGCTGGCAGCGCGTACCCCGCCTTCGTCGCGATGACGATCCGGTCTCGCTGGTGCCGGAACGCGCGCCCGAGGAGTATTTCGCTTTCGCCCTGCGAATACATGTCCGCAGTGTCGAAGAAGGTGATGCCGACGGCGCGCGCCATCGCGAGGACGCGAAGAAAGCCGCGCGCGTCGCCCTGAAAAATCCCCCCTATCCGCGCGCAGCCGAGCCCGAATGCCGAAATGCGGAGCTCGGTTCGCCCGAGAAGCCGTTGGTCCACCCGGCGGAGTATCTTCTCCGGCGCGTTCGCGGAAAAGGCCCTTGTCGAACGCGACGCCGTCGGTCGACAATTCGGCCACAGATCGTGCGCGTCCTGTTCATCAACTCGCCGCTCCAGCCGGGCGCCGACACGCAGATCCACTTGTTGCTCTTACGGAGCCTCGATCGACGTCGCTTCGAGCTGCATGCCGCGGCGCAGCCCGCACGGCGCGGCGAACCCTCGCCGGCCTTCGACGCGATCAGCGCCATCGAGGGGGTCCGCGTGCGACCGACGGACTTCGGGCCTTCCTTGTTCGGGCGTTCGCTCCGTTACCGCGTCGAAAGCGCGGCGCGCGCGTTGCCCGCGGCCGCGAGCCTCGCCGGCCTCGCGGCGTACGTGCGCCGGCACGGAATCCAGATCGTGCATTCGACCGATCGGCCGCGTGACGCGATGGCCTGCGCGGCCCTCGGTCTCATGACGGGCGCCAAGAGCGTGATTCACGTTCACGTGAAGTTCGACGATTGGATGGGGCGCGGCGTTCGCTGGGCCTTCGCGCGCGCGGACGCGGTGGTGGGCGTGTCCAACTTCGTGGCCGAGTCGCTCGTTCGCGGCGGGTATCGAAGAGACCGCGTCGCCTCCGTGCTGAACGCGATCGAGCCGCAAGCGTTCGACCCTTCGCTCGACCCCGTTCTCGGCCGCACGTCGCTCGGCGTCGCACGCGACGCGCCGTTCATCGTCAGCATCGCGCGGCTCTTCAAGTGGAAGGGTCACCGGGAGCTCGTCTCGGCCGTCGCACGCGTCGCCGCCCGCATCCCGGCGGTACGACTCGCCATCGTCGGGGCGGATTATCCGGAAGGCAGCGGCGTTTCGGCGGAGCTCGCCGCGCATGCGAAAACGCTCGGCGTCGCGGAGAACGTGATGTTCGCCGGTCACCGGAACGACGTCGCGTCGCTCTTGGCGGCGTCGGACGTGTTCGCCCTGCCGAGCTACGAGGAGCCGTTCGGCCTGGTGTTCGCGGAGGCGATGGCCATGAAGAAGCCCGTCGTGGCCGTCGACAATGGCGGCACTCCTGAGGTCGTGCGGCACGGCGTCACCGGTCTCCTGTCTCCGCCGGGAAACATCGAGCGGCTCGCCGAAAATCTGACAACCTTGCTGGTCGATCCGGCTCTTCGCGCGCGCATGGGCGAAGCGGGCCGTCGCGACGTGGAAGCTCGGTTTACGCCGTCGCGGCTCGCCGGAGACGTCGAAGCGCTCTACGAGCGCCTGCTTCGTTCGACCGGAGCGACCAGGGTCGCCGATCGATGAGCGCGACCCCGACGTCGCCCAAGGAGGGGAAGGCGCCGTTCGCGATTCCGTCGCTCGACGGTCTCCGCGCGGTCTCGTTTCTCCTCGTGTTCCTCGGTCACGCCGGCGTCCCGTTCATTCCCTTCGCGATTCCTGCGGGCTTCGGCGTGACGGTGTTCTTCTTCCTCAGCGGCTACCTGATCACGACCCTGCTCCGACTCGAAACCGAAGAGCACGGGCGGGTGAATTTCAAGCTGTTCTACTTGCGCCGGCTGCTCCGCATCTGGCCGCCGTTTTATCTCGTCCTTCTCGGCGCGAGCCTGCTCGTCGTGACCGGCGCGGTAACCGACCATCTCAAGGCGCCGAGCGTCCTCGCGCAGGTGCTTCACTACTGCAACTACTGGCTCGTCTATCACGGCGCCGACGGCATGGCGCCGGGCACGGTCGTCTATTGGTCACTCGCCGTCGAAGAGCACTTCTATCTCGTGTTCCCGGCCATGTTCACCGTGCTCGTCCGGGCGCGCTTCTCGCCGCGGAAGCAGCGCGCGGTGTTCTTCGCGATCTGTCTTCTCACCTTGGCGTGGCGATGCCTCTTGATCTGGACCGGCTCGAGCTACGATCGCACGTACCTCGCGACCGACACGCGATTCGATTCGATGCTCTTCGGGTGCAGCCTCGCCGTCTGCGACAACCCCGCGCTCGATCTGCCGAAGAAGGAGCGACCCGAGTTTCGCGACCTGTTGTTTTTCGGAGCCGGGATCGCCGCCCTCCTCACTTCGTTCTTGATCCGGGCAGAGCTCTTTCGCGAGACCCTTCGCTATACCGTTCAGGGATTCGCGCTCATTCCGGTGTTCGTCAGCGCGATTCGCTTTCCGCGTTGGGGAATTTTCCGGTTCCTGAATTTGCGCCCGGTGCGCTACGTCGGCACGATCTCGTACTCGCTCTACCTCGTGCACCAAGTGATCATGCGTGCGACGGACGAGTGGCTCAAATGGTCTCCTGGACCCATGGCGGCCTTGAATCTCGCGCTCGCGCTCGCGGTGTCGAGCGCCATGTGGCAATTCATCGAGAAGCCGTTCGGTGTGCTCCGCAAACGCCTGACGACCGTCCGTCACGCGACGGCGTGAGCGCGCAGTTGCGTCACTTTCCGATCAGGGTTCCGCTCCATCCGAGGCCGACGAAGATCGCGTACGAAGGCGGAATCACGGTGACCGCGACCGACGTGTTGGTCGTCGGGTTCGTGATTTCCCCGAGCGTTGCCCACGCGGCGCGCGCGCCGGTGTCCACCCGGAAACCCCGACCGAGGTTGTACGCGAAGGTGGCGCCCGCCCCGAGCGCGCTGAGCGCGCCGCCCTCGTTCTGTCTATTGGTCGAGAGGGTGCTCGATCCGAACAGCTGCACGCTGAAGCGGTCGCGCACGTAGCCCGCGCCCACGATCAACGAAATTCTCGGATCGGCGGCGTCCGACAGCGTGTCGAGCTGCGGCGCGTATCCGGCGCCGGCGCGAAGGGTGAACGTGCCGCGGGCGATCTCCGTCGAGTACTCGAAGATAGCGCCGGTGGCCGAGCCGAACGTCGGCTCCAGCGTGTAGGTGGTGTAGCCGGCGAGATCGACGGTTCGCGTGAAGCCGAGCCCGATTGCCCCGCCGAGGGCAAAGCTCTTGCTGAAGCGATGGATGAAGCCGACGTCGGCGCCGATGAACAGATAGCTCGGGTCGGCGGGGCCGAAGAGATATTGCGTACGAAGGGACGAGGTCAGTGTGTTCGCCGGGGAGAGCGCGTAGAAGTAGACGATTCGCCCGTCGGGGCCTTGAATGACCGGGTAAGCGTCCTCGGCGGCATTGCTGCCGACACCGCCGGCGATGCCGTACGCGCCGGCGACGTTCAACGTGCTCCGCGGAGAGAGGATGTGGACCACGCTGAGCTCCGTGCGCGCCGTCGCGTAGTGGTAGGCCGCGCCCAATTGCGCGGGATTCGGGGCCTGTCCGCCGGGAAGGTTGGCGCCTGGGGCTCCCGTGCCGCCCGGCGCAGCTCCGGTGCCCGTCGGCGTTCCCGTGGTTCCGGTACCGGTCGTGCCGGTGCCCGTCGTACCAGTCCCGGTCCCCGTGGTTCCCGTTCCGGTCCCCGTGGTTCCGGTGCCCGTCGTCGGCGTGGTGAGGAGCGGCGCGCCGAGCGCCGTGATCGCGTAGATCTGGATCCCGTAGCCGAGCCCCTCGCTGAGGGTCACCGTCGTGCGCTTGTACCTCTTCGTGGCGGCGATCGACGCCGTGTGAAAGACGTACAATTGCCGGTCCTTCTCGATGTCGAGGGGCGTGACGAGGAGGTCCGGGGAGTACGTGATACGCAGGCTTTCCGTGCGTTCGCGAAGAAGGAGCGTCGCGAACGGCCGCGACTCCGTCTCGAGGATGCGCTGATCGCCGTAGATGCGTTCACGAAGCTCGCTCCGGTCGCCCGCGACGAGGGAGACGACCTGAAGGAGGAGCGGACCGAGAACCCACGCCATGATTCAACTGCGATCGTCGGACACGCGGGGCCTCTCTCGTCCTTTGCCCCGGCTTACCATGTCGCTCCCGAAGCGAGCAGCCGAACCTGTTGCTCGCGGGCGAGCGGCGCTGAAGGAGGTGATCTTGCGAGTCCGGCGCGGCCCGGACATGTTATCTTTTTGAGTCGACGTTGGGAGGCGATTCATGAAGCTGCCCGTGTGCCACGAGGACGTTCGTTACGTGATGCTCATCGCGGTGGCGCTTGCCAGCACGCACTGTGGTTCCAGTACCCAGGCGCACGGCTCGGCTCCGGAGGGTGGCGCCGGCGGCGCGGAGAGCGGCGGCTCTGGCGGCAAGACGGGCGGCGCGGCCAACGGCGGCACCCAAGCGACCGGCGGATCCGGCGGACAGAGCGGCAATACCGGGGGCGCTACGTCGTCGACCGACGCCGGATGCACGTCTCAGTGCGGACCGTTTCCGACCGGCGGCGCGCGCTGCTCGCTTAGCGCGGCGGCCTTCTGTGACACTTTCGACGCGCCCGCCGCGACGCCCGGTCGCGCCGGTGAGCTCGACCCTTCGAACTGGAGCGCGGCGCGGGAAGAGCCGCAGGCCCCCACCGCCAACGGACTCCTCATCCCGATCAGCGGCGCGACGATCCCGGCGTGTCGTTCGGGGTTGCCCACGCAGGAGTTTCCGGAGCTCGACACGCTCGTTTGCAACGCCAATGCGAGCATCCAGAGCAGTCATTTGCTCGTCGGAGTGGCCGCGCAGAACTACGGGGAAAACGCGTATCGGATCCGCCAGCCCTTCGACTTCGCCGGGCGAACCGGGAAGATCGTGTTCGACGCTCAGGGTTACGTCGAGTCTCCGCTCCTCGGTTGGGTCTCGGTCGAGCTCGTCGAAGATCCTGCGCCGGGTCCGTCGTTCGCCGCGGGCAATTCCGGCACGTACAACGACGAAGGCGAGGTCGTCCCGCGGAGCGGCCTCGAGGTTCAGTTCCAGAACAACTGCGCCGGGAGCTACCCGCCCACCGTCGTCGGTGTCCGTTCCATCTTCACCTACGACAACTACGTCGGGACCGCGTACACGCCCCCGAATGAAAGCATCGTCTGCGTCACGACGCAGAAGGGGAATCTGAACCACTTCGAGATCGACGTTTCTCAGAGCAAGGTCGACGTGTACGCCACGCCGTTCTCGGCCGACGGACTCAAGTTCGGCGCACCCCAGCTCCTCTACAGCGCAAACGTCGCTCTGAAGTTTTCGCGCGGCTACGTGAGCATCACGACGCACAACCACGCGACCCTCAAATACAGCATGAACGGGTCGGAGGACGCGTGGTTCTCGCGCTGGGACAACGTCGGGTTCGACGGCCCCATCGTGCCGAAGGCGAAAGAATACGAGATCCCCGACGCGCTCGTGCCGGGGACGAACCCGAACAATCGTAAAGTCGTGAGCATCGGTTACAAGGCCGCCGATCTCGCCACCGGGCCGGCGGATACGCTCCACCTTCACGGGGTGAGCCTCGACGGCGTGAAGACGGCACGGCTCGCGCTCTCGGCCTGGTACCTGAACGGCGACAGCAGCTACAAATACGACCAGTACACCCTCGAATTTCGGTTCAACGGAGGCCCCTGGCGCAAGCGGCCGCTCACCGCCGCCGAGCTCGCCGAGCTCACCGGCGGAAACAACCAGGGACAGATGGCTCACATGATCGACGTGCCGCTCACCGATCTGGTTGCCGGCGACAACACGCTCGAGTTCGTCTCCGAGAACATCCCGCAGAATTATCCGCCCGCGGTTTCGAACATCGATCTCATTCTGTCGCCGTGAGCGGCGGTTCGGTGGCGTGCGCGAAAGGGCGGGTCCGGCGAGTCAGAGGTTTTTCAGAACCCGAGCTGGAACGCCACCGACCAGCGTATTTGCCGCAACGTCGTGGGTGACGATCGCGCCCGCCGCGATGATCGAGCCCTTCCCGGCCGTGACGCCGGGCAGCAGGGTCGCCCGCGAGCCGATCCACACGCCGTCTTCGATGACGATGGGTCCGAACTCGGACCAACCCGCGCGTCGCCACGGCGGACCGATCTGGTGATCGACGGTGAGGAGCAGAACGTCGTGTCCGATGTTGACGCCCTTGCCGATCTTCACCGACCCGCCGAGGTTCACGCGGAGCGGCCCGGTGATGTACGTGTCGGCGCCGATCGAAAAGAGCTCGCTCCAGTCGCCTTTGCCGGACAGGTAGATTTCACCCATCACCAGCGCGCCCTTGCCGATCGGAATCCCCGCGGCGCGAAGGAGGGCGGTCCGCACTCGGTTGAAGCCGAACTGCGGGAGGATGTTCGCCATCTGTTGTGCGACTTGATGGCGCGGGTGCAGCCCCGAAAGTTCCTGTTCGGCGAACTTGGCGAGCCACTTTTTCACGGCGGATGAGGGCAGCTTGGCAGCGCGTGGACCCTTGAGAGGGATCGGAGAACCGGTTTGCGCGGAACGCGCGGTGCGAGCCATGCCGACGCTTACAACCTATCAGTTGTCGAATGCGTTGTCGTTCCCGAGCACGGCGTTCGCATCGAACCATCCTTTTCCGCGTCCAATCGATCGGTCACTCGAACGTCGAAATCCGTGACACGGGGCACGCGCGCGAAACGAAGACTGGACGGCGTCCGAAACCCACGCGCGCGACGTAGCAAAAAGCCACGAGTGATTTTCAGTCCGCCAACATGCCGCGTCGGGGCGAAACGGGCTCGCCCGCCAAGGACAGCACTTCCTCGAATCGGCGTTTCCCGAGCGCTTCGGCCGACGCTTGCCAATACAAGAGATTCGCGAGCACGCCGCACACCTTGTCGGAGACGGACGGAACGCGCGTGGCCGTCTTCGAGAGGAGAAACGACCGCAACGCTTGTCGCGCGGCGCGTTCGAGCGCCGGCCGATCGCGGCAGCTGCGAAGCAGCAAGCGCGTCCCGAGGTGCAGGCGCTCGTAGTTGCCGGCGAGGAGCTCGATGAGCGTGTCGTGCCCGAGATCGCCGAAAATCTGGACTTCGAGGCGGCCGTAGCTCGTGTGCGCGAGCGACCAAGAATCGAGCGATCGCTCCGCGTGATGAAGCCCGATCGCCCGCGGATTGAACCTGAATTTCAGTCCACGAGCGTCGAGCCTTCGGCCGAGCTCCACGTCTTCGCCGCGCAAGAATTCCGGGTTGAAGCCGCCAGCGTCCACGACGTGGCGCCTGCCGACCGAGGCGTTGCCCGTCCAGAATTGACGAAACGTCGGCGCGTAGTCACCGCGCAACATCGCCTCGTATTGCGCTTCCACCTTGGCTTGTTCCCACGCGACCCAGGGCTGCGGGTAGTGAGGAAGCGAAGAGAGCGGACCGATCACGACGAGGTCGTCCTGTTCCGCCGCATGCGAGCGAAGATGCTCGGCGATGAGGTCCGGGAGCGGCTCCACGTCATCGTCCAGAAACAAGACGAGCTCGCCGCGCGCCGCCTCGACGCCCGTGTTCCGCGCGCGCGCCGGTCCGGAATTATTTTGCCGAAGCGTTCGGAGAGAAAACGGGAAAGACGACGTTCGGAGCGCGTCGCTCGTGCCGTCGGTCGAGCCGTCGTCGACGACCACGACCTCGAAGCGCGTCGGATCCGCGGTCTGCCGTTCCAGCGCAGATAGAACGCGACTCAAGCGGGCCTTCCGATTGTACGTCGGGGTGACCACGCTGAGCTCGTACTCTCGGGCCATCTTGCCTCTGTGCCGGTATCATCCGGGTCGAAGCTGTCAAGACCGGTCGCCGTCGCACGCCGAGTGGACGGCGCGACGAACGCGCAGTATTACGCGCAAAAGTGACGGAAGTCCGCCCGGCAATTGTCTCGGCGACCCCGGCGGCTCGGCTGCATCTGGCCCACGTCGAAGGGCTGCGCGCCGTCGCGGCGCTCGTCGTGTTCGTGAATCACGCCTACGCGCAGACTTGGGCCGGCGGGCTCAAAGAGCCGGCGCTCGCCGTGTTCGTGCCGTTCAAATATTCGATGATCGCGGGGCACCTCGCGGTGAGCGTGTTCATCGTCATCTCGGGCTTCTGTCTGACCCTTCCGGTGGTCGACGGCGGCGACCGTCTTCGCGGCGGCAACCGACAATTCTTCGAACGGCGAGCTCGCCGCATCCTGCCTCCGTACTACGGCGCGCTCTTCCTCTCGCTGGGCCTCATCTACACGATCATCGGAAAGCCCACCGGCACCTTGTGGGACGAACCCATCCAGGCCGATTGGCGCGCCGTCGTCGCGCATCTCCTGCTCGTTCAGGATTTCTTCCGCACCGGCCTCATCAACTACGTGTTTTGGTCGATCGCCGTCGAGTGGCAGCTTTATTTCTTGTTCCCCCTCCTCGTCCGGGCTTCCCGGCGGTACGGCGTTTTTCGAGTGGCGATCGCGGCGCTCGTCATCGGCTACGCGGTCCGGTTCGGCTTCGACGGCACGCGGATCGCTCGAGCGAACCCGCATTACCTCGGCCTGTTCTCGCTCGGCATGCTCGCCGCGTACGTCGTGCGATCGCCCCGTCCCGAGTTCGTTCGAGCGCGCGCGCTCGGGGTCTGGCCGTGGCTCGTCGGAGGGTCGCTCGCGCTGGTCAGCGTGCTCTGCGTGGTCTGGGGCGTCACCGTGGGCGAGTCGCGGTTTCACATCCTCGATTTCCCCGTCGGCGTGATGGCCATGACGACCTTGGTTCACACGACCCTGTCCCGCGATCATTTGCTCTCGCGGTTCTTGAGCTTTCGTCCGCTGGTCTTCATCGGCACGTTTTCTTACAGCGTGTACCTGGTGCACGCCCCGCTCCTCCAGATCATCTGGCAGTACGCGCTGCACCCGCTCGGCATCGGCGAATCCGCCATGTTCATCGCGTTTCTCACGGTGGGACTCGCACTCGTGCTCGCGTTTGCGTACGGGTTCTTTCGCGTCTGCGAGGAGCCGTTCATGGGAACCTCCGCTCGAGATGCGCGAAGGCGGGAGAGCGCGCGCATCGTGCCCGCCGCATGACCTGGCCCTCCATTTTGGCCCCCGTGGGTGAGGGCCTTGCGATAATATGCTCCCGGTGTGGTGCCCGGCGGCTTCTCCAACGTTGCACGCACCCGGAGGATCGGAGCCAAATCGATGCGCCTGAGCTTGTCCCTCGTCGCGCTGTGCGCGGCGCTCGTCACCGGCTGTGCAGGGCCGGGCCATTTCGTCTGGTTTCACGACCTACCGAAGACCGACTGGGGCGACGCCTCGGGGATCTACGTCATCGGCATCGGCGACGTCATTCACGTCCAGGTCTACGAGCAGGAAGGTCTCACGACCGCCGCGAAGATCCGGAGCGACGGGCGAATCGCGCTGCCGTTCATCGGCGAGGTCGTCGCGGTCGGCAAGCACCCAGCGGAGCTCGCCGCCGAGATTCAAGATCGGTTGAAGCAGATCATCGTCACGCCGCGAGTCACCGTGAACATCGATCAATCGCAACCCATCGTCGTCGTGGTGCTCGGCGAGTTCGCTCACGTGGGGACGCTGTCGCTCGAGACGTCGCAGGCCGGCCTCTTGCAAGCCATCGCGCTCTCGGGCGGTTTCTCGGACTTCGCGGACAAGTCCCGCATCTTCGTGCTCCGTAAGGTGCCGACGTTCGAGCGAATTCGCTTCACGTTCGATCAACTGCTCCAGAACGCCGACGGCGCGGCGACGTTCATGCTCCGTACCGGCGACGTTCTCGTCGCCGACTAGTACCTCGACACAGAGAATGTGACCGTGTTCAGGCGGCACGGCTGGCCCTAT
>CAZDNG010000006.1:0-181894 GCA_964506835.1 uncultured Polyangiaceae bacterium
ACGGCGAGATCGGCGATGAAGGTATCTTCGGTTTCGCCGGAGCGGTGCGAAATGACCGACGTGTAACCGGCGCTGGTCGCCATGCGGATGGTGTCCAGGGTCTCGCTGACCGAGCCAATCTGGTTCAGCTTGATGAGAATCGAATTGGCGATGCCACGCGAAATGCCGTCGGCGAGGCGCTCCTTGTTCGTGACGAACAGGTCGTCCCCGACGAGCTGCACGGTCTTACCGAGCTTCTCGGTGAGGAGCGCCCAGCCTTCCCAGTCGTCTTCGGCAAGGCCGTCTTCGATCGTGACGATCGGATATTTCTTGGCGAGGTCGGCGTAGATCGAGACCAGCTCGTCGACGGGTCGCGGCTTGCCGTCGAACGTGTAGCGCTTGGTCGCCTTGTCGTAGAACTCGCTCGAAGCCGCGTCGAGACCGAGCGCGATTTGCTCGCCGGGCTTGTACCCCGCGTGTTCGATCGCGCGGAGGATCCGCTGGACGGCTTCTTCGTTCGAACCGAGGCGCGGCGCAAAGCCGCCTTCGTCGCCGACGGCGATCGTGAGGCCGTCTTTTTTCAGGTCCTCCTTGAGCGTGTGAAACACTTCCGTCCCCGCGCGGAGTGCTTCGCCAAACGTCGGGAACGAGAGCGGCAGGATCATGAATTCCTGCACTTCGAGACCGTTGTCGGCGTGTTTGCCGCCGTTCAAGATGTTCATCATCGGCGTCGGCAACACGCGCGCCTGGGCGCCGCCGAGATAGCGCCAGAGCTGAATGCCGAGCGTGTCGGCCGCGGCACGCGCCACGGCCATCGACACCGCGAGGATGGCGTTCGCGCCCATCTTCTTCTTGTTCTTCGTGCCGTCGACTTCGAGGAGCCGCGCGTCGATGCCCGCTTGATCGAGAGCGGACATGCCGAGGACGACCGGACCGAGGTGCTCCTTCACGTTCACGACGGCTTTGGAGACGCCCTTACCGAGATACCGCTTCTTGTCGCCGTCGCGGAGCTCCACCGCCTCGTGCTCGCCCGTCGACGCGCCGCTCGGGACGGCCGCGCGCCCGAACCCGCTCTCGGTGAACACTTCGGCTTCGACGGTGGGATTGCCACGCGAATCGAGGATTTCGCGCGCGGTGACTTCGATGATCTCCGGCATCGCCGGGCGATATCACGGTGCGGTTCGGCGAGCGATACCGAACGACGGGTCCGGCGCGACCGAGGCCGCAACGAAGCCGAAACGCGGGCGGCGCGCCTTCAGGGAGGATCGACGGTCGCCGCGTCGGCGCCGTCGATGCCGGCGTCCAAGGTTCCGTCGATGCAATCGCCCCAGTCGCCTTCGGCGCAGATCTGGATTCCGTGGAAGCACGACACGATGCCGCCGTGGGTCGGCAAGTTGTACTTGCACGCTCGTCGAGTTCCGTCCGTGCAGGGCGCCGGCGGGACGACCGTCGTGGTCGACGTCGACGTCGGGTTCGGCGTCGGCGTCGGCTCGTCGCCGATCCCGGTGTTGGTCGTCGGAGAGCCGCCTCCGCATGCCGTGGCGAACACGAGAGCGAGGCCGCCCCCTAGAACGAGAGCCATGGATCGGACGGTGAGGAGCGATTCGACGAGGCGCATGAGTGTTCCAACTTTCAAAGATGGCATGCCAGAACGCGCTTCGCACGCGCGTTCGAACGATTCTCTCGAACGTACATCGTCAATCATTTCACACACGCACAGCGTCGCACGGTGAACGTTCTTGCGTGCGCTTTCCGCTCCGCGGATCCGCCTTTTCCGTCTCGGTCGATCGGATTGAAATGAGGGCACGCTAAGCGTGCGAATCCCCGTCGCAGTGAGGGCGCGTGGGCCCCGGCGTTGCTCAGCAACCGGACGGTGTGCGAGGCGCGACGCCGGGGGTCGTCGGAGTGACGCCTTGGTGGGATTCGCCGGTCACGGCGCCTACAGCGGACGCCTCCTCCGCCTCGGCGGACTTCCGGCGACGGCGCTCGTCGAGTGACTCGTAGGCGACGACGATCTTCTGCACGAGGGGATGCCGCACGACGTCCGCGTCGGTGAACTCGCAGACGGCGATGCCCTCGATGTTGCGAAGCAACTCGCGCGCTTCGCGGAGACCACTGCGCGACCCGGACGGCAGATCCGTTTGCGTCATGTCGCCAGTGACGATCGCTTTCGAACCGTAGCCGAGCCGCGTGAGGAACATGCGCATCTGCTCGCTCGTCGCGTTCTGCGCTTCGTCGAGGATGACGAACGAATCGTTCAACGTGCGACCGCGCATGAACGCGAGCGGCGCGACCTCGATGTGTCCGCGATCGCGGAGCTGCTCGACCTTGTCGAAGTCGAGCATGTCGTTCAGCGCGTCGTAGAGCGGCCGCAGATACGGATTCACCTTCTCGGCGAGATCGCCGGGGAGAAACCCGAGCTTCTCTCCCGCTTCGACGGCGGGTCGGGTCAGGACGATGCGCTTCACTTCGCGTTTCATGAGCGCACTCGCAGCGACGGCCATCGCGAGATAGGTCTTGCCGGTGCCGGCAGGCCCGATGCCGAACGTGAGATCGTGGGTCCGGATCATCTCGACGTACTGACGCTGAGTCGGACCCTTGGGAACGACCGGCCGCCGCCGGGGCGACACGAGGACGACCTCGTCGAGGAGATTGGTCAGGCTCGCGGTGGGGTTCCCGCGCAACGAGCGCAGCGAGTGGGCCACGTCGTTCGGCCCGATCTCGACGCCTTTTTCGACCAAATGGGCCGCGTCGCTCAGAAACCGATGCGCGACGCGCACGTCCGGCTCGTCGCCCGAGAGGAAGATCGTGTTGCCCCGCAGGCTGACGTCCGCCCCGCTCTGACGGGCGAGCTCACCGAGCAACCGACTCTGGGGGCCCGAAAGCGCCAAAAGGACCGACGTGTTCTCGACTTCGAGGTTCGCGCTGAACGGCGCGGCGGTACCCATCTACGGTGAGTCTAACACCGAATTTATAGAACCGAAGACGCCGTGGGGACGTTTTTGGGTCGTTTTGCGTCCGGTTCCGGCAGGTTGGGGCGGCCCGAAAGTTGGCCGGACCCGGCGTGACTCGGTAACCGGGAACGCGATGCGCTCCTACGCTAGGTGGATCGGCATTGGGGCCGCCGTCGGGATCATTTCTGCCCTGGTTCCCGTGGTCCAGGGACGCATCGTCCTGCACGACGTCTCCGGGCCGCTCGCGAAACTGACGAGCACCGTGAGCCCGCCCGAAGTCGGGCCGCCGAGCTTCGAGGGTCTCGACCTGACGTCGCTCACCGTCTTGCCACGACGGGTGACCGCGCCGCTCTCGGCCGGTCGCACGGCAGAGCTCACGCTCGACCCGGACGTCCAGCAGTCGACGCAGGCGATCATGGATCGCTACGGCTTGCCCGAGACCGGCGCCGTCTTGATGGAGGTGAAGACCGGGCGCCTCCTCGTTTACGCGAGCCACGTGAACGAAGGGAAACCGTACGACGTGAACATTCGCGCGACGGCTCCGTGCGCGAGCGTGTTCAAGGTCGTGACGAGCGCCGCGCTCATCGAAGACGCGGGCCTGAACGGCTCGACCGAGCAATGCTATCGCGGCGGCAAGAGCCAGATCCTCGCCGACGAATTGGTCGACGATCCGAAGCGCGACAAATGGTGTTCGTCGCTCGGCGGCGCGCTCGGTCGAAGCATCAACGTCGTGTTCGCGCGCCTCGCGCAGAAGCATTTGAAGCCCGCCGAGCTCGGCGCCATGGCGGGCTCGTTCGGGTTCGGCGCGCCGATCCCGTTCGCCGTCGCGAACGATCCGCCGAAGATCGACGTCCCCGACGATCGCACCGAGTTCGCGCGCACCGCGGCCGGCTTCTGGCACACGACGCTCTCACCGCTCGCCGCGGCGCTGCTCGCGCAAACGGTGGCCAACGGCGGCGTCGCGCTCGAGCCTCGCATCGTCGATCGCGTCGTTCAGGGCAAAGACGAAGTGTGGAAGGAGAACCGACCGCCCCGCGTGCTCCGGCGCGCGGTGCGTCCCGAAACTGCCGCCGAGCTCGGCAAGATGATGCGCGAGACGGTCGCGGCGGGGTCGGCGTTCAAGAGCTTCCACGACAAGAGCGGCGAGCCGTACCTCGGGAACATCGCGGTCGCGGGCAAGACCGGAACCCTGACCGACCACGCCACCGACCAGTACTACACGTGGTTCATCGGATACGCGCCGGCCGACGACCCCGAGGTGGCCGTGTCGGTTTTGGTCGTCAACACACCTATCTGGCAGATCAAGGCCGCCGACTTGGCGCGTGACGTACTTCGCACCTATTTCGCTTCTCGGGGCCATTCTGGGGTGCGGCGTCCGTGAAATATCGCGCGGTAGTGCCTCTGCTTGGCGGGGGCACCGGGCTCGCGTTGCTCGACGCGCCACGCCGAGATGGGCGGCCGGCCCATAGCTCGGAGCCCGGCGATGGGCGGAAACCCGCTGGAGGCTAGTGCCCCCACGCCGATCCGACGCGGATGGAGATGCGCGACCGGGGTCAGGTTGCTAGAGTGAGAGCCGTGCAGGTAGTGCTTCGGAAGCTGGGTCGAGGCTCGAGGGCCGTATCGGGTCGTTTGGTTCGCGCACCACGAAAAGGCTCCGTCGTGGTGATCGAGTTTTCCGACGGCATGCATGAGTACGTCACGACACCGGTGAAGCGCGTGCTCCGCCTCGCGCCGCGCGACGTGTTCTACATCGAGACCGTCAATAGCCGTTACCGCCTCGAAGTTCGCGACACCGAGCGCTCGCTCGATGACGCCTCGAGCGGCTGATCCGGTTCGTTAACACCCGGCTTCGAAACGTCGAAGCGCTGGCGTTTCGGTCCGGAGTCTTGTATCCCCTCCCGGTCCGCGTGGCACAGGGCCGAGGACGAGCGTGAAAAAACCATGGGACGATTCGACCGCCGCAATTCGAAGAAGATGAAGCGCCGCCGCGCGCAAGCCAAGAAGCACGACCGTGAGCGTCGTGCTCACGCGAAGCCCGCGCCCGCACCGACGCCCACGAAAAAGAAGAAGGCGAGCAGCTAGCTCGCCCGCTCGCGCTCCGGTCGTCTTCGACGACCGTGCCGGCGCTCAGCGAATCGTCTTCGACGCGAACTGCACGTCCGCCGTGGGTTCGCTGTCGAGGCGCGCGACGGGTTCGCCGAAGAGGCCGAGATCGCCGCCGACCCGGCGTTCGCGCACGATCTCCCAGCCCTTGCCCTCCGAAACGCCGCGCCACGTCTGCTCGACGCGCGTCTGACGGAGGAGATCCTCGTCGAGTCGCATCCACTCGAAATTGACGACGACCGTCGCGTTCTCGGCGTCTTTCATCGTCACGCCGGTGAGCTCGAGATCGAGCACCCGGACGTCGCTGCCCCATTTGGCCCGCCGTTTTGCGATCGTCTCGCGAGCCCCGTCGGCGCTGTGCATGAGGATGGGCTCGAGCGTGCCGAAACGGCTCGCAGTGTTCACGTCGCGCGCCACGTCGGCCACGCGCTGGCTCGGCGGAGGCGCAGCGAAGCACGCCGGCGTAGCGAGAAACCAGAGGGCGTGAACGAGCTTCGCACGGCGCATCCCCCGGCCGTAACAGAGGCGTCCAGTTCGGGAAAGAAAACGGCGCTCTCGTCGTCGCCGGGCGATCGCGTCGTGACGACCGCGTCTCAGAACGTCGCGGCCGCGACGAGATACGACTGCAAGCCGGGCACCGCGAAGGCGCCGAATCCCTTGGCGACACCGAAGCGCAACCCGGTGTCGAGAAAGTACCCGAGGGTGAACGCGAGCGAGAGCTCGCCGCCCACGCCCACGTGGTACGCGCGCAGCGGATCCTTCCCGTCGATCTGGTCGTACGCGCCTCCGTAGTCGCAAAAGACGGTCCCGGCGAGGGTGCGCAAGAGGAACGGCAACGTGCTCACGCCGCGCTCGATGATCGCGATGGGGAACCGGTACTCGAGATTCGCGAGGTTGTACTGCCGCCCGAAGAACGCACCCGGCGGATAGCCGCGCAGCACGAACGCGCTCTGAACGGCGCCGTTCACCGCGGCGTCGAGCGCGTTCTGATCGGCGAACCCGCCTGAGTAATAGAGGCCGCCGACGGGGAACGTCCCGGTCGACGCACCGCCGGACAGCGCGAGTGCGAACACGTGGTGCGAGAGCCACGGAGCGAGCAAGTAACCGATCGCGCGACCTTGGAACGCGAGCAGCGTGCGCTCGCTACCGGTCGCGAGGTCCGCGAAATCGGAGCTCGCCGAGAGAGAGAACCCGCGCTCGTTGCTGATGCCGTACAAGGACCCGTACGCGTTGCTGTACGACCACCCCGCGTGCACCGATCCGAGGAAGCCCTCGAACGGCGTCGAGACCGGGAGCGCGTCCGGATCGAGCGGCGACGCTGCCGCCGGCAGGTTCGATGCGTAGTGGCTCGCCGAATACGCGAGGCTCACCGTCTGGCTGTCGAACTCGCCGGGGAGCGTGTAGCTGAGGCCCGTGCTCGCGGTGAGCACTTCGTCCCGCACGGCGATCGTCTTCCCGTCGACGACGACGGACGGCGCGGGCACGATCGAGCGCGACGCTTCGATCTGGAGCGCGACCGGGAGGCGATTGTACGAGTACGCGAGCGAGCCGGTGACCTCGGAGGCGCGTGAGTAATAGGTGAGGTTCGCCGCGACGGAGTGATCGCCGACGATGTCCGAGCCGGTCGCGCCGAGCGTGAACGCGGGACCGAATACGCCCGAGGCGTAGTTCACCGAGTACGTGTACGGGCCGAGCGTCGGCAACGGGTTGTACGCCACGACCGGCCAATTTCGATTGCTGGGGTCCTCGGGCGGCGCGGGATGCGCGTCGACGTAAGGTTCGACCGGCAAGAACGTCGCGGCGTCGAGCGGCATCGAGAACAGGTCGAAGCCCTTCGACGTGTACCCGACGTACACGAGCGCTTTGCCGTCCGGCGACGCCTCGGGCATGTAAGCGCCGTTCAAGACGTTGGTGACCTGGCGCAAGGTTCGCGCCGCGACGTCGTACGCGTACACGTTCGCGATCCCGGTGCGATCCGAGCTGAAGAGCACCGTGCGACCGTCGGGCGTCCACGACGGCTCGACGTCGAGCGCGCGGTCGTGCGTGACGTCGATGAAGCTCCCGGTGGCGACGTCGACGATGCGCACGTCGCGATAGCCGCCCCGTGTCCACGCGCTGTACGCGACGCGGGTGCCGTCCGGCGAAAAGCGCGGCGTGTAGGCCTGTTCGTACCGCGCGCTCGCGACGAGACGGCGCGCGTTCACGAGGCCGCCGGCGGGCGACACGTCGGCGATGCGGAGCGTCGTGGTCCCAACGTGGTTCGTGACGAACACCACGCGGCCCCCGTCCGCGCTCACGTCGGGGCTCCGTGCGCGGAGGCCCACGGTCAAGCGTTCGCGCACGGTGTGGCCGTCCGGCGCGTCGTGGCCGAGCGCCCGGCGGAAGAGATCGTCGAAATCGTGAAAGCGGCGGGACGGCGCGACGCTGTCGAAGACGAACCCGCAGTCCGCGTCGAACGAGGCCGTTCGCGGATTGCCGTTCGCGCGCGTGACGAGCTCGAGGCGGCCTTCGTCGGCGCGGCTTCCGGCGAGCGGAAGCCGGTAAAAGCCGGGCGGTCGTTGTCCGTCGTCACGGAAGTAGAGCAGCTCCTCGCCGTCACCCTCGCCTTGGCCGTCGCGAGTGCGCGCGCAGCGCGGAACGAACCGCGGGCTCGTCGCGACGCGCCCGCCGTGCGTGAGGCGCGTGCCCTCGCGGAGACCGCGGCTCCGTACCGCGTCGGCTTCTACCCGGTACTTCTCCTTCAGCGTCGCGACGAAGGCTCGGTAGAGCTCGGGATACGTCCGGCCCGTCGCGCGCCGGATCGCGCGGTTGATGCCCCAGGGGATCGGGTTGTTCCCGTAATCGGCCGCGACGGCGGCGAACGTGTCGAGACCGTACGTGTCGAGAATGAAGCCGTAGAAACGGCCGCCGTAGAGATACCAGAGATCGCCGCTCGGCCACCGCCGCACGTCGTGACTGATCTCGTCGAGACCGGCGATGTTGCCTTCGAGGACGTCGGCGCGAAGATACATATCGTATTGCGACGAGCGGAGACGACCGCCGCTCGTGAACTTGCTCTCCATCGCGACGGCGAGGCCCTCGAGGAGCCAATGCGGCTGCACTTCGTTCGGCGCGTACGTCTTACCGACGAGCGCGTTGATGATCGCCGCTGGACCGGAAATGTTGTCGATGTGAAAGATGTGCGTCTGCTCGTGCGTGAGCAGCTCCAGCGACCAATCGTCGTAGTCGGCGAGCGGCGATAGATCGTCGGGAGCCGAAACGACGAGTCGAATCGCGTTGTACGGCACGCCCGACGCGGAGCCGTTCGCGGCGTCGGATTCGTCTTCGAGGAGCACGTGAGTCATGTCGGGCGGCGCCGCGCCGACGGGCCCGATCAGCCGCCCTCGCACGGTCTCCGCTAGCGTCGCGGTGCGCTGCGCGAGCTCTTCGAGACCCGCGTGGTAGTGCACGCGAAAATGGGGCGTCTGGACCGTGAACCACTGTAGGTACGGATCCCCGGCGCGAGCCGTTCGCCCGACGAGCGCGACGGCAGCGAGCGCGAAGACGGCCCGCGCGCGCGAGCCGCGAGCCGTCACAGATCGTCGTGGAAGAGAGGTTCGCGATTGCGAACGTACCGGTAGACGAGCTGCCGGCCTTCGGGCGTGATCTCGGTGAATTGCGCGCCGAAACCGGGTGGCGCCTCGAGGCCGCTCGCGCTCGAGAGCGGCGCTTCCCGCGTCCATCGTACGACGCCCTTGGCCTGGAACTCGTACCCGCCCGGCATGGTCACGTGAATGAGGAGTTCGCGACCGATGAGCGGGATCTGATAGGTGGCGATGAAGATGCCGCCCGAGTCGATGACGTCGTTGCCGCTCAGGCCTTTGTAGAAGTTCGTCGCACTGTGAACGCCGAGCTCGGCGTCGACGCGGACGAGGCCGGTCGCCGCCAGGGGCGCAGCGGCGGCTTGTTGAGCCGCCGGCGCAACCCGAGCGGCTTGCGGGGGCGCGGCTTGCGGCGCACGTTGCTGCGGCGGCGGCTGATACTGCGGCTGAGGCGGCGCTTGGTACTGCGGTTGAGCCGGCGGCGGCGCTTGGTACTGCGGCTGAGCCGGCGGCGGAGGTGCGGCGGCGCGCGGGGAAGCCGCGGGAGGTGCGGCGGCGGGCATGGTGCCGAAGCTCGCGGGCGCCACCTGCGTGAGACCGTGAACGAGGCCAAGGGAGCCGGCGACGGCTTCGATGGCTTGCATCACCGCGGGGTGATTGCTCGCATCGGCTTGAAGCGCGCCGAGAGCACGGCGCACGGATTCGAGCGCCTGCGGAGCGGATTGAGCCCGGGTCGCGCCGCCGCTGGCCTCGATCTGGTGGAGCGCGCTCATCGCGTGGGCCACGGGCTCCGCGACGTTCAGCAGCGCAGCGGGGACCCCCGGCGACTGCAGCGCAGCGAGCCCCTGAGCGAGACGCTCTCGGGCAGTTCGGGCCATGTTGACTGGGTCGCTCATCCGTCCTCCTAGGGACCTGTTATCCTATAACACTAAGCCTATCCGAGCCGCCAAAGCGAGGGCGAACGGGCAGGACGTGATCGTCGTCGTGGGCGATGAAGCGGTGGGCAGGCACCGACCAGCGGGCACCGAAAAGTTGGTCCGTCGTGGGCCTGGCTGATACCTCGATGCCATGGTGCGCGCTGCGAGCGGCGGCTCATTTCGGCCGATGCTGCGAACGGGGGAACGTTTCGACCCCGACGCCGCCCGTCGCCCGCTTTTGGTCTTCGAAGACGTCCACAAGGCGTATCGAGCCGATAGTCCGGTGCTGCGCGGCCTCCGGCTGCAGATCGAGCGCGGCGAGTTCGTGTTCTTCACGGGCCCGTCGGGCGCGGGCAAGAGCACCCTCCTTCGCCTCCTTTATGCGGCCGAGTCGGTCGACGACGGACGGATCTTGTTCATGGGGCGCGAGATCGGACGGCTCCGTCCGGAGTCGATTCCCTACCTACGCCGCAACATCGGGATCGTGTTTCAGGACTTCAAGCTGATCGGGAACTTCAGCGTCTGGCAAAATGTCGCCCTGCCGCTCGAGGTGCTCGGTGTGCCGGCGCGCCTCATCCGCACGCGGGTCGGCGAGGTGCTCGAACGTGTCGGGCTCGGGGGCCGTGGCGCGGAGCGTGCCGACACGCTGTCGGGCGGCGAGCAGCAACGCGTGGCCGTCGCGCGTGCCATCGTCGGCGAACCCGCGCTCGTCCTCGCCGACGAACCGACGGGCAATCTCGATCCGCTCCTGGCGATCGACATTCTCGGTTTGTTCGAGGACATCAACGAGACGGGCGCGACGGTGCTCTTCGCGACGCACGATCGTTCGCTGCTCGATATCCGTCCTCATCGGGTCATCGTGCTCGACGAGGGCAAGGCGACCGACGCGCCGTACGGTCTGGGCGGCGGCGCCGAGCTCGACGGCCTCGAAGTCGCTTAGACGACTCTTGGGACGACCTCCGGGGTGAAGAAGACACGATGACTCCTCTCGAACGAGCATGGCGCGGCGGCAAAAGCGACTTCCGCATGCACGTGCTCAGCATCTTCAGCGTGTCGGTCGCCTTCGTTTGCATGGCGGCGGCGCTCCTCGTCGTGGTCAACGTCGAGGCGCTCCGCGATACCTGGGCGAAGTCGGGGCGCGCCTCCGTCTATCTGCGACCGGACGCGACGCGCGCGGCCGCCGCGGAGATCGAGCAAGCCCTCGTCGCGACGCCCCACGTGCGCTCGGTGCGTTACGTCTCCGCGGACGACGCGCGCAAGGAAATCCTCGCCGATCGAACGGACCCGATCCTCGCCGAGCTCCCGTCGGAAGCGTTTCCCACATCGCTCGAGGTGATGCTCGACGACGACACGGCCCAGACCGGCGTCGACAAGCTCTCCGCGACGCTTTCGTCCTTGCCGGCAGTGGAATCCGTCGAGACGTACCAGTCGTGGACCGAACGGCTGGGTTCGCTCCTCCGTGCGGGGCTCACTGCCGCGGGGCTCCTCGCGGCCGTCGTGCTCGCTGCCGTCGCGAGCGTGGTCGCGTCGACGATCCGGCTCAGCCTCCAGCGCCGTCGCATCGAGGTCGAGGTGCTCAAGCTGGTCGGCGCCACGGACGAGTACGTGCGGCGTCCCTTCGTCATCGAAGGGGCCATTCAGGGTGCCCTCGGCTCGGTCGTCGCGGTGATCCTGTTGTTCGGGCTCTTTCTCATCGTGCGCACGCGGTTCGACGCGGAGCTCACGGTGCTGGTCGGCATCACGCCGAAGTTTCTGCCCTGGTACGTCTCCTTCGCGATGGTCGCGACCGGATGCGTGCTCGGCGCAGGCGCGGCGTACGCGAGCCTCCGGCGGCTCCTGTCCGTATGACCGTGATGAACGCGCCGCGCCGGCTCTTCGCGCTCGTCTCGCTGTCGACCGCGTCGGCGTTCGCGCTCCCGAACGCCGGACCGGACCCCGCGACGGGCGCCATGCCCGCTACCGTCGGGGACGTCGCGCAAGTGCTCGAACGGGTGCGCGAGGAGGATCAGAAAGCTTCGGGGCGGCTCGCCACGCTCGCCGTCGAGGCCGGCCAAGTGCACGCGCTGCTCCTCGCGCGCGGACGGATCTACGTGAAGATGGCGCGCGCCGGGCTGCTCCCGGTCGGCGGCGGCATCGACGCCTTGGTCGACCATGCGTCGCACCTCGAACGACTCCGGAGGGCTCTGTCGCGCGACCTCGGACGCGAGCGCGCGATCGCCGCGGAGCGGATCGACCTCGCGAAACAGCACGCTTCCCTCTCCGATCGTCGCGATGAGCTCGCGACCGAGCAAGCGGCGCTCGCCCGCTCGAACGCCGCGATCCTCGCCGCGGAGGATCGCGAAACGGCATTCCGGCACGCTTTCTCGAGCTCCGGCGAAGTCGCCGCGCACACGGCGGTGTACGGGTCGGGCTTCGGTCCGATGGATCCGAGCGATCTCGCCGGCGGGTTCGTCGCGCAGCGCGGGCGCTTGCCGTTCCCGATCGAAGGGCGCGTCGAGATCCGCCCGACCCGGCTCCCGAACGCGGACGGGCCCGGCTTGTTCATGCTCGCGCCGATGGGCGCGGTCGTCCGCACGGTGTACCCGGGTCGCGTCGCCTTCGCCGACGAGTACGCCGACTACGGCCGCGCGGTGATCCTCGACCACGGCGGCGGGTACTACACGGTGAGCGCGAACCTCGACGCCGTCGACGTCAAGGTCGGCGACGAGCTCGGCGGCGGCGAACGGCTGGGGACGGCCGGCCAAGGTGCGACCGGAACGGGCCTCTACTTCGAGCTCCGTCACGGAGCCGACACGCTCCGGGCGGGCCCTTGGTTCGGTATCTAGCGAGCTTCCGAAGACCGGTTCACTTCGCACGCAACTCGGCTCCGGGCGCGACCGAACGGCGGTCATGGACGGCCAAGCGAAGACCGCCGCTCGCCCGAGCCCGAGCTCGACCCGTTCCGCGATTTGGCGCGGCCGAGAACGAGCCCGGGCGCCCGGCAGGGAATTCGGTAGGATGCGGCCATGGGCGTAGACGGTATCGGCAGGGGCGGCGGACGCCCGATCGACGGCGTGGGCCCCGGCGACCCGGTAGCCCCGAGCGACGTCGCGGAGGTCTCGCACTCGGGGTCGCGCGCCGAAGGCTCCGAACGGCTCCTGGGAAGTCCGGCGCTTCAGCAGCTCGAGCGCGGCGAGATCGACCTCGACGGGTACCTCGACGCCCGGGTGAAGGACGCGGTCGGGCATCTGGAAGGGCGGTTGCCCGCCGCCGAGGTCGACTTCATCAAGCAAACGCTCCGCGAAGAGCTGTCGTCCGATCCGGTGCTCATGGAGCTGGTTCGGCGGACGACGGGCGCTACGACCACGTCGCGCGCCGGATGACGCCGGGCGCGGCGGTTCCCTCGGAGTCGCTGGATGGCTCGGTTCGGCCGTAGCCGTCCGCGAGGGGTGGTCCCGCTCGCCGACACGTTGGTGTCGGCCGGCCGGCGCGACACTCAATTCGGCGTCCTCGCGCGCTCGCTGCTCGCCGCCGAGGAGCTCGGGCTCGTGGTGCCCGAAACGTGGGTCGTCTCCGCCGACGTGTTCCGTCACGTCGTCCACGCGCGGCTTCCGCCCGCGCACGATCCGAGCTCGCTGCTCCGCGTGATCCAGCGGCCGATCGGCATCGAGCGCGCCGCGCGCGCGCGCGAACGCCTGCTCGCCGCGGAGCTCGACACCGATCTGGAACGAGAGCTCGACACGGCCTACGAGGCGCTAGCGGAAACGGCACGCTGGGGTCTCGCCGTCCGGGCGAGCGCGCTCTTGCCCGACGCCGGCATCTCGCGGGCGGCGGGCTTGTCGCGAACCGAGCTCGCGATCACTTCTCGAGAAGAATTGGGGCGCGCGGTGCGTCGCGCCTGGGCGCTGGCAACGTCCGAGGCGACCCTCGGTTACCTGCGCCATCGACGGGTCCGCGACGTCGCGCTCGGCGTCGTGATCCAGCCCGTGATTGTCGCCGAGGCGAACGCGATCCTCGTCACCGACGCGCGCGGCATCGTCGAGCCCGAGCGGCGCGACCCGGCGTCGGCGCCGTCACGGCTCCTCGTCGGCAGGCGCGGCCTCGGGTCGCGTGCGGCCGACGTCGCGCTCGCGCAAGTCGTTCACGTCGATGGGGCCGGCGGGGTTCGCGAAAGCCGCGCGTCCGACGAACACGACGAGCTGGTCGTCCGCGGCGGAGCGCTCGTTCGTGTGCCGTCCGAACGGCGAACGGCGCCGCTCGAGCCCGCCCGCATCGCCGAGCTGGTGGAGATCGCGCGACGGCTCGATTCGCTCGGCCCGACCGAAGTGCACTGCGTCGTCCCCGACCACGGCGACGTCGCGGTCGTCGATCTCACGCCGGCGCTGCACCTCGGCAACCCGGGCGTGGGTTCGCAGCAATCCTTGTGGGCACGCGCGGGCGTCGGAGATGTCCCTGCCGAACCGCTCACGCCGCTGTCGCGCCACCTCTTTACGAGCACGACGCTCGATCGGTTGCGCCGCGCGTTCGCGCCGCAACGGCCGCGGCCGGCGCGACTTTCCGGGCTCGTCGCCCTGGTCGACGGGCGCTCGTACGTGAATCTCTCGCCGCTCCTCGGCCTCGACGAGAGGCAGAGCGGCATGGATCCGAGGGGCCGCGTCGAGCTCGTCGGGGCGCAATGGTCGAGCGAGCTCGACCACGGGTCCGTCGCTCGCCCGAGCCTCGCGCGTGCCGGCCTTCGGCTCGCCCAAGTCGCGACCGAACAGCGGCTGCTCTCCGACGACGTGAACCGCTTCGAACGTCAATCCGAGCAACAGCGGCGCTGGCTCTCGGAGATGGATCTCGCGATCCTCCCTGACGACGCGCTCACGACGACGCTGAACGAAGTGCGCGACTTTCTCGCGCGCGCCAACGGGCTTTTTTCGAGCACGCACGCCGCCGTCGTGAATGGCCATGCGCTCCTCACGTCGGTGCTCTCGACGGCCGAGCCGGTGCACGCCGCGTCGATCGCGAACGCGGTCACGGCCGGCGCCGACGTCATCACGACGCGCCCCGCGACCGCGTTCAGTCACGTCGCCGCGATCGTACGGCTCGATCCGGACGCAGCGGCGGCCTGGGCCGCGGGCGGCGCGCCGGCGAGCGTGCAAGCGTTGCCCGACGGACCGGCGCGCCGAGCGCTCGGGCAGTTCCTCGTCGCGTACGGCAACCGCGGACTCTCCGAAGCGGAGCTCGCCTCGCCGCGCTTCGCCGAGGATCCGCGGGCACTCCTCGCGATGATCGGCGCGGCGCTTCGCGGCAACCCCGCCGACCCCGACGTCGCGCTGTCTCGCGCCCGCTCGCTCGCCGATCGTCGCCTCGCGCTCCTCGAGCCCGAGCTGTCGTTCTTCGAAACGCGGCTCGTCCGCGAAGCCGTATCGCGACAGCGCGAGCTCTTTCGACTCCGTGAACGGTGCCGCCAGCACATCGCGCGCGGCCTCGCGATGATCCGCGTGGTGGCGCTCGACGTCGATCGCCGCCTGCGACGGGTCGACCCGTCGCTCGAGCCCGGCGCCGCGCTCTGCCTCTCGTTCGACGAGCTGTCGCTCGCGCTCGCGAAGTACCGCGCCGACCTCTCGCCCATCGTGCGCGCACGCCGCGCGGACATGGAAACGCAGCGCACGACCCGAGAGCCGCCGGCCGTGTTCCGCGGCATCACCGCTCCCAGCTTTCCGGGGTCGCGCGACTTGCCGCTCCAGGGTTTGTCGGCGAGCGCCGGCTCCGCGGAGGGCACGGTCGTGCGGGTCGGCGCGGGCCTCGAAGGGCTAACCCGGTTTTCGCCGGGCGCCGTGCTCGTCGTGAAGAGCCTCGACCTCGGGTTTTCGCCGCTATTTTTCCTCGCGAAGGCGATCGTGACGGAGCTCGGAACGCCGCTGTCGTCGAGCATGGTCGTCGCGCGAGACTGCGCGGTGCCGGTGGTCTCGGGAATTGCCGGCGCGTGGGTGAAGCTCCGCGACGGGGATCGCGTCCAAGTGGACGGCGATGGAGGCACGGTGAGATGGCTCTGAACCTGACCCGCCGAGTGGTGGTGGTGACCGGCACCGAAGGACGGCTTCGGGATCTGCTCGACCGCGACGGCGCGCCGCCTTCGGCGATCGCCGAAGGCCGGGTCTTCATCGACGGGCGTCGCGCGACCGACGAGAACGTGACGGTGCTGCCGGGAAGTGAAGTCGTCGTCGAAACGGCGCGCCCGAAAGTCGGCGGCGCCCGCGTGCTCGACGAATGGCGAGGGCTCTACGCGGCCTTCAAACCCGCGGGCATTTCCACCGAGCCCGATCGACGGGGCGACGCGTCGCTCGTCGCCGCGATCGCGACGGAGCTCGGCGTCGCGCGCGCGGAGCTTCACGCCGTCACGCGACTCGATCTGCCGGTCAGCGGCATCGCCGTACTGGCTCGCGGCGCGAACGCACGCCAGCTCGCCGCGTCGCTGAAGGACGAGGGACGCCTCCGACGTCGCTACGTCGCGCTCGCGAAGGGACGCGCGCTCGCCGAATCGGGGACCTGGGACGACGCGGTCGCCGCGCAGGCGCGGGGGCAAAGCGCGCCGCCTCGCGCGGCCATGACGCGCTATCGCGTCGCTGCCGCGACGTCGGGACCCGACGGCAACACCACATCGCTATTCGTGCTCGAACCCGCGACGGGTCGCACGCATCAGCTCCGCATTCACGCAGCCGGCGCCGGCGCGCCGCTCCTCGGCGATCGGACGTATGGCGGCGCGCTCCGCGTGACCGACCGAGACGGGCGCGTGCTCACCGCGACGCGCGTCGCGCTCCACGCCGCGAAGGTCGAAGTCGGCAGTGCCGATCGGCCCGAATGGTCGGTCACAGCCGATGTGCCGGCGGATCTGCGCGCGCTCTGGGACCACGTCGGCGGCGACGCCGGCGCGTTCGAGACCGCGTCCGCGGCACCCTGGCTTTACAGAGCCTGACCCCCGTGCGACATGCGTTCGCCATGCGGCGCGCGGCGTGTTTCCTGTTGCAAGCCGGGCTCTTGGCCGGCTGTTCGTCGGCCCGCTACGGCGCGCCGGAGACGGGCACGCCGTCCCTGATTTTCCCGGCCCACTTCGCGGAGGGAAACACGGGCAAGGGCGCCGACGCCGGACCGCCGACGACCGCGTCGGCGAAGGCGCCCCAAAACCAAAGCCCCGACGCGTCGGTACCGACCGCGAAAGCGACGGGAACCTTGCCCGACCCTCCGCCGATCGTGACGGCGACCGAGTGGGAGTATTCAGTCGAATACTCGAAGGGCGCGGCGCGCGTGGTCTCGGTGCGACGACTCGACCTGGCGCACCCGACCGCGACGCCGCGACACGTGGGGCGCTTCGCGTTCGAGCTCTGGGTCGGCAAAGAGCTGCTCGATCGCGTGCGCTTCGATTTCCCGCTACTCGCCCTCGATACGCCCCCCGACGGCGTTCGGCATCCGCTGCAAGAGCAACCGCGCTTCGCACCCGGCGCCAGTACGAGCACGAAAATTCTCGTCCCTGCGAGCGACCGTGCCACGTACGGCGTCCTCGTGGACCGATTGACGGGAGCGAAGCAGAAAATCCCCTGGCCTCCCGAGCAGTCGGGCGTTCTCGCACCTTCTCCCGCGGGCAAGTGACCGCGAGCGCGAGCGCGCCCGAGGCCGCGTGGTCGATCCGCGGGCTCCTGTGGCATTGCGGGGCGCAATCGTGCAACGCTAGCGCCCGGGTTCGTGCGTCTCAGTGAAGGCAATGACCCGCCGAGGACTCCGATGAAGTGCAATACGTGTGGATCCGAGAACGTCGAAGGGGCTCATTTTTGCGCGACCTGCGGCGCGACCCTGGCGACCCCGGAAAAGACCGATGAAAACGGCCTGATCGGCGTCTTGGTCGGCGGCCGTTATCTCGTCAAACGCGTCCTCGGCGAGGGCGGCATGGGCATCGTGTACGAGGCCGAGCAGAAGCTCGGCAGCACGACGCGCAAGGTCGCACTGAAGACGCTTCACGCGCACCTCTCGCACGACCCTTCCATTGCGGCGCGATTCAATCGCGAATGCGGGACGATCGCGCAGCTCGAGCACCCGAACACGATCAAGGTCTATGACTTCGGCGCGACGCCGGAGGGCACGCTCTACATCGCGATGGAATTCGTCGCGGGCAAGTCGCTGAGCCAGCTCCTCCAAGAATCGGGCGCGCTCGAGCCAGATCGCGTGCTGAAGATCATGCGACAAGTCGCCGGGTCACTCGAAGAAGCGCACGGCCAGGGCGTCATTCATCGCGATCTGAAGCCGGACAACGTCGTTCTGACGCAGCGCGCGGGCGAGAAGGACGTGGTGAAACTGCTCGATTTCGGCATCGCCGCACGAACCGAATCTGCCGACGCCGCACGCGAACAGAAGCTGACGCAGCAAGGCATGGTGCTCGGAACGCCGCCTTACATGAGTCCCGAACAATTCACGGGAAAGCCGCTCGACGCGCGGAGCGACATCTATTCGCTCGGCGTCATGGCCTATGAAATGCTCACCGCGCGGCTGCCATTCGAGGCGGACACACCGTGGCAGTGGGCGACCGAGCACATGACCGCGCAGCCCATCCCGTTCGAGGCGACCCCGACGAGCGCGAATATCCCTCCGGAAATGCGGCGCGCGATCATGCGCGCGCTCGCGAAGAACAAAGAGGACCGGCAATCGACGGTCACGCAATTCTACGAGGAGCTCGCGGGAATCACCGCGGCGCCTGGAGCGGGCTTCGCCGTCGCATCGACGGGTACCGCCGCGATGGTCGCTCCCCCCGGATTTGCGCAACCGGTCGGGCCCGGAAAGACAGCTGCGATGGTGACTCCCGGCGCGATGCCGAGCCCCGTCGCCGCATCTCCGACCGCGCCGGGTGTTCCGATACCCGTGCCGACGCACGCCACGCCGAAGAGCGGACACGGTTTGGTCTACGGTCTCGCGGGCGTGGGTGGCGTTCTGGTGATCGCCATCGTCATCGTGGTGTCACGTTCGATGCGGTCGAGCTCACCCGACGCGGCAGCAGCGCAAGACACGGCCACCGCCGCCGCGACGACGGCAGCGGCGCCGAGCGCGCCCCCGACGCAAATCGATCCCACTCCGACGGACACCACGGCACCCGTCGAGCCGACGAAGCCCTCGTCGGTAAAACACCACGAGCCCGGCACCGAGCCGACGAATCCCAGCACTCCGGTCGAGCCATCTCGCCCCGTTGAGCCATCTCGCCCCGTCGAACCGTCGCGCCCACCCGAAGTGACGCCGCCCACCGCGTCCGGATGCGGCGGTTGCCTCTCCGCAGCGAATGCAGGGAACATCGTCGGCGCTGCGTCCGCGTACAAAAGTTGCGGGGACGCGGCGCAGCGGGCGCAGTGCGTCGGCGTGGTGCGTGGTCGCGCGGTCCAAGCGGCTCAGGCCGCAGCGTTCAACGGGCGTTGTCCGCAAGCGAAGGCCATCGCCGCCGCAGCGGAAGGGATGGGCGTACCCGCCGGGCAGTTTCGGGGCGCGCTGGCCACTTGTAAGTAGTTTCAGATACTTACGAGCCTTCGTTGCATGAGGTGGGCCTCATGCCTACCTTTCCGGACAGTACGTTCCCTTGACGCGCCGAGGCGGTCGCGTCTAGATGGGCGTCGGTCGATCGCCCGAGAAAACCCCTCCCGCTGTCCAGGCATTCCCTGGCGGCGTTCGTCGGCGATGAAGGATTTACGACACAAATGACAAATCGGGTCACCTGGCCGCAGATCTGTCGGTCTGCGGACTTCAAGGGTCTTTGGGTGGCATTGGATAACTGTCGGTACGACCAATCGAGCATGCAGCCCGTCGAGGGCGATGTCGTCGATGCCGACGAGGACATCGCAGAGCTGTGCGGACGGCTTCGCGAGGATCAGAAGAGTGCCTGCGCGATTCTGTTTTGCGACGGAGACGTCCTCGTCGAACAGCGCCCGACACCGGTTCCGTCGGAGCGTCCCGCGCGCCCCAGCCCCTAAACACCGACGCAGCGGGGGGCGCAGTAGGCTTATGACGATGAGGCTGCCTCGGAAGCCGTAGCGAGCACCCCGATGCTAGGGAGGCCGACGCAGACATACGCTGCTATTTCGAGGAGGCCGACCGACGCAGCGGGGGGCGCAGTAAGCCTATGATGATGAGGCTGCCTCGGAAGCCGTAGCGAGCACCCCGATGCTAGGGAGGCCGACGCAGACATACGCTGCTATTTCGAGGAGGCCGACCGACGCAGCGGGGGGCGCAGTAGGCTTACGAGGTAGCCTCACTTGCGGACGACAGGTTTGACCACTGGCTTGCCGTCTTTGACGACCACGTGAAAGTCGACGGAGCGGCCCTGATGCTGCTCGCGCAGCTTTCGCTCGGTCTCGCGCAGCGTTTTGGAGAGCGCGTCGAGACTGACGGTGTTCCCCTGGTTTAGCTTCTGCTTCGTCGCGAGGAGCTCGCCGTGGAGCTGACGAAGCCGGTCGTCGGAGAGCATCGCCGCACTTCCCGCGGACGCGGCCGGGTTCGGCGGCGCGACAGCAGGGACCGGTCGAGCCACGGGGGTGCGCGCGACCGGCGGAGCCGCCGGAGCGGTTGCCGGAAGCGGAGCGCGCGCCGCCGGCTGGGCCGGTTGAGCCGTGGGAGCGCGCGCTGGAACCTGCGGGTTCGGAGCACGTGTTGCGTTCGGCGCCGAGGGTGCGGCCGGCGTCGCAGCGGACGCGCCGGCCGCTGGTCGCGGCGCGGGACCGGCCGATCCCGCCGGCAAGGGACGCACGGGAAGCGCCGGTGCCGGTTTGGGTTTGGCGACGGACGGAGCCGCGGGTGGGCGTGCGGCCGTCGCAGCGGGGCGTGCAACCGGAACCTCGGGAGCCGCGGAACGCGGCGCGGGCGCTGATGCAGCCGGCACGCGCGGCGCGGTAGGAGCCTGAGGGATCGCCAGGCGCGGCGGAGCTGGCGGAGCGATTCCGGTGACCGACGGCAGCCTGGGTCGGGGCGCGACGGGCGCGTCCCGGGTAACGGCGGACGGCGACGCGACCCCCTGAGACGCGGCGGCCTGCGAGGCGGAGGGTTGAGACCCGGCAGCTCGTGCGGCGACTTGAGGGGGGGGCGCCTTGCCCGGCACGTCCGGCTTTCGGACGAGCGGAGGCGGTCGCGGGGCGCTCGAGAGCGGCAAGGGAGGCATGGAAACCGGAGGCGGCTTTCCGGCAAATCGAGTGGTCGAAACTTGTCCCGCTGCGCGAGCCATGGCGGGCGGAGCCGGCACGGCCACCGGTTCGTCGAGCTCGAGGTCCAGGTCCTCGATGTCTTCTTTGAGCCGTGAAAAATCCGAATGCGTCTCGCCGGAGAGCGTGATCGCGTCGCTGCGGTCCGCCGATGGGTCGTCGAAGCTCGGAGGTGGCGACGACTCGCCGGAGAGCGTCTCCGCGTCGGGATCGACGCCCTCTCCACGCGCCACGCCGCGACGAAAATAGCCGAGTCGCCGCTTCGCGGCCCACGTCTTCGGCTCCTCGCCGAACTTCTTCTTCACGCGCAAGAGATGCCGCGTGTACGTGCCGTTCTCGATCTCGCGGCAAATTCGCGCCCAGTACTGCTGGAACGTGTTGTACCGCTGGATCAGCACCTGCATCCGGAAACGGCGCGCGGTGTTTCTGATCTGGGTGCGGCGCAGGATCCAGAACCGGCGATCGACGTCCTTGCGCGCGACGGCGGGCTCGATTTTTTCGATACCGAGAAAATACTGTTCGTAGAGAGAGCGCAGGCGGTCGAGGCGGTTCTCGAGCTCGTCCAGCGCTACGTCGATCTCCTGAGGAACCACTAACCAGCCTTCCGATACGTTTACGGCTTCTCGGGCGCCGGCACTACCGCCCAGCGCGCGAGCCAGAAATAATGCGCTCTCCGCGGCGGCCGAGCGAGAGCGGAATCGGCGCCTCGGCGGCCCTCGGGACGCTCGGCCGGTGTGTGCGCCGGTGGGATTGTCACCGCCCGCCGAAGTCGGTCGTGGGCCGGGACGTTCAGCGGGTGCGAAGCGGCGTAACGACCAGATTGTCGAAGCAAAGATGCACTTCCCAGTCGTTGAAGCCGAAGTGATCATGGCCCGGTCCGGTCAGGGGGGCCGGGTCGGGATACGACAGGATTTCGAGATCGTCGACGTACCAGTGCACGGTCTTGCCGTCGTCGCGAACGACCTTGAAGTGATAGGACCTGTTCGGTTCGACCTTCTTGGCACGCAGATCGTCGCTCGAGTCGTCGATGCGGAGCTCGGGGCGGTCCTTGGCGTGCTCGTCGATACGCGCGAGCACGTGGAACTGGTTCTTCCACCCGCCGAAGATCGTGAGGTAGCTCGTCGCGGCGTTGTAGCTGATGGTCTGCGCCGCACTTTGTCCGTCGCCCCAGTACTCGGCCTTGATGTCGCCGTCGGGCGACGTCGTGGTCGCGTCGAACTCGATGCTCGCGTTCACCGGGAGCTTCTGCCTGAGCCACACCGGATGATTGTGCGCGTTGTCGCCGCAGAGCCGGCCCGCCGTGATCCGCCACACCGGTGACGTCGCGTTCCAATCCGGACCGAGCGTCGCGCGGTCGAAGTTGTCCGAGAACGGTTTCGTGAGCGTCGTTTCGGGGGGGAGCGCCGACGGCGCCGCGATCGCCGGCGCGAGCGTTGCAGAGGGAACCGCGCGAGGAGGCGCGATCACCCGCTGCGCGAGCGACGACGGGCTCGGCAGTATGCTCGGCCGAAACGCGGCGCCGACGGGTCGCTTCGTCAGCGAGTTCACCTCTGCTGGCTTCGGCGACGGCTTCTGATTCGAAGCCGCGTCGGGAGAATCGGGGACGCAGCCCGCGCAAAGCGCGAGCGCGAGGGTCGCCGAAGCGAGTGCACCGGTCGTCACGGGCCGTGATGCTAGTGCACAGTTCGCGATGTAACATCAATCATCGCCAGGCGATGATTCCGCTGAGCCCGAAGAAAGCTCGCTCGTCGTGCATCCGCTGCTCTTCCACATCCCGTTTCCCAGCGTCCCGGTCCACCTCGCACCGGCCTTCTGCGCGCTCGCGGTGATGGCGCTCGCGACGGCCGCGCTCGGACGGCGAGCGGGTGAACGAGATCTCATGGTGCTCGGCGCGGCGGCGTTCTTCGGCGCGCTCCTCGCCGCGATTCGATTTCGCGGTCAGACGGTCGCGCTCGGACCGCTGCCCGTTTATAGCTTCGGGGCGCTGCTCTCGACGTCGATCGGCCTCGGTTTGGTGACTGCGGTGCGGCTCGGCGAGCGCGACGGACTGCGCCGCGACGTGATCGCCGGCACGTGCGTCGTCGCCGCGACGTTCGGCGTGATCGGCGCGCGTGTCCTCTACGTCGTCACGAATCTCTCGGACTTCGACGGCGTCGGCGACGCGCTCTCGATTCGAAGCGGCGGCTTGACCTTCTACGGCGGCGTCCTCGGTGGATTCGGCGCGTCGCTCATCTACTTGAAACGGCGCCGCGGCGCGTGGCGCGCCGTCGGCGACGCGCTCGCCCCGAGCCTCGCCCTCGGCGCGATGATCGGACGCTTCGGCTGTTACTTCGCGGGTTGCGACTACGGCGTGCCGCTCTCTCCGAGCGCGCCGAAGTGGCTCGCGCGGCTCGGCACGTTTCCGCGCTGGCCCGACGACATCGCCGGCACCGCAGCGGGTTCGCCCGCGTGGCTCGACCACGTGCTGCATCGCGGGCTTTCGCCGGAGTCGACCGCGTCGCTTCCCGTTCATCCGACCGAGCTTTACGAGGTGATCGCGTTTGCGGCGCTGTTCGCCGCGCTGTCGTTCTTGCGGAGCCGGCGTTCGTTCCGCGGCGAGCTCTTGCTCGCGTTTTTACTCGTTTACGGTGTGATCCGTTTGTTGCTCGAGACGGTTCGCGACGACCCGGAACGCGGACTCTATGGACCGCATGGTTCGGAGAGCGTGCTCGTGTCGTTTGCACTTTTCGTGCTGGTCTTGGCGTTCGCGTGGGGCCCGTGTCGGTCGATCAAGAATCGACGCGTTCGCGTCGGTGTCGAAGCGATCGCGCTCTCCTCGGTGATCGTGATCCACGCGGTGCTCGCGCGGCGGCCGCCCTCCATCACTCAGCTTTCGACGTCACAATGGATCGCGGTCCTGAGCGGTCTCGGAGCGTCGCTTTCGTGGAAACGGCTCGAGACGGGCTCCTACGTCGAGAGTGACGGACCGCAAAAGCCCGTTTTGGACGCCTGATTGTCGCCTTTACCGACGGAGGCGTGTCGTCGTACCCTCCCTGCCGTTCATTCAAGGACCGCGCGAGCCGTTGAACTGCACGCGGGTCAATTACCAGGGAGCAATCGATGGCTGTTCGTTCGAAAAGTACCGCGTGCGTGCTGCTCGCCGCATTCGGCGTGATGGGTGTGGGATGCGGAGGCAGCAGCGATCAGCCTCAAACGCCGGCGACCGCGAACACCGCGCCGAGCCCCTACGGACAGCCGCCCCCGGGCCAGTATGGACAGCAGCCGTACGGCCAGCCTTCGGCCGCGCCGAGCGGATACGGGGCCCCGCCACAGTATGGACAGCCGGCCGCCGCGCCGACCGGTTACGGCGCCCAACCGTCGTATGGAGCGCCCACGGGCGCGCCGACTGCGGCGACGACGCCAGGCATGCCGGGCATGCCCGCGATGGGATCGTCGTCGGGACCGTCCGCGACGCCGCTCGATCCGTCCGCCGGAGTGGCCGCGACCGCGATCCTCACGCAGCTCGCCGCGGGTTCGATCATGAGCGGCGCGAAACCGCTCGGGTCGCCCATTGTCGGGAATTTTCAGACGGGCCAATCGCTCGAAGGGCAGCTCCAGCTGAGCCCGGGCAAGTGCTACACCGTCGTCGGTGCCGGCATTCCGCCGGTGTCCGAGTTGAATCTCCAGCTCGTCGCAGTGACGCCTATTCCGAACATGGCACCCGTGCTCGCGCAGGACTCCGACTCCGGGTTCCAGGCCGTGCTCGGCAAGAAGCCGAACTGCTACAAGTGGCCGCTCCCGATGGGCGTGCCGGTGAAGGTCGTCATGACCGTCGCGGGCGGCAGTGGTCTCGCCGCAGCCCAGGTCTACGAGAAGTAGAGCGCGACGCACCTCGCGACGGCTCGATGCTCGGGCCGTCGCCGGCGCGCTCGGTCGTCAGACCGACGCGCGCGATGCGCATGGCGCGCCAACCCAAAAATCGAGACTACGACGCGGGCTTGAGGGCGGCCCAGGTCAGGTGAAGGACGCCTTCACCTGAGTCCATCGTGATGGTCTGGCCATCGGCGGAGACGTGGGCGCTCGCAACCTTGGTGAACTTCGCGGGCGTGATCCAATCCGGGTACACGTAGCTGCCGAGCTCGAGCACGTCGACTGCGGAGCTCGCCGGCAGGTTCGTCGCATTCGCGAACGAGAGCTGCACCTTCACCGCGTCGTTCGGCATGCCGCCGACTTCGAACGACGACTCGAACGGTTCGATCGCGTACATCGCGGCGATCCCGGTCGTGCCCGCCGCGTACTCGGACATGAGCGAGTCGGGGATGCGAAGGACTCGGAATTGTTTTCCGGTGTCGCCGGGCGCTGCGTCGCTCTCGACGTCGAGGCGCACGTACACGCCGTCGCCGACGTGCAACGTGACGTCGCTGCTGGTGACGCTTTGTGCGGGCGTACCGGCGCGATCGACTTGAAGGAGGGGCCCCGTCGTCGGCATCGGAAGCACGCGGAGGTCGCCCATGTCGATGTTCGGTCCGGCGGCGGACGCGGGGAGCGCGTAGTAGAACGCAGCGAAGTCCGGCCGCACGTGCACCTGAACCGAGTAGCCGCTCGTGATCAGGTGGAAGCCGACTGGGATGAGGAACTTACCGGCGCTGTTGGTGAAGCCCGGATTGCAGTTCGCGGGACCGCACGCCGACACGAGATCTCTCGTTGCGACCGGCGCGCCGTTTTGATCGATCACGCGGCCATTGATGCCGTACACGCAGACCGCGTCCGCGACGCCGCCTGCATCGTCGTCGCACCGCGTCGGCTCGCCCGCGTCGGTCGTCGACGTTCCCGACGAGCCGCCGGTGCCCGCGTTCGTCGATCCGCCGGTCGCCGTCGTGCCTCCACCGGTGCCGGTCACGCCGCCGGTCGCGGTCGTGCTTCCGCCGGTGCTGCTCCCGCCGCCGCTGCCCGTCGTGCCTCCGGTGCTCGCGCCGGATCCGCCGGAGCTATTGCTCCCGCAACCAGCGGCCAGAACGAGACTGAACAGAGCGACGTATTTCGAAGAAGCGAGCGCCGCTGAAATTCGTCGTGAAAGGAAGAAAGGTGATTCAGGTCGCATCGGTTTCGACGCCTAACTTAGTTCGGGGAACATTAACTACGCAGGCCAACTTACGGTCCGCGAGGACGATCGGTTTCGCGTTCGACGCGCGGTGCTCAGGTGTTCTGGTTGCGCTCGTGCAAGATGCGGAGGCCTTCGAGCGTCAAGTTGTCGTCAATCACCGAAAGGCGCTCGGTATACGGCGCGATCAATCGCGCCAGGCCTCCGGTCGCAAGCACGTGGCACGGAAACTCTAGCTCGCGCTCGATCTTGCCGACGAGACCGTCGACGAGTGAACCGTAGCCATGCACGATTCCACTCTGAAGAGCGTGCGTCGTGTTTCGCCCCACCACTTTGGGCGGCGCGGCAATTTCGATGCGACTCAGCTTCGCGGCGCGAGCGAGTAGGCCGTCGAGGCTCACCTGGACGCCGGGGACGATGATGCCGCCGAGATACTCGGCTTTGGGCGACACGCAGTCGAACGTCGTGGCCGTTCCGAAATCCACGACGATGACGCCGGCGTGATACCGCTCGAACGCCGCCACGGCATTGACGATGCGGTCGGCGCCGACGTCCCTCGGACTCTCGTATTTCACGGCGATTCCGGTCTTCAGACCGGGGCCCACGACGACCGGCTCACGAGCGAACGCGTGGCGAATGGCCTCGACCATCACGTCGGTGAGCGGGGGTACGACGCTCGCGACGATGGATGCGGAAATCGCCTTCGGATCGAACCCACGGAGCCCGAGCATTTGCCCGAGGAGCACGCCGTACTCGTCGGCCGTTCGCGAGCGCGCGGTCTCGACGCGAAACGTCTGAGCGAGTTTCGTCCCCTGATAAAGACCGAAGACGATGTTCGTGTTGCCGATGTCGACCGCGAGAAGCACGCGCGAAGAGGCTACTCCGACGTTCGAAAAGTCACAATCCGGCGCCGCCGCGCGTGCTCAACGAATCTCCACGCGCTCGATGACGTCCCCTTCGGCCACGTTGGCCCAATCGGGATCGGCGAAGCCGAGGAGCGGGTAGTTTCCGTACAGCTCGGGCTCGGGCGACAGGGTGATGAACATCTGACTGGATCCGGTGTCGCGACCGCTCTCGGCGAGACCGACGGCGAAAGCGTGAAATTCGAGCGGTGACGTCTCGCTCGGCAAGGGAACCTTGCCGGCTCCGCCGTAACCGTCGCCCCCGCGGTCGCCGAATTGCACGACGAAACCCGGTACGACGCGGTGCACGACCACGCCCTCGTAAAATCCGGCGCGCGACAGCGCGACCAGACGAGCCGTGGCGAACGGCGCCAGCGACGGATCGAGCGTCAACGCGAAACGGCCGGAGTTCATGACGAACGTCAACGTCACGAGCGCCGCCGGGGCATCGCCGTCGGTGGGCGCGACGGCGGGTCGCGACGGACACGTCGCGCCCGTCGTGCCGAGGGCGCGCAGCGCGGCCTCGGCGTGCCGGCGAATCGTCGCGTTCGGATCCTTGCAGAGCTTCTCGACGCGCCCCTTCAGACTGAGCGCGCCGAGCGCCGCGGCAGCGTGCATGAGTTGCACTCGGGTTTCGACCTCGTCGGGCGGTCGGTCGCGATCCATCGCACGCGACAACGCGTCCACCACGAGACGGCTCGGTGAGCGTGACTCTTCGACGCGCTTGGTCGGTGTCTCGTCGTCGGCACGGGCGGCGCGGTCGGCGCGCTCCGGACTCTCCGCGAGCACCCGTGCCGCCGCAGCGACGACCCCGGGAGCGCTGGCGCCGAGCGCGTCGATGAGCACGTCGTGGATCGCCGGCAACTCGGGGTGCTTCGTCGCGAGCGCGAGCGCCGCGCGCCGCACGGCCGGTGCGCCTTCTCGAGCGAGCTTCTTCCACGACGCAAAGCGCGCACCGTCGAGCGACCCGCGGTCGAGCACGGTGAGCGTCGCGAGCGCGCCCGCGGGCCCGTTGCTCGGGTCGCACGCGACGAGTGCCGCCGAACGACTCGCGCGGCCGGCGAGGATCGCCGCGGCCGCGCAACGGAGCGCGACCAGACGACCCTTCACAGGCAGAGTGGCGTCGGTCGCGACGGGAAGCTCCGCGAGCTTGCGCAACGGATCGACTGCCGAACCCGTGGACTCGAGCGCTGCCAAAAGCGCGGACAACGGGGCGAATCGCGCCGCGAGCCACGCGCCGTCGGCTGCATCGACCGAACCCGAGACGGCACCCAGCGCCGCCGCGAGCGCGGTCTGCCCCTCCGCGCCGAGGCGCCCGAGCGTCGTCGCAGCGATGGCGCGGTCCGTCGCGGTCGCGTGATCGTCGATGAGCACACTTTGCAACAGACTTACTGCGTCGGGGCCACCCGCGGCGAGCGCGCGCAGTCCGAGGATCCGGCGTTCACCGCCCGCCGCGACGGCGGCGCGGGCGGCTTCGATGAGGCGCTTCTTGCCGGGCTCGCCGAGTGCGCCGCCGCGGGCGAACGCGGCGAGGGCACCGGGCAGCGGATCTTGGCCGAGCGCGCGCTCGAGAAGGCGCACGATCGTCGAATCTTCGAGCCGCCGGCGCGCCGCGAGTCGGCTGAGCGCGAGCGCGGCGCTCGCTGCGCGATCGGCTGGGCCATCGAGCCACGCGCGGAGCGTGCGCTCGGCGGCCAAGGTCGCGGTCCGAGCCAGCGCGTCGGCGAGCGCGTCCTCGGCGGCGACGGAAAATCGCTGTTTCGGGTCGATGAGCGGGGCATCGGCGAGCGACGCGGCGCGCGCAACCAGCGCACGAACGACGTCCGCTTCGCGCCCTTCCGCGGAGAAGCCGAAACCGTAAGCGCCCCACGCGACGACCTCGGCATCTTCGTCGGCGAGCGCGCGCGGCAAGAGCTCGACGGCGCGCGCATCGGCGATTCGCGCGAGGGCGCGCGCCGCACTGCGACGCGCCACGGGGTCGCGAGTCCGCTCCGCGTCCGGAGAAAGCAACGTGACGTCGCGCGTCGCTTCGGCGCGCTCCGACGGATCGGACAGCGCGCTCGTTCGGGCGCTCGCGCTCGCCGAATTCGCCGGTGAATGGCCCGCCGCGGCATCGGGATGGCACGCGAGCGCTGCGGCGCCGAACGACATCGCGACCGAACCAACCATCGCGCGAAGACGAGGCGAGCCGTTCACTGTCGAGTCCAGTGCGTCGCTGCGACTCGATCGACGATCCAGTGGGCGCGCTCGCGGAGGCGGCGCGCGGTGGTTTTCACGAGAGAAAGCGGCTCGGTCGACGCGGGCAACGAAAGGACGCGGACGCCCACGCGTTCGAAGCACGCGATCGCGCGCGGCATGTGCCAGTCACACGTCACGACCGCGGGTCGCTCGAAGCCGCCTTGCCGCAAGAGCTCGGCCGAGTACCAGGCATTTTCGATCGTCGAGAGCGAGCACAGCTCACGGATCACGGCGTCGCGATCGACGCCGCACCGGACGAGCGCAGCGGCAAACGCGTCGGCCTCGGCGACGCCGTTCGGGGGGCCGCCCTTGACCGAGCTGCGGGCTTCCCATCGACGGCCCCCGCTCGCGATGATGGCGCGAGGCCCGAGCTCGAAAAATGCCTGCGCGGCGCGTTCCACGCGACGACCGGCAGCCGGACCGGGTTCTCCGTCGAATCCGATCCGACAACCCAGCACCACGATGACGTCGGGAGCGAGGAGGGTCGTTGCGCGAGCCACCAAAAAACCGTGACCCGTACCTTAGCCGACTCGACGCTTCGGCGTTCAGATCGCCTTCGGCCGTTGACTCGCGCGCGGCTTCCGCACGAGTGGCAGCACGATTTCCGCGCGAGTTCCGACACCGCCAGGGGCCGGTCCGACCTTCACCTCGCCCGAATGGTCTTCGATGATCTGCCGCGTGATCGCGAGGCCGAGACCGGTGCCCTTGCCTTGCGGCTTGCTCGTCGTGAACGGCTCGAACACGCGACCGCGCATGGATTCCGGGATCCCGGGGCCGTTGTCGTCGACCTGGAGGCTTACCGCCTCCGAATCCGCGACGAGACGAACGATCACCTTGCACCCCCCGTCGGCCGCGGCGTCGATGGCGTTCGAGACGAGGTTCAACAAGGCCTGGGATATGCGGGCCGCGTCGTGCGGAAGGCGAAGGTCCGCACCCGGTTCGAGAGTGATGTCGACGCGTCGCTCCGCGGCGCGCGGCTTCGCGAGACGGAGGGCCATGCGGACGCTCTCGCGCACGGACGTGTCGTTCAGCATCGGGCGATCGCGGCGCGAGAAACCGCAAACGTGGTTCACGAACCCGCCGATGCGCTCGACGGCCAAGCGCACGTCGTCCACGGTTTCGATGAGGAGCTCGTCGCGCGACGCTCGCGCCACTTCCGCGACGTACGCGTTCGCGGCGCGCACCACGGCGAGTGGATTGTTGATCTCGTGGGCCATGGCGGCGGCGATGCGCCCGATGGCCGCGAGCCGCTTCTCGTGTTCGAGCTCGCGTTCGAGCCGTCGCCGGAGCGTGATGTCGAGCGACATCTCCGCGAAGGCGAACGTGCGACCGCGCGCCACAGGAGAAACCGAAAGAAGGACGATCACGTCGCGGCCGTCCTTCGTCCGCCGGAGCGCCTCGACCGGCTCGGGCTTCGTTTCGGAAACGACGAGGCGGCCGAGCGCGGCGCCGGGCTGGGGCTCGACGATCGCGATCGACTGGCCGATGACCTCGGCGGCTTCGTATCCATAAATGACCTGAGCCCCGCGGTTCCAGGAACGGATCGAGCCGTCCGGTCCGAGCCCGATGATCGCTTCGAAGCTCGCCTCGACGAGCAGCGCGAGCTCTTCGGCGTGTTCCTCGACGTTGTGGCGGCGCCGATCGATCTCGGCGAGCTTCTGTTCGCGCCCGAGGAGCGTCGCAAGCTCGGCGGCATCGAACGGCTTCCTGAGAACCGAATGCCCGCTGACGACGTCTGCGTTCGCTTCGGCCATTTCGTAAACGCGAACCCAAGGCGTCGCGGTCGAGACGTCGTCGATGAGCTCGCGAAAGCGGTCGACGGCCTGGTCGACCACGAGGACCAGGGTTGCGTCGTGGCCGGCGTGCTCGCGGGCTTCGTCGACGCTTTCGATCCAGTGGCTGGGGTGCCCGGTGCGGCCGAGGGCGGAGCTCAGCGAACGCGCTGCGTCGCCGTCGGGTGAAACGATGAGAATGCTCATGGAGAAGTTCGGTTTGCCCGATGCCGCCAGAACCACCCCGAGGGGCCGCCCGACCACCGGATCAACCCATGACTTTACCTCGACGCTCGCTATGGCGCCGGTGGCCAGCGCTCGAAGGGGATCGCGGGAAACCGGGGGGCACGAGCCCCGGCCATGGATTGTCCGGCGCGCGCCGTCGCGGCACGGGCCGTCTCGGAGGGTTCCGAAGGAGTGACCTGAACGGAAAAAGCGCCTTTCCCTGGCGTCCCGAGCGCGCGTGTGCGACGCCTTCGGGCGAGATGGGCCGGATCCAGACACCCACTCCGAGGACTCCGCTGCCGGTGGGTAACGTCGATTCGACGGCGCTGGCACCCACGGATGTGCGCACGGAGCTACTCAGTGGAGAACCCACTGCGCGGACGCGCAGCCGCGCACGCGAGCGCGACTCGGACGCGCCGCGCCGATCAGCGCCGCCGCCTCGCTACACGGTTTCGGACATGCCGCCCGAAGCGGACGCGCACGTGGAAAACACCGACGAAGAACGTCTGCCCCCCGGGCTTCATCCGCTCGAGCTCGCCGATGGTCGAATCGACCCCGACGCCGAGAAGGTCGTCCGTCGTTTGGTGCGGCACGGGTTCGAGGCGTATCTGGTCGGCGGTTGCGTGCGCGACCTGCTCCTCGACCGCGCGCCGAAGGATTTCGATGTGGCCACCAGCGCACGCCCGGACGACGTGCGTCGCCTGTTCCGGAATTCTCGGATCATCGGCCGCCGGTTCCGGCTCGTTCACGTCCTTTTCGGCGGCGGCAAGGTGATCGAGACGGCGACTTTCCGTCGCACGCCGATCGAGGAGCGCGAAGGGGACGATCTCCTCATTCGCAATGACAACGTATTCGGGGAAGCGCACGAAGACGCGAACCGCCGCGACTTCACCATCAACGCGCTCTTTTACGACCTCGAGCGGCACGCCGTCCTCGACTGGGTCGGCGGCATGCCCGACATCGAGCAGCGGGTCGTCCGGACCATCGGCGACCCGGTGGTTCGTTTCCGCGAAGATCCGATCCGCATCCTCCGCGCGATCAAGTTCAGCGCGCGCCTCGACCTGGCGATCGCGCCCGAGGTCTACGACGCGATCGTCGTGTGCCGCGACGCGCTCGGCCGCGCCGCGAGGCCGCGCCTCTTCGAGGAAATTCTCCGCTTGATGCGCGGAGGTGCCGCGCACCGAAGTCTCTGGCTCTGTTGGGAAACCGGCGTACTCGACGTGCTCTTGCCGGAGCTCTCGTCGTATCTCGCCGATGCGACCGACGAGAGCCGGCCGGTCTTCCGGATCTTGTCGGCGCTCGATCGCACGACGCGCGAGCGCGGCGAAGCGCTCGACGACACCGTGCTCTGGACCGCGCTGCTGATGGAGCCGCTCCGCGAAGCGTGCGACGGCGCGCGGGACCGCGTCGCCGCGGCGCAAGACTTTCTCGAGCCCATCGTCGAGCGCCTCGCCGTGCCTCGCCGCATCGCCGACGCCATGCGACGGATCATCGCCGCGCTGCCCCGGCTCGAATCGGGGCGCGCCGGCCGTTTCACCAAGACGGCGCTCTACCCGACGGCCGCCGACGTGCTCGCCATCTCGCAAATGGCGCGCGCCGACCTGCCGGAAGAAGACGCCGAGAGCGCTGCGGGAATCGACCCCGAACAAAAGCCCGCGCGCCGTCGTCGCCGTCGCCGCCGCAAGCCCCAGCGCCCCGAAGACGCCGCCGGCTCGTCCTAGTTCGCGTTCAGCTCGACCCTGAGCAACTTCTTCCCGATGAACACGTAGTCCCCGTGTCCGAGCTCGCGATCGGCCTTGAGACGGACGTAGGTGCCGTTGCGGCTGCCGTGATCGGTGAGGAAGAAGTGACCTTCGCGCTCTTCGACGGTGCAATGCTTCGCGGACAGAAATAGGTCGCCCGGGAAATTCAGATCGCCGTCTTCGCGACCGATGGCGAGCGTGTTGGTGCGCGCGCACACGGTCATGCCGACCGCGCCGCCTTCGATGATCTGGTTCACGCGGAACAAGGCCGGGTACTTCGGCGACGAGTAGAAGAACGTCCCTTCGGCGTCGACGCCGTCGGACGCCTTCGGCGTCGGGTCGACGCGGAAGAGCTGCTCGCCGGCGAGGAACGTGTCGCCCGGAATGATCTCGACGGTGCCACGGATGCGAATGTAGACGCCGTTCAGCGAACCTTCGTCGCGCACGACGAGCTTGCCGTCTCGATAGAAGAAGTTCGCGTGGCGTGGAGAGACGAACGGATCTTCGGGAAACTCGAGCTGACCCTGGCGTCCGACGACGTGCTGATCGGCTTTGAGGTGATAGCTGAGCCCCTCCATGCCTTCGCCGCGGATCAAGACGAGGCGCGCCTTCTCCGGGTCCTGCATGTCGCTGAAGTAGTCGGTGCGAAGCGTGAGCGCGTCTTCGGGAACGGACGCGCCGCAACGACCGCAGAACTTGTGTCCGCTCGGAACGGGGGTCATGCAAGATTGGCAGACGTAGTACTTGGCTTGATCCATCGGCTGTTCCTCGGGGACGGCTTTCGAAGCGACGTCGGGCGCGTCACGCTTTCGCGCCGTTACGGAGCTTTCATCAGCTGGTCGGGAATTGGAACGAGTTTGTTCACCGGCGCCCGAGGGGCTCGGGGAAGCGTCGTCGCCCAACCAGGACAGATCGCGCTTGCACGACGTGCAGGGCCCGAACGCTACCGACGCGCTCACGGTCGGGACGAAGGCGTGGCAGCGGCCACACACGATTCCGAGTTCGAGCACCATCCCGGATCCTCTCTTATATAGCGGAGGGCGTTCGGAGCGTGAGCCAAACGGTGTACCCGTTCTAGCCGCGCCAGCGCGCGGCGCACGCGCCAACGCCGGCCCGCCGCAACCGCCCTAACCGTCAGCGGATGTAGGTAAACCGGCTCTTCACGTCGAAGTAGCCGCTTTTGCCGATGAGCCGGAAGAAGATCGACTCCTTGCAGGCGGCGCGATCGATCGCGCCGTAGTTTCGGGAGTCATACGGATAAGCGCGGTTGTCGCTGACGAGGAACACCTGCCCGTCGTCGACCTCGCGAGTCGACAGCAGCGCGCCGGGCTTGTTGAGCCCCGAAAGGGTGCCGCGCTCGTGAGCAACGCCGCCCATCGATTCGATGTCGCAACGCTGCTCGACTTCTTCCCCGGTGACGGGGTCGTCGAGCGAGAACTTCGCGTCGTTGCAAGCCGCTTCCGAATAGACGTTCACGCCGTTGATCTTGATGCGCTCGCCCTCGATCTCGACTTTGTCGCCGGGTTCACCGGCGATGCGTCCAATGACGACCTTGTTCGCGTCGTCGGGGTCGGGACAGATGACGAGAGAGCCGAACGCCGGCGGCGTGGCGCGCCACAGCAGGACCCAATCGCCGCCGCGGAGGGTCGGCGCGAACGAAGCAACGAGGTACGGATCGTCTTCGGGGACGCGCCACCAGCGAATCGCCACGAGCCGCGCGATCCCGATCACGACGCCGAGCACCGCCGCGATCCACATCAGCGCTTTGATTAGGTTGTACATCGCGGTCCGTTCGAATCGACGCGGCTCGAACCCGGGCCCTCCGCCATGTTAGCGCGCCAAGACGAGGTCGTCCTTGTGCACGACCACGACGTCGTGGCCGAGCGCGCCGAACAGGACGTCGAGGTCGGGCCCTTTTTTTCCGGCGGCGCGAGCGACGTCGGCCGACGCGAGCCGGGCGAGCCCGCGCCCGATTTCGGCGCCGGTCGCGCTGACGAGACGGATGGCGTCCCCCGGGTGAAATTCGCCTTTCACGCCGAGCACGCCGACCGGAAGCAGACTGCTCTTGCCGCTCCCGAGCGCCCGAACGGCACCGTCGTCGAGGAGCACCGCGCCGCGAGGGCGGAGCGTGTACATGATCCAGTGCTTTCGCGCCCGGAGGGCGCTTGCGTCGGGCAAAAATAGGGTACCCACGTCGCGGCCCGCGATCACGTCGACGATGACGTTCGGCTCGAGCGCGGGCCCGATCACGGCCGCCGCGCCCGCGCGGCTCGCTTTGACGGCCGCGTCGATCTTGCTCGCGATCCCGCCCGTTCCGAGCGCGCTCCCCGGAAGCTTTCCGATCTTGGCGTCGGCGTGCATGACCGCGATGCGTTCGCCCTGTTCGTCGAGGACGCCCGGGACGTCCGTGAGGAGCAAGAGGAGCTCGGCGCTGACGAGCGGCGCGACCATGGACGCGAGCTGGTCGTTGTCACCGAATCGAATCTCGTCGGTCGACACCGTATCGTTCTCGTTGATGATCGGCACCGCGCCCGCGTCGAGGAGCGCGGCGAGCGCCTGGCGCGCGTTGTTCACTCGCTCCCGATCCGCGAGATCGGCGTGCGTGAGCAGAACCTGTGCGACGACCAGCCCTTCGCGTTCGAAGGCCTCGGCGTACCGTTGCATGAGCACGCTTTGCCCGGCGGCGGCGGCGGCCTGGAGCTTGGCCATTTCCTTCGGCCGGCGGCGATAGCCGAGCCGTTCGCATCCGAGCGCGATCGCGCCGCTGCTCACGACGACGAACGACCGCTCTTTTCCGGCCTTTGCGAGCTGCGTCGCGAGCTCCGAGATCAGGTCGCGGTCGCTCGCGAGCGCACGCGAGCCCACTTTCACGACGACGCGTTGCGCCTTCGTCAGTGCGGCTCGGCCGGCATGCATGACACGAGACGATTCGACGCCGGAGGCGATCGAGTCAAGAGGCCGCTGCAGAGAAACCGATCGGCAAGAGCTCGAGCAGCGGCGCGCCGACCGCGTGAGCGGTCTCGACGATGGTCATCGGGGTGACGCCGCCGTCGAGGAGGACGACGAAGCGACCGCCGGCGTCGCCTTCGAACGGCACGCCGTCGACGGGTTCTACTCGGACGCCTCGCTCACGGAGCATCAGGACGAGGGGCTCGGCGGCGCGGGCCGCCCAGACGACGCAGCGCGGACTGCTCATCATCACGCTCTCGGTGGGGCCGGCGGCCACGACGGTTCCCGAAGCGAGCACGACCAGTTGGTCCATGGACGCGACGAATTCGCGCTCGAGCGGCTGCGCCGTCGAAACGTCGATGCTGACGAGGAGCCGGCGGCCGAGGCCGATTCGCGCGAGGATCTGCCGGATCGCGACCGCCTCGGAGTCGCCGAGACCGGCGAGCGGGCGTTCGACGGCCACGAGGGGCGGGCCGCCGAGCGCGGCGTTCGCGAGCGACAGGGCGCGCCGCTCCCCGCGATCGAGCAAATGGATCTTGCGACCGCCGAGCGCGCCGAGCTCGAGCGCTTCCAACGTCTGCCGCGCCGCGCGCGTGGCCGCGCGACGACCGAGCCCGACGAGCCGTCCGTTCATCGTGAGGTATTCGGTCGACGTCCAGGTCTCCGGAAGCTCCGCGTCGAGCCGCGCAACCCCGACTTTGCGATGCGCGAGCACCGTGCGCGCGTCTTCGCCGAGCACGTCGACCGTGCCGCGCCGCAGGATCGCCGTCCCGGAGAACAGGCCGAAGAGCGCGGACCACGCGCCGACGAGGCCCACCCGCGCGCCGTCGGCTTCGCAGGTGACGCCCTCGAGGAGCACGCCGCCGTCTTCACCCTCGACGCGGGCGTCGCGACAGACGAGCACCGGAACCGTCATGGTGAAACGGGTGTGATCTCGATCCGCGCGAGCGGTCGGTCGCTCGGGTGAACGAGGAACGGCGCCATCGCGTGCGCAAGCTGCATGACCGACGGCGGAAGCGCCTCGGCGATCGAGCTCGCGTGAAGACCCTGGATGCCGAGCAGCGTGCCCAGCAAGCTCGTCGGCACCTTCGGCAGCTCGAGGATCGGCGCGTCTTCGGCGAGATCGCCTTGTCGCCGCGCCTCTTCGAGGGCTTCGCGAAGCCCGCCGAGCTCGTCGACGAGACCACGTTCCTTCGCTTGCTCGCCGGTCCACACGCGCCCCTGACCGACGCGATCGACGCCTTCCTTCGTCATGTGCCGGCCGACGGACACCCGCGACAAGAACACGTCGTAGAACTGGCCGACCTTCCTGACGAGCTCGGTCCGCTCGTCGTCGGTGAACGGGCGGAAGATGGACTCCGCGTCGGCGCGCGGCGCCGTCTTGTAGACCTCGACGTTCACGCCGAGCTTTTGCAAGAGCCCGCTGACGTCGGCCTTGCCGTAAAAGATGCCGATGCTGCCGGTGACCGTGAGCGGGTTCGCGTAGATCTTCGTCGCGGGAGCGGCGATGTAGTAGCCGCCGCTCGCCGCCACGTCGCCCATGCTCACGATGACCGGCTTCACGCGCGCGGTGAGCTCGACCTGACGCCACATGACGTCGGCCGCCATCGATGAACCGCCGGGCGACTCGATGCGAAGGACGACCGCGCCGATCGAGGGGCTGTCGCGGACGCGCTTCAGGTTCTCGGCGAGCGTGTAAGAGCCGGCGAGCTGCATGTCGAGGAACGGAATCGTGCGGCTCCGCCCGTCGATCATGTCGCCGTCGACGTACACGAGCGCGATGCCGCGCTGACGTCCGAAGCGCTCGGGCGCGACGTTGGCCCAGTCGGAGTCGATCACGTCGACGCGTTCGCCGGCCATCTTCTGAACCGCGCCCTCGATCTCGTCGTCGAACGCGAAACCGTCGATGAGCCCGGCTTCCTTCGCTTCGCTCGCGATGAACGGCCCGTGCGCGATGCGATCGCGCAGCACCTGGACGTCGATGTGCCGATCGCGGGCGATCTCCCACATGAACCAGCGCTCGTTTTGCTGAAGGAGATCGATGGTGTCGGCGCGAGCCGTATCGGACGCCGAGGTCCGGGTGAACTCTTCGGGCGCGCTCTTGTGCGCGCCAATGCGCACGAAATCGGCCTGGATGCCGAGTTTTTGCAAGAGATTCGCGAAGTAGAAATGCCTCGTGCGAAGACCCGCGAAACGGAGCCCTCCCGCGGGGTTCATCAGGACGCGATCGGCGGCCGAGCAAAAGTAGAGCGCGGCGCCGGTCGCGTCTTCGAGGTGGCAGAGCACGTGCTTGCCGCGGGCGCGGAGCAATCGCACCGCGTCGCGCAACTCTTCGATGTGAGCAAGCGAGTCGGCCGGCGCCGTCCGGAGCTCGAACACGACCGCCGAAATGCTCGGCTCTTCGGAGATGGTCCAGAGTTTCCGGAGGAGCGCGACGTGGTCGCGCGTGTCCGGCGTGTCTTCGATGCGGAAGCGAACGGCGGTGTGGCGCTGCGCGAAGCCGACGGGTTCGCGCCATCCGCGGAAGGCGAACTGGTTGTACAGATTGTACGAACCGCGCCGGCCGAGCTCGGTGCCGGTCACGCCGCCGAGCTCGAGATCCGTCGAGCCTCCGGGCGTGTTCACGTAAAACGAGAGCGACGCGCTCGCCATCCAACCCGGATTTTTCTGACTCGGATCCACGACCGAGAATTCGCCGCGAACGCGCCCGACGTACGGTAGATCGATGCCGAGCGTCGCGCGCGGCACGACGATTTGCGGTTCGAAGAGGTAGCGCTCTTCGAGGCCGAGTTCGACGGCGCGGGTCGCGAACGGACGAATCGCGAGGGCCGCGGTGAGCGACGCGCCGAGGGAGACGTTGGGAATGCCGAGCGCGGCGAGCCGGTTCACATCGCCGCCCGAGAGCGGACCGTTGATGTTCGACGCGACGAGCGACGCCCCGACGATGTTCGCCGGACGCGCGGAGATGCCGAACGAATACGAACCGAGCGCGTTCGCGACGGGGCCGTCCGAATACGAGCGCTGGAGCGAGAACCCGAAGCTCAGCGCCTCCGACGCTTTGTAGGCGAGGCCCCAGGTGAGCCACTGGTAGTTATTTGCGTGCCCGCTGAACGCATCCGACGGTGGGTCGACCAAGTCCACGCGAAGCGCGGTCGCGAAATTGAACGGCAGCCGGAAGCCGACCGAGAACGCGTGACCCTGCCACGGCACGGCGAGCCGCTCGTTCAAGTACACGCCTTCCCAGCGGAGCTCGGGACCGGGAAGGAACGCGAGGTTCGCCGGGTTTTGTACGAGCGCCGTCGTGTCGTCGGTGCCCGCGACGCTGCGGCCGAACGACGGAAGCCGCTCGGGCTCGATCGGCGCGGCAAGCGCGGTTACAGGATGCGTGGCGCACACGGCCATCGACGCCGCTACGCACGCGGCGCGCCTGAAAATCGAGGAGCGGCCGCTCACGCGATCATTCCTCGCGAGCGAGCAACCGCTTCGATTTCCGGCTGCCGGCGCGCGAGCTCTTCGCGGTCCTTGATGGGAAGGAATCGGGACTCGGCGCCCGTTCGCGGAACCCGGAGGTACGTCGTGTCGAGATAGCTCGTGAGCTCGTTGATCAGGCGCTCGAACTGGATCGCCGGGCGACCGGCGACCTTCTTTTCTACGACGAAGTACGTCCACTTGATGTCTTTCGCGGCGAGCGCCGACGCGTCGAAGTGGAACGTGTTCGTGTTGAACACGCGAACTTGAGCCGGGTCGAACGACGGCGGGATCCGGAACTCCTCGAGCACCACCGTGCGGCCGTCGTGGCGCACCGGGATGCCGCCCTTGTCGCTGGCGAGCTTGTCGACCACTTCGCACGTCACCGGGCGCCCGCGCGCGACGTGATAACCGACGATGGCCGGATCGAGCGTCGCGCCGAGGTTGTCGAGGTTGGCGACCATCACGTAACGACCGCCTCCGTCGATGAACGTCCCGAGGAGCCCGCTGTCCACGAGCGCGTCGGGAAGATCGCCGTGGCCCGGCGCGTGCTCGCTCGGTTCGCCCTGATCGTCCTTGAAGATCGCGCCCTCGGGGGTGAGCCGGAGCGAGAGGCGCTGAGGGAACGTCGCGATGCGTTTGCCGTCGACGGCGCCGCCGAGCGCCGCACGAATCTTCGCGTCGGTCGACGAGCTCGTCATGAGCCAGAGCGGAACCGTCGTCTTCGCGAGCGCTTCGAGCGAACGCTGTTCGGCGAGTCGCAATTCGAGAAACGTCTTCCCGTGGAGCGCCGGTTCGAGCGCTTTCACCACGCCGCCCATGCGCGTCGCCATGCCGCCCGCGAGGACCACGAGCGCACACTGCCCCTTACGGAGGAGCTCGAGCCCCTGCTCGCGAAACTTCGTGGACTCCGGCGTGCCGGCCGCGGGCAACGATTCGACGTCGCCGGGGCCCGGCGCAGCCAAGGTTCCGCGCACGTGATTGTCCATCTGTGCTGCATCGCCGAGGCGGCGCGCGAGCTCGAGAAACCGCGCGGCATCGAACCGATGCGCGTCGAGGCGCGCTCGAACGGCGGCCGGCAGCGAGGCAAGGTCTTCGGCGAGCGACATGGCGGACGAGATTAGGGCAAGGCCCGCGATTCGGCTACCGGCTGTCAGGTTCGCGGAACCGATTGCCCGCGGAGGGGCTACACTTGCGACTGTGCCCGCGCGATTCCGCCGTGCCGCCCGAGTGACCCTTTCGACGCTAGCGTTCGCGTCGATGCTCGGCGCGACGGCGTGCGTCGTCGGTGTTCCGGCAGTGCCGTCCCGTCTCGCGGTCGCGCGCGCGACGGCCGAGCCTGCGGCTCCCGGCGTCCTCGAGGCGGATCCGCCGGCCTGCGCCGCGCCCCACCCCGAACCGCGACCGCCCGCGCCGAACCCCGACGCGGTTTTCGTCGCAGGCTCGTGCCATTTCGATGGCGTGCGCTCGGTCTGGAGCGCCGGCGACTGGGAAGACCGAGGCGCACTCGCGGGCCGAAAATGAACAGCCGACGGCGCGAGCTCGAGCATTGGTTTTTTGGGGGCACCCGGCGCGCCGCGATCCGCCGCGGGCTCGTCGGGGTCGTTTGCCTCGTCGTGCTGGGCAGAACCGGAACGGCGCGCTCCGACGTCGTGCTCCACGAATACATCGCGCCGGATCCCGCCGAAGATCTGCGGCTCGGCGCGACGACGACCGACGGCGCGATGGCCGCCGCGATCCAGACGGAAACCGGCCCCGTCGCGTTGCCCGACGCGAACGCGCCGGCGAAGGACAACGGCGCGGTCTACGGGCGCGACCAGGAAACGGGCGCGGACTCGTATCGCGTCGATCGCGACACGTCGCGACCGAGCTCGGTGCGCTACTCCGATCCGTTCACGCCCGCGATCGCGCCGTACAAGCGCGAGTTCGCGTACGACACGGTCAACGCCGACACGGATCTGCGCGTCCGCGACCCCGGGTTGCTGCGGCTCGCGGTGGGCGGCGCAGCGCGTGCCGAAGACGACCAGTTCTACGCCGACCTCGAGGTCGATTTGCGTGCGAACGAACCGGTGCGCGTCCCGAGCGTCGGACCCGCGGCGCACATCTTCGCCGCGCGTGCCACCCCAGAAGCCGTGCTCGCGTTCTTCCACGACAGCGCCGACAACTGGTTCGTCAAAGGCGACCACGACGGCAGGATCCGCCTGGTGATGCACCTCGGCATCGATCGCGGCGTGTTCGGAAGCGCGTTCGCCGACGTCGACTGGGCGCGGCTCTATCGCTTCGTCCCGCCGATCCCCGATCACGTGAAGACGGAAGGCATCCGCGTCGCGCGCGAGATCGGCATCGTCGACGGCACGGGGCCCGCAGAAGCCTTGCGCTCGCTCGTGAAATATTTCCGCGAATTTGCGCCGTCGACGGACCATCCGAAGTCCGCCGGGCTCGATCTCTATCGCGAGCTCACGTTGTCTCAGAAGGGCGTCTGTCGCCATCGCTCGTTCGCGTTCGTGGTCACGGCGCTCGCGCTCGGTTTGCCCGCGCGCTTCGTGCACAACGAGGCGCACGCCTGGGTCGAAGTCTTCGACGCCACACGCTGGCACCGCATCGATCTCGGCGGCGCCGCGGACGAGCTCGACTTTTCCGACGAGAACCGCGTCGCGCACGTCCCGCCGCGCGATCCGTTCGAGTGGCCGAAGAACAAAGACAGCGGCGAGGCCATGGCCACGCGCGGACGAACCACCGCGCAGGGCAACGGCGCCGCGAGCGGCGCGAGCACGAGCACCAGCGGAACGTCGTCCGGAACGTCGCCTTCGCCGGAGCCCGAGCCGGGACCCGACCCCGACGATCGACGAGCCGTGTCGACCGTCACCCTCGATTTCAACGGCGCCGAAGCGCGCCGCGGCGGCCGCGTGAAGCTGTCGGGCACCGTGCACGCGGCGAGTAACGCCTGCGCAGAGACGCGCATCGATCTCGTGCTCGTCCGCGGCGAGGGCGGCGCGACGATCCCGCTCGGCGCGCTGGTGACCGGCGACGACGGTCGCTACGCGGGTCAGATCACGGTGCCGTACACCGTTCCCCCGGGCGACTACAGCGTCCGCGCGACCACGCCGGGCAATCTCGCTTGCGGTCACGGCGAATCGCAATGAGCCGAGAAAATGGCGATTTTCTTCGATCGCCCGAGCTCCGAAATAGGGGCACCTTCGGCGGCGCGAGCGCCGGTGTGGGGGCCCTTTCGACAAGGTGCTATGGACGGCTCACGTCGTCATGAGTGACCTCCTCGTCCCCTTTCTCTACGAACTCCGGAAGCGGCACCTGAAGGTCGGAACTCAGGAGGTCGTGAGCCTCGCGAAGGCCGTCTCGCAGGGCTTGCACAACGACACGCTCGACGGCTTTTACTACCTCGCTCGCTCCTTGATGGTGCACCGCGAGTCGGATCTAGACCGCTTCGACGAGGCGTTTCTCGCCCACTTCAAGGGTATCGAATCGAAGATCCCCGATCTCCTCGCCGGCCTCGACGAGTGGCTCAAAGATCCGAAGGTCCTCGAGTCGCTGACCGACGAACAGATCGCGGCGTTCAAGGACCTGACACCCGAGGAAGTGCAGAAACTCTTCGAGCAACGCCTCCGCGAGCAGAAAGAGCGTCACGAGGGCGGCAACCACTACATCGGAACCGGCGGCACGAGCCCGTTCGGCAACAGCGGACAAAACCCGGCCGGGATGAGCGTCCGCGCGGGCGGCTCCGCGAAGAGCAAAGGCTCGGGCGCCGTCGGCATGGCCGACGCGCGCCGCTACCGCCCGTACCGCTCCGATCTCGTGCTCGACGTGCGGCAGATCGAAGTCGCGCTCAGGAAGCTCCGCCAATTTTCACGCGAAGGCTTCGACGAAGAGCTCGACATCGACGCGACCATCGACGCCACGGCGAAGAGCTTCGGCGAGCTCGAGATCGTCACGCGTCCGCCGAAGAAGAGCAACGTGCGCGTCCTTCTCCTGATGGACGTCGGCGGTTCGATGGAGCCGTTCGCACACACCTGCTCGCAGCTCTTCAGCGCCGCCAAGCGCGCGTCGAATTTCCGCGAACTGAAGACCTATTACTTCCACAACACCGTGTACGGCCGCCTCTTCGCGTCCGACTCCCTCATGAATCCGATCGACGCGACGGAGATCGTCGAGACCGTGAATCAGCGCTGGAAGCTGGTCCTGGTCGGCGACGCGTCGATGGCCCCGAGCGAGCTCATGTCGAGCGGCCCGTGGGGCTCGCCGATGAAACGCGCCGACGGCCGTCCGCTCTCCGGCCTCGACTGGCTCGTCTATCTCGCCGACAAATTCGACCGCTCCGTCTGGCTGAACCCCGATCCGCCGCAATACTGGGCCGGCGGCACCTGCGAGGTGATCCGTCAGGTGTTCCCCATGCACCACTTGACGCTCGAGGGGCTCGGCGAAGCAGTGAACTATTTGTCGAAGGGCACCGCAGGGCAAAAACCCCGCGTCGACATCGATCCGCGAAAGGTGCTCTGAGCAGCGCGGACGACGCGCGTCGACGTTTTCAAGCCGGCGCGGGCAGGACGCCGATCTGCACGAGCAGGCCGGCCATGTCCGCGCGCACGCGATCGAGCACGATGCGGCCGCGACGCACCGTCGCGACGCTGATGCCGGCAAGAGTGACGGACCGCCCGGTTGCCGGAAACGGTCCGAGACTTCCGCGATGCGTCCCCTTCATCGTCCAGCGCCACGCGACGCGGCCGCGCTCCTCGAAGAGCGCTTCGGTGTGAAAATGGAGATCGGGAAACGCCGCGCGAAACTCGGTGGTCGCTCGAACGATCCCGTCCTTGCCGCGCCCGGTGGGGCCACCCGGAAAATCGAGGACGTACTCGTCGTCGAACTCGTTCGCGATCGTCGCGAACCGGCCTTCGTTGAACTTCTCGATGAATCGCCCGACGACGTCGGCCGCGCCCTCGGGTTCCGGCACCGAGGGCGGCGCCGAAACCCACGCGGGCGCGGGGCCCGGAACGACGCCGAGCTGGGTCAGGAGCCCGACCGCGTCGAGCTGGCCCCACAGCTCGACGATTTTTCCGGATTGGAACCGCATCACGTTGTTGCCGGTGATCGTCACCGCCTTGCCCGTCGCGGGAATGCCCTGGAAGGCGCCGCGGTGGGTACCGCGTGCGCTCCAGTGATTCGCGACGAGCTCGCCGGCCGCCACCTGTTCGGCGACCTCGATGCGAAGGTCCGGAAAGGCCTCGCGGAACCCACGGATCACGCGCTCGTGCCCGGCCAGGTCGAGCGGCGGGAAACCCGGGAAATGGAGCGTGTAGCCCGGGCCGAACAGCGCCGCGCCGGCGGCGAGGTCGCCCCTGCCTTCGTATTGTTCGATCTCGCGACGGGCGAGCGCCTTGTTTTCGTCGATGGTCGTCACGTGGGTTCTCCTTGTCGGTCTAGCTGCTCAGTCGAGTGCAGAAAGCCCCCCGCTACCGATGAGGTCGCGCATCTTCGCCACCAGGGTTTCCGGAGTGCCGTCGACGTCGTCGCGGAAGAGGCAAGCGACGCGCTCGATGTCCCTCATGTCGCGCAGGCGGTTCGCGTCGATGCCGCTCTTCGAGGCGTGCGACCGCCTCCGGGCGAGCAGCTCTTCGGGCCGAATGAACCCGTAAGCGAGGTGGACCGGAATCTGACGCGCGCAGCGGCAGGCGTTGTCGGCGTTCACGATGCCGCAGGAGCGCGACATGTACGCCTCGAGCGCCTCTCGCCCCCGCTGCAGACGTTTTCGAAACGTGCCCGGATCGACCTCGAGGATCGACGCGCACTCCGGGCCCGAAAAGCCGAACACTTCGGCGAGCGAGTACGCGAGCCGTTCGTCGCGGTTCAACGCGAGGAGCATCGCGCTCACGCAGTTGCTCATCACCTGCTCGGCGAGGATCCGGGTCTCGCTCTCGTTGAACGCGGCGGCGGGGACCTGGTCGTGCTGGGCCATGACCTGGTCGATCGAGTCGAAGCTCTCGACCATGCTCTCGTAGCGTCCGACCCGAACCCGCATGTAGTGCCGGCTCGCGACGCGGAAGGCCCAGGTTCGAATCGAGCTCTCGCCGCGAAACGAGGCAAGGCTCGTGACGATCTGGACGAGCGCCTCCTGGGCGGCGTCCTCCGCGTCCTCGGGGTGGCCGAGCATCCGCACCGCGAGCCGATAAACGTCGTCTTTCAGGAAATCGACGAGTTCCGTCAGAGCCACGCGATTGCCGGCGATCGCCGCCCGCGCGAGCTCGTCCAACGTATTTCGCTCTTCCGTCATTCGTCCGCTCCTTTCTTTAGTGGCGCCCGTGACGACGAGTGTGACCGACTTTTTTTCGCGTCGTCGTTCGGATGGAACGATGCGCAACGCCGTTCAAGACGCGCCCTCAACGGGACGAGTTCCCCCTCCGGGACGCGCGGAGCGCGGCCCTTGGAGGGGCGCGGGCGCGGAGCCCACGCGGGGCACAAGATGCGTCACATCTTTCTGTGAGCACGCCCGGAGATCTCGGCCATCTGCTTGGTTTCGCTGCGCTTCCGGTGCTCACGTACGAAAGTACGCTCCGCTCCGGTTCTCGCTCAACACGGCGCATCTGACTCGAGCTTTCCGGGCGGGTCGACTGATGTGATGAATCATCAGCCCGCGGGGGGAGGCAGCCACGTTCGATAGGGATCTGTCGAATTCCCTAGCCGAACGGAACGACTACGACACCGCGGTCGAGCGCTTCAGGTGATCGACGGTCGATGTCAGATCGCGAATGGCGGTGTCCTGGAGGCGCGCGGCTTCTTCGATTTGCTTGGCGGCTTCGACGGCTTGCTCGGAGCCGCGTGACTGCTGGCGGTGCGCGTTGGAGAGCTGGTGGACCATGCTGCTGATGGTCTCGATCGCTTGCGTGATCTGACGGCCGCCGCGCGATTGCTCCTGGCTCGAGCGCTCGACTTGTTGAGCGACGGTGCGCATGGTCTCGCCGGTCTTCATGATGAGCTCGGTGCCGCGGGCCTGCTGAGCGGTCGCGGCGGCGATCTGTTGGACCGTTTCCGCGATGCGGCCGATGGCGTCGGTGACCTGCTTCGAGCCCTTGGCTTGCTCGACGGTCGCGCGGGCGATGGCGCGCACCATGTTCGTGCTCTTCTGCGAGCTCTCGAGGATCTTCTTCAGCGCGCGTTCGGCTTCGTTCGAGACCTGGACGCCGCGGTCGACGTTCTGAGCGCCGCGTTCGACGGCCTGGATGGCGTTGCGGCTCTCGGACTGGATGGTCTTGATGAGGTCGGCGATTTCCTTGGTGCTCGCGCCGGCGCGTTCGGCAAGGTCCTTGATCTCGTCGGCTACCACCGCAAAACCTTTGCCGTGCTCGCCGGCTTGAGCGGCGATGATCGCCGCGTTCAAGGCGAGGAGGTTCGTTTGCTCGGCGACCTCGTCGATGACGTTCAGGATCTGGCCGATGGCGTCGATGCGCGAACCGAGGTTCGAGATCACCGAGACGGCTTCCTGGCTGCTCTCTTTGATGCGGTAAATCTCGCCGATCGTCTTCAAGATGGACTCGGCGCCGTGTTCGGCGTCGCGCGCCACTTCTTCGCTGAGCCGCGCGGTTTCGTTCGCGTTCGACTGTACCTGATCGATGGAGACGTCCATCTCGTTCATGCTCGAGCTGGTCTCTTCGGCCGTGAGCGAGAGCGCGTCGACGTTCTTCGCGACTTCCTTGATGGAGTACGTCATCTCCTCCATCGAAGAGACGCTCTCGCGAACGCTCTGACTCAGCTCGCCGATGTGCTCGGCCATCTCGTCGTTGGTCGCCGTCATCTCGAGAATCGACGAGCTCGACTCTTCCGCGCTCGCGGCGAGCATCTCGACGTGCTGCGAGATCTCGCGAAGCGCCGACGTCATTTCCTTGATGCTGCGGCCGGTGGTGTCGTTGAGCCCCGATTGATTCGAGGCCGCGTCTTGAATCCGGCGGACCACCTCGGCGACGTGACTGGCCGAGGCGTCGATCTCGCGGCGCCGTCGCTCCGATTCGTCTTCGAGCGCACGCACCGCTTCGGCGATCTTCATGACGCCCTCGTACACGCTCGCGAGCTCGGGAGGCGCCCCGCTCGGCGCGTCGGTACGCTTACCTAGCCGGGCGCGATCGAGCGCCTCGCGCACGCCGTCGATCGAGACCCCGCCTTTGGCGCTCCCGGACCAGACGATGACGAAAATCGCGATCGCCAAGAGCACTGCGGCGAAGGGCGTGACCGTCGGACGGATCGCCGCGATGGCCGCGAGCGCGAGCACGAGCACGAGGATTCCGTAGATCTGTCGCTGACCAAGGGGAGGCATCGCAGCACCGCTTTCGCACGGAGCCGAGCTCGCGCGAGGAAGTTCTAGAGCTTACAGGGTATTTCGCGCGACGTGCGGTTTCAAGACCTTCGCGAACCGCGCGGATCGCTCGGCTCAGGGCGTTCGCTCGGCCCTTCGGCGAGCAGGGGCGGCCCCGCGATGGGTAACAAGATACTGAACTCCGCCCCGCCACCCGGGACGTCGCGGTAGGCAATTTCGCCGCCGTGCTCGATCACGATGCGCTCGACGATGGCGAGACCGAGCCCGGTGCCGTGCTCCTTGGTCGTCGCATACGGCTCGAACAAGCGCTCCCGCATCTCCGCCGACACGCCGGGGCCGTTGTCGGAGACCGCGAGGCGAATCCGCTCCGGCGCGCCATCCGCCGGGCCGAGCGAGACGGTGATGGTCGGATGAGCGACGGCGCCGACGGCGTCCTGGGCGTTCTGAATCAGGTTCGTGAGCACCTGAACGACCTGGTCACGATCGGCGTTGAGCGGCTCGGTTCGCGCCGCTAAAACGACGATGGGTCGTTCGGGGGACTCGTGCAAACGAACCACGTCGCGCACCGCTTGCTCGAGGTCCATCGGCTTCGGATGCGGAGCCGGCAAACGCGCGAACCGGGTGAACTCCTGCACGATGTTCGTGATGCGGTTCACCTCGTCGAGCACCGTGCGCGTCGCCTCGTCGAAGTATTCGTCGAAGGCCGGATCGTTCCGGGCACGGAGCCGACGGAGCGTCTCCACCGCGGCGCGGATCGGTGCGAGCGGATTTTTTATTTCGTGCGCGACGCGGCGAGCGATCTCGCGACGGGCCGCGATGCGCTCGGTCGCGGCGAGCCGCTTTCGCAGCGCGACCAGGTCGCGGATCGTCTGATTGAACGCCGCGGCGAACTCCTCGAGCTCACGGCCGCCCTTGCCGACGACGAAGATCGGCTCGCCGGTGACGACGCGCCGTGCCTGCGCCGAGAGGCTCACGATGGGGCGCGCGAGCCCGCGCGACAGGAGCCCGGCAAACAGCAGCGCCGCCACGAACGTCGCCGTGCCGACGACGAAGATCGTGACGTCGAGACGGCGCAGCGCTTCGCGGAGCGAATCGAGCGGGCGCGTCGCGGTGACCGTCGTTCCACGCAGGATCGACAACGTCACCGTCCGCGTCAGGACGTCCGCCCGGTTTGCCGGCGCCTGGAGCGACAAGGTGAGCCCTTCTCGACCGCCGACTCGCTCGAGAATCGAATCGAGACGACGAGCGCCGTAGAGACCGATGCTCACCGCGCCGCTCGATCGCACGCAATGCGCGTCGATCGCCGGCGCGCCGCCGCCGGTCCGAACCTTGGCTTGACGCGGGTCACCGCGGAGCTCGTCCGCGAGCTTTCGATCGCGTTCCCCGACGCGCGCGCTCTCGGGTCCCGAGCCGAGGATCTCGCCGTGATTCGTCAGAAGGACGAGCTCGTCGAGGCGGAGCGCCCTGGCGAGCTCCGGAACGCGGAGACTGATCGACAACCTTTCCCCCGCGTCGAGCTGCCCGCTCTTCAGATCGACGAGGGCGGCGTCGAGCACCGGGTCGTGGTCGCACAGCGGCGCAAGCAAGGCCGGCAAATTCCGGATCTCTTCTCCGAGCTCCGACTCGAGTCCGGTGACCGCGCTCTCGAACTGGGTTTGAAAGCGCTCTTCCTCGGCGACGCGGAGCGCCTCTCGCACGCCGAACGCAAGCGCCGCGGTCGTCGCGATCGTGAGAATGCCGATGGCGATGAGCAGCCGCTGAGCCAGGGTCACGCTCGCCGATGGTAGTCGGCAATCCGTCACCGGGGACTGGCGTCGAAGGGACTCTGCTCGTAACGTCCCCCTCCGTGAAGCTCGGCGTATGCCTCGGAATCTCGCTGCTCTCCGCAGTTGCGTGCTCCAAATCGGGAGCGACGCCGCCGACTCGGGCGCCTGTCGGGAAAGAGCCGCCGCACGCCGCGGCAGAGCACGCGGCGCCACTCGACGCGTTCTCCGGACGCCGCTTCGCCCTCGTCCCGGCCGGCACGTTCGGGCCCTACGTCGGCGATCGCGCCGAGGGCACGATCGCGGCGTGGGCGGCGCTCGCGAACGGCAAACGAAAATGGTTCACCGCGCCGCTCACCGGCCCGGACGCCGCCCACGCCGAGCCGAAAATCGTCGCCGACGCGGCGCCCGAAGTCGACCTGGTCGCGGTGAAGCCTCTCGGCGGCGCTTCCAAAGGGTTCGTTCTCGTGACGAGCTCGCGCGAGTTTTCCGGTTCGCGCGTCGACGTCCTGGCGCTCGGCCCGAGCGGCGAGCTTCGCGGCGGGCCTTCGCCGCTCGCGCAGTCGCTCGGCGACGTGGTGTGGGTCGACGCGATCTCGACGGCCACCGGCGCGCTCGCGATGTGGGCGGTGCGCACCGAAGATCGCGCGCAGCTCTTCGCGGTGGAGCTCGGCGCGACGGGCGAAGCCAAGAGCGAGCCGAGCGCGCTCTTGACCAACGCGCGTTCGTGGCAGGCGACCGCGACCCCGGACGGTGTGGCCATCGCAGTGGTCGAAGCGGGGAAGAGCCGGAAAGATCCGGGGCCGATTCGCGTCTATTTCGCCGACGCCGAAGGGCGCTTGTCGAAGAAATCAGCGACGGTCAGCGACGGCGCGACGGCCGAACCGGATCTCGATTTCACGAAGATCGGCGACCACCTCGTGCTCGCGTGGACCGACGATCACGGGCTCGAACCGCGGATCTACGGCGCCGTGGTCGATGCCGCGACGGGCACCGTCGTGAAACAACCCGCGCCGCTCGGACGTCCCTTCGGTCCTCAAGCGATGCTCCGCATCGTGCCGGGAGCGAATCCCGGTGATTCCGCTTATCTCGCCGTCGAAAATGCGATCGAAAAGCCGCTCGGGGGCCGCGCGATCCGCGTCGCGGCCATCCGCGGGGACGGCGCGGTCGGCGACGCGAGCGCTCTCGTGCGCATGGCAAAAGTCGACGGCACGATCCCCGAGTTCGCGTCGACCGGTCGAGGCATCGCGGCGCTCACCTACGCGCCGGCATGCAAGGCGGGAGCGGCGTGTGCGTCGATGGATCCGGTTCCCGCGTTCGTCGAGTTCGACGCGGCTCTCGGCCTCACCGCGTCGGAGCCCGTTCGCATCGGAGACCGCGCCGGCGCCTTCGCCGATCAGGCTTGGGGGCTCACCTGTCACGCGAATGGGTGTCTCGGGCTCGCCGATGTGCTGGAGACGCCGGCGCCCGTCTTTGCGCTCGGGCTCGGTTCGCTCGGCGGCGCCTATCGGCCCGCGGCACGAAGCGTCGCGGCGTCCCCGAAGCCGCGCGCCGATCAGGTGGCGGCGATCTCGAAGACCGACTCGATCGCGGATCTGTCGACCGCGCGCGTCGGCGACGAGACGCTCATCGCGTCGGTGAGCTACTTCGACCCCGCGACGCCGTTCACGCGCTCCAACAAGGCCGCGCCCGACGGCAAATACGAACCGATTCGCGGCGTCGTTCGCGTCCAACCCGTCGGCGACAAGGGCGAGCCCGGCGATGCCGTGATCTTGTCGTATCGCGCCCAATCACAGGGCGGCGTTTCCGTCGTGGCCGGCGACCCGGCGCGCGGCGACGCGCTCGTGGCCTGGGTGGGCATCGACAACAAGGAGCCCGAGGTGTTCGTCACGCTGGTCGGGCCCGACGGGAAAAAACGCGGGCAAAAAATGCTCACGCATTCCAAGGGCGGCGTCAGCGACGTCGCCGCGACGTACACCGGAGACGCGTTCGTGATCGCCTGGATCGACGAGCGCAGCGGCGCGTCGCAGGTTTACCTGACGAAGGTCGACGCGACGTTGAAACCCGTCGTGCCCGAGCGCGCGCTCGGCGCGGGCGCATCGACGGCGACCGGCGTGAAACTCTGCACGCGCGGGGATCACGTGATCGCCGTGTGGTCGGACGCGCGCGGTCCGGCGTCCGGCGTCGCGGACATTTTCGCGCAACGGATCGCGTCGAAGGACCTGGTACCCGTCGGCCCCGAGCGACCGGTGGCGACCACGCCGGCTCACTCCGAATCGCCGAGCATTGCGCCGTTCGCGGACGGCGCCGTCGTCACGTGGATCGAAGATGCGCCGCCCGGCGCCGAGGATCAGCCGGGGTCGCTCATGGTCGCCGAGCTCGACTCCGGCGGTGAACCCTCTCCGGATTCCATCGGCGCCGTGCCGCTCACCGGTTCGCCGGAAGGCGTGGGTATTTCGTGCGGCCCGGCCGCTTGTCGCATCGTGGCGGCGGTCACCGACGGGGACGCGGGCGGGCTCGACGCCTTCGTGTGGAAGCCCACCGGTGACCTTCGCGCCGAGCGACTCGTCCAGTTGCTCGCACGCCCGCGCGACGCGGTGGCGCCGGAACCCGTCGGGCTCGACGTGTTCTACGCCGACGAGAGCGGCAGCGACGCCTGGCTGCGTCGCATGGCCGTCACGTGGGAATGACCTCAGGATGCATCTCAGCTCTCTGTGAGCACGCCCGGAGATCTCGGCCATCTGCTTGGTTTCGCTGCGCTTCCGGTGCTCACGTACTCAAGTACGCTCCGCTCCGGTTCTCGCTCAACACGGCGCATCTGACTCGAGCTTTCCGGGCGGGTCGACTGGCGCAATGAATCAACTGGGGGGAGGCATCAATCCTTGCCGAATTCGACGCGCTGATCGCGATTCTGGAATTCGACCATCCAGCCCGGGTATTCGGGGGGAAGCGCGCTGACTCGATCGAGCGCGGCGAGCTCGTCCGCGGTGAGCTTCACCTTGGTCGCGGAGAGGTTGTCGACGAGCTGGTCTTGGGTTTTTGCGCCGATGATGACGCTGGTGATGAACGGCTTGTGGAGACAGTACGCGAGCGCAATCTGCGCGACGCTGACGCCGTGCGCGGCGGCGACCGGACGCATCGCTTCGACGCAAGCGAACGCACGCGGCTTGTCGACGATCGGAAAGTCGAAATTCGCGCGGCGCGCGTCCTCGGGCGCGGCGCTGCCTTCCTTGTATTTGCCGCTCAAGAGTCCGCCGGCGAGCGGTGACCACGGCAAGATGCCGAGCCCTTCTTCCTGAGCGAGCGGCACGATCTCGCGCTCGATGTCGCGGCTGGCGATCGTGTAGAACATTTGCGCGCTGACGAAGCGCGCCGCGCCGGTGCGCTCGGCGATGGCGAGCGCTTGCATGGCCTTGTACGCGGGCAAGTTGCAAAAGCCGACGTAACGGACCTTGCCGGCGCGAACGATGTCGTCGAGCGCGTCGACCGTCTCTTCGATCGGCGTCACGGTGTCGACTCCGTGGATTTGATAGAGATCGACGTGGTCGGTTCCGAGGCGCTGGAGGCTCGCGTCGATCGCATCGTAGATGTGCTTCCGCGACAAGCCGACGTCGTTCGGTGTTTCGCCGACGCGGCCGCGGACCTTCGTCGCGATGACCAATGATTGTCGCTGAATGCCGCCGGCCTTGATGGCTTGACCGAGAAGACGCTCACTTTCGCCCTCGTGGTAGACGTCGGCGGTGTCGATGAAATTGACGCCCGCGTCCATCGCCGTCTTGAGCTGGCGCAGCACCTCGTCGTGGCCGAGCTTGCCGATGACCGCCCAGAATCCCTTGCCGCCGTAAGTCATGGTTCCGAGGCAAAGCTCGGAAACCTGAAGACCCGTTCTCCCCAATCGCTTCAGTTTCATCGTGTGCTCCTTCGAGGGTGTGCGCCCGCGCACATGCGCGCATTCGATTTAGTCCCGGAGATCGCCACGGTCGACCCCGCGTTTCGCGCCTACCGACCGACCGCAGAAAAATTCGGCCCGCGTGCGACGGGGGTGTCCACGGGGCCGCACGGCATGACAAGATGAACGAGAATGAGAGAAGTCTCCGCAGCACGAAGGTGAACTCATGGAGATGCCAGGATTCATGGATATGATGCGGGAGGGCGGGGCCGGGATGTGGCCCTCGTTCATTCTCGGGCTCGTCGGGTTGTTCGTCGCAGGGCGGTTCGCCGCAAAGCCGGACCCGCGGGGCTTCGCGCTCTCGATCGGCCTCTGGGTGACGCTCGGCGCGACCGTCGTGCTCGCGACGTGGACGGATCTCGCCGCCACTTTTCAGTGGGTCCAAGATCCGGCGCGCACCACCGATGCGCAGTTTGCGCGCATGGTCGCCGAGGGGCTCAAAGAAAGCGCGCGACCGGGCATCATCGGCGGGATGTTTCTGACCTTGATGCCGCTCCTGGTCACGGTCGGCATTTATCGCCAGCCGAACGCCTGAGCGGCGCGCTCGCGACGGAGCGATCAGGTGCCGGCGCGCGGCGTCCGGGCTCCGACGTCGGCGCGCAGGGCTTCGAAAAATACCGTGGGCTCGACGCGAAACGACGGGACGTGCGGCGGCGGATCGGTCTCGAGGAAGCGACGCATCTCGCCGAGGAGGGCGACCGCGTCGCGGCGCTTCGACGGGATGGTGCGCAAAACGAGGGATTCGAAGTCTCCGATCACGGTCTCCGGCAAGCCGCCTTGTCGCATCAGCGCCGTGACCGCGCGGAAGCTCCGTTCGGGATAGTGCATGGCCTTGACGGCCCGGAGGAGCCCATCGGCGATCGCTCGGTCGAACGAGCCGGCGCCCTGCGCCCGAACGACGACGTCGCGGATATTGACCATCGCGTCCGACATTTCGCGATACCCCGAATCGGCGTCACCGTGCAGCACCGCGACTTCGTCGTCGTCTTCGAGCACACCGTCGCGATACGCCGTGAAGATCTCGCCCACGCCGCGCATGCCGAAGTCATGGAGCTCCGCGGCGCGCAGGGCGCCCATACTGCTTGCTCCGAAAACATGACATCCAGACTCGAGCGCGTAGAGGATTTCCTTGTGCCAGACCGACGGCACGCGCTCGAAGAACCCGTCGATGATGCCGATGGCGCGCGGTCCGGACGCGAGCGCCGCGAGGACGTCGCCTTGCGCCACCGGGGGCAAATACTCCGCGTCGAGCTCCCGGCGAGCGGCCTCGACGGAGAGCGTCGGTCCGAGAAACACGACGGCGTTCACGAGACGGCGCTCGCTCTCCGCCCCGGCTGATAGGCGTGCGAATTCGACGGCCCCTCGAGCCCGGGCACGACCACGCGAGCGACGACGAAGGGAACGTCGTCGCCGCCGAGGTCGACGGCGAGGACGCGCGGGCACCCGACCGCGGCGAGGCGTGCGAGGACGTGCGCGAGATCGCCTTCGACGGAGTCGGCGTGGAACGCGGGAAGCTCCGCGAAGTTTCGAAAGCCGGCGCGCTCCGTTTCACGACGGAAGCGCTCCCCGGCGAGGTTCGACTGCATCGCCGCGTAGTACGTTCGCGACAGGTCGTCGCGCGAGCCCGCGATGACGCCGAGACGGCTCTGCGCCGCTTCGGTGAGCGCACGGAGGAGCGCCGTCGCGGCCACCGGGTGGCAACCCGAGCCCACCGCGGCCGGCGATGGGTTGAGCACGGCGTCGCGGGATCGATCGGTGAGGAGCACGAGCACCGCCGCAATCCCGACGTCGGTCGTGACGTTCCACGCGGCCACGGCGAACTCCGCGCGGTCGAATCGAGCGAGCACGTCGCGGCACGCGACGTCGGGCACGGTGGCGAGATCGAGCCGCGCGGCGTCGCGAAATTCGGTGGAGCGCGCCGCGAAGAGCGCGAGCGCGTCGCGTTCGACGACTTCGCAGAGCCCGTGCAAAACGGCTTCCGCGCCGGTATTTCCCGACGCGAGTCCGTTCGTGGAGCGCACGAAACAGCCGCTGCCGGCGATGAGCGGCGCCGTCGCGCACGCATGCACGAGCTCGAACGGAACCCAAGCGGCGCCTCCCGACGACACGTCGCTCGCCGGGGCCCAGAGAAGCGGGTGGCCGGCGCGGTACGCGCTCGATCGACTGAGCGGCAGCGTCATCGGATCGGCCGCGCCCTCGGCGGCGAGCTCGTCGTAGGTGCCGAGGCGAAGCGGCATCGTCGGACGCTCGGCGCAAGAGAGCTCGATCGCTTCCATGATCGCCGAGACCTTCGACGACGCGGCGTCGAATCCCTTGCCCTGCGAAACCGACAGCGAGCGCGCGTTCGGTCGGATGGCTTGGTAGACGGGCAGACCGATGCGATCGAGACCGGTGACGTTCGCGACGCGGGTGATCCCGAATCGCGACAAAAGCGGCGCGACGCGAGCGAGCGTTTCCGACGGCGCGACCGTCCGTTCGCTCGACCCGCGATAGACCTTGGGAGTGCGACCGCCGAGGAGCGTTGCACGCGAGAGCCGCGCCGCCAAATCAGCCCGCTCCGCGCGGAGTCGAGGACGCCGCGGCTCGGCGGGCCAGCACGAACACGCGCCGTGCGCGGCCGAGCGCGAGCCGTTCGGGCTCACCCACCGCTTCTTCGAGAATCATCGACGCGGGCGCTTCGCCGAGCTCGTGAACGAGCGCCGCCCGTTCGGCGACGATGCCGCGATATACCGCGAGCTGCCGCTCGAGCCACCCCGCCGGTTCTTCGATGAGCTCGACGACGAACCCGGCGCTCTCGAGGAGCGGCCGATAGTCGCGGACGATGCGCGCTTCGATCGCTTCGGGCACGGGCACCTGCGGATTCGCTTCCCATGTCGTGAATGCGAGCCAGCCGCCCGGGACGAGCAGCCGCGACACTTCGGCGAGCGTCCGGCGCGGTTCCGGCACGATCTGAAAAGCGTCGAACGACAGCACCGCGGCGTACGCGCCCGCCGGCAAGCCGGTGTCTCTCAAATCCGCGACGACGTAGCGAACGCGCTCCGAGACGCCGAGCGCTTCGGCGCGACGGCGCGCCTCGCCGATGGCCACGCTGGAGAGATCCACGCCGACGAGGGACGCGCCCGTCGGCGCGACGACGGCGAGCCCCGGTCCGCCGCGCCCGCACCCGAGATCGACCACCGAATCGCCGGCTCCAACGCCGATCGCATCGCGCACGCGACGGAGCTCGCCGGCGGTGACGTAACCGAAAGGCTCGGCATCGCTCGCGTAGTCGACGCCGTACGCCGTTTCGAAGACACGGCGCAACGTCGGGCTCTTCCCGAGCGCGCCATAGATGACGTCGAACGGCGAGGCCGGCATTCGAGCAGCATCGCAGGCTCTCTCGGAGGCGGCAATCGTCGCGTTTCTGCCTGGAGAAGACACCGCCCGGACCCGCGTGGCATGATGCGTCGATGAGCGTCGCCGAGCTCGTTCAGCGCGTTCAGGAAGTGTGCCCGCTTCCCGCAACGGCGTCGCGCGTGGCGGAGCTCGCCCGCGACGAGAACACGCCGATCGCGCGCATCGCCGAGGTCATCGCGACGGATCCCGCGCTCGCCGCGCAGTTGATGCGGCTCGCGAACAGCGCTGCATTCGGCAGGCCCCGCGGCGTCTCGGAGCTCGAGCAAGCGGTGCTGCTCATCGGCCTCGACGGCATTCAGCGCATGGCCGCGGCGATGGCGATGCTCGTCGCGTTTCACACGAAGAACGAGCTCAGCTTCCATTTTCACGATCGCGCCGTGCTCGCGGGGAGCATCGCGCGGGTCCTCGGCTCGAAGCTTCCCGACGTCGATCCGAACGTCGCATTTCTGTGCGGCCTGCTCTCGGAGATCGGCGCGATGGCCTGCGCGGCGATCGACACCGAGGAGTATCATCGCATTTGCGAAGCCGCGACGGACCTCGAGGACCGCGAAGCGCGAGAGACGGTGCGTTACGGCGGAACGAGCCGCCAGATCGGCGCCGAGCTCCTGCGCCGCAACTCGCTCCCCGAGCTCGTCGCGAAGGCCGTCGAAAGCGATCCGACGGCACCCCACGCGACGTCGCTCGAGCGCCTCACCGGGTTCGTGCGCCGCGCCGCCGACGCCGTTCGCACCTCGAGGGGCAACAAAGACGTGCTCGCCGTCGCGCTCGACTCGATCCGGACCACGACCGCGCTCCCGCTCCCGCTCGATCAACTCCTCGACGCTTGTATCCGCGCCGCGACGGCCGCGCTGAGCGCGCTCCGACAGAACCGCTGAGCGGTCACTCCTCCCACAGCGGACGGAACATGATCGCGATGCGCGGTTCGGCGTGCGCGACTTTCGGAACCGAGTGCTGCCACGTGCGCTGGCACGTGCCGCCCATGACGAACAGATCGCCCCAGCCTAAACGGAAGCCGACCGAGGCGCCGCCGCCGTAAGGGCGAAGAAGAAGACGCCGGGGTGCGCCGACCGAGACGCTCGCGACGAGGGTCTCGTCCATCCGCCGCGCGACGCGGTCTCCGTGCCACGCGACGCTGTCCTTGCCGTCGCGATACATCGCGAGCGAGAGCCGCGGGAACGCCGTCTGGTACCGCGTTTCGAGGGCGCGCCGCACGCGGTCGAGCACCGGATGGCCGGGGCCATCGTCGGGGATCGCCGCGAACACTCGCGGTGCGTCGACGAGCCGGTCGTACATTTGCTCCTGACCTCGTCGCCAGCGCATCGTGGCGGACAAGGCCTCGAACAGTTCGGCGTGTCCGTCGACGAATCCCGGCGCGTAATCGACCCACGCGCCCGCACCGAGCTCGGTCCTCTTCACGCGAGCAAAGTCCATCGCGACCGAGGGCTCGCCGCGACCGAGGAGACTGAGCTGGCCCGAAATCACGCCCGAATCTAGCGCCCGCGAACGGAGTGGCCAGTCGGCGGGATTTCCCTCGAATTCGGGACGGACGGCGCGTCGCGCAGGGCGACTACGGCGCGTCGCGGAGGCGACTACGGCGCGTCGCGCAGGATCCCGCGCTGATGGAAAAAATGCACGATCGACGCGAGCGCCGTTTCGTCGAGCTCCGCTCCTCGGGCGCGGATCGACGCGAGCGCCGACGCCGCGGAGCGCGGTTCGTCGAACGCGGGGAGCACGTAGTCCGCGAGCACTGCGGGGACCGACACCGCGCCGAACTCCTCGTCCCAAACATGCCCCGTGACGATGCGCGCCATCGGCTCGTCGAGCGCGTCGTCGCCCGCGCCGTCGAGCGTGCGCGGCCGTTCGAAGTCGAGCCACCACGAGCGCGGCGCGTACCGGTTCAGGACGCGGCTCTTCGGGGCGCGACGGAAGTGACGATTCGCGAGGCCGCCGAAGGTGACGTCTTCTAGTTGGGGCGCCCTGGCGGCGAGAGCGGCGGCGATGCGTCCTTTGACGTCGCGGTGCGATCTCGCGATGGCGAGATTCGGGTCGACGCCGCCACGGAAGCCCTCCGATGCGGCGCGGTTCGCGTGCTGCAAGAGCGGCGGGACGTACTCGCCGTTCGGCGCGTGCTCGGTGGACCACGCGAGAAAATCGCGGAACGAGCGCACCGGTGACGTGACCCCGAGCGCCGCCGGGTCGTCGAGCACCGGCGCGCCGGGCTGGCCGTGAACGCGGTCGAAGAGAACGTCTTCGACGAAGTCGAAGCCGAGCAGCTCGTCGATGAGTCGCTCTTCGGCAGCCAGATCTTCCGGCGTGACGAACGGCAACCCCGCGACACCCGAGACCCGCACGCGGACGTTCGGGTAGCGGGCGCATTCGCGGACGACGTCGAGGTACTCCGCATCGCCCGGGAGCGGCTTCAACAGGTGCGCCGCGACGAGCGCGCCGCGCTGGCGCTCGGAGAAGCACCCGAAGTCGAGTCCGAGCGTCACCGACTCGAAGGTGTTCGCGAGAAGCTCGATGAACGGCTTCGGTGGTACTCGCCAGGCGTAGTACAGGATTCCGGACTTCGAAAAACCGAGGCCGCTCCACAATTCGGCCAGCGACGTGGTCGGATCTTTGAGCGGATGGTCGCTGAAGTCGTAGACCAGACAATACGCCCGCTTCGCGAGCTCGAGGATGTCCGCGCGGACGTTCTCGAGGGGTCGCATGAACGACTTTTTCCGAGCGAAATTCGCCGTTTGCGCCGTCCTCGCGCCCCCGCAATACAAACACCCCTGGCTGCACCCTTTCCCGCCGACGACGAACGGCGGAACGAAGTAGCGATCCGACTCGCAGAGAAAAATCCGGTCGAGATCCGCGAGGGTGCTGTCGTCCTCGTCCTTCGTCTGAACGTACCTGTCGCCGACGTCGACGAGCGGCAATCGCGAACCGCCGCGCGTCGACAGGTTCGGGTGCGAGAGGCCGCGCGCGAACGCGAGGAGCGGCGCTTCACCGTCACCGCGAATGACGGCGTCGACCGACGAAAATTCGACGAGCTCGCGATGATAAAACGACGCCGTGTCGCCGCCGAGCACGACGCGAATGTTCGAGTCGTGCGCCTTCACGGCGCTCGCGATCTCGAGCGCGCGGTGGAGGTGCAAAAACCACTTCAAGCTCACGCCGACGACCGACGGCCGCACCCGGTCGAGCAAGAGGTGCAGCCGGCGCTTCATCTCTTCGAGCTTCGGCGCGGTGTCGAGCGGGCGCGAGTACGCTTCGACGCCGTGTCGCCGCAGATACGTCGCGAGATAGAGGAGCCCGGACGTCGCGAGCCCCGGCCCCCCTCCGACGAGGAGCACCGGCCCCTTCGCGTCACGCTCCATGTTTCCCCGCGTTCCCCGCGTTCCCCGCGTTCCCCGAGTACGCATGCGGCGACCGCGCAAACGGCAGCACGAGATCGGCGACGTACGACGTTCCATCGGCGGTGAGTCGCGCAGTGACGTCGGGTTCCTCGACGAGAACCGAGTGCGCGTGCTGGATCCCTTCGAGGAGCGACTCGGTCGCGAGCGGGCTCCACGCGGGAACATGCAACGACGGAGCGCCGTCGATGGAGACCGAGACGGCTTCCGGCCATCCGAGTTCGCGCGCGAGTCGCCACCACTCGATCGTCCGCTCCACGCGACCGGCCGCGGCGAGGCGACGGAGGGGTTCGCCGGTCAGCGTCGTCCGACGCGGGCGCACGACCCCGCCCGACGGAAGCCGGAGCCGCGGCGCAAAGCGGACGGCGTCACCTTCTTCGGACGCGCCCCATGCGGCCGCGCGAAACGCCGGATCGACGCGTTCGTCGAAGCCGGCCTGCGCGAGCGACGCCGCAAGGTCGTCGCGATCGAGCACCGCGGCCGACGCGAGCGAGAGCACGGTGAGCTTGCCGACGTTCGGCACGTCGAGCACGACGGAAGCGCCGTCCGCGACGACGCGCGCGCCGCGGAGCGCAGGGCCGTCGACGCCCCACGGCTCGAGTCGGACCACGCCGAGTTCCGGCGCGCCGAGCACGTTCGGCAACGCTTCGAACGGAACGCCGAGATCGGCCACGCGAACGTCGCCGCGCCCGAAGCGCTGGAACGCTCCGGTGAGCCACGATTCGAGCGCGTTGTTCGCCGGGAACAGCGCGCAGAGCCGTGCGTAGTTTCGCACCGGGTTGTCGTCGACGCCGAAAATCGTCGAGGCGCCGTCGGCACCGAGCCGCGCGACGAAACAACCGAACGGCGCGGTCGTCACGGCGTCGTTTGCTCCCGGCTCCGAGAGCGTGACAGCATCCGTCTCGGAGAAAAATGAGCGCTTCCAGGCGTCGGCGAGCGCCGCATCGGGAGCGCTCGGCGGAAGCTCCGACGTCGCGCCGACGGGAAGCGACGCGACCGCGAGGGCGGAGGCGAGGGCGCGCCGGTGAGCGCGCCGCGCGCTCGACGCGGGACTTGCTCGGTCGATCCAGAACCGCTGATAGTCGGAGAGTGCCGTCGCCAGCGACGCGCGCGTCCGAGCGCCCCAGGTGACGGCCCAGGGTGCGCCGAGATCGCAACGGAGCGGAGCCGCGGGCACGCCGACCGCGACGTCGAGCTTCGCGAAGAACGAAACGAGCCGGGCGCGGGTCGCGGTGAGTCGTTCGGCGATCGCGACGGGGGAAAGCGCGTCGAACTCCGCTTCCAATCCGTCGGCGACGTCAACGAGCGCAACCACTTCCGACAACCACGCTTGCCGGTGCTCGCCCGTGAGCGCTTCGCCCGCGACGCGGAGCGCGTCCCAGGCCGAACGAAACCGGACGGGCAACGCAGGACCGCCGACGAACACGCCGCCAGGGACCAACTGATCCAGGATAGGGCGTGGCACGTCGGCGCTCGCCGACCAGGCGTCGAGCGTATGACAACCCGACTTGCCTAAAATACGCCCGAGCCATCGATCGACGGCGGGGTCGCCCGCGACGATCCGCGTCTCGGTCCCCCCGCCGAACGACCGTCCGACGAACGAAAAGCCGCCCTCAGCGCGCGGCTCGAGCGTCGGATTGACGCGGTAGCGCGCGAGGCCGAGATACGGCGGACGTCCCCCGAGCTCGAAGAGCGCCCGCGCGAACGGCGCGAGATCCGGAGTGAACACGCGCTTCGTCGGCGCCCGGCCGACGCGATCGACGTCACCGAACGGCGCGAGCGCGACGCCCGCCCAGAGGCCCGACGGCGTCGTTCGCGTCGCTCCGCGCACGAGATATCGGAAGAGCGACGTCTCGAGGTGGCGCGCGCGTTTCGTGCGCTCCGGCGGGCGCGCGGACAATCGGCGCACGCGCTCGAACAGCGACGGGCTCGCGAAGCAGAGCGCCTTCATGAAGCGGTCGTCGCCCGCCGTTCGTTCGTACAGCGCGACGCGTTCGCGCTCGAGCACGGCGTGGCGAGCTTTGCGAAACGCCGCGCCGTCGTGCTTCGTCCGAAGCTCCGGGTCACCGAACGCGGCCAGCGTTTCGAGCGAAAATCCCGCGACGCGAAGAACGGCTGCGGGCGACAGGTCGAAATTCATTCGTCCCTGCGCCGCGCGGAGGCCACTTTCGCATGCGCTTCGGCGAGCGCGGCGACTTCGTCCGTGTAGCGCTCCTGAACCAGCCGCACCGCCGTGAATCCGCGCATGACGTGCGAGTACGACTCGACGGTGAGACCGACTTCCGCCATCCAAGCGAACGTGGCTTCGGCGGTTTCGAGCCCGAAGCGCTCGCGAAACGCATTCGACGTCGCGTCGACGTCGGCGCCGCCCACGGCGATCCCCTGTCGATCGGCTTCACGGATCGCGAGCCACGAGAGCAACGCTTTTTTGCCGGCGACCGCCGGGCTTTCGCCCTGACGCGCGAGCACCTCGATGTCGCTCGGGGCAACGCTCACTGAAGACGGCGCGCGGTGACCTGGGGCGGCTTCTTCTGGGGCACCCGGCTCGTCCTGATCGAGCGCGGGTCCGTCGGGGCCGTAGCGGCGCAGATAGTACGTCACCGGATCGGCGAGCTCGTCCTCCGGCGATCGCTCGGGCGGTAGAACCCAACGACCGTTCGCGACCCCGATCACTTTCTCGTAGGTGCGCACGTCGCCGGTGAGAAAGAGGAGAACGCCGGGGTCGCGTCCGGCGAGCACGTCGGCGAGCGTGCGGCCCGACACGTGCGTGAACGAGTTCGCTCGGGCCGACCTCCCCTCTCCGACGACGAAGGACGACCCGGTGTAGTCGAAGTATCGCTCGATGCGACGGCCCTCGCCGGTTTCGACGACGAGCTGCCACACGACTTGGTCGCGCCGGAACGCGTGCCACGGACTCGACGGCGTCTCGAACACACGGCGTTGCCACGGTGCAATGCGAACGGAGATGAGCGTATCGAGAGCGACGGCGAGCGCACTCCGTACGGCGTCGTTCGTCAGGCCGGCAAGCGTCGTCGTGTCGATCGGTTCCCACACGACGGGCGCGCTGCGTGGCGAGCTCACGAACGACGACGATTGACGTTCGACGATCGGACGTTCCCCGTCGCGGATCGTCACGACGTCGCCGGGCGCGAGCGTCGCGGCGCGTCCTTCACCGAGTCGCCGCTCGACGAGCGCAGTCACTTCGTCGGCGCCGAGCGGGAACGCGACGCGGTTGAACCAGGCGTGACGACCGCCGAACTTGAGCCCCGACGCGTACGGGAAAACGAGCGCGGGGTCGACGCTGCACGCGGCCTCGAGCCAGCCCGTCACTTCGCGCTTGTCGAACCGCGCGCCGCGCGAGCGCTGATAGCCCATGCTCGCGCGAACGACGGGTTGATACTTCGCCGACACCAGCGCGATCGCGCCGTGTTCACGCCGCACGCGTGCGGCGACGGCGGGCGTCACCTCCGCATCGGCCATGTGCCAGAACGCGGCGCCGCCCTCGGCGACGAGGAGCCCGAACTCCGGTTCGTCGTGATCGGACGGGGTCGGAACCAGCTTCGTGTCACCGAGATTCACGGCCTCGAAGGGCATCACGGCGACGACTTTCGAGAACCCGAGGCTCGCGAGCCCGGCGAGAAGATGGGGATCGTGCGGAGCGATCACCGCGATGTCGCGCGGGAGGCGTTCGAGCGACGGAACATGGAAATGATCGAAGTGCCCATGCGTGACGACGAGCGCGGTCGGCACCGGCAACCGATCGAGCGCGAGCTCTCGCTCCGGCTCGAACGTGAGCGCGCCGCCGACGAGGTCCGCACTCAGGACCGGGTCGACGAGGATGCGCTGATCGGCCGATTCAATGTATAAACCGGCATGGCCCAGAATGGTCACTCGCATGACGGAACTCGGGAACTTCACCCCGTAACGTGCGCTTCGACCAGAGTCAATGAGGCCGACCGTGCCGGGTAGTCGCGACACCTTCAACGTAGGCGCGCTCCGCATCGCGCGCGACGCGAGCCTCGCCGTGAGCGCGACCGGCGCCGTGCACGCGCTCGTCGGAGATCGGGCGTTCGCGCTCGACGGCGCACCCGCGGACGCCGTTCGCACCGCGCTCGCTGCCGCGGATGGCACGCGCGACGAAGCAGCCGTCGTGGCGGCCGTCGACGCGAGTCATCCCTTCGCGCACGCAGGGCGAGCCGCAGAACTCGTCAGTGCCCTCGTCCAATCCGGCGTCCTCGTTCCCGTCGATACGAAACCGCGCGCCGAATCCGTCGTCGTCATCGGGAATGGCGCACTCGCCGGAGCCATCGACCGCGCGCTTGCCGCCGCGGGCTACGCGAACCGAACCCTGGTGCGCGCCTCGCGGTTCGAAGCGCTCGAGCGCGACGAGTTTCGCCGACGACGGATCGACCCGAAATCCGTGGAGCCCACCGACGGTTCCGACCGCACGCTCGAATTCGCGACCGACGAACGACTCCGCGAAACGCTCCGTCGTTTCGACGTCGCCGTCTGTGCGCTCGAGGGCGTGCCCTACGAGGCGCTCCTCGTCGTGAATCGCGCGGCGCTCGACGCCGATGTTCCGGCGCTCTTCGTCACGACGGGCGGCGTCGGTCCCGTGGTCGTGCGCGGGTCGGCTTGTCTGTCGTGTCGCCTCTTGCAAGAACACGGCGCGCTCGAAACTTTGCCGTACCTCGCCACGCCGCGCGTCCCCGATGAAGCCGTCGCGATGACGATCGCGACCGCGGCCATCCTTCGACTCGTGGCGCCCGATCGGACGACGTCGGTGCTTCGATTCCACGACGACGGGGGACGTTCGCGCGATCCGCTCTTGTCGCAAGGAGGGTGCGCCGCATGCGCGGCCTTCGCGGAAAGCACGCTGCCGAACGCCATCGCCGAAGCGGTGACCCTCGGACGACTCTGGCCGATGTCGCCGCACACTCGGGCGACCCCGGCACGCGATCCGTATCGCACGGTGGGCATCGTCGGCGGGGGAACGGCGGGCTATCTGACAGCGCTCGCGCTCCGCAAATTGCGCCCCGAGCTCGACGTAACCTTGATCGAATCGAGCAAGATCCCGGTCATTGGCGTCGGCGAAGCGACGACGCCCGAGCTCGTGAAGTTCCTGCACTCGCCGCGATTTCTCGATCGCGACGTCGGCGATCTGTACCGCCGCGTGCGACCCACGTGGAAACTCGGCATCAAGTTTCAGTGGGGGCCGCGGGATTTCACGTTCCCGTTCCAGCGCGGGCGCCTGCTCGAATCGAAACTCTACGACGGGCACGTCAATCGCCAATCGCTCGGCTCGCTGCTCATGATGGCCGACCGCGTGCCCGTCTTTCGCGACGAAGCGGGCCGGCACGTTTCGATGGCTCACCTCGTCCGCTGGGCGTACCACCTCGAAAATCGGAGGTTCGTTCGGTATCTGGCGGAAGAAGCCGTCACCGCCGGCGTGCACTACGTCGACGCGACGATCGCGAACGTGGAGCGCACGAGCGACGGCACCGACGTCGCGGCGCTGGTGACCGAAGACGGCCGGCGACTATCGTTCGATCTGTTCGTCGACACGTCGGGGTTCCGCTCGCTCTTGCTCGAAAAGACGCTCGAGTCGAAGTTCATCGACTGGTCCGGCACCCTCTTCACCGACGGCGCGGTCATCGCCACCGTGCCCCACGACGGCACGGTGAAACCCTATACGCTCGCCGAAACCATGGACGCGGGGTGGTGCTGGAACATCCCCTTCGAAGACGAAGATCATCGCGGCTACGTCTTTTCGTCGCGGTTCCTCTCGAAGGACCAGGCCGAAGCGGAAATGCGTACGAAGAATCCGCACATGGGCGACGCGGGCTTCGTGCGCTTTCGCTCGGGGCGTCACGACGCGTTCTGGAAGGGGAACGTCGTCGCGCTCGGCAACGCGTACGGCTTCGTCGAGCCGCTCGAGTCGACGGCGATCCACATGATGGTGCTCACGCTCGAGCTCTTGACGACACACTTCCCGGAATCGAAGGGCGACCGCAGCGTCATTGCGACGTTGAACCGAAAGATCGCCGAACGATGGGACGCGCTCCGTTGGTTTCTCGGCGTGCACTATCGCTTCAACCAGCGCCGGGACACGCCGTTCTGGCGAGCGGCGAACCGCGAGGTCGACATTTCCGGCGCCGCCGAACGCGTGGCGCTCTTCGAACGTCGCGCGCCGCTGTCGTATCGGACGTCGCTCTTCTACACGGTGATTCCGCCGGAGTACTTCTCCGATGATCACTCGTTCGACACGCTCCTCATGGGCCAAGACGTCGCGACCGAGTTCGTCGCCCCCGTCGAAGATCGGCCCACGTGGAAACGCCGCATGTCGACGCTCGAGGGACTCAAGAACGCCGCGCTCCCGCAAGCCGCCGCCCTCGCCTGGCTGCGCGACCGTCCCGAAGAACTAGGGCGCCTGAAATCCGCCCCCGACAGCTGGCTTCATGGGTGGATCCCGGCGTAGGCCGGGGTTTCCTCAGGTCCGCTTGCGACGTTGCGCGACACCGCCGCACCGCCAACAACTGGCCCGGCCGGGATTTCTCGAGATCCGACCGTAGCGTTACTCGACCCTCGCGTGCCGCTGAGGACCCGCGCCGGCTCCGCCGGTATTTTCACTCGCGCCTCATTGGCCGATCGTGATCTGCCGTTCCAAGACTGATCAGCTCGTGGCGTCGAACCGGGTCCCTGCCCGGTTCGAGTTCCGCTCGATAGGTCGGCGCTTGGTCCGATCGCAGAGCCCACAAAACGCCGAAGCCGGGCGTAACACCCGGCTTCGAACTCACATCAAAGAGCCAAGGCTCGATCGGCGAAGACCGCGTGCCGAGATGACCGGGTGAGGCCCGGAAGCGTGCACTTGCACGCTGAGGACCGAGAGCGGTCAGATTGGCGCGTGCTCGAGTCGAGCGAGCCTTTGGCAGCCTTGGTGACCTCAAATCACCAACAGCACATGCTGGTGTCGGCGCCGGCCCCCAGATTCGGGATGTTCGGCCGATTCACGATGTTCAGGCGCGACGCCACGGACGAGATCTGGACGGCCTGGATCGGGGCGGCCATGACGGCGCCACCGGCGACCGCGTCGAGCATGTCGTCGGACAGCTCGGAGGTGGTCACGAGCTTCTCGGAGGCTTGCATGACCGACTCGACCTCGGGCTTCGTGAAGCTGAAACCGGCCTTCGGCCCGGCTTCGAGAACGGCTTTCGCAAAATCCTCCGGGTTCGTGATCGCGTCGACCTTACCCTTCAGATCGGGGTGCTTCGGCAGGTACTCTTGGTAGAATTTGATGAAGTCTTGCTTTGCCATGTCGAGTTTCTCCTCATCGAGGCCGAGGTTGAATCTCCACCGCTATCATGACTTTTTCCTCACCACAACGGACTCGCTCGATCAGTCTCGATCGAAGTCTGAATCGATAGAAGATCGCGAGGCTTTTCCGTGAGCGCCTCGAAGCGGTTTCTCTCGCCGGACGTGCGCTTCGAGCTCGCGTATGACGATCGCACGCCATTCGGGAGCTCACTCGGCGGCGGCGCGGACCGTTCCATTCGGCGCGCGTGCGCGAAGATCGTCGAACACCGTGCGAGATACGGGATGGCGGACGTCGTGACGCGCTCGCGGGAGCTCCTCCGCGACGCTTTCGACGGCGAGCTCGCGACGTTTTTCGAACGCCCGAGGGTCCTCAAGGAGGTCTCTTTGTACCCCCCGCCCGATGGGGTCCGAGTCGCGTCGATGACCGTGATGCGCGACCGTGAAACGGTGGGAACGATCGACGTTTCTGCGGCAAATTTACGCGATTTGGCCCCTTCCATGACGGACCTCCATCGAGGCACGGTAACGCCGCGCTCGGGGCTCGCACGCCTCTTGTTCGACGCGTTCGACGCGCTCGGCGCCCTGACCGACTCGGCCATGCGTCCATGTCCGCCTCCGGACGGCGACGCAACGTTCGTCGGACACGCGACGGTCGACGTGGGCGCGGGCGTTCTCTTCGATCCGTTTTTCTTGCCGTCCGCACGGCACCATCCGCCGTCGTACCGCCCGCTTCGGGCCGCCGATCTGACCACCGTCGAGGCCGTATTCATCACGCACAGCCACCCCGATCACTTCGATCCGTGGTCGCTCCTCTCGCTCGGCGCCGACACGCCGATTTACGTCCCGGCCGTCGAGCGCGAGTCGCTGCTCGCCGTCGATATGTTCCGTCGATTGTCGGAGCTCGGGTTCTCGCGCGTCGAGCGCGTGCGCGCGGGCACGACGCTCGCGGTCGGAGACGCGAAGGTTCACGTCCTTCCGTTTTACGGCGAACAACCGACGACGGCGGAGGTGCACCATCCGGAAGTCCGCAACGCGGGAGTGACGTACGTCGTCGAGCGCGGTTCGCGGCATACCTTTCTCGTCGCGGACTCCGGCAAAGATCGCGACGGCGACGTGCGCGACCTCGCCGCGAACGTCCGGGAGCGGTTCGGCGGTGTCGACGTGCTGTTCGGCGGATACCGCGCTTTCGCCGTCTATCCGATCCACTACCTCTTCTCGTCGGTCAGTCGCTACTTGCCGTTCGTGCCCGAGAGCATGTGGTCCGTCCGGCAAGCGATGATGAACGACGCGAGCGCGCTCATCGACACCGCCGAACGCGCAGGCGCGCGCACCGTCGTGCCGTACGCCGACGGCGGCGCGCCGTGGCACTGGGAGCGCGGGCTCGGGCCGCGGCTCGACGGGCAGGGCGACCCGAACCCCGCCGTCGATTCGCCACCCGAGGAAGTCGTGCACGCCGCCGTCCGTCGCTCGAGCTCGCGCGAAGGTGCCATCGCGTCACCGGTACGAACCGTCGTGCTTCGCCCGGGAGAGGCGCTCCGCTTCGAAGGCGACGCCGTTCGCGTCGAGCAGAGCCCGGGTCACGTGTGGCCGTACACGACCGGTCAGTGGTTCCAGGCCAACGTCGCACTCGTTCGCAACGACGGCGGCGCACTCGCCAGCGCACGCCGCGTGCTCCGCTCCGTCGAAGCAGTCGTCCGGGACGCGCGGCGAACGGGCGAGCTCGGCTGTTTCTTCTTCATGCGAAAGCCGCCGGATCTCCGCCTTCGCTTCCTTTCGACGTCCGATGCGCTCGCCGGCAGGGTCCGCGCGGTCCTCGACGGCCTCGCTCGCGACGGCGCGGTCGAACGCTGGTTTCCTTCGATTTACGAACCGGAAATCGACCGCTTTGGCGGTCAATTGGGGTGGGGCGCCGTGCGCGAGTGGTTCGACGGCGACACGACGCGCTGGCTCGCGGTCGACCGACTCCGCGAAGCGGGCAAGGCGACGCTGGCGACGGAGCGGTTCTGCGCGTCGGTCGCGCTCGGACTCGCGGGGTCGGCCCTCGGAGACCGCGCGGAAGCGCGCGACGTGTTTCGACATTACGCCGCGTCGCTCGGGGTCGTGCGGCCCGACGCACCTCTCGACGCCTTCGATGACGAAGCGACGCGGCTCCTTGCGAGCGACGACGAGCGTTCACTCCTCGCCGCCTACGACGCCGCGAACACGGCGCTGTCCGGTGCCCTGCGTGCGCTCTGGGAGACCGGCGGGCTCACCGCGGGCCTTCGGTCCATCGTCGCCGACGTCGTTTTGTTCCATGGTCATCGTCACGGGCTCGATCGCGACGCCCACGCGCGCTTCGCGTGGACGATGATCGCTGCGCTCGGCGGCTGACTGCGGGCGGCCGATCGCCGACCGATTCAGATCTCGCGCGCGTGACGGCGGAGCATCGACGGATCGTTTCGGAGCACCTCGAGCGCCGAACCGTGCGAGAGGGCGCGCGCCGCGACGCGTTCGACCGCGGCCATGGTGCGGCGCCAGGTCGCTTCGTCGTCGAGCGGCTGCGCGTACGTCGCGTCGAGGCCCATTCCCATGAACAAGAGGTCGTAGCGATAGACGCCGAACGTCGACAGGTCGAGCTCCTTGAACCGATGCGCCGTCGATCCGATCGGCGCGCGCTCGCGGTAGAGCTCGATGAGCGGTTCGATGCCGGTCACGTTCGCGGTCGTGCGGCAATGCTCCCAGAACGGCGTGTCGAGACGCCGATTGAATCGGTAATGCGCCGCGAGAAACCACCGCAAGGCGTCCCACACTTCGACGACCTCCTTCGTCGCGAGGGGTTGCGCGGCGAAGAGCCCGGGTTCGCGCGGAAACGCGCTGAGCAGCTTCTGGATCTCGACGATCACCATGTGGATCGCCGTCGATTGAAGCGGCTCCACGAACGCGAACGAATTGCCGATCGCGACGCAGTTGCCGCGCCAGAAATCCTCTCGTCTTCCCGACACGAAGGGGATCGTCCGGGTGTCTCCCATGCCGGGATTTTTGGCGCGCATTTCGGCGGTGGCGTCGCTGACGCTGGCGAAGGCCGACGAGAAGACGTAGCCGCGGTGATCTTCGTCCTCCATCGGGATGTTCCAGCACCAGCCGTGGTTCATCGTCTCGGCCACGGTGTGCGGTCGCACGAGGCCGCGATTCGGCACGTCGGCCACGACGGCGGTGTCCGCGTAGAGACTCGAGGCGTAGCTCACGAACGGCGAACCGAGCGCTTTGCCCATGAGGAGCGAACGGAACCCGGTGCAATCGACGAACAGATCGTACCGAAGCGAGCGACCGTCGTCGGTGCGAAGATGCTCGATGCTCCGGCGGTCCGCGGACGGGACGGCCTCGGTGACGACCGCGTCGAGGTGACGGACGCCGGCGCGCTTCGCTTCTTCGCCGAGGTAACGCACGAACCGCTGGTTATCGAGGTGGTACGCGTACGGCACTTCGCCCATGAGCGAGCGATGGCCGCCGTCCGGGGTTCGAATGATCGGCGTCGTGTTGTCGCTCATGAGTCGCGACGCCAGACAGCTACGATTCACGTCGCGGTCGTAGACCACCGACTCGAGCAATTTGCCGAACTGGAACGGCGAATTGAAATGGTAGTCCCCAGGGAGCCCCCACTCGAATCGGATCCCGAGCTTCCACGTCGGCCGGACGCGCGCGTAGAAATCGACCACGTCGAGACCGAGATAACGGTGGAGAAACCACACCAAGAGCGCCGTGGTCGCTTCGCCCACGCCGATGACCGGGATCTTCGACGACTCGATCAGCGTCACGTCGAGCTCGGGTCGCTTCGCCCGGAGCGCGAGCGCGGTGAGATACCCCGCCGTGCCTCCGCCGACGATCCCCACGGTGCGGATCGTCGTCGGGAGTGGGCGGTCGCCGCGCTCTTCGAGATTGGCGGCGCGCGCGTGGATCACGTCGGCGTCGAGGCGCAAATCGCGGGCCCCCCTCGCGCTCGCGCCGTCGAGCACGCTGTCCGTCGTCATCGGCCACGGCAGCGCATGAACGGCTTCGCCGCCGGCGCTCGGAAAGACGACGACGCTCGCGAGGTATTTCGGCGAACTCGACGGCGCGAGCAGGCGTTGGACCTCGGCGACCACGGCGCGGGCGGCGCGAGCGAGGACCGCGCGGCCCGCCGGCTCGGCAGTGGGCACCGTCCCGGTCCGGAGCGTCGGTAGCGTCGAGGACGCGACGTCGGGCGCGTCCGGATCCGTTTCGCGGAGGAGCTCGCGTCGCGACTCGACGAACCCACCGCGCGTCCCCGGTGCAAACAGCGGTCCGACCAGTACGGAGGCCGCCTCGTACGTCACGAACAACACCGGAACACCGCGACCGGACGCCGCTGCGCCGAGCGCGTCGATTTCCGCGTACGTCGCGTCTTCGAGCGCCGTCACCACGAGCGCGGTCGCGACGGGCGACGTCGCGAACGCGGCGTCTTCGAGGGCATCGACGAGGTGCACGTCGATCGCAGCGTCATTGCCGAGTGCGGCGGCGACGGCGAGCGCGAGACCCCCGCCGCCCACGACGATGACCGGGGTTCGCGACGCCGGTTCGCCGTCCGTCGGAACGACGAAACCTGCAGCGAACAGCTGTTCGAGGGTCTCGACGACGCTCGACTCCGAAAACCTCGGCGCGAGCGCGACGACGATTCGCTCGACGACGGCTTCGGTCCGAACGGCCTCGAGGATCGCCCCGAGGCGAGCGACATCGCCGCGCACCACCGTGTAGGGTGAACCCCCAATCGCACCCCGAACGAGCCCGAGCGTTCCATCGACGTCGGCGAGATCGAGGCCCGGGCGCACGGAGAGCGCCGCGTTCGACGGAAGACGCATCGGAGAAGAATGCCGGGCGCGAGACCCGAGCGTCAACGTTCGTCGGCTCGGTCTTCGTGACCGGCGGGTTCAGCGAAGGAGCGCGCGGCGGTGAAGCTCGCGCTCGACGAGGACGCTTTCGAGAGATTGCCCGCACACCTTCTCGAACGCACGGGCCAGGAAACCGAACACCGTGTCCCGAATATCGGCGAGCGCTGCGGCGGACGACGGCGGAAGCGTGCCGAGGAGCGTCGTGAGCTCGGCGTGAAGCTCCGGGTGTTCGCTACGAAACCGTTCCTCGTCGACGAGCTCGGCGCCGACGATCTGCACGACCAGGGACGGGGCGGGAAACAGCGCGGCCAGTGCGCGGTTCACGCGGTTGCGTGGCAATCGATACGTGACGGACAGCGACGTGTCCGTATATTCGACGTAGTGCCAGTAGAGCGCGGGCATGAGCAAGGTTTCGCCGGCGTGCACCAGGCAGTCGCTCGCGCCGACTGACGACAAGAAGGACTCTTTCGTGGCTTCGTCGGGGAACGTCTCGAAATAGATTCTGCCGTTGGCGTCGCGCGCGGGCACCGACGCCACACGTTCGCGAATGGCCCGATCGAACACGACGAACGCGTCGAGCGCCGGCAAACGCCGGGCGGGGATGATGGAAAATCGCTTCGTCCCGAACACCTGATAGAGGAGCACGGCGCGCTGGTCGTCGTCGTAGTGGAGGTGATTGAAGTTTCCGCGATTCGCGACGAACGTCGCGGAGACGACGTCTTCCCGGTCCCCCCGCTTCGCGTGCGCCGGTGCGGGAAGCAGCGTGCGGAGCGCGTCGGGCGTCGGAAACTCCACGCACAGATCGCGCGTGTCCGGGTGCAAAGCCACGTGATCGAGATAACCGCGAAGCGGCATGGATCGCCGTTCTCCGCGACGTCCCGTCTCGAGGAACGCGAGATAATTCGGTTGGATTTCGACCTCGACATCACCGATCCGTTCGTGTGCCGAGGCTAACGTCGTGACGCCTTCGGTCTGAAGCGGCGCGGTTTCGTACAGATCGGTGACGATGACGGGGCGCCCCGGCAAGATCCATTTCCGATGAAGGTCTTGCGGAGAGATCTCTCGCACTCTCGGTACGTTTTCTAAAACCATCGAAGCGTCTCACCAAAAAAATCGTGAAGGACTGCGCGGCGCCTGTTACGGTAGCGGTTTCGTCGAGACGAATCTGCGGGCATCGCGTCGGTGCCATGTGGGTTCGACTGCCTTCCCGAAGAACCCCCTCGCTCGGCCGAGACCGGAGGATTCGATGCGCAAAGTGCTCTTCATCTTCGGCCAACTGCACGACACGGACGTCGATTGGATCGGCCGACACGGCAAACGGCGACGCTTGCCCGCAGCGACGGTGCTCATCCGTGAAGGGGTTCCGGTCGAGACGCTATACATCGTCCTCGAGGGCGAGCTCGCCGTCACTCAAGGCCCAGATCGACGGCAGATCGCGCGCCTCGGCGCCGGAGAGATCGTGGGCGAGATGTCGTTCATCGACGCACATCCGCCGAACGCGACCGTCGTGGCGATGACCGACGTCGTCGTGTGCGCGATTCCGAAGACCGAGCTCGCGCGCGGCCTCGAGCAAAACGTCGCGTTCGCGGCGCGGTTTTACAAGGCCGTTGCAACGTTTCTCTCCGACCGCGTCCGCAAAGCTACTGCACAAAAAGGCGGCTCCGACGGATGCAGCGACGACGAACTCGACGACGCGGTGCTCGACAATCTGGACCGCGCGGGAGCAAGGTTCAGCGATCTCAGCCGACAACTTCTCGATGGCTGACCGCGCGCCGAGAACGCTACCGAGTCGGAAGAAAATCCTGATAGAAACGGGGAGCATGGGAAGACTTTCCGCCGCGCTCGGGCTCGCCGCCGCGAGCATCAGCACCCTGCTCACTGGCCTGGCCCTCGCGCAGCGCGCGCCGCGCGGCGCGCCGCCCCCTCCACCGCCGCCGCCGCCGCCACTCACGCAACCGGTCGCCGAGCCGCCGCTCGTCGATCCGCTGCCGCGTTGGGGCGGCGTTGCGGCAGCCACCGCGCCGTTGACCCTGCTCGACGCGGTGCAGACGACCCTGCGGATGAATCCGACGATCGCAGCGGCGCGCGCCGCGCTCGCGACGCAAACGGCGGAGGTCGGCATCGCGCGAGCACCGTTCGATCCCGTATTCAACGCGAGCTTCAATCAGAACCGCGAAGCGTCGCCGGTGTTACCTGGGCAGCGTCTCGTGCCGAACGAAACGGCGCTGATCACCGACACCACGAGCCTCAACGTGGGCGCCAACGCCGCGACGCCGTGGGGCATGAACGTGTCGCCGACGGTGGGGATCCAGCGTGTGTACCAGCGCGCCGCGAATTCGGTCGTCGTCCCGGGGCTCGCCGGGAACGCGACACAGCAAATGGCAAACGTGGGACTCACCGTCGTCCAGAAGCTCCTTCGCGGCGCGGGCACCGTCGGTGCAGCGAGCGCCGTCGAAGGTGCAAGGCGTGCAGAGCGAGCCGCCGTGCACGCCGTCGCCGAAACCGCTCAAGAGCGCGTCTTCGACACCGCCTCGGCGTACTTCGCCTGGGTGGCCGCGACGAAGAACGTCGCGCTCCTGACCACCGCACAGGACGCTTCGCACCAAATGGTCGAAGAGACCCGCATCCTGGTCGAATCGAACCAGAGGCCGCGGGCGGATCTGCATCAATTGGAGGGCAACCTCGCGACGCGGACGAACGCCCTCGTCGGCGCTCAAGACGACCAGCTCCAGGCGATGTACGCTCTTCGCACCGCGATGGGGCTCGGCGCGGAACGGCTCGCGTACTGGCAGCCGGTCGATACGCTCCCCGTGCCGCGGCTTCCGCCTTCGGACGTCGTGTCGATGGTCGGCCAGGCGCGGCAGAACCGGAGTGACCTGAAAGCGGCCAGAGAGCAGGTCGCTTCTGCGGCGGCACTCCTTCGCGGCGCCGACTGGAACACGCTGCCGGAGCTCGATCTGCAAGGATCGATCGGATACACGGGAGGCCTCGAGAAGGACGGCGTGGGCAACTATTTCGCTTCGCTCGGGAACAACGTGCCCGGCGTGAACGCGGGCGTCGGGCTCAGCGTCGACCTTCCGTTCAACAACACGGCGGCGCGCGCGGCGCGCGATCTCCAACGCGCGCAGCTCGATCAGGCGCGCATCGCCAACCTGGACCTCGACCGGCGCGTCCCGACCGACGTTCAGGGCGCGCTCGATGATCTCCGGTTGTCCGCCGCGGCGCTCGAGGCGTCGTCGCAGGCCGTCCAGCGGTATCAGGAAGCCGTCACCGACGAGCACGACAAGATGAAGGCCGGCGTGGGCACTGTGCTCGACACGCTCATCACCGAAGAGCTCTTGGTCCAGGCCGAACTGACCGAGACCGCGAATCACCTCCGCTACGCGACGGCTCTGACGAAGCTCAAGCTCGAGACCGGCGCGCTCCCGAGCGTACCGGACGCCGCGCCGCCCGCGGTCGCGGGCCTCCTGAACTGAAGGGCGAGGAGCGCGCGCATGGAAGCGAACAAGGTATTCCGGCAAGCGGTGCTCGACCGGCTCGCGTCACCGGAGCAACTCCACACGTTGATGCAGGTGACCGACGCGAAAGGGTGGTTCGCCCTGGTCGGCTCGGGCGTCTTGATCGTGACCGCGCTCGTCTGGGGCGTGTTCGGACACGTGCCGACCAAGATCGAGGCGAGCGGCATCTTGATGCACGCGGGCGGCCTCGCAGATGTCGTCGCGATCGGCGCCGGACAAATCGTGTCGGTCGACGTGGACGTCGGCGATTACGTCACCAAAGGGCAACTCGTCGCGAAGGTCGCGCAACCGGAGCTCAACGAGCAATTGAACGGCCTCCAGTCGAAGCTCGTCGAGCTGAAGGCCAACTTCGAGAGCTCGAAGGCCGCCGGTAACCGCGATCAGAGCCTGCGCGCGAACGAGGCCTCGAAGGAACGCCAGAATCTCGAAGCGTCGATTCTACAGAACGAGCAACGGTCGCACGAGCTCGAGGAGAAGCTCGTCACGCAGTCGGGGTTGTACGCGAAGGGCCTGGTGACCAACGAGTCGCTCCAGGCGACGCGCGACGCGCTCCGCTCGACGCAGGTCGCCGTCGACGGCATGCGCGCCAATCAGCAACGCCTCGAAGTGGACAGCTTCTCGGCGGAGCGCGTGAACGAAGCGATGCTCATGGGTCAAACCATGCAGACCCAGGAAACCGAGCGACAAATCAGCCTGCTCAAAGAGAAGCTCGAGCAGAGCAGTCAGATCATGACGACTCACGAGGGACGCGTCGTCGAGGTGCGCGCCATGGTCGGCGATCTCGTCACGCCGGGGTTGCCGATCGTCAGCATCGAACGCGCCGGCGAAAAGGGTTCGCTCGAGGCACTCCTCTACGTGGACTCGCGCGAGGGAAAAATGGTGCGACCCGGCATGGAAGTGGAGCTCGCACCGAGCATCGTTCGTAAAGAGCGCTACGGCGTGATGCTCGGCAAGGTGCGCTCGGTCGAGAGCTTTCCGTCGACGCGGCAGGGCATGATGCACGTGCTTCACAACGACCAGCTCGTCGACGCCTTCCTCTCGGACACCGCGGGGACGCCGATCGCCGTGCGCGCCGAACTGAAACCGGCTCCGAATACGCCGAGCGGCTACAAGTGGTCGTCCGGCGCGGGACCCGACCTCATCCTGACGAGCGGCACGCGCTGCGCGGCGTACGTCACGACCCGCACCCAGCGCCCCATCGCGCTCGTGTTCCCGAGTCTGGACTACGGCGGCTGAATCGTGGCGGAACCCGAAGCTCCGACTCCGGTGAAGCAACGCCGGGCGCGCACGCCGACTCGGCTCCAAATGGAGGCGACCGAGTGCGGCGCCACGGCGCTCGGGATCGTGCTCGAGTACTTCGGCACGTTCGTGCCGCTCTCCACCCTCCGCGAAGAGTGCGGCGTCTCGCGCGACGGCAGCAAGGCGAGCAACGTCATGAAGGCGGCGCGCGTCTACGGCCTCGAGGCGCGCGGTTTCCGCAAGGAGCCCGACGAAGTGCGCGGCATGGAAATGCCGGTGATCGCGCACTGGAACTTCAATCACTTCCTCGTCGTCGAGGGCTTCAAGGGAGACAAGGTCTTCTTGAACGATCCGGCGAGCGGACCGCGCACGGTCACCGCCGAAGAATTCGACCATTCGTTTACCGGTGTCGTGCTCACGTTGAGGCCCACGGCCGAGTTCAAGCCGAAGGGGCGGCGGCCGTGGCTCTTGCCGTCGCTCTTGAAGCGCCTCAAAGGGTCGCACGGGGCGCTCGCATTCGTCGCGCTCGCCGGCTTCGGGCTCGTCCTGCCGGGCCTCGTCGTGCCCGTGTTCAGCATGGTGTTCGTCGACGAAATTCTCGTCGGCGGCAAACACGACTGGCTCAAGTCGCTCCTCATCGGCATGGCGCTCGCCGGGATCCTTCGCGCGGCGCTCACCGCACTTCAGCGTACGTATCTTCTGAAGCTGCTCATGAAGCTCGGCGTGAGCATGTCGAGCACGTTCATGTGGCACGCGCTCCGGCTTCCCGTGGGCTTCTATTTCGCGCGTTCACCGGGCGATCTCGCCGGCAGGGTGCACCTGAACGACGACGTCGCGGGTCTCCTCTCCGGACGGCTCTCCGCGGTCTTGCTCGATCTCCTGCTCGTCGTTTTCTACGCCGTCTTCATGGCGTACCTCGATCCGATCCTCACGTTGATCGGCTTCGGCACCGTCGCCCTCCATCTGATCCTCCTGCAAGCCGCGGCACGCGCGCGAACCGATCTGAGTCGAAGCGTCGGGCAGCACGCCGGCAAGCTGGTCGGCGTGGCGTCCGGCGGGTTGCAGATGATCGAGACGATCAAGGCGACCGGTTCGGAGAACGAATTTTTCGGGCAATGGGCGGGCCATCAAGCGAAGCTCGTCGGCGCGCAGCAAGCCCTCTCGCGCCGCGAACAGGTGATCCTCGTCGCGACGACCGCGCTCTCGCGAACGAACTCGCTCCTCGTCCTTTCAATCGGCGCGCTCCGGATCATGAACGGCCACCTGAGCATCGGGACCCTGGTGGCGTTCCAGAGCTTGATGGCGAGCTTCGTTCAGCCGGTCGAGCGGCTCGCGCAAGCGGGGGCCGCGCTGCAACAGCTCCGCGGCAACGTCGAACGGCTCGACGACGTGCTCGGCCACGAACGCGACGGCGAGGTCGTCGACCCCGTACCTCCGCCCGCGCCGACTCAAGAAGCGCCGAACGCGGGAACCGAGGGGCCCGAATCACGGATGCCGCCGAGCGACTTGTTTCGATTCCCCGCCGCGGCGTGGCGCACGGCGACCGGCGTCTCGCAGCGCTTGACCGGCGAGCTCGAGCTTTCGGGAATCACTTTCGGGTATTTGCCGTTCTCGCCGCCGCTCGTCGAAGATCTGAGCCTGCACATCGCCCCGGGACAGCGAATCGCGCTCGTCGGCGGCACCGGCAGCGGCAAATCCACGATCGCGAAGCTCGTCTGCGGTCTCTACAAGCCCTGGTCCGGGCGGATCCTCTTCGACGACGCGCTCCGCGAAGATCTACCCCGCGCCGCGCTCACGTCGTCGGTCGCCATGGTCGACCAAGACATCGCGCTCTTCGAGGGTACCGTGCGCGAAAATCTGACGATGTGGGACGACACGATCCCCGAAGCGGACGTCGTACAAGCCGCCAAGGACGCCTGCATCCACGAGGACGTCTCGCGCTTGCAGGGCGGCTACGACGCTCGCGTGACCGAGGGCGGCTTCAACTTCAGCGGCGGTCAACGGCAGCGCCTCGAGCTCGCGCGCGCGCTCGTGCGGCAGCCGGCGCTCATCGTGCTCGACGAAGCGACCAGCGCGCTGGACACGGAGACCGAACGGATGGTCGACGAAAACCTGCGCCGGCGGGGTTGCAGCTGCCTCATCGTCGCGCATCGTCTGAGCACCATCCGCGACTCCGACGAGATCATCGTGCTCGAGCGCGGCCGGGTCGTTCAGCGAGGTTCGCACGAGGAGCTCCTCCGGTTGGCAGGCACGTATCGCGAGCTCATCACCGCAGGCTGACCTCCCGATGAGCGTGTCTTTCGAAAGCATTGCCTGGCTCAAGCAGCGCCTCGGCGCGGGCTGCGAAGAAGTGCCCGTCCAGGGCGATCGCCCGCTGATGCTCGATGATCCGTCGTGCGCGTACGTCACGTTGTCGGAGCATCATCAGCTGTTTTGCGTCGGCTATCTCGGCGGCGCGCCGGTGGGTCGGCGCGAGCACGTCGCCGTCTGCCAGCCTGGACAGTTGCTCTTCGGGCTCCAACCGGTCGCGCGCGAAGACGCCACGGTACTCGTGCTCTCGGGAGTCAGCGGCAGCATCGTGTGGCGCATCCCGACCGCGCTCCTGTTTCGCCTCGCCGGCGATCCCGAAGGCGAGCGCATCGTCGGGTTGCTCTTCGATTCGTGGCTCTCGCTGCTCGTCGGCACGTTGCCGGCTGCGCCGGTGCCCACGCGTGGGCTCGCGCTGTCCGCCGGCGAAGAATGCGACGTCGACGGCACGCAATCGATCCGCGCCAAGGAAGGCGTGGCCTGGGTCGCTCCGGCAAAGCCACCCGGGCTCTATTACGGCATGGAACTGAAGAAGTTCCGCACCCTCGCCGAGTGTTGGCCACTCACCGAGCAAGCGTGGGCCGTCCCCGAAGCGGGCCATCTTCGAATCTGGAAAACCACCGAGCTCCTGCGCGCGAGTGGCGGCGCGGGCTTTGCCGACAGCTTCTACGCGTTCGTCATTTCGGTGGTCGCCAGGCGGCGCGCGACGCTCGCCGCGACCCGGCTGAAGCGCGACCGGGCGAGCCGGCATACCGAACAGCGGTTCGTCGGCGAGTCGCTCGCCCTACTCGCCGCCATCGGGCGCGGGGAGCGCATCGAAGAGGAGACCGCCGCCGGCTCCGAACCGTTCGAGCGCGCGTGCCGCACCATCGCGAGTTTTCTCGAGATCGACGCGCCGCGGATCGTCAAACCGCTCGGCCCCACGCTATCTCAAATGCAAGCGGCGCTCTCGCGGCTCACCGGCGTTCGAACCCGCGGCGTACTCCTCGAAAAGGGCTGGAGCAACAACGACAGCGGGCCGCTCCTCTGCTTTCTGCTCGAGGGCGAAGACACGTTGTTTCCCGTCGCGCTCTTGCCGACCGGGCGCGGTTACTTCGTCCATGACTCACGCCGCCAGCACGCGCAGAAACTCACCGCGGAGCTCGCCAATACGCTCCACCCTCAGGCGTATCAATTTTACGCGCCGATGCCGAATCGCCCGGTCGGGCCGCTCGAAGTCTTGCGCTTTTCGAGCCGGCGCGCGCGCCGAGACGTCGTGTTCGCGCTCGGGGTCGGCATGGCGACGGGCTCGGTCGGAACGCTGATCCCCCTTCTGACGTCGCAGGTCTTCGACCGCATCATCCCCGGCGCGGAGCGTGGACTCTTGCGCGAGCTCACCTTGGTGCTCGTCGGCGTGTACGGCGGTCTCCTGCTGTTCGATCTGGCGCGCGGGTTCTGCCTCGTCCGGGCGCAAACGCGGATGGACGCAACGCTCGAAGCCGCGGTGTGGGATCGGCTCTTGAATCTGCCGCTTCCGTTCTTCAGGAACTACTCGGCCGGAGATCTGGCGGCGCGCGCCGCCGGCATCGGACACATTCGCGAGGTGCTCGCGGGAGCGACGCTCTCGGTGCTCTTGAGCGGCCTCTTTTCGATCTGGAACTTCGGACTCCTGTTCATCATCGACCCGAAGCTCGCTCTCGCCGCGACCCTGCTCGTCGTGGTCGCCGGCTCCGTCGCAGGAATGGCCGCGTACGCCGGCTTGCAACGACAGCGTCGCGTCGCCGAGCTCGACGGCAAGATCGGCGGTCTCTTGCTGCAGCTCCTCGGCGGCATCGCCAAGCTGCGCGTCACCGGCTCCGAAAACCGCGCGTTCGGCGTGTGGGCGAAACTGTTCGCCCGGCGGCGCGACGCCGATCTCGGCGCCGAGCGCGTCAACCTTCGCGTCGCAGTCTTCCAGGGCTCGTTTCCCATCGCGTGCAGCATGGTGCTCTTCTGGATGCTCTCCGGCGAAGGCGGTCAAAAGCTGAGCACCGGCCAATTTCTCGCGTTCAGCTCGGCGTTCGGCGTCTTCTTGGCCGCGATCCTCGACGTCATCGAGACCGCGCTCCACTCGCTCAGCGTCGTCCCGATGTACGAACGCGCGAAACCCATCCTCGTGCACCCCGTCGAGAGTCAGGGAAAAAGCGACGTTCGCACCACGATCCGCGGCGCCCTCGAGCTCACCCACGTCTCGTTTCGGTACGAAACCGCGGGTCCGCTCATCGTGGACGACGTGAGCTTCCGCATCGAGGCGAACCAATTCGTCGCCATCGTCGGCCCGTCGGGCTCGGGCAAATCGACGCTGCTGCGCATCTTGCTCGGATTCGAAGAGTGCAGCGAAGGCGGCGTCTTCTACGACGGCCAGGCGCTGTCGCAGCTCGACGTGCGCTCGGTGCGCCAGCAAACCGGCGTCGTGCTCCAGAACAGCCGCGTCATGGCCGGCGACATCTTCACGAACATCGTCGGCAACACCGGTCTCGGCATCGACGAAGCGTGGCGCGCCGCCCGCGGCGCCGCGTTCGACAAAGACATCGAAGCCATGCCGATGGGCATGCACACCGTCATCGCGCAGGGCGGCGGAACCTTGTCCGGCGGCCAGCGCCAGCGTCTGCTCATCGCCCGCGCGCTCGCGTCCGAGCCGAAGATCCTCTTCTTCGACGAAGCGACCAGCGCGCTCGACAACATGACTCAGTTCCAGGTCAGCAAAAGCCTCGAAGCGCTCCGCGTCACCCGCATCGTCATCGCGCACCGTCTGAGCACCATCGAACACGCCGACAAGATCATCGTCCTCGAGCGCGGGCGCGTCGTCCAGATGGGCAACTTCAACGAGCTCATGCGCGTCGAAGGCACCTTCCGCCAGCTCGCGCTCCGGCAAACCATCTGAAGCAGATTTCATTTTTTGGGGGGCGAACTAGGCGACGTGGGCGGCAAAGGCCAAGTCGCCGAGCGAGAGTGCGCGAAACGCGAGCGCGAGCGCGAAGGGCAACGCGAGCGCGCAACGCGCAACGCGAGCGCGCAACGCGCAACGCGAGCGCGAACGGGTAACCGCCACCTCCACCCGCTATGCGTTTGCGTTCGCGCCCCCCTTCCCCGTTTCCCCCTCGCGTTCGCGCCCCCCTTCCCCGTTTCCCCCTCGCGTTCGCGTTCCCCCTCCCCGTTTCCCGCTCGCGTGCGCGTTCGCGTTCGCGTTCGGACTTACCCTCGCGGGCTCCTGTCCGCGATGCTTCGATGCATCGAAGTATCCTACGAATCGTCAGCCCCCCGCTCGTTGCGTGGTTGAGTCCCCTCCACGCGAAGCCTTCTGAGGCGAGCGTCGGGAGGGGACCGCGCGCCGGAGGCCGGCTGCGGCCGACGCCGCGCGAGGGGAGGCACCCCATTCCCAAAAGGACTCTGTGAACCGAGGTCACGCGGCCGTGTACACGTTCACGACGCCCGTGCTTGGCATGCGCGATTCGTTCGCAAATGCGACCACTCGAGTGGTCGTTTTGCGACTAGTCGAGGAGGGCGAGCAACTCTTCGCGGGTGATGGCGACGCGCTGATCGGTGTCGCCGAGGGCGGCGTCGGCGAGGGCTCGCTTCCGGCCCTGGAGGGCGAAGATTTTTTCCTCGACGGTGTCTTTGGCGACCATGCGGTAGACCATGACTGGACGATTTTGGCCGATGCGGTGCGCGCGATCGGCGGCTTGGTCTTCGACGGCGGGGTTCCACCACGGGTCGACCAGAAAGACGTGATCGGCGGCGGTGAGGTTCAAACCGGTGCCGCCCGCTTTGAGCGAGACCAGCATGACCGGCGGTCCCGCGTCGGCCTGGAACGTCGCGACCACGCCGGCCCGATCGCGCGTCGAACCGTCGAGGCGCGTGAACCGGATGCCGGCGTTGTGGAGATGCGGCTCGATCAGGTCGAGGAGGCGCGTCCACTGGGAGAACACGAGCGCTTTGTGGCCGTCCGCGGCGGCTTCTTCCAGCGCTTCCACGAGCCGTTCGACTTTCGACGACGTGTCGGCGTGCTGCCCGGGCACGAGCTCGGAGTGACACGCCGCCTGTCGCAGCCGGAGAAGCGCCTCGAGCGCGACGAGCACGCCGCCGCCTCGCGCGAGTTTTTCCGCGACCTCTTTCTTCGTCGCGGCGCGCACGGCGTCGTAGACGGCGCGCTCGATTTCGTCGAGCTCGACGTGCAAGACGGAGTCGGAGCGGAGCGGGAGCTCGGGGACGACCTCGCGCTTCATGCGCCGGAGCACGAACGGACGGAGCTTGGCGCGCAGGGTGGCCCTCGCTTCGGCGTTGCCGTTGGCGATGGGCTCGGCGTAACGCTCCTGGAAATCGCTTCGCCCGCCGAGCAAGCCGGGGTTCGCGAAATGCATGACGCTCCACAGCTCTTCGAGTCGATTTTCGACGGGCGTGCCGCTCAGGGCGACCCTGAAGTCGCCCTTGAGTGCGAACGCCGCTCGCGCGGTCTGGCTCGTGGAGTTCTTGATGGCCTGCGCTTCGTCGAGGACGATCGCGTCCCAGTGTTCCGCGGCGAGTTTGTCGACGTCGAGCCGGAGCACCGCGTACGTCGTGAGGGTGACGTCGGCGTTCGGGTCGAGCTCGCGGCGCGGCCCGTGATACGTCGCGGTACGGAGGGACGGCCGGAACCGCGCAATTTCGTCGGCCCAGTTGTAAACGACGCTCTTCGGACACACGACGAGCGTGCGCCCCTTGAGCACGCAGATGGTCTGTAGCGTCTTGCCGAGGCCCATGTCGTCGGCGAGCACCGCGCCGAGCCCGACGCTCTTCAAGAACGCGAGCCAATCGACGCCGCCCTCCTGGTAACCGCGCAAGGTCGCGTTGAGACCCACCGGCAGCGTGAATCTCGGAATGTGCGTGAATTCGTCGAGCAGCGGCAAGAGCCGCTTCAGCTCGGGCGGCTTCGGGACGTCGAGCGCTTCGCAGAGCGCGCCGAGCGACGGGAGCGCGGCGAGCGGGATCTTCTTGTCCTCTCCGCGCGCGGAGAGCAGATCCATCACGCGGTGGCCGTGTTCGGCAAGCCACGTGGACGGAAGTGGGGCCCAGCCACCGCCGTCGATGGGAACCAGCCCGAGCCCGTCGCGGAAGGCGCGGAACACGGTCGCGGTGTCCGCGCGGCGCGGCGGTCGCGCATCGCCGGGCTCTACCTCCGATTCGAACACGACGTCGAAACGGCCTTCGCTGAGCTCGATGCGCGCGACCAAGGGACGCGTCTCGAACGGCATGCCGCCACGGACGGCGGGGTCGCCGCTCTTTCGCTGCCATTGACGGAGCTTCTCGGCGAAGCGGACCGCGTCGCTTCCGTCGAGGTCGACGCGACGCCCCGGGACGAGATTCAACTCGTCGCGCAGACGACCGAGTACGGAGCGCTCTTCGTCGGGCCGCCGAATGGGGATCTCGCTGCCGAACGCCACGACGGCGTCGCCGTCCACGCGGGCGATCGGCGGGTCGCCGTACACGAGGAGCGGCATCACCGACAAGGTGTGCCCCTGATGCGCGTAGTCCATCGCGATCCGTGGCCGCGCTTCCTTCGAGACACGCGGCAATCGCGCCGTGGCGACCAGGACCGGCAAACGCCGCTCGAGTTCCGGCAATACCTGGGTCACGAGCTCCGCCTCGTCGGGGCCGACGAACACGCGGGACAGCGGAAGTCGCTCGAGCATCTGCCCGGTAGTCGTGCCTTCGGCGATGGGGCGTAGCGTGTCGCCGCAGCGCACCACGCCCATCGCGACGACGTCGGTCACGTCGGGGTCGCGCTCCATCCGCAGCACGAAGCCGCCCGCGGGCGCGTCTTCCACGACGGCGCGCGGGCGCACGAAATCGCCCGAGACGCGCACCGGCGTGCCCTCGAACTCGACGTCGGTGTTGCTCGACAGCGCCTCGAACAGGTCGCGGATCGACGCGATCGGAATCACGTCTCGCGGAGGGCTGCCGAGCAACCGATCGACGCGGAGATCGTCGCGGGTCGGCGCAAAGGCAGCCGGCAGCTTGCGGAGCGCGATGTCGCTCGTGATGCTCGTCGTGACGTTCGTCTCGCGCCCGTCGCCGAACGCGAGCACGCGCCGGAGCGCGAGCACGCGCGCTCTCCGCGACAGGAGATAGCGAAGGCGAGCCGCGGGCTTTCGGAGCGGGGGCACGGACGGCGCCCGGACGCTCGCCTCGCGGATCGCGCCGCCCGCGGACGGAGCGGCCTTCACGGCGTTCCGCGCGACGACGCCCGGCGAGACGCCGACCGCGGCTCCCCCCGACGAACCGTTCGGCGCGGCCATCGGCGTGGCGCCGACCGGCGACGCTTTCGGCGGTTCGGCGGGCGCGTCGCCTCGCGTCGCGAAGATGACCGCGGCCGCGACGTGCGCGCAGGGGTCGGCCCGACTATCGCAATCGCAGGACCATTCTTTTTCCGTCGAGTAAAGCGTGACGGTGGGCGCGATCATCATGCCGGGCGCCCGCACGCGGAGCGTCATCTCCGACGACGACTGAGCGACGCTCGACACGCGGTCTTCTCGAACGAGCTTCACGCCCTGGGACCAGAGCGCGGGCAGGCTCGCGTTCCGTACCGCTTCGAGAAGTTCTTGCATGGAAGGAAGGTGGGTCCGGACGCCGCCGGAGGGCGTCGGGGGATCGTTCTTTTACAACGGCCGCGCCGTCCGTTCAGCGAACGAACGAATTTGGCCGCCGAAGGTCCGATTCACAGGGAACTTTCCCCGCTTTTCGCGCCCGCTCCCGCTCCGTCGGAGCGCCCGACCCCCGCTCAGGCGTACTTCAGCGAGGCCATGTCGATCACGAAGCGATAGCGAACATCGCGGCGCGGGCGGGGACCTGATGCATGGGGCTTTCTTCTTGCACGGGGTTCTCGGGCCGCGATGCAATTCGGCAAATCAGCGTTCTCGGAGCCGGCACCGTTGCGTTTTGTCACGCCTCCGCGGCAAAAAATCTCCGTAGGGACGAAGGGACGGGGCTCGTCGATGTCGACCGTGGCGAACCCGTCTCGAAGTTCGGGCAGGCGACGGGTGGGGATGAAATGGGGAGCGGCGACGGTGATCCTCGCCGTTTCGGCGGGATGCACGGTTCACGAATACAGCGAACCCGCCGCGGCCCCGCAGCCCGTGTACGCGCCCGCGCCAGCAACCCAGCCGGTGGCGGTCGTGGAAGCTCCGCCGGCAACCCCAGTCGCTGCGGCCCCTCCGTCCTACGCGCCTGCCGTCGCGCCGCCCGCGTATGGACCGGCGGTCGCACCGGCGGCCGTGGCACCCCCGGCGTACCGACCTGGCGTCGCGCCCCCGGCGTCCGGTGCTGCGGTCGCGCCGCCTGCGTACGGTCCTGCCGTTGCACCGCCCGCGTACGGTCCCGCCGTCGCGCCCCCCGCGGACGACGAACGGGCGGTTATCGTGAACGGCGATCCCCCGCCGCCCCGTGCGGAAGCTCCGGCGGTGCGCCCCTCCGGGAACACAGTCTGGACGCCGGGACACTGGACCTACACGACGGGCTGGGTGTGGATCCCCGGTGCGTGGCGCATGCCGCCCGCGGGACGTCATTCGTGGGTACCCGGACACTGGGTTCGCGAAGGCGCGACCTCGCGTTGGGTCCCCGGTTACTGGGCTTGAGCGGTCGCTTCACTACGAAGAGGTAACGAAGGATGCTTTCGAATTCATCGACTTGGGTTGCTTTCATGGTTTGGCTGAGGCGCGCCTCGTTGCTGGCGGCGGCCGCGTTCCTACTCTCCGCGTGCACGGTGAACTCCACCAACGGCACCGACGGCGGCGTCGTCACGACGGGGACCGGGTCGGTCAGCCTGACGTGGACGGTGCTCTCGAGCGCGACCGCCGATGAGTGCACGTCGCACAACGCCCAGAACATCTCGATCACCCTGACGGCGACGTCGAGCACGGCGGTCAGCCAAACGGCCACGGTGGCTTGCGACGCGTTCACCACGACGATCACCGACGTGGCGGCCGGCAGCTACACCCTTGCGGCAACCCTGGTGGACGGAACCGGCGCGGACCTCACGACGGAGGTCGGACCGATCGCGCTCACAGTGACCGCTGGCGCAACGACCCCCGAAGCCGTCGACTTCCCCGACGTTTCGTTCACGTCGACGCCCGGCGGCGGCAGCACCGGGAACATCGAAGTGGATTTCACGATCGCATCGGGAACGGATCCGACTGCGTGCATGACGTACGGCGCCACGACGCTCGTCGTGAACGTCGAAGACTCGACGGGCGCGACGGTCGGCACCAGCACCATGGCCGACTGCACGGCCTTCATGGCGACCGTGACGGATCTTGCGCCCGGCACCTACAGCGTGACCGCCAGTTTCATCGACGCGAGCGGCAATTCCGTGAGCACCACCGTCACGGCTCCGCCGGTGACGGTCACCGCGGGGGCCACGACGATGACGACCGTCGATTTTCCGGCCAATTCGTTCATGGGTGCTACCGGCGGCACCTCGGGCTCGATCGAGGTGGATTGGACGATCGCCGGCGGCACCGACGCCGGCGCATGCACGACGTACTCGGCGGCAACACTGACGATCACGGTCACCGATTCCGCGGGAACTCCGGTCGGGAACGGATACACGGCGCCATGCAGCGACTTCGCGACGACCGTGCAGGACCTCCCGGCGGGCACGTACATGGTGAGCGCGAGCTTCGTCGATGCGTCGGGTAACTCCGTGAGCACGACGGTCGGTCCGATCAGCGTGATCGTCACCGCCGGCGCCACCATCACGCAAGCGTTCGCGTTCCCGGCCAACGCCTTCACCGCCCCGGCGGCGAGCGACGGCACGCTCGCGGTGACCTGGACGGTGGCATCGACGACCACGCCCGGCGAGTGCACGACCTACAACGCCGCGACCATTTCGATCACGTTCACCGATTCGACGGGCGCCGCTTACGGCACCGCGTACACGGCCCCGTGCTCGCAGTTCTCGACGACCGTGTCGCTCCCGGCGGGCACGTACAACGTGAGCGCGCAGATGGTCGACTCGAGCGGCACACCGGTGAGCACGGCGATCCCGCCGCAACCCATCACCATCACCGCCGACACGTCGACGCCCCAAGCGTTCGATTTCCCCGCGTCGGCGTTCAACTAAGCATCCTTCGCTAGCGCCCGCTTTCCGGTTCGCGCTTCGAGTCGAAAGCTCGGCGCGAACCGGCGCTCGGTTCGTGAAGCGCGGGCGCGCTCAGTTCGCGGTTCGCGGAAACCACGCGACTCGCGAACTCGCGCTCGACGGCCTTCGGATCCTGCCGTAGGCCGGCGGCGATTTGCGCGGCCACGCCGGGGAACACGTCCTCGGTGCCGTTCTGGATCGCGTCGACGATGGCCGCGGCTACGTCGGTCGGCGCGAGCTTCGGCGCCGCGACGTTCTTGATCATATCGGTGTCGACGAACCCGGGCATCACGCCCACGACGAGGATATTTCTCTTCTGAAGCTCGCCGCGAATGGCCTGCGTGAGCGAATACTCCGCCGCTTTCGACGCGCAGTACGAACCCGAGCCCGGAGCCGCGACGAGGCTCAGAATCGACAGCACGTTCACGATCGCGCCCCCGCCGTTCTTTTCGAGCACCGGCACGAACGCGCGGCACATCTCGAGCGTGCCGAAGTAGTTCACGTCCATTTCTTGCCGTGCAGCGCCGAGGTTCGACGTGCCGAGGAGCGGCTCGAAGATCGCGATGCCGGCGTTGTTCACGAGGATCGACACGTCACCGCATTGCTTCGCGGCCGAGGCGACCTCTGCCGGATGGGTGATGTCGAGCGCGACCGGAACGACCTTGGGGTTTCCGCGGTCCACGTCGCCCGGCGACCGCGCGCCTGCGTACACCCGGCCGACGCCTGCCGACAAAAGCGCGTCGACCACGACCTTTCCGATTCCACGGTTTGCCCCAGTGACGAAGGCCACCTTCCCTGAGAGTTCCATCGAAGTCGTCCTTCCGTGACGGTTGAGCGGCCGAAAACCGGCCCTTTCATGGCGGTGACCCGGCATCCCGGATCCCGGCGACGCTGACATGATGCCCGTAATGTGTTCCGTCAAGCGCTCGCCGGCTCGCCGTTACTTCTCGTCGAGTCGCGGCGTACTTGAGATAGCCATGCGCACCTCGTCCACAGTTGCCGCCGTTGCCGCGGCGTTCATCGCGATATCCGTCGGGTTTTCGCTCGACCATCGGACCGTCCGCGCGGCGCCCGCCGCGACGCCGATCGTCGTCGAGCTCTTCTCGTCGGAGGGGTGCTCGAGTTGCCCACCCGCCGACGCCTTCTTGCGAACGTTGGAACGGAGCCAGCCGGTCTCCGGCGTCTCGGTTCTCCCGCTCGAGTTCCACGTCGACTACTGGAACTACCTCGGGTGGAAGGATCCGTTTTCCAAGGGCGAGTACAGCGAGCGCCAGCAACGCTACGCCGAGTCGCTTCGCAATCACCAGGTCTTCACGCCGGAGCTCATCGTTCAAGGAACCGACGTGCTCGAAGGCGCCGATGAAGACGGCGCGACGTCGACCATCCGAGCCGCCGCGCAAAAACCGCTCGCCCGCGTGGAGCTCGCCCTCGACGGCGACACGGTGAACGTGAAAGTCACCGGCGCTCCCGCCGACAGCGCCGACGACGTCTACGACGTCTGGATGGCCGTCACCGAAAGCGGCCTGAGCACCAACGTCGCCGATGGCGAAAACCGCGGCCGTCGCCTCGCCCACGGCCCCATCGTGCGAAATCTCGTGCACGTGGGACGCGTGTCGAACGGCACCTTCACCGGAAAGGTCACCGCCACCCTCGACCCCGGATGGAAGCGCCCCAACGTGAAGCGCGTCGTGTTCGTGCAAGGGAACACGTCACGCCGCATCGTCGGCGCGAACGCGGTGTAACCGGCCGACTCGCACGAAGTACCGACGTCACTCCGTTGGCCTTGGTTTTTTGGGGGGCTCCCGTTGCGTCGCACGCGTCGGCGGGTCGTCGTTCAGCGAGCGGTGCGACTTCCGGCGGGCCCCTCCCATGGCGCGCGCAGGCGCTTCGCCGAGCACGACATCAGGGAGGGGCGGCGACGCGCGCAGGCGGCTGCCGCCGAGCACGTTCGCGGGGTGGGCAGCATTTTCTTCCAAGGCTCCGACAACACCATTTGCCGAAATGTCGACGCGAGCTCGTGCCACGACGGCGGCCGACTCGTGCGGGTCGTCATGGGTGCTCCTGTTTCGCGCTCCGGAGCTTCGATTTTAGCGCGGCGTTCTCGACCTCGAGCTCGCGAATTTTCGTTTGGAGGGCGTCGAGCGCGACTTCCACGTCGCGGGCGTCGAGCTTTTGCGGAATGTGCTTCTGACAATTCACGTCCCAGGCTTCGATGTGAAACAAGAGAGCGCGTTCGGGTCGGGCCTTGTAGCCTTCCGGCATCAATCGCTGAAGGAGCTCGGGGTCGTCCTCGACGACGCGCGCACGAGCCCAGACTTTGATGCGTCGCTGCTCGGCGTAGTCCATGAAAAACAAGAAGGCGCGATCGTTGTCGGCGAGGTTGCCGAGCGAAATGAATTGGCGATTGCCGGCGTAGTCCGCGATGCCGAGCGTGTGTTCGTCGAGGACGCGCACGAAGCCGCGCGGGCCGCCGCGATGCTGGATATACGGCTGTCCTTCGCCGTTTGCGGTGCCGAGGTAGAAGCTGTCGCGCTCGGCGAGAAACTCGGCGAGCTCCGGCGTGACCGTCGTCTCCCAGCCGGATCCGCGCTCCATGCGGGCGTACGCCGCGCGTGAACCGCGCCGCGCTTGCTCCGCCTTCACCGTCGGGGTGAACGCGACGTCACTCGGAAAGTGTTCGGTGATGGGATGGTCCATGATTGCCTCCACGAGCGCCGAATGGCGCTGACGGCGCCTGCCGGCTCGGGCGCGACACGCGCGCCGCCGCCCGCCGACGTCATGAATTTGGGGCGACCGCGCAATGATCGGAATACGCGGCGACAGAAAGTCATTTGTGCAAGAATTGAAATAATGAGCTGCGCGTTACGAGGTGCCTGCGTCGCGCTCGAGATCAGGGGAAAGGCCTCCAGGTGGACCGTCTCGACGCGATGACGGCGTTCGCCGTCACGGTGGACGCGGGCGGCTTGTCCCGAGCGGCACGCCAGCTCGGTTGGTCGCCCGCGACGGTCACCCGCGCCGTCGCGTCCCTCGAACAGCGGCTCGGAGTGACGCTCCTTCGCCGCACGACGCGGAGCGTGAAGCTCACCGAAGCGGGCGAGCGCTATCTCGCGATCTGCCGGCGCGTCCTCTCGGAGCTCGCCGATGCCGAGCGCGCGGCGCGGGGCACCCTCGACGTTCCGCGCGGCACGCTCACGGTGACCGCGCCCGCGACGTTCGGCCGGCTCTACGTGCGTCCTCTGGTCGACGCCTTTCTCGAGAAGCACGCCGACGTGCGGGCTCGGCTCCTGCTGCTCGATCGCGTGGTGAACCTCGTCGACGAAGGCGTCGATGCCGCGGTTCGTATTGCGCATCTCCCCGACTCGGCGCTCGTCGCCACCAAGGTCGGCGAGGTCGGTCGCGTCGTCTGCGCCAGCCCGAAGTACGTCGCGCGGCACGGTCGTCCGCGGGTCCCGCGCGATCTCGCGGAGCACCGCTGCATCGGTTTCTCGCCCGCGGCTCCGACCGACACCTGGACGTTCGGTGCAGGGCGCGGCAAGCGCGCCACGCACGTGAAGGTTCGTCCGGCGCTCAGCGTCAACACGGCCGAAGCAGCGATCGGCTCGGCCCTCGACGGGCACGGCGTCACGTGTGTGCTCTCGTATCAGGTGAAGAACGAACTCCGCGACGGCTCGCTCGTACGGCTCCTCGAATCGTACGAAAGCACGCCGTTGCCCGTTCACCTGGTGACGCCCGCGGGGGGCGCGACGGTCGCGAAGGTGCGCGCGTTCGTCGACCTCGCCGTCCCGCGACTGCGTCACCAGCTCGCTTAGACGCTCACCAGCCGATCGCGACCAGCATGTATTGGGGGTTCTTGTGCGAGATGTAGCTCGAGTAGCCGCCGACGTCGTCGTACGGAAAGCCGTACGCTTTGCCGTTCAAGGCGCGCTCGTGCCAGAACCGCGCGTAGTAATCCGCGGGCGCAGATTGGTAGAACGTCGAGCTGTTCGACCAGAGTGAGTTGTCGAGGAGCTTGCCGGTTGCGTCGAAGGTTCCGGCGACGGCGCCGACGTGACGGTAGATCGCGGCCGAGACGCTCGGATAGCTCCCGAGTCCGCTTCCGTTCGGGCCGGGCTTCGCGATGGTGAGACCATTGGCCGACCAGAGCTGGTCGACGAACGAGTCGTAGTAGTTCGCGTTCGCACCGCCCTGATCGAAGCCGGCCGCGCCCGGCTGAACGATGCGATATGGCGCGTTCGGCGGCTGGGCGAGCGGCTTGAATTCGTCGGGAACTTCGTCGAGGAATTTCTGGAACGTGACGGCGCGGTCTTCGGCGAACGTGTCGTAGTTTTCGCCGACCGCGACGTCGAAGCCGTCCGCACAGTGGAGGCGCATCGCGATCTTGATACCGAAGGCGTCGACGCGCGTCGTGTTGCCGTTGTATTGCGTCGCGCCGATCGTGTGCTCGATGAAGTCGTAGTATTTGCTCTTCGTCGGATCGCTCGCGCACGTCGCGTCGCCGGTCTTGCACAGGTAGAAATACATTCGCCCGGAGTTGTTGGCGGGCATGTCATACAAGGGCTGATCGGCGATCGAGTGCGTCTCGTTGATGCCGTTGTTCTTGAAGCTCCAGTAGACCTCGCCGTCGGTGTACTGGCCGTTCGTGCGGTTCAGGAACTTGAACATCATGACGTTCTTTGCGGCAGGGATGTTGCTCGAGTCCCAGAACCCGGCGGGCACGCCGCCGTCGGACGGCGACGTCACGCCGCCCGCGCCGTTGCTTGCACCCGTGCCGCCGCTCGCGAGCCCGCCGCTTCCCCCGCTAGCCACGCCGCCGGATCCACCGTTCGCGCTCCCGCCACTCGTGCTGCCGGACGCGCCGCTGATGCCGCCGGTGTTCGTGCCCCCGGTCGCACCCGTGTCGCCTCCGCCGGTGCTCGCGCCGCCTGACGACGGCGATCCGCCGCTGCCGCCGTCGAAGTTCGCGCTACCCGCGCTGGCGTCGCTCTTACTCGAGCACGCGACGCTGGTGACGACTGCGATCAAACTGATCGCACTTCGGTATCGAGAAAAGTACTCCACCCTTGATCCATGCCCTCGGCGAAGACGAATTCAAAGTCTTGATCTTGCGCTTGCGTCTCGGCCGCAACGGCCTCGCGCGCGGAGCCTCAGTCCCTCCGGCTCCGCTTCTCGCTTCGCTCGGGACCGTGTAAACGTCGCGGTCAGATCGATTGGGTCGCGACGGTTAGCGACGCGACCAGGTCTCCGTCACTGCCGCCATGTGTAAGGGGGAGCGGTAGTGACGTCGTCGATCGACTCTGCCGCGATCGTGTTGTCGACGTAGCCGTAGAAGGAGCCGGTCGTTTCCGTGAAGCCTTGGCCGCGGAACTCGACGTCGCCGAAGAGACGCGCGCTCCCCGAGATCGACTGGCCCGATTCGAAGAACCCGAGCGGGTAGAACGTCGTCTGAGCCGTCGCGGTTCCCGAAAGATTGAACGGGTTCGCATCGCTGCCGATGAGCGAGAGCGCGCCAACCGTGCCCCCCGACACAGTACCGTTCACGACCGTCGCGTGATCTTCGACGCGCGCATTTCCCGTCACGTTCGCTCGCGGGAGCACGGTCGCAAATGGACCGACGTACACCGACGACGGCAGATTCGACGGCGCGCATCCTCCGCCGTTCGTCACTCGACTGAGCCCCGACGGACACGCGTCGCGCGCGCCGCCTTGGTACCCCCCAGGCCAGGCGTTCCCGAGCTGGACCATGAACGGGTAGCGATAGATCGTGGGATACGCCTGATCCCAGACGATGGTCTGCATCACGCTCGGCGTCGCGACGACCACGAGAAACAACGACTCGCCCGGGTTCACGCAGAAGGTCAGCTCGCCGTCGGTGCCCTTCTGGATGGCGCTGTTACGCGGCGTGGCAATCGCGGCGTCGGTCGCGACGAGGCCCCACCGAAAATCGGCGTTCGCGCCGCTCTGCACGACGCCTCGGAACGTGACGGTGACGGTGTTGGCGTTCGCGTCGGGGTAAAGGCGCACGACGTCGTAGCCGAGTCGTTGCGGCGCCCAATAGAACGGCGACATGAATCGTCGATTGTCGGCGAATTGGTCGTCGAGCGGTTCGAGCTGCACGAGCCGGAGACGGCGCTCGGCTTTCGACGTGTCGGTCATGGTGCCGTAGTTCTGTCGATAGAGACCACCCTGGTTGTCACCTGCGGTGCTCTCGGGGGCCGGATCGCGATAGTCCCAGGTCACGTCGTGCATTGCCCATTCACCGAAGAAGTCGTTGAACTGGGCGACGCTCCATCCTCGCGTCGTCATGATGTTCGCGAAGGGATCGCTACCGGTCGGGCTCGCGAGCCAGATGTCGTTGACGGCCTGGTAACAATATTTGTCCTTCAGGTACTCCATGAACTGCCAGTTGCAGTACCGGTCGCGGGTCGAACCGAGATAGAGGTGCGGCGCGTTCACGAGCAGCTCCGAACAATGGACGTTCGAGGCGTGATACTCGGGGAGCTGCTGCGCCGACCAGTTCGCGTGGCTCTCGAAAATCCAGCCGCACGTGTTGGAGTTCGGGCATTGAAGCCCCGTGCCGACGCTGCATTGCCACGAATGCGTGAACTCGTGGGCGAGCCCCCAATGATCGGCGGTCGCGCCAGGGCCGATCCACATGCCGGGCAGACCGTTTCCCCAGCATCCACCCGTGAGCCCGTAGTCACTGTGAATGACGATGCTGACCTTGGACTTGTTCGCCGACTTGCAGAACGGCTCGGGCTCGAACATCGGGGAGCCGAACCGCATGGGCCAAATCTCGTTCTCGAGCTCGTCGGTCGCTGCGCTGCATTGCTGCGCGGTGATCGTGCCGCTCGGCGCGTGCACCGCAAAGTGCGCGCTCTGGCATACGAGCGGGTCACCCGTCGTGGAGCCCGGATCCGTCCAGGTGCCGGCGACGCATTGTGCGGCGGGCGGCGCCGAGGTCGCGCACCCGGACGCCCACGTCGTGGTCGTCGTTCCCGGATCACAGACGCCGCCTTCGTTGCTCGCGCCACCCGCTGCCGATGTGGCGCCGCCGGTGTCGTTGGCTGCACTTCCGCCGGTGCCATTGCCGGGCGCGCCGCCCGTCGTGCTCGCCGTTCCCCCCGTCGCGAGCGCGCCGCCGGATCCCGCAATGCCGCCCGAACCCGCCGCCACCGCGCCGCCGGAGCAATTCGCGACGCAAGCGCCGCCGGTCGAAGCACCCCCCGACGGCGTTCCGAACATTCCACCGGACGCGGAGCCGTTCGCGCTGCCACTGCCGCCGCCGGAGCACGCGCTGGAAAAAATCAGCGCAAATGGGATCAACGTCCTCTCGACGAGCCGCTTCGAAGTCATCGTGCGGGCACAGTGACGATGCCGCCCGATCGCGGGTCAACAATCGGTCAGGGGCAATACGCGAGACGAGCGACGCTCAAGGTTCGGATCGACGGCGCGCCGTCGATGGCGCCGCCGTCTCGGGCGAAGAGCGGTTCGGCGTAACTGCGCGGCATTTCCGACACGAAGGCCCACCCGACGTCCCCGTTCGCGAAAACTCGTAGATCCTGGTCCGTGTTGGGCACCGCCGAGATGAGGGCGTCGTCGGAGACGAAATTGCCACGCGCGTCCATGAGCCGAGCGTGCGTGCCGGCGTAGTGACCGAGACACGTCTGAGGACCGCAGCGGACCTCGTCGACGGCGTCCCAGAGCATGATGAGTCGGTCCGGGCCGTACGGTGCGACGTGAAGATTCGCCTCGGCGATGTCGTCGGTGTCGCTCAACCAGGTGACGGGTCCGAGCGCCGCGTAGCTCGCATCGAGACGCAAGAAGGCGATGTCCGGCGCGCGCTTCGCGGCGCGACCGGGCGCGCCGTCCGGCTCGACGAAGCCGCGAGAGAGCCACGCGACGACGTACGTGCCGTCGTTCATTTTCACGACCGACCCGAACTGTCCGGCGCTGTAGCCATCCGCGGACAACTCCGGCGCGAGCTCCACGGGTGGCCGCCCGGCGATCACCAGATCCAAACCTGGGAACGGCACCCGATCGGCGAGGCACAGCGACGTGAACACGTCGGCTTCCGGGACGAGCCGAAGTCCCTCGTCGATGCTGCAGTTGAATCCCCACCCTCCGGATATCGCGCGGCCTCCGTCGTCGAGGTACGCGAGCTTGTCGCCGTAATACGACGCATGAACGTCGCCTTCGCAGCCGAGCATCGCAAAATAGGCGCCGTACTTGGCGCCGTTCCATTCGAGCCGGCCGTGCAGCGGCGACGCGGTGCAATCGCGCGCCGGGCCGATCGACTGCGTGGTGACGCTGGCGGTGCCGGTGAGCGGCGCAGTCGTCTCTTCGACGCCGTCGCGCACGCGCACGAAGATCGCGGCCTTGCCGACCGTGCCCGGCTCGAGTGGGTCGGGAAGCGGCGTCCCGGGGTCGGTTCTTCGCGTGAGCAGCGCGAAGCCATCCCGTTGCGCGACGAATCCGCCGACCTCGAGGCCGTCGACGACCACGTCGGACGCGCTGCGCGTGAGCGACGCGTCGAGAGGCGTCACGTGCACGTGGGCTCCCGCGTCGTCGAGCCACGCGACTTGGGCACTGCCGTCGGGCGCGACGCTGAAAGCGATCGGCTCGTCTTCCGGGATGAAATTGTAACCTGGACGCTGGTAGCGGATGTCCGCGTCGACCGAAATTTGCGTCACGGTGAGCCGCGACGCGAGCGACGCGCCGCAGATGGCTCCGCCGTCGCGGTGACTCGTCGCGCCGAGCGGCTCCGCGGCGGTCTGGGCGTAGTGCGTGCTGCACGCCGACGCAGCCCCAAGCGTCGCGACGAGCGGCGCGGATCGAACGCACCTCGCGACCCGGCCCGAACACCGCCACGAACGGACGCTGCGCCGTTTCATAGCCCGACCGCGATCCCCATCGTGCCGACGACGAACGGCCGCGGAAGCGTCGCCGACTCGGTCGCGACCGCAACGCCGACACCGGGCAGCGTGACCATCGCGCGGAGCGTGGCGCCGATCGCGATGCGCGGGGACAAGGCAAAGTCGGCTCCGAGTCCCGCGGAACCGGCGAAGCTCGTCACGTGCGCGCTCCGCGACGCGAGCGGCGGAGACGGCTGTCCCTCGGCCGACAAGAGATGCACGCCAGCCGCGGCGTTCAACGCGACGTCGAATCGCGTGGAACGGACCAGAGAAAATCGCGCTTCGACGAGGCCGAGCTCCTGATGCGCCGTGGCCGAGCCCAGACGAGTATCGAGCTGGGCTCCGAGGAGCGGACCGCTCGCGAGGACGCCGAGCTCGAGTCGTTCGGCGACGCGATAAGAAACCGCGAGCGCCGGACCGAGCGCGACGCCGAAACGCGTCCCTTCCTCGACGAGCAACGCCTCGGCGCGGAGCCGCCATTTCGGTTCGGGGCGCGACGCGAGTCGAATCACCGCCTGCGGAACGGGACCGCGCTCGACCCCGACCACGTCGGGGGGCGGTCGCTCCTCGTTCTCGAACTCGCGCAAGCTCGCGCGCAAGAGATCGACGGCGCGGATCGCGAGCACGCTCGACGCGTCGACGCCCTTCTGGACCGCCACGGTGCGCATCGTCGTCTTGCCGCTCACACGATCGACGAGCCACACGTCGACGGCGGTCTGCCCGGTCTCTTCGACCAGCTCGATGGCCGCAAGGGCTTCGAACTTACGCGCCACGGCGGACAGCGACGCCGGCGACGTGTCGACCTCGCCGTCTTCCACGATCTGCACCGAGAACCGATCGATGCGGAGCTCCGCGGCGAGCCGGTTCCAGGCGTCGAGCAGCACCGGATCTCGCGCCTCGGGTCGGACGAGCACGACGCGCTCCGAGCTCGCGCGAGCGCCCGCGGCCAGAGCGAAACCGAACAGCGCCGCGGTCACGGAGGCGCGCGCGCGCATCCTCTATTCGGACCCCGATAGCTTCCGCGCCGTTGCCGCGTGCACTCCGTTCGGATAGCGGACCAAATACTCGCGCGCAACCGCGGCTCCCGCCGAGGGGCCGCCCAGGGCGACGCTCGTCCGCATGCGGGCGGCCAGTGCGTCCGCCGCGAATTCGCCGTGGGACGCCTCGTCGAGGTAGGTCCGATACCAGCGGTCGGCGCCCGGAACGTCCCCCTTCGACTCGCTCGTGCGACCGAGCAAGAACGCCGCGGCGCTCGCGTTTCTGGTGCCGGAGAACCGCGACCGGAGCGCGAGCAAGCTTCGCGTCGCGGTGTCCACGTCGCCGACGTAGCGCGCCGAATCGCCGAGAGCGCGGAGATCCGACGCCGAGCACGACGCCAAGCAGCCGGCGACGCCGCGATCTTTGGCGGCCGAGACGACGCGATCGAATTCGCCGCGACGGACCAGATCCGGCCAGGCTTCTGGTCTTTGCCCGGCGATCGCCGGCGCGGTGGGGATGGTCGTCGACTCCGCACCCTCGGGCTGTGGGCTCGTCTCGACGCCCGACCCCACGCCGGACGGGACGGGCACGGGGACGGCAGGGCTCGCGTTCTCCGTCGCCGGCGAACGCGCGCCGTCCATCTTCACGGTCCCCTCGAGAACCGAGGCGTGGAAGCGGTGTCCGGCACGGAGCGAATATCGACTCGGCCCGATCGGGCTGTCGATCTCGACGGAGCCTTCGTACATGGTGACTTCGATTTCTTCCTTCACCGGGTCCCATGCCATGCCGAACTTCGTGCCGGTGACGTGCACCTCGAACGGACCGGCGACGAAGAGCCAGCTCGACCGCGCCCGGTGCTGCACGTGGGCCGTCGCCGTGCCGCGCTCGACGAGGAGGCGCGCGCCGTCGTTCCACGTCTCCTCGACGCGAAGCTGCGAACCCGGGACGGCGACGACGTCGGAGCCGTCCGAAAAGCGCACGGTCGCCGCGGAATCGCGCGACGCGACCACGTAGCTCGACGCCGACGCCGCGTTGCCCGTCACTTCGAACTCGAGCGGACGACTCGTTGCGAAGAAGCCGCGTGAAGAAAGGACGTAGGTTCCGGCAAGCGCGAGCGCGACGCACGCCGCTGCGGCGAGCCGAAGTGCGCCGCGACGCACGCCCCACACCGAGAACGAGGTTTCGTTCCCCGCCGCACGCGTCGCGAACGGCTCCCGCGCGGCAGCGGCGAGAAAACGATTCCGGCCTTCCGCGTGGACGTCGGGAAGAACAGGAGCATTCGCCGCCTCTCTCGCGAGCGACGTCACCCGATCGAGCGGGTCCGGGTCCGGGCGCGCGTCACTCATCTTGAGCCCGTTCCAGCGCGCGAATGTATTCCCACAGCGCGGGCTCGCGACGTTCGGCACGGCGAACGATCGATCCGCGCGCGCGCGCGGCTTCGCGCTTCGCGGTCGATTCGGAGACGCCGAGAGCGAGCGCCACTTCGGCCACGTCGAAACCTTGCACGTGACGGAGCACGAACGCCACTCGACGACGCTCGGGGAGCCCCTCGAGGAGACGATAGAGCGCACCGAGCGCCATCGTTCCGGAGATGTCTCGAGGCGCCACTGGAATCGGCGGCACTTCACCGCTGGGTGACAGGGTCACCCAACGCCGGATCTTCCGGCGGCGCAGCTCGACCAGCACGAGGCGAACCGCGACGGAGACGAGGTAGGGACGGAGCGCACCCGCTTTGCGAAGTTCCGCGGCGCCGCGAATGAAGACGATGAACACCTCTTGGAGGAGGTCCTCCACCGCGGGGTCGGGGCCGAGGTTCGAACGCAGGACGCCGCGAACGAGCGCGGAGTATCGGTCCCAGACGACACCGGCGGCACCGGAGTCGCCGCGCGTCACTGCCTCGACGAGCTCCGCGTCGCCGAGCCGCTCCTGCGGGAACCGCGAGACCTGGCTCTGCTTTCGGACTACCGGCGAACCCGACACTAATCCCTAGTTGCCGAGTGTCGCTCAAGTGGGTCACCGAAACACCGAGGTCGCGAAATGCGGCCGTTTTGGGCGCGCATCTTGGCTACCGACCGGGCTCGAGTCACTTGGCGGACGTTCCGGCGGCGGCGGTCTCCCCTTCGGCGACGGCGGGTGTCGGGGCAGCCACGTCGGCTCCGAGCAGCGGCTCGTAAACCTCGAACCACCGGGCATACGACCCGAGAGCGGGCTCGTGGCGCCGGTCGAGCTCGGCGGATGCCGCCGCGAGGCGCTTCGGAAGATCCGGCACGAGCTCGGCGTGCATCGAGATCGAGAGATGCGCGGCGAGCCACAGCACGTCGAGCTGGTCCTGGTCGTACACGCCGTGGACGCGCGCGCGCAGATCGTCGGCACGCGCGAGCGCTTGGCGGAGCCACGAGCTCGCGGCGCCCGCGTCCTGACGATCGCCGGCGTTCAAGGAGAGCTCCGCCTCGGCGAGCATCGTCTCTCGTTCGAATTCCGCACGCTTCGTTTGCACGAACCGCGCTTCCAGCAAGGAGCGACGCTCGGAGATGGCGCGCGCTTCGTCGTCGAGTCGACCGAGCTGTCGATCGGCGTTCGCACGGAGTCCGGCGGTCATCAGCCGGTACGACCGCACCACATGCTCGACCGACGCGTGCGGCCAGAGGAGAGCCGTGGCGAATTTCAGATCGCCGAGCCGCTCTTCGACGGTACGGAGGTCGTCGAGCGCGCGAGCGGGTTCCGACGCGCCGACCTCCGCGGCCGCGCGTGCCACGCGCGCGACGAATCGATTGCGCGCCGCGGCCGGGCCCGAAGCCGCGTCGAGCGTCGGCATTTCGGCGTCGTAGAGCGCGCGGGCCCGCGCGAAGCGGTGCGCCGCGAGGTTGTCGAGGGCCGCACGATCGAGCACCAGGGTGCGGTAGCGCGCGAGTCCAGGCGTTCGTTCGACCATCGCGACGGCTTGGTCCGCCGTCGCCGCCGCTTCGTCGTCGCGCCCGACATGGAGCAACGCGCGCGCTTTGTCGAGATGAACGGCGAGCCCTTCGGCGTTGTCGGCGTACGGCAACTGGTCGCGATCGAGGAGGTAGCCGAGCGCGATGCGAAAGTTCCCGACGCCGACGTGCAAGACGCCGAGCTCGCCCAGGATCATCGCGCGAAAACGTGGGTTCGCCCCGACCAGCTGAAGCCCGATGAGGTAGTGCGTGTTGGCCTTCTCCGCCGACGCGAGATCGCCGGTACGAAGGTACTCCTCGTGGAGGAGCGCGCCGTAGAGCGCCTGCGCGACGCGCTTCTCCTTCAGCTCCGGCCACGACGCCCGAAGATCGGCGATCGCTTCGTCGGCGACTTTCTGATGCATCGCTCCGTCGAGCTTCGGAAGCTGGCGAGCGATCAGATATGCCGCGGCGAAGCGCGAGAGGGCAGGCTTCGCCCGATTCTCGTAGCGCGCGCGGATCGCCGCCGCGGGCTCCCCGAGCTTGAGCCGCATGTCGATCGAGCCGACCACGGCTTCGTACGAGTTGGTCTGCGCGAGGATGGCGTCGAAGTCGTCGCGGGCTTCCGCGAACTGTTTCAGCGCCACGCGATGAAACGCGCGGTTGGTCAGAACTCGTCGATAGAGGCGCTCGGCGCCGCGGCGTTCGGAGGACCCGCGCGCGACGTCCTCGATGTTCTTCTGGGCGAGCGCAAGGACGACCTGATCCGCCCCGACTTGGTCCGCTCGCCGAACCGCCTCGGTCACGACGGCGTGCTTTCGATCGGGCCTCGGTTGCGCAAGGTACAGCGCGATGAGCGCGTCGCTCACCGAGGGGGCCGCGTTGGCGTCGCGGATCGGAAGGACGACCTTCGCGAGCTCGAGCGCGAACGCGAGCTCCGAGTCCTTGGTCGTCCCGGCGCTTTCGCGATCGAGTCGCGCCACCGCGTCGTCGAACGAGAGCCCGCGGAGCATCGCGCGCACGGAGGCGAGCGCGTAGCGGAGCCGTTCGTCCGGCGAAAAACCAGGGGTTTCGGAGAGGCGAGCCCCCACCGCGACGAGCGCCTCCCGATCGTCGAGCGCGCGATAGAGCGCGTCGGCGCGCCGGTAGTACGCCTCGACGATCGGAAGCGGCGTTGCCGCGTCGACGTTGGCCGCCTCGAGCTCGGCGCGCGCCTGCGTCTTGTCACCGATCGAGTCGGCGATTTCGCTCCGAACGACGTGCGCCAGGGTCACGGCCATGGCGCTCGCGGTGGGTTTGAGGTGGAGCGCTTCGAGTCGCTTTCGCGCCGCGGGGCCGAGCGGGTCCGTCTGGCGACCGCGCTCTCGACTGCGCTCGTCCCGCCGTTGGTCGACGAGCGACTGTAATGGATGCGCGACGCCCGCGGTCTCGTGATCCTTCAACGCCGCGACGTGTTCGGCGTAGAACTCCGCAGCGCGATACTGCTCGAGCTCGAGGTGGAGTAACGCGAGCCCGAGCATGGCGATGCGCCGCTTCGACGGCGACGGTTCGAGGGCGAGCCGGCGGCTCGACAAGAGTTGCTCTTCGACGCGAGAGCCGGCCGACTCGATCGCCGCATCGAATTGCGAGAGCGTCCAGGTCGACGGCACCTCGCCGTCGAGGGGCAAGGCGTACACGTCGAGGTCCTTGTCTTTCGAGCACGTCGCGATGAGCCGGTCCTTCGACGGCGCCGGGTACTCGCAGTTCCACGACGTATCGGTCAGCTGCTCGGGGAGCCCGAGCGTAGGCGTCGCTCCCGCGAACGAAATCGGCACGCGAAAGAGCACGCCGTGATCGCCCGCGTCGATCACGCCGTCGTGGTTCGAGTCGCTGAAGAACTGCACGACGTAGAGGGAATGCCCGTCGCGCGAGAAACTGGGCTGGCTGGTCTGCCCGGGCAGATCGAGCACCAGGGGAGTCGGCGCGTGCTGCGGATCGTCGAGGCGTACGACTTCGAGTCGTGCTGCGGCACGGGAAGCGAACGCGGGCCCGACGCTCGCGACGTAACGATCGACCGGGACGTACGCCATGAAGCGGCCGTCGGGAGACATCGCTGGACTCGTCAAGTTGCGGTCGAACAGCGGGCGCGCGGTGAGACGCGGACCGATCGTGACCTCGAGCACGCTCAGGTCGCCCTGGATCGATCCTCCAGCGACGAGCACCACGTGGTCTCGATCGATCCATTCGGCTTGCAACGCCGCGGACGGGTCATCCAAACAACGGCGATCGCCGCCGTCCGGCAAATTGCGGATGCAGAGCTCCCCCGAGGCGCGGTCGCCGAACGACACGTAGAGGAGCCGCTTCCCGTCGGGACTGAGTCGCGGCCAGGTGACGTCGGCATCGTCGTCGAAGAGCAGATGCGCGCGGCTGTCGGAGACGTTTTGCGTGAAGAGCTGGTTCGTCGTGTTGCGATTGGAGACGTAGTAGAGCGTCTTCCCGTCGGGGCTGAGCTGACCGAGCAAATCGTCCGCGACGCCGACCGTCCACCGCTCGGGGCGAAGCAAATCGTCGTCCGGTTCGTCGTCCTGCGCGCGCGCCGCTCCGCTGAAGAGGCACACCGCGAGCGACAAGCACCCGAGAGCGACGCGACAGAACCTCAGCACGTTTTCCCCTGCCACTTGCCGTCGTCGCTTTCGACCCAACCGCCGCACACGATGCCCGCCGCATGCACGGCCCTCCAGCTCCGCCTCATCTCGTCGACGGAAACCGTGGCGCGCTGCTCGTGCATCCACCGGAACAGCTGGCGGCGCGAACGGTTCACTCGATCGACGAGCGTGCGCAGCTCGTCCGGATCTGCAGCACCGTGACAAGCGTCCGGCGTATCGACGACGAAGCCGTCGTTGCCCTCGCCGACGCAATGTTGCACGAGGAGCCCGTCGAGACGGTCGGCGTCGGTCAACTCGGCTCCGTCGGCGACCGGTGACGAAGTGGCGCCGAGGCTGGCAAGCTGCTCCGCCGTGAGCGGGACCGGACGCGGCTCGATGGCCGCGCGATTGAGTCGCGCCTCCACGTCGCCGAAGGAGCCCGACGCTTCCTGTTCGAGCGCCGTCGCGCGATCGACGAGGACGATCTCGGGCGGATGGACGCACCCCGACGAAGAAAGAGCGGCGAAGAGAACGACGAGGCGATTCATGGTCCTTCCTTGAGTGCGAATACCGGCGCGAGAACTCGATCCACGATGGGGCCCATCGGCATGCCGTGAACGTCGTCGATAGTGATGAGCCGCGCGAGACCCCCGAGCTGCAAATGGGCGCTCATGAACCCGTGATCGAAGATCAACCGGAGGCGATCGGGATACCCGAATGCCAGCGCGCCGCGGATCCGGTTCATCGCCGGATCGACGCGCAGCGGATCTTCGATGTCGAGCAGATCGAGCAAATGCCGCGACCCGATGCGCACGATCTCCGCGCGACCTTCCACGACCCGATCGGCGGCCTCGAAGGTGACGGCGATGTTCCCGTCGAACGGCTCGCCGTGCGACGACAGCACGCCGTTCGCTCGGACGTGAAGCTCGGCGGTCGATTTCGCGCCCTCCCAGTCGAGCGCCCCTTGCCCGGTGATCGTTCCCCCGCGAACGCCCATCTCGAACTGGCGAAGCGAGACCACATTTTGCTCCACTTCGAGGTTGCCGACGAGCGGCGCGATCGAGACGAACGGCGTCTTCAAGCTGCCGATGGAGATGAAACCCGTGCGGCTGAGGAGCGGATGCTGATCGGCGAACCTCAGCATGGAGTAGGGGTTGACCTGCTCGTCGTGCCGCATCGTGATCTTCGTCTGATCGCCGTGGTCCGTTTTTTCGACGAGGAACGCCACGGTGATCGGGATCTCGCCGTCGACCGATTCGACGTCGACGCCCGCGCGCGGGACGCGAGCGCTCACGTGGTCGAGCTTCAGCGCGAGACGCGTCCGAAAAGTGGCCAGGTCCGGCGATTCGACCTTCGCGTCCAAGAGAACCTTGCCCCGACCGTCGAATCGCTCCGAGCCACCGGACAGCGCCGCGAGATCTTGCCCGACCTCTGCGGTGAGTGACAAAGTGCGCCGGCGTCGCGCGCCGATATCGAGGTCTCCCGAGACTCCGAGCGTCGTGCCGCCGCGGCCGTTCGTGACGTTCAACTCGGAGACGTGAACGAGGCCGTCGGCGTCGCGGTCCGCTTTCAAGGTGAGCGCGACATCGCCGATGGGATACTCGGGCATCGCGTCCTGACGAACGGTACGAATGAGCGCTCGCTCATCGAGCCGCGCTTCGGGGTTTTCCAGATCCCCGCTGACTTGGGCGGTGACATCGTCGGAAACGCCGGCGAAGTCCGCTTCATGCGGACCGAAGCCGAGGTGCAATCTTTCGGCGTCGATGTGTCCGTCGAACGAGCGACGCGTTCCGTCGACGCGAAGGGTGCCGTGCCACTCCGCCGCGGGCGCAACGATCTTCGCGTCGCCTCGCTCCCATCGCAGTTGCTCGACGCGCACGTCGGCGTTGCCTTCGACGCCCGCGGTGAGCCTCGGATGCGGCGCGAGCAGGACCGTGCCGTCGGGCGCGACGTCCGAGACGACACCGACGACCGCGCCGTGCGCCGAAAATTGCAGACCGAGCTCGGCGAAGTCGAACCCCTCGAGTCCCTGGACCTTCGCGAGGAACGGCGCGATCGGCGCGAGACCGCCGAGGCTTCCTTCGACCTCGTACGGAACGGCGCGCCGCGCGCGATCGAACGAAAACGACGCCGCGACCTTCGCGCGAGCGCGCCCTTCGGTGTCGAGCTTGAACGCGAAGGCCGAGCGTGCGCGGTCGAATGCGCCGGAGAACGCGACGTGCTCGTCGCGAGCAGGACCGCCGGAAAGCGCGAGCGCCACGACGCGGAGGTCGCCGTCCGCCACCTGCGCGAGCGCACTGCCGCTCGAGCGAAGCGTGAAGTGGAGTGACTGCGCCGCGGCGTCCTCGAACGCCGGGTGTTCGACGGAAATTTCCGAGTCTTCGCTCACGAACGGCGCCGCATCGCCGATGCCCTCCACGTGTCCGTGCGACGTCAACACGACGGACATCGAATCCCAGGTGGGCGCGCGCGCGAGCTCGGCGCCGAGAAAAGGACGCAGGCTCTTCAGGCTGCCCAGCGCGCCGTGCAGCGCGAAATCCAGGCCCCCCGGCGTCTTCGTCGCGTCGATCGTGGCAACGACGTCTCCGACGCCGAGCGCGACGTTCACGACGCCGCGACTTCGTTCGGGGTGCACTACGTCCGGAAATACGTCGCGGAGCCTGGCGTCGAAGTGAGCCGGCGCGTCGTTCAAGAGACGGCCGCCCTTGCCGAACAAACGCCACTTTCGCGCCTCTGCCCGAAGCTCGCCGGCGTACGGCGCGCGTCCGTCGAAGCGCGCGTGCGACCGCAACGTCAGGGCGCTCACGGCCGCGCGCGAGCTCGGATTTCCGGCATCGAGCTCGCCGAGCTCTCCCGTGAGCACGAGGTCGCCTCGCGTCGCGAATGGATTCACCGCATCCCAATGGAGAGCCGCGGCGGTCACCTCGACGTGGCCGGTGTGCGCGGCGAACGGCGATGACTTTGCTGTACGCGCCGCAAGTGCACCGCGCGCCGACGCCCTTGCCGGCTTGAGGGTTGCACTCGAATCGACGCGCTCGTCGAACACACGCCCGAGATCGGCGAAACGAAGGCCGGCGTGGCCCGTCAGATCGCCGTCGGACGCCCGCTGGACGTCGAAGTCCACCGCGAGGCCGTCAGCGTCGATGCGTTCGCGCTCCGACGCGACGCTGGCGCCTTCGACGTCGAGCGAACCGCGGAGCGCCACGCCGTCGTGCGACGGTTCGCCGCGAATCGACAACTTGCAGGGTCGGATCGCGACGGTCGTCGGTGCCGCAGCCACCGTCGCATCGCCCGCGTCCGCGTCGAGCGACAGCGCGCCGCCTTCGGCGAATCGTGGCGTCTTGGCGGCGACCAGGGCATCGACGCGATAGCGCAGGCGCGCGCGGTCTACGGTGACGGGAACGAGACCCGCGGGGACCCGGCGGAGCAATCGCGCCACGTCGAAGTCGCCTTCAGCGTGTTGCACGACCGGATCGCCCTGGTCGGGGACCCACACCGACGCTCGCGTCGTGGCGACGCCATCGCCCGCGTCCAGCTGGTCGAGGGTGATTTCCGTGCGACCCGCGGTGGGGTCGAAACGCGCGGTCGCGTGCGAATGGAGTCGCTCCTCGACGGCAAACTGCGGCGCGAACGTCTGCTCGAGGACGCGAAGATCGACGGCCGAGACGAGCGTCGCCGGAGTGACGTCGAGCGTGAGCCACGCCGCGGCCTTCGCCGTGTTCCGGTGACCATCGTCGCGCTCCGTCCCCACCACGACGGCGAGCGGCGCGCCGGGTGCCCCCAACCCTCCCAAAAGACGCCATCCGGTGCCGGCGCGCTCGGTCGACAGCGCGAGCGAAAGCCCGCTGACGTCGATGCGTTCGACGAGGTGGCCGTTCTGCACGCGGAGCAAGGTGACTCCGATGGGATCGACGGCGAGCGCGCCGACCGGTGGCGCGGTGCCGAGCCAATTCATCGCTTCGTGCGACAAAGGAACGGGCTTGGACGGCGGAGGCGGCGGACCGGGCGGCGATAGCAGGTCGAACGACGTGCGCCCGTGCTCGTCGACGACGACGGTGGCCGTCACGCCTGAGATCGCGACGCGATCGACACGCGCGCTTCCGAGGAGCGACTTCAACGACCACGACGCCGTCACTCGCCGGACGCGCACGAGCTCCGGCGCGATGCCGCGAAACGGAGCGGGCGAACGAACGACGAGGTCGTCGAGCTCCGCGCCCGAAAAAAGCGCGACGCGGAGCGTGCCATAGTCGACGTCCGCGCCGGATTCGGCGAAGACGAGCGCCTGGAGGCGACGTTTGGTCCACGGCGCCTCGAGGTGGTGAAGAGCGAGCGCGAGCGCGATGGAGAGCGCCGCGACGAGCGCGCCGAACGCACCGAGAGCGATCGCGACACGAGAGCGCATGAGCACGAATGGCTCCCGAAATGTGCGGAAGCGCGTCCATCCCTTAGCGCGATCCCGAGCAGCCGTCCTCGCGAGAACTCGTCCGCGCTGTGGACATTTGTCCCGAACCGGAAAATTCGAGTGCGACTTCGGGGCCGTGGCTTCGAGCGCCACGCGGCGCCGGATCGCCCGTGGGATCAATCGACGGCGCGCCGCGCGACGCTCTCGCGTGAACGCCGCTTCACGCGAGCGCGTCGAGCCGCGCCGTCAGGCTCTCGAACTCGAGCACCTCGAACAGAGCGCGCACGTTTTTCAGTGCGTCCGTCGTGACCGCGCCCACGACGGGCTCGGCGAGCTCGAGGTCCACTCGGAGCCGGGCGAGCTCCTCGTTCATGAGCACGCGCGCTCGGGCTTCGGCGAGCGCGTCTTTGATCTTGAGTGGCGTCACCGTGTCGAGCTCGGCGATCAGTCGAGTCGCGGTTTCGTATTTCGCGACGAGCTTCTGCGCGGTGCGCATCCCGACGCCGCGAACGCCGATCAAATTGTCCGACGATTCGCCGACCAGCGCGAACACCGTCGGCAATCGCTCGGGCAACACGCCGTACCGCGCCTCGATTGCCGCGACGTCGAGCGTTTCCGGTTTTTGAGTACGCGCGCCGACGAAGACGACGCGCACGCGCGGTCCGATGGTCTGAAACAGGTCGCGATCGCCGCTCACGATTTTCACGTCGCTGCCGGCGCTGGCGATGCGGCGCGCCGCCGTCGCGAGCACGTCGTCCGCCTCGAATCCTTCGACTGCGAGCGACGGCACGCCGAACGCGGCGATCAGCTGATCGAGCCGTCCCCATTGCGACCGGAGCGCGTCCGGCATCGGCGGACGATTCGCTTTGTATTCCGTGTATCGCTCGTGCCGGAAGGTCGGACGCGGCAGATCACGGGCAAACGCGACGCCGTCCGGTCGTTCTTCGCGGAGCAACTTCACGAGTAGCGCCGACAAACCGTAGAGCGCGGAAGTGTGCTCGCCCGCGCGCGTGTTCATCGGCGGCAGCGCGTAGTGCGCCCGATAAAAGAGCGAATTGGTATCGAGCAGGAGCGCCGCCACGGAAGCTACCTCATCAACCTACTACGCCCCCCGCTGCGTCGTCGGCCTCCTCGAAATACCAGCGTATGCCTCCGTCGGCCTTCCTAGGCATCGTGACAGCGGGCTCGCTACGGTTTCTGAGGCAGCTTCCAACTTCTTCTACTGGCGCGCGCCGAACCGATCGGCGATCGCGCCGAGCATGTACGTCCAGCCCTCTTGATGCTGGCGTCCGAGCTCGTCGTCCGGAACGTCGCGGTGGCGAATGGTGACCTGCGTATCGTTGCCCTTCGGTTCGAGCGTGACGGTCACCGTCGTTTCGACGCCACCGGTCGCCTCCGACATCCATGTGTGCTCGATGACCCGCGGGCGGTCGAACCGGACGAAGCGGCCGTAGTGCGCCCACGTTTTTCCTTCGTGCAGCACCGAATGGAAAAAGAGCCCGTCGACGACGGGGTTCAGGATCACGCGTTCGCAGCCGAACCACGGACCGCCCGGGCTCTTCGCGTCGGTCCAAACGTCGTACACGTCCGCGGGCGCGGCTGGGATCAATCGAGTCACCGTCAATTCGATTCGCTTCATGATCGCTTCCTTTTCTCGACGAAGAACGCCTCGAGCCGATCGAGGCGTTTCGTCCAATATCGTTCGTAGCCGTTCGCCCAATCGGCGACCTTCGCGAGCGGCCTCGCGTCGAGCGCGAGCACGTGTTCGCGCCCTTGCCGCGAACGGCGTACGAGCCCCGCGCTTTCGAGCACTTTCACGTGCTTCGACACCGCGTTCAGCGACATGTCGAACGGCGCCGCGATGTCGGTGACGCGCGCCGGCCCCCGCTGCAGCCGATCGAGAATTCTCCGCCGCGTCGGGTCGGAAACCGCTGAAAACACGAGGTCGACGTCAGCCGCTATCATTCAACTGATTGGTTGAATAATGACTGGCCGCGTCCCTGTCAACGGGGAATCGATCGCCACTCGCGTTCACACGAACGGACGGAGCGCCTCTTCGACCGTCGTCGTGCCGCGCGCGGATTCGCCGCGGCCGTCGAAGCGCACGACGCCGCTCGCAACGCCGGCGTACATTTCACGGAAGAGTCCCGCGACATTTTCGGAGACGCCGAAGCTCGCGAACGTGGGCACGACCGCATCGAGCGGTGCCTCGACGACCCTCACGGGGCGACCGAGGAGCTTTCCGACCGCGGTCGCGACGTCGGCCGGGCTCGCGTCTCGCGGACCGGCGAGCTCTATCACGCGACTTCCGCGCGGGCCGTCGAGCAACGCTTGCGCCGCGACGACGCCGATGTCTCGCGAGGCGACCATCGGGATGCGAAGACCCTCGGGCAGAAACGACGGCAATACTCCGTCCTTTTTTGCGACGGCGATCACCCCGCCCCAGTTTTCGACGAAGTACGCGGCGCGGACGAACGTCGTCGGAACGCCGCTGGCGCGGAGCTGCTCTTCGGCGTTGTGCACGGTGAGGATCGGCCCGGTGCCAGAGGCATGCTGCGCCGCGACCGACGACAAGAGGACGACGTGCTTCACGTTCGCTCGCTGAATCGTCTTCGCGATGCTTTCGGTGAGCAGCTTGCGCTCGGCGATGAACGACTTCGTGGTCAGGTCGGGCGGCGACAAGAGATAGAGGCCCTCCGCGTCCTTGATCGCGGCTTCGAGCGCCTTCTCGTCGTTCAAATCGGCGACGGCGACCTCGGCCCCTCGCTTGGCGAACGCGGCGCCTTTTTCGGCGCTCCGAACGATGACCCGCACCTTCTTTCCGGCATCCAACAGGCGGTTTGCGACGACGGACCCGGTGTTTCCAGTGGCTCCAGTGACTACGTACATGGTGATTCCCTTTCGACGAAGAGACTGTGCGTCCCCCCCTGACATTCGTCCAATGCACAGTTGGCACTATGCTCATGTATATGGTGCATAGTCCGAATCTGAGTGCGCTCAACCTGAACCTGCTCGTAGTGCTCGAGGCGTTGCTCGCGGAGCGACACGTGACGAAGGCGGCGGCGCGCGTGGGGCTGAGTCAATCCGCGACGAGCCACGCGCTCGGCCGATTGCGCGAGCTCTACGACGATCCGCTCCTCGTTCGAAGCGGCTGCCCCCTTCTGCACCTTTCGCAGCGCGATGACGCTCACGCCACGGGCCGTCGCACTCTATCCGGCGGTAGAGCGCGGGCTGTCCCAGCTCCGCTCGACGATAACCGGTGAGCCGCCGTTCGACCCGCGCACGGCGCGGCGAGTCTTCACGGTGGGCGCGGTCGACTACGGCCAGTCACTGCTCTTGCCGCCGTTCCTCGCCTTCTTGGAACGCAAAGCGCCGCGCATCGACGTCGCGGTCGTCAATGCGCCGGATCTGTTCGAGCTCCTCGAAGGCGGACGGATCGATCTCGCCATCGTCGTCGGTCCGACGGTGCCGAGTACGTTTCGGAGCCAGGAGCTCTTCACCGACGGCTTCGTCTGCATGGTGCGACGGGGACACCCGGAAGGGCGGCGCAAGCTGACCCTTGCCCGGTACATCGAGCTCCGTCACGTCGTCGTGGCGCCCACCGGAGCGCCCGGAAGCGTCGTCGACACCGAGCTCGCGAAGCGCGGCAAACAGCGTCGCGTCGCGCTCCGCGTGCCGGACTTTCTCGTCGCACCGCTCGTGGTCTCGAACTCCGACTTCATCAACACGGGCCCCGAGCGGCTCGCGATCCTTCACGCCAAGCATCACCCCGTCCGGCTCCTGCGGCCGCCGATCCCCCTCCCGCGGTTCACGATCTGCCTCGCCTGGCACGCTCGCCTCGACGCCGATCCGGCGCACGCCTGGCTCCGGAATGCCGTCACGCGCGTCGCCCGCGGGGTGTGAATTTCAGAGAATGTGTGCGCCGACGAGGTACAGCGCGAGCGCAGCGAGCGAACCGAGCGTGAACAGCGCGGTGCGGAGCGCCGCCTTGTCGCCGATGTACGCGATGCCGTGAAGCGTCCGAACGACGACCCACACGATGGCGATGAGCGGAGCGAGCGCGGAAGCCGGCGATTGGATGTGCGCGACGAGGACCGCCGGTGCGTACACGGCAAGCGCCTCGAACGCGTTGGCCGACGCCGCCAATGCGCGGGCTCCCTTACCAGTCTGTTTCGCTTCCTGGAGCCTCGGGTGGTTGTTGTCGAGGGTGCCGAACTCCGCCTTTCGCATCGGATTCGAAAGCCCGAACCAGAGATACGGCAAGAGGGTCGCGACGAGGAGGGTCCAGAGAGGGATGGTCATGCCCTAGGGTCGAACGACTCGGGCTCGGATCGACAGGCTATCGGCATTTTTCTCGAAGAGCCGAAAGTCGGCGGTTTTTCGCGAATTACGGGCTCCAGACTTGGCCCGTCTCGCAGTCGACGTGGTGCATGCGGCTCGCGTCTGGTTGGACGTTGAGAATGCCGAACACGATCGGCAGAGAGAACCGTCGGGGCCCGATCGAGCCCGGGTTGAAAATGGCGAGCCCCTTGTCCCTGCCGATGAACGGAATGTGCGAGTGGCCGCAGACGACGAGCGACGCCCCCTCGCTCCGCGCGAGTGTCGCGACGTCGCCGCGAAGCTTCACGCCGAACACGGCGATGTGCACGAGCAGCAAGCGGAGCGAGACTCGGCCTCCGTCGAGCACGTCGAGCGAGAGCGCCTCGGGAACCCCCGGCGCCGGCGCGTCGATGTTTCCACGAACGGCGAACACCGGCGCTATTTTTCCGAGATCGGCGAGCACCGCGAGATCGCCGATGTCTCCGGCGTGCACGATGCAATCGGGCTTTGCCGCCCGGATGAGCTCGCCGCTCTTCGGATGCGGACGACCGTGCGTATCGGCGACCACGACGACTCGCAATGCTCCGTCTCGCGACGCGATGGAGCGATGCTCCGGAGCGGCGCTCTTGCCGCCATTCGGGCGGCGTGACCTGCGGGAAGCGGCCGTCTGCATCCGCCGGAGCCTAGTACGAACCTCGGACGCCATTTCCCGAGCGCGCGTCTCTCGCCGAAGCCAGCGCACCGATCGTTCTACGGCCGCTGGGGAAAGTTACCCCGCGGGTAACCATGCCGGGAGTGTTTCACACAGATCGCACTCGCTGAGACTGTGAGAATTGACTATAGACCTGGCCGGGTGCGCCGGGGAGAGTCGGCGCAGAAGTTGGTCGTGCGGGGCTAGGGCCGCCGTCCGTGCAGAGGATCGTGGGCTGTGGAGGGTCTTATCGTGTTGAAATTATCGACCACGTCGCTTGTCACTTCCTTGGTTTGTTGCGGGCTTGCGGCTGCGCTTTCAGGCTGTTCGAGCTCCGGATCCGGTAACTCCGGTTCCGACGGCGGTGACAGTGGCAGCACCGGCGGCCGCGGCGGCACCGGCGGCGCGCCGACCAAGCTGCCTCCCGTGAAAGACTCGGGGACGGAGCCGGATGGTAAGGCCGACGCCGAAGCGGGGCCGTCGCGTCCGAAAGGCGCCCCTCCAGAGGTCACGCAATACGCGAAAGATTGGCCGCTCGCGAACCGCGACTACCAAGCAACGCGAGCCACCACCGATGCGACGATCTCGAAGGCAAACGTGCGCAAGCTCGCCGAAGCCTGGAAATTCGAACTGCCGGGAGGCAGCGACTACGGCGCGGCCGTCGCGGCGCCCATCGTCCTCGGCGACACCGTCTACTTCGAAGACAGCGCCAGCGACGTGTATGCCATCGATCTCGCGACGGGCGCACAGAAGTGGCAGAAGAAATACAACGGCCCTTCGCCGGGACCGAACGGCGTCGCGGTGGGGTGGGGCAAGGTATTCGCGACGAGTAGCGATCACAGCTTCGTCGCGCTCGACATCGCCTCGGGCAAAGAACTGTGGAAATCACCGCTCACGATTCCGAAGAGCGGCGGGATCGACGTGCAGCCCGTCGCCTATGACGGCCTCGTCTACATCGGCACGGTGCCGGTGAACTCGAATGGCGCCTACACGGGCGGCACGGCCGGCATTCTCTACGCGCTCGACGAGGAGACGGGTGCGATCGTCTGGCAATTCGACACTGTCGACTCCAAGGACATCTGGGGAAACGCCACGGTAAATAGCGGCGGCGGTTCCTGGTATCCGCCGACGGTCGACGTCGCGACGGGCATGGTGTTCTTCGGCACCGGCAACGCGGCGCCCTACCCCGGCACTGCGGCGTTCCCGAACGGCTCGAGCCGTCCCGGTGCGGATCTGTATTCGTCGTCGGTGGTCGCGCTCGGCGCCGACGACGGAAAGCTCGCTTGGTACTACCAGGACGCGCCGCACAACCTGTTCGATCTGGATTTTCAGTGCCCCCCGATCATCGTGTCCGCGACGATCGACGGCGGCGAGCATCACGTCGTGATCGGCTCTGGCAAGACCGGAGCGGTGGTCGCTCTCGACGAGACCACCGGCAAACGCTTGTGGCGGACGCCGGTCGGCAAACACCAGAACGACGACGCTCAAGAAGTGCCGGACGCGGGTCTCGAGGTGTTTCCGGGCTCGCTCGGCGGCGTCGAAACGCCACCTGCATACGCCGACGGCGTCATTTACGTGCCGATCGTCAATCTCGGTACGGCATACACCCCGGCGGGAGGGACGCCCGATCAGACGGGCACCGGCGAGCTCGTCGCGCTCGACGTGACCACGGGAAAGCCGATCTGGGACAAGACCGATCTGCCGAACCTCGCGATCGGCGCGGCGACCGTGGTCAACGACGTGGTCCTGACCACGACGTTCGACGGAACGTTGTTCGCCGTCGATCGCGCGACGGGTAAGCAGCTCTTTTCATACCTGGCGCCGGCGGGAATCAACGCGCCGCTCTCCGTCGTGGGCGACACGGTGCTGGTGCCGGCCGGCACTGGGCTCGGCGTGCCGTACCTCGTCGCCCTCCGACCGACGAACAAAGACGCGGGCCCACTTCCCGAGGCAGGCGCGCCGGACGCGAGTGCCGACGCAGGCCGCGATCATTGATCCGATTTTCCAGAACCGTTGAAGGAGTTTTCCGATGATCACCTTGTCTTCACGATGCGCGCTGCTGGCCGCTTTTCTGGCTCCCGTCGCCTGCTCGAGTAGCTCGTCCCCTTCATCAGGGGACGCGAGCGCCGGCGGAGGTTCGCCGTCGAGCGGAGGCGCGTCCGGAAGTGGCGGCACCCACGCGAGTGGAGGGAGCAGCGGAACCGGTGGCACGAAAGGCACCGGCGGCAAGGGCGACGCGGCCGTTCCCGATTCGGGCAAGGCCGATGCCGCGGAGGCCGGCGCTTCGATTTGCCCGAGCGGTCTCGACTGTGTCGCGCCGACGGGCGTCTACATTTGCGAAAAACCAGGTCCGCTCCTGCCGACTTGCACGAAGAACGCCGATTGCACGTTCGGCCAGTGTTACGCGCTGTCCGGACAAGGGATTTGCCTCGCGCTCTGCACGCCACCGGAAGGCGAGCCGGATTCGACGACATTTACCGGCAAGGTCGTCGAGTTCGAAGCGGGCAAAGGCTTCGCCGCGACGACCGATCCTCCCGCGGGAACGCCGATCGCTGGAGCCGACGTTTGCATCGAGGAACCGGCGACCTTGGTAGGTCGCGTTCCGTGCGTGAAGACGGATGCCACCGGTGAATTCGTACTCGCCGGTCTTCCACCGAACCGAACCATCACGGCGCCGGTCGCCGCCGGCGTCTCCATCAAGAAGGCGGGCTACCTGAGCTTTCTCACCGCGCTCTCCCTCGGCGCCGGCAGCCAGTCCGCGTCGCAGCAGTTCCGCCTGTTCACGACGGCCCAGGGCCAAGCGCTCGCGACGAAGTTCGGAACGCCGCTTCCCGACTCCAAGACCGGATGGGTGCTCTTCGGCGGCGCAAAAGTGAACGCCGACGGCGCGACGCGGAAATCGACGTGGAGCACCGGGGGACTCGACCTGATCACGTTGGACCAGCTCACCGCGACGATGAAGCCACTCTCCGGCGTGGGGCCGATCTACGCGACGGTCGACGAAAGCCTGGGCGCGGCGGGCGACGCCGGGGCCGATGCGGCTACCGACGCAGGGCTCGCAGCGACGTCGACGAGCGGCTGGGGGCTCTTCATGGGCGTGGCCGACGGGAGCTACACGATGACCTTCGCGCATCCGACCCTCAACTGCGGCATGCCGGGACCGTTCACCGCCCGCGCCGGGTACGTCTTCGACTCGGTCACCGCGCTCTGCGGCGCCGGTGTTCCGTGACGCGACCCGAAACACCACGTTAGTATCGCGCCGTGTCGCGAACCTCCCTCACCTCGGAATCGAAACGTCGCTTGGCGACGAACGGCCTTTGTCGCGCTGCGCTCTCTGCGACGGTGTTCCTCGCGGGATGCTCGTCGAGCAGCGCGTCCGGTGGGTCGCCGGACGCCAGCACCAGCACCGACGCGTCCACGGACGCGCCGTTGCTCGACGTCGGTCCCGTCGTCGTTTACGACGCCTCGACCGATCGAGGAACCGAGGCCGCTACGCCGTTCGACGCGGGCGGCGCGATCGAAGGCGGCCTCCCGCGATACCTCTCACAAACCGGTCTCTACGCCGACATCGCAACCGGAACGATCGCGACGAGCGCGCTCGCTTACACGCCTCAAGGCGTCCTCTGGGCGGACGGGGCAACGAAGAATCGCTGGGTGTACTTGCCGCCCGGAAAACAGATCGACACCGCCGACATGGATCATTGGATCTACCCGGCGGGGACCAAGATCTGGAAAGAGTTCTCCATCGAGGGCGTGCGCATCGAGACGCGTCTGATCGAGAAGATGAGCGACACCGAAGGCGACTGGTCCTTGGTCGCGTATCAATGGAAGACCGATCAGAGCGACGCGATCGCGGTCCCGAACGGCGTGCCCGACGCGGCACCGAACGCCGGCGATGCCGGCACCACGCACGACATCCCGGCGACAGCCGACTGTAAACGTTGCCACGGTGGCCTCCCGGACGACGTGCTCGGGTTCACGGCGGTGCAGCTCTCGCACACCGGCAGCGGCGTCACCTTGCAGAAGTTGCTCGACGAACACGAGCTTACGAAGCCGCCCGCCGCGCCGCTCGTCGTCCCAGGAGATCCCGTGGCGCGCACCGCGCTCCTCTATCTGCACGCCAACTGCGGGCAATGTCACAACGAGAGCACGCTCGTCGGACAGAACACCGGCGTCCGCTTCTTCTTGCGCGCGAACGCGCTCGGCAGCGTGCAGGCGACGGACTCCTATCACACCGCGGAAGCGGAGCTCGCGACGCCGGCGTTACCGGCCGAGACTCGGATGATCCTCCGTATGGGTCTTCGCGGCGCGGGGCAGATGCCGCCCCTCGCCACCAAGGACGTGGACGAGACCGGCGTTCACGACGTGCTCGCGTGGCTCCGCGCGCTCGCGGCCGCCAACGCCGCCGACGCCGGAGCGCGTGACGGCGGCGCCGACGCGCATTGATGAACCCTCCGCCTCCGCGAGGTGTTCCAGGTTAGCGGCTCAGCGTCCGATGGGAGGCTCGTCGGGCAACACCTCCTGCATCGCAGGACCGCCGGCCATCGCCGCGGCCATGCGGCCCGGTCGTCGATTTTGCACGAAGATCCGGTAGAAGTAGAGCGGCAATACCGACAGCATGATGATGATGCCCGTCCACATCACCGACGCACCGAGCTGCGGGCCACCCAACAGTGAGATCGCGATGTTGAAAACACAGATCGCGATCGCGAGCGGGACGAAGATACCCGGCAATTTGTACGGTCGCGCTTGGCCCGCCTGCTCCTTGCGGAGTTTGATGTACGCAAGGGGAAGAATGATCCACACGATCATATAGCCGACGTTCGACGCCGCGATCAGGTTGACGATGTTGTCCTTGAAGATGACCAGCAAGAGGATCGTCACCGCGCAGTCGAGGAACATCGAGCCGACCGGAACCCCGAATTTGTTGATCGCTCCGAACTGCTCGATGATCAGGTTGTCGCGACTCATCTCGTAAACGCAACGCGTGGACCCGATGATCGTCGTCTGAACGCCGAGGAGTAGCGCGCAGATGAGCATCACGGCGACGATCGTACCGCCGGTGTTGCCGAAGATCGTCTGAGCGGCCGGCAGAAACGCGACGACCGGATCCGCCGTGATGGCGTCAGTACCGATGATGGCGATCAACATGAAGGGCACGAGCCCGAACGCATACAATCCGACGGCGCTCGCTGCTTTGATGGCCTTGGGGGTGTCCCTTTGAGGGTCTTTGAGCTCGGCGATCACCGTCGTGGCCGATTCGAAGGCGTAGGCGGACCACGCCGCCACGAACATCCACTTGATCATCAGCATCCACGACGCGCCCGACGACCACGAACCCTTCAACGGGACGAAGGGAGTCACGAAGTTCACGTGGAAGAGAGACGGCCGGAAGATGGGCGACAAGGCAACTACCGTGAGCGGCGCCAACGAAAGCACCGCCATCGCCACGGACGACCATACGCCCGCTTTCAAACCAAAATAGTTCATCAAGTAGAGCAAGAGTGTGAGCCCGATGGCGAGCTCCACCGTGTTCACGTTCGGCATCATCGTTGCCTTCAGATACCCGGCGACCAGGATCATGTTCACCGGGATGACGGGGATCCACGCGAGCCAGTAACCCCACGTCGACGCGAGCCCGATGAGCGGCGAGACCTTCTTGAAGGCCTCGTGCGCGTACACCGAGGTTCCGCCGCTTTTGTGCGGGAACATGCTCGCCATCTCGGCGATGAATAGGCATTGCACGACGCCGATCACCGCGATCAACGTCCACACGAAGACCGATGCCACCCCGAGCTCCGCGGCCATTGGACCGAGACTCGTCGCGACGAGCAGCGAGCCGCCCAGTGAAATGACGAATGCCGATTTCCAAGTGACTGTTCGCTTGAGCGTTTTGGACTCCGGGGCGATGTCGCCCGAGACGGTTGCTGTAGTCATGATTTATCTCGCCTCTGAAGGAAGCATCGCAGAGCGCTGTTTCCCCCGAATGATCTCGTCGTTTCTCTGCACGACCCGTGTCGCACCGTGCATCGTGGAAGCGATTCGATCGAAGATCGCGACGAGATGCGATCGAGAAATCGAGACGAAATAGCCGGACGTTAACCTCCATTCGAACGACGCTCTCCAGGAGGTTTGGCATGCTTGGTGTCGAAACTAAGGAAAAACTCGAGGCGGTTGGGCCGTCGTATTCATTCGGTCAGGTCCTCGATGTGCGCGCTCGGACGCGAGCGGCGCTCGAGGAAATCGCGTCCAAGATCAAGCCCGGGATCGCCGAGGAAGATGCCCGACAAATGGCCTCGGATACCTTGGGCGATCACGGATTGAAGAAGGGATGGCACAAAATCCTCGTTCGCTTCGGCCCGAACACCACGAAGAACTTCGAAGATCCGTCGCTTCCCCACGTCGTGTTGGGCGAGAGCGATCTCTTCTTCGTCGACATCGGCCCGATATACGAGACGTGTGAGGGAGACGCAGGCGGAACATTCGTCTTTGGGAACGATGCCGACATGCTGCGGGCGGCGAGTGACGTGAAGGAGTTGTGGTGGAAGGTCCGCAACAAATGGGTCGAGAGCAAGATGACGGGCGCAGCCCTCTACGAGTTCGCAGCCGAGACCGCGAAATCGATGGGTTGGGTCCTCAACCTCGAGCTCACCGGCCACCGCCTCTCCGACTTCCCGCACGACGCGCACTACAACGGCACCATGGCGGGCGTAGGGTTCAAACCGTCGAGCGGCCTCTGGGTACTCGAGATTCAGATCAAGCATCCGACGCGTGAGTTCGGCGCGTTCTTCGAGGACCTGCTCATCGAGGACGAAGCGCTGCAAAAATCCGTTATTCCCTGACTCGGGTTCGAAATGTCGGCGCGTGCGCGTCGAGGCGAAACCGCTTCGACACACCATCACCCGCGCCGCGAAGGAGGCTCAGGCCCCGCCGATGGGTCCTTCGGTCGAATTCTTCGAGCTCGGTGACGTCTCGCTCGACAGCGGTGAGGTGCTCCGAACCGCGCGGCTCGGCTACGCCGCATTCGGCAAGTTGAGTCCCGCGAAGGACAACGTCGTGGTGTTCCCGACGTACTACACGGGAACTCACCGCGACAACGCACGCATCATTGGCTCGGGCCACGCGCTCGACCCCGCCCGCTGGTTCATCGTCGTCCCCAACTTGTTCGGCAACGGCGTGTCGTCGTCGCCGAGCAACCACCCCACCCAGCGCGGCGCGGATTTCCCGCGAATCACGATCGCCGACAACGTTCGATGCCAGGAGCGGCTCCTCACCGAGCGCTGGGGGATCGAGCGCGTTGCGCTCGCCATGGGATGGTCGATGGGAGCGCAGCAGGCGTATCAACTCGCCGCGACGTACCCGGATCGTGTCGACGCGTTGCTGGCGGTGTGCGGCTCGGCACGTACCTCGCGGCACAATTGGGTGTTCCTCGAGGGCGTGAAGGCCGCGCTGCTCGCGGATCCGGCGTTCGACGGCGGGAGGTACATCGCGCCGCCAGAACGCGGCCTCCAAGCGTTCGGTCGCGTGTACGCAGGATGGGCGTACAGTCAGGCTTTTTTTCGCGACGGCCTCTACCGACGGCTCGGCTACGTTTCACCGTCTTCGCTGCTCGACGCCTGGGCGAAGGATCATCTCGACTGGGACGCGAACGATCTCCTGTGCATGCTGGCCACGTGGCAGCACGCGGACATCAGCGCGAACACGACGTACGCAGGCGACTTCGAGATGGCCCTTCGGAGCATCTCGGCGACCGCGATCGTCATGCCGTCGAGCACCGATCTCTATTTTCCAGTCGAAGATAGCGCGATCGAGGTACGCAGCCTTCCCCGCGGCGAGCTTCGAGTTCTCGAGTCGGACTTCGGTCACGTCGCGGGCGGCCCCGGCCGCATCGCCGAATGCCAGGCCTTCGTCGACCGGGCGATTTCGGAGCTCCTCGTCAGATGAACGTGAGCTCGCGCTTTCGCTGCTCTTCGCTGACGAGGTAAAAGGTCCGCTCCCATTCCCGCTGCTTGTGGGTCGAATAGATGTCTTTGTAGAAGTCGCCGAACGCGGTGGTCGAGATGGGGTCGGCGTCGAACGCCTCGATGGCGTGGAGCAGCGTCCGCGGGAGCAGCGAGATGCCCGCGGCTTTGAGTTCCGCGCGGCCTCGGCGGTAGAGATCGTCGTTGAGCGGCTCGCCAGGGTCGAGGGATTGCTCGATGCCGTCGAGTCCGGCGCTGAGCGAAATGGCCGCGGCGAGATACGGATTGTTCGACATGTCCACCGCGCGGTTTTCGATGCAATACCGGTTTCCGGGCAACCGGAGCATCGCGCTTCGATTATTTTTCCCCCAAGCGACGAGCACCGGAGCCCATGAGAAGTCGGCGAGGTCGCCCTGCGCGAGGAGGCCCTGATACGAGTTGTAGCTCGGACAGGTCACGGCCGTGATCGCAGGGGCGTGTCGCTTGAGCCCCGCGACGAACTGGAGCGCCAGATCCGAGCACGCGACGCCGTAGCGCTTCGCGAGCGGACCCGGAGCGGCGCTCGGCGCGAACAGATTCGCGCCCGTCTTCACGTCGGCGAGCGACATGTTGAAGTGCGCGCCGTTCCGGAAGTCGTTCGAAAACGGCTTCGGCATGAACGTCGCCGTGGCTCCGATGGCCTGTGCCACCTTCTTCACCATGAAGCGCAGAAACACGAATCGATCCGACATCGACAGCGCGTCGGTGTAACCGAAATCGAATTCGTACTGGCCCTTGCCACACTCCTGATCGAACGAGAAGAGCCCCCAACCGAGCTCGGTCATGTACTCGGACAGCGGCGTCAGGAACGCGTCCGATTCCGTCGCGAGCGCGACGTCGTAGCAGGCGTTGGGCCCCTTGAAGTCGGTCTTCGTGATCGGGACGAGCTTCCCTTCCGGCGTCTCACGGAGCACGTAGAACTCCGGCTCGATGCCGAGATTGAACTTGAACCCCATCTGCTCGGCGCGCTTCAGCACGCGCTTCAAGATCCCGCGCGGATCGCCCGCGTAGGGTTCGCCGTGATAATAAAGGTCGCTCGCGAACCAGGCGTGCGTCTTGTCCCAGGGGAGGACGATGGTCGACGCGAGGTCCGGCACTGTCGCGCATTCGTCTTCCTGGGGACCGGCCAGCCCCAACCCTTCGTTTGCACCGACGGTGTAGAGCTCGCTCCCGTCGCACATGTGCTCGAACGCGTCGATAGGCGTCTTCTTGGCCTTCGGAATGCCGTACACGTCCACGAACGTCGCCAGGCAAGCCCGGACGCCGGCTTGCACCAACCGCTCCTTCGTCGCCTTCACGCGGGCCGGATCCTGGCTGAACGATTCGGGGACGCCGAACTTGGGAGCATGATCGGTTGCCATGCGAGCGTCTTACGCCCGCGGCGCGCGCCGATCGCTTTCTCGACGGTGTCAGGGATGTTGCGTGGACGCCGAGGTGCCCGGCGGTGACTCACCCCAATTGATCGTGCGCGTCACATAGGGATCCAGGAAAGGCGATCGGTAGCCATCCTCGCGCCAGAGGATGGGAAAGTGCGTCTCGTCCATGGCGTCGTCGCCGAAACGTTTGTAACGACTATAGATGTAGCCGACGTTCGTTGGATGGAATCGCGCCTCCGAAGACATGCAATGCGCGACGATCGAGCGGCGCGGCACGTCGCGCCGGTTGGTGTCGGAGCCGTGCCAGGTCCATCCAAAATGAAAAGTGCCGCCGCCGGCCGGCACTTCGATCGGGACGCGCTCGGGGGCGTCGATCCCGGCCAATTCCGCCGCGGCGCGCATTTCTTTCACCGGCTCCGCCGGCCCGTGGAACTGCTCGATCATGCCGCTCTGCCCCCAGCGGTGGGACCCGCGCACGTATTCGACGGTGCCGCCGTCTTTCACGGTGTCGTCGAGGGCGATCCAACAGCTGACCCAATCCGGAGGGATGGTCCAGCGCTCGTACGCCGAGTCTTGGTGAAACCCGATCGGCTTTCCGCGTGGCGGCTTCCACAGCAAGTTGTCCTGGCTCAGTCGCGCGCCGGGCCAACCGCCGAGTGTCGCGCACGCTTTGCCGATATCGCTTCGGAGAATGACGCTCGCGACGAAGCGATCCGCTTTCCAGGCGTTGCAGATCTGGCGCGTGAGGCTTTCGTCGTCGCGACCGGCCTTCCAATTCACTTCGTCGGGAACCAGCCCGGTGTCGTATTCGGCGGCGAAGAGTCGGTCGAATCGCTCCCGGAGCAAGAAGACGGCCTCGGGTTCGATGATCCGCGGGAGCACGATGAACCCGTCTTCGTGAAACCGATCGATCTGCTCCGGGGCAAGCTCGAGCTGGCTCATGGCGCCGCCGCCTTCACGGCAAACAATCCAGGTACGTATCCATGTCCCACTGGGTCACCGTCGCGAGGAACTTGTCCCACTCGTCGCGCTTGTATTCGACGAAGACGCGCTCCATGTCGCCCGGAAGCGCGCCGCGGATGAGCGGATCGGCGGCGAACGCGTCGAGCGCCGCGCCGAGGTTCATCGGAAGCTTGTTCACCTTCCCGCCCGAGAGCTCGAACTGATACATGTTGCGTTGCTCGAGGGGCCCTGGGTCGAGCCGTTGCGACAAACCTTCGTCCATGGCGGCGAGTAAGCCTGCATTCAGCAAATAGGGGTTCACCATCGAATCCACGGCGCGATATTCGAATCGTCCCGGCGCCGACACGCGGAGTGCACACGTTCGATTCTGGAAGCCCCAGTTGTTGTAGACCGGGGCCCAGTACCCGAAGTCGAGGAGGCGCCGGTACGAGTTCACCGTGGACGCGCCGAGAACGGTGAGCGCGGGCAAATGCTTCACGATGCCCCCGGCCGCGCGCTTTCCGGTGGGGCCCGGGATCCGCAGATCGTCTCCGTCGGGCATGAACTCGTTCTCGCCGCCGCGCGCGTACGAGCGCACGTCGGGCATCGACGTGCCGGCGGACCCGAGGTCGACCACGCCGTCTTCGCCGCCGCGCCAGAGCGAGAAGTTGTGATGACAGCCGTTCGCGGAGAGCCGCATGAACGGCTTGGACATGAAGCAGGCGATCACGTCGAACTCGCGGGCGATCTGCGCGCAGATCTGACGATACGTCGTGAGCCGATCGGCGGTGCGTTCGACGCGATCGAAGGTCCAGTTCAGCTCGATCTGTCCAGGGGCGTCCTCGTGGTCGCCCTGGATCGAATCGAGCCCCATTTTTCGGCAATACTCAGTGACCTTGAGCGTGATGGGCCGAAGCTCTTCGAACTGATCGATGTGGTAGCAGTACGGCTTGGTCACGCCGCCCGCCGGCTTTCCGTCTGGCCCTTTCTTGAACCACATCATTTCCGGTTCGGTGCCGAGGCGAAGATGGAGGCCGTGCTTCGCCTCGAACGCGGCGTGAGCACGCTTCAGATTTCCGCGACAGTCCGCGGTGAGAGCGCCGCCGGGGTTCTCTTCCTCTTCGCGATTTCGGAAGAGCGTGCAGAACACCCGGGCGACCCTCGGTTCCCAGGGAAGCTGCGCAAACGTCTCGGGGTCGGCGATGCCGACCAACTCGGAGGCCTCGGGACCAAAGCCGAGGTACTGGCCGGCGCGGTTCAAGAACAGATTTGCAGTGGATCCGTAGACGAGCTGGAAGCCTTTCGTGGCGAGGCGCTCCCAATGACTCGCCGGAGCGCCCTTCCCCATGATGCGCCCGGTCACCGAAACGAATTGGTAATAGATGTAGTCGATTCCCAGCGCGTCGATGAGCTCGCGGACTCTTCTGACGTTTTCGACCCGCTCCGGGAGACTCGCGAATTGTTCCAGATCACTCATCGGGACCTCCGAGGGCCGTGCTCTCAAACCGTGTGCAAGTAGCGCGCGCGCTCGAACGAAGAGACGTGCCGCCGGATCTCCTCCGCTTCGCGGATCCGCGTTTCGGCGAAATGCGAGACGAAGGAGTCTCCGAAGTGGCGGCGCGCGAACGCGGACGTCGCGAATGTTTCCGCAGCTTCGAGGAGCCCCCGCGGCAGACGCCGGCCGGGCTCGTTGCCGACGTCGCGACCGATGGTGGTGCAGGGCGGCGGGGGCTCGAGGCGTCGCTCGATGCCGTCGAGGCCCGCAGCAAGCAACACCGCGAAGCTCGCATGCGGATTCATGTCCGCGCCGGGCAACCGAAATTCGACGCGTACGTCCTCGGCCCGACCGGGCACGACCCGGACTCCGCACGTGTAGTTCTCGATGCCCCACGTCGCCGTTCGCGGAGCCCAGTTGCCGGGCGCGTAGCGTCGATAGGCGTTGGTGGTGTGAGCGAACAACGCCGTCACCTCGGGTAATACCGCGAGCACACCCGCGACGAACCCATGGAGCGCCTGGGAGAGCCCATGAGGGCGCGTCGCATCGAAAAAGGACGCCGCACCCGACGTCAGATCGAACAAGGAGAGGATGGGGTGGCCACCGAGTCCGGGGTGGTCGTCACTGAGCTTGGCCATGAACGACGCCGTCAGGCCGCGCCGCTGGAAAAAAGCCTTGGTGAACAAACGCCCGAGAGCGGCGTCGTCCGCGGCGTGCATCACACTCCGCTGCGGCAACGCAATCTCCAGGCAACCGGGGCCGAGCTCGGCGCAAAAATGATGAAGCGGAACGTCGCCCGCGGCGAGCACGGCCTCGTATTCGGCGAGCAACTCCGCATCCGTCGCCAGCATGTAGCCAGACCAGCATCGGTTGTGTTGCGCGTGCGTGATGAGTTCGGAGAACGCTTTTTTTCGCAACGTTTCGGCGGTCTCGTCGAGGACGATGAATTCGAGCTCGGTGCTCGCCGAGACGGCGAACCCGAGGCTCGCCGCCCGAGCGACCTGTTCGCCGAGCTTCACGCGCGCCGAAAGCCGTCGAGACGGACCCGTGTAGTCCGCGACGACCAAGGCCGACGACGTCTCGAACGGGTAAGGACGGACACTCGTTGGGTCGAGCCCACAGGGTTCTCCCGCAAACGGTAGGTCCTGGGTGCAACCTTCCGCGGCATTCCAATAGGGGAGAGCGTCGATGAACGACCAGCCGTGGTGGACGTAGTCTCGCGCGACGGCGAGCGGCACGCGCTTTTCGCGAAACCCTCCATCGACGTCGAATAGGCCGACGTGACAGTGCTTCAGTGCGTGCGCGGTCGAAAGAGCGTCGAACTCTTCCGGCGTCGAAGCGGTCCACTGTCGCGGTACGTCGCGCATGACGAGCGCCGCGTGTCCACTCATCGAATCAGCGGCACGCGAACGGAGACTGCCTGTCCCGTCGCCGCGTGATCAAGCCCCGTTCGACGGCGAATCGTACCCGCGACGCGACTCACGACGGCGTGCACCCGGGTGAATTCGCTTCGAGCTCATGTCGAAACCTGTGCGAAAGGACGGAACGGTGCTCGCCGTGCAATACGCCGACCACCCGACGCGAGCCACCGCCTCCGCGTTGGGGTCAGCGTCTCGCCGAACGAATCGTCCCCCCGTCACTTTCCGCAGACGCTCTTCGCCTGACACGCCGATTCGCCCGCGCCGGCGATTGGAACGCAACACGCCGTCGCGCAATCGGCGTTCGTCGTGCACGCGGGTTTGCACGAAAAAGCGCCGCTCGAGTCGGTCGTCGTACACGATAGACCAGTGCAACAATGCTGCGTGCCGCCACACGGTGCATCGGCGGCCGCGCACTGGCAGGCGCTCGAATCCGCGCAAAAGCCACCGGGGCCGCTCGCATAGGGGACACAACAGTTCGTCGAACAGTCGCTACCCGTCGTGCACGGCGTGCGACAACCGGCATAGACGGAGCTCGCGGACGAGACGCACGCGAGGCCGGTGCAACAAGACGGCCCCGGTTGGCTGCACGAACCGCCGACGTCGGAGCACGGCACCGGCGGACATTGCGAGACATCGCCGCAGAGCTTTCGTCCGGCGTCCGCGTCGTCGACGCAACAGAGCGAACCACAGTCGAATCGCGTCGCACAGGTCTGCACGCATCGCTTCACGTCCGCTGGCGGCGCCCGTCGCGTACAACGAGCCGGCGTCTCGGCTCGAACACGACAAGAGGGCCGCAGCGCCGGCGATGAACGCGAGTCGTCGACGGATTGCCCTGGGAAAATGCATCGATGCCTCGTCGGGGAAAGGAGCGAGAACGCACCCCATGTGGGCGCACCTCTCCGAAAGTAACCGCGGCCCTCCCGACTTAGGCTGAGGTCGCCTCGCTACGATTTCTCGAACGGAACGCGGGGCGCACGGTTACTTTGCAAACGCGAGCCGCGCGCATCGCGTCGCCCATGTCTTTGGTCGACGGGCGCAAGCGACTTGGATATGGGGAAGTATTCCCGTCCTTCCGGCAGTCATCGCCGTCGCCATTTCGCCGGTCGCCCCCTCGCCCGCGCTCGCGGCGGCGCTGGTGGACGCCTGCAGCGACGCGGTGCGACCTCGCGCGTGCATCGTATCGGACGACCCTTCGACGAGCTCGGCGCGCGTCGTCTGGAACTCCCCGACGGATGCGACCATCGTCCTGGACATATTTCCGGACCGGCCGTCGCGACGGCTCGTCTTTCGAAGCGACGACGCGGAAGCGGACCGGTGGCAATCAGCAGGGTTGGTTGTTGCCGCTTTGTTTTTGGACCGAGCTCACGACGACGCGGAGCGAGATTTCCATGATGAAACCCCTCCTCCGCGACGGTTGCCGAGGGTCTGGGCGAACGTCGCGACCCGGCTCGGTAACGGGCTCGCGTCGGGTCCGATCCGCTACGGCGGCGCGGCGAGCGTCGGCTATGCGCTTCCGTCCCTGCCGGTCTTCGCCGAGCTCGAAGCGAGTTACACCGTCGCGTTCCGAAACGTCGAAGGCGTCCGGCCGAGCTGGTCGTCGTTCGTCGCAGGCGTTGGCCCGGTCGTCGATGTTCGTTCACTCGACCTCGTGCTGCGCCCGCGCGCACAGCTCCTTCTCGAACGTCTCGACGCCGACGTCTCGCGTGATCCGGCTCATTCCGACGCCGGCGAGCGCTGGCTCACCGGGGCAGGACTGTCGCTCGCCCTCGCGTGGCCGGTCCGAACGCCGGTGTCGTTGTTCGCCGAAACCGATGCGAACTTCCTTACCGGGGCGACCGGCGTTCGCGTGATGAACCAGGACGTCTCCTCGTTTCCCGCGGTGTTTTACGGAGTCGGGCTCGGCGTCAGCATCGTCCTCGGGCGATGAAGCGCGCTGGGGCGGAATGGCAAAGCCCCCCTCGGGTTACTTTGTAGAGGTGGTGGCTCGACCAGGATTGCTGCTTCGCGTCGTAGACGGCGGAGCCGAGTCGCGCGCGGCTCGAGACGCCTCGGATCAGCAGATCGCCGAGGCGTTCGCCCGCGGCGACCGGAAAGCCGCGGAGCTCATCTACGATCGTCTTCACGGCGTGGTCGACGCGACGCTCTATCGAGTCATTGGCCGGCGCGAATCCGATCACGACGACCTGATTCAAGCCGCGTTCGAGCAGATCATTCTCACGTTGTCGCGCCGAACCTTCGCGGGAGGTTGCTCGCTCAACGGCTGGGCCGCGTCGATCGCCTGTCACGTCGGTCTGAACGCCATTCGATCGCGGAAGCGCGCGCGCCGGGTGTTCGCCGTCGAGACCGACGTGGAAGCGGAAGCGAGCGGCGCGGGCGATCCACGAAGCGTGGAGGCGCAAGTGATGGCGCGACGTGAAATCGCGCGGGTCGCGGCAGAGCTCGCCGACATGGATCCCGCCCGAGCCGAGACGGTATTTTTGCACGGCGTCTGCGGCGTGAGCCTCGCCGAGACGGCGCGCCTGACTCGCGTATCGATGTCGGCGGCGCAGTCGCGCCTCGCTCGAGGACGACGAGAGCTCAGAGAACGGATGGAGGAGGAGCAATGAGCGCCGACCGATCCTCGAAAATCGACGCGACGGCGCGCGCGCTGCGCGGACTCGCCGCGATGCCGGTGCCGGTGGAAGAACCGATGCGACTCGAAGCGCGTCGTGAGCGCCTGGTCCGTGACCTCGGACAGTTTGCGGCCGACACGTTCGCGACGCGCGCGCAGAGGAGCGTCCGAGCGTTCCGAACGGCGGTCGCGGCGGCCATCGTGATCGCGGTGCTCCTCGGCATCGGCATCGGCAATTGGCGAGCGAAGCAATGGGCGAGCACGCACGCGGTTCCCACCTTGCTGGCCAAAGAAGGCGACGTTCGCGTCGCGCGGCAAGGTCGCGCGGACATCGCCGCGGGCGGGACGCCGCTCGAGCTCGCGATTCACGATCGCGTGGAAACCGCGGACGGGCGGGCGGAAGTGAGCCTCGTGAGCGGCGCAGTCGTCGAGCTCGGTCCGATGAGCGACCTCGGCCTCGGAACGGCGACGCGACGGGACGACCGCTTGGAGGAGCAGATCGTTCTGATTGCGGGTAAAATTGGCGTTCATGTCCCGAAGCTCGGACCGCGGAGCAGCCTCCAGGTCGCCACGCCGAATGCGCTGGTCACCGTCCACGGCACGGTGTTTTCGGTCGACGTTCGACCCGATTGGTCGGGGGAACGGGTGACCATGGTGTCGGTGACCGAAGGGCTCGTCTCGGTGAAGAGCGGCGATCGCGAGATCTTCCTCGGACCGGGCACCAATTGGTCGTCCGTGCCGCCGTTGAACATCGCGCCGTCGCCGAGCGACTCCTCGGGGAACGCGAATGCGAGCCCAAGCGCGAGCGACCCGTCGAGCGGATCGCTTTCGCCGTCCGCTCCCGGCGTCGGCGGCGCGAGCACACTCGCCGAAGAGAATCGGCTGTTCCGCGGGGCCATCGCTGCACGACGCGCCGGAGATCCGCGGCGAGCAGTGGAGCTCGTCGATCGTCTCCTCGCGAAGTATCCGACGTCGCCGCTCGCGTCCGAGGCGAAGGCGGAGCGGGCCCGCGCCGCGAGCGAGCTCAGCGGCTCATCGACGTCGGTCCCGAAGTGATGCGGCGTCGGGAGGGACGCGCGCGCCGCTTCACGACGCGCGCGCCGGTATGCTCCTTCGTATTGGTCACGACGGTCGTCGTCGGTTGCACCACGCGCGAAACCGGTGACATCGATTTGCTCGCGCCGGCGAGCGCGCCGTCACCGCCGCCGCCGAAGCCCCCTCCCGCCGCGCCGATGCCGACGGCGTGCTCGTCGCGCATGCCGTGCCCGAAGCCAACGCCGTTCTGCGACGACGCGTCCGGCACCTGTGTGGAGTGCATGGCAAGTACCGATTGCACGGATCCCATGCGAACGATCTGCTTGGTGACTTCCGGCAATTGTGTCGAATGTGAGACTTCTGCCGATTGCGCCGTGGGCTCTTCATGCGATCCGACCGGCGCCTGTCACGCAATGCCCGCGATGAAGTGATGCCCAGCCGTCGCTGAGACGATCACTTTCTCGGTGACGAACTAATTGGAGCAAACTTGCGCGTTCGCCCGCGAGCCCTTGCGCGCCCGCTTGGTTCGGCTACCGTAATGTGGGGTTTTGCAGTGGGAGGTCTTTCATGGGTTTTAGATTTTCGTGGGGTCTATTCGCAGTTGCCCTGACCGGAGCGAGCGCGGCGCAGGCCGCGGCGCCCAAAACACCGCGCATCGTCAGGACCGATACGCTCGCGCCGCTAGCTGGACGTCTTTACACGCCTGCCAAGGGTCAAAGCTCCTTGGCGTTCTACGGGACCGACCTGGGTCTCACCTTCGAGCACCAGGGAAAGGTTCGCATCCTCTTCGGCGACACGTTCACGACGGCCACCAACGATCCATTTCCGAACGACGACGCCCAGGGGACCATCCCCTTTGGTTTGTGTCCCGGTGGTGATCTCGTCGACGCCTGGGTGGCTGCACATCCGCCGCCTTCGGGCGGTCTTTCATGGCAGCGCGGCGGCCCGCCCGTCGTGTTCGCGACCGATCCGACGACGGCGAACACGCTGAGCTTCATTCACGTGTTCGAGAATGGGACGTCGCTCGAGATGGGCCCGCTGAAGACGCCGGTCGCGGCGTTCAGCGACGGACACGACAACGCGTTCGGCCTGTTCTATCGCGTCACCAGCGACGAATGTCAGGCGTCCACGTCTGGAGCGCCGACGTGCGACGCTGGGCTCGTCTGCGACCCCGGGATCGGTAATTGTGGTCCGCTACCCGTCCCCTGCGTGGTCGACGCGGCGCCGGGCGCGCGAGGCAGCTGCCCACTCGGGCTCACGTGCTTGCCCACCGCCAACGGCGCGTGTCGCGACACGACGAGCTCGATCGACGACGGAGGCGACGAAGGGCGCGTGCGCAGCGTGGCGCAGCGCATGGAGATCGGCGTCGCCGATCCGTCGCGGCCCGAGTACTACACGGGCGTCCCTTGGAACGTGAACAAGTTCGTCAATCCGGTAGCGCGCACCGTGCGACACCTCGACTTGACGAATCGCGATTGCCACGAGGCCGACTACCGCGCCGCCGACGGGAGCGATCCGACCCACCAAAAGGTGCTCATCTGGGGCCGCCCGGCGTTCGCCGGCGTGCAAGCCGAAGGGCGCGAAGCCGACGTGTATCTGCTCTACGCCGACATGCCATCGCTCGATGCGACGGGCGCGCCGATCTGGAATCCACACTACTTTACTGGCGTGAACAAGAAGGGCGTCCCCGCGTTCAGCTCGAATCAACGAGACGCGGTACCGTTGGATCTCTCGGGTGGAAATGGCGACCCGAGCGAACCAATCGACATCGTCAACCAAATCACCGTGAGCTGGGTCGCGCCGATCCAGAAATGGGTGATGCTCTACGGCGGCGATCTCGAACCGCTGATCATCCCGGTGTTCGATCCGGGCGCGCAACCTACTCCGGGCGGCGGCATTCAGATCCGTTTCGCCGACAACCCCTGGGGCCCGTGGACTCCGCCGCAGACGCTGCTCACTGCCGGCGATCCGACGAACCCGATGGGCCCGCCGACCACACAGTACGGCCCAGGCGGGATCCTGTTCGATCCGCTCTGCACGGGAACGGATTGCGTGACCGGCGATCTGCCCCCACTTCCCGGCGGATTCGACATCGGTCGCTTGTACGCGCCGAACATCGTCGATTGCTGGACCGAGGATCGCGGCCACAACCAGGCCGACATTTACTGGAACGTCGCCACCTGGGACCCGTACGAGGTGGTCCTCATGAAGACGCGACTCGCTCGCTGAAGAGCGCCGGGAGTTGAAATGCGCCGCGCCCCCTCCACTGCGTGTGTTCGCGGCGCATTTTTCCCCTACGCAAGCGGCATGCCGTGGTCGTCGAAGGGTCCACTTTTTACGAGGATGTGGACTCTTGCGGCGATCTTTCAACGGCGCGCGGTCCGCGCGTGCACGAGAGTGTGCACGCGCACGCACACGAACCGGCGCGGCGTGCAACGCGCTGCACACCCGTGATTCGCTCAGGGCTTACGGGTTGCGATCGCAGCGCCGGCGACAACGAGCTCCGCCCAGCGACGGAACACGACCGCCGCGACGCGTGCGGTCGCCGCTTCGTGCGCCGTCGTTGCCTCCGACAGGGCCGGTGCGGTCGTCTTCGCGGCGACCACCTCATGCGGGAAAGCGGTAGCCAGGCTTCGAACCTCTGCGGCGCCTGCTTCCAGATGAAACAACAAGCCCCAGGCGTGTCCACCGTACGAGAACGCCTGCTGGGCCGTTGCATGGCTCCGCGCGAGGTGCGTTGCGCCGCTCGGGAGCTCGAAGACGTCGCCGTGCCAGTGCAGCGCCATGATGGGACCATCGATTCCGCGAAAGAGCGCGTCGTGCTCCGCTTCGGCCGACAACGCGACCTCATGCCACCCGAGCTCGAGTGATCCCGACGGCGCCACGCGTGCACCGAGCGTGGCGGCGAGCAATTGGCTCCCGAGGCAGATCCCGAGGATGGGTGTTTTGGACGCGAGCGCCTCTTCGAGGAGCGCCATTTCGTCGCGGAGACGCGGATGACGATCGCCGTCGTAGGCGGACATCGGCCCCCCGAGAACGATGACGCCGTCCCCGACGCGGCCGGAGCCCGGCGGAAGTGGCGAGTCCGGACCAATCCACTCGATGTCGATGCCGGCTCCCCTCAGCATCGGTCCGATGCGACCCAATCCTTCGACGGCGACGTGCTGAATGACGACCACGGTGGGCATTGGAGCCTTCCTTGTTCCGCGGCTTTTACCCTCACCCAGCCATCGTGGGACGAAAATGTAGAGGCCACCGCGCCGCCGCACTCGGCCCGCGCGTGGTAGACCGAGGGCCTCGGAAACATGACTCCCTCGAACCCCTCGAACGGCGTCCCGGCGTGGTTCCTGTCCGGCGGGGGAGAAATGGGCAAGCTCGTGCGGGCCTTCGATTGGGCGCGCACGCCGCTCGGCGCGCCCGCGACGTGGCCGAGCAGTCTGAAGACGACCGTCGCGATCATGCTCCACTCCCGCCATCCGATGTTTCTCTGGTGGGGCCCGGAGCTGATCCAGATCTACAACGACGCCTACCTCCCGAGCTTCGGCGTCGGGAAACATCCGCTCGCGCTCGGCCAGCGCGGGCGAGAGTGCTGGCCGGAAATCTGGTCGATCATCGAGCCGCAGATCGACGACGTGATGAATCTCGGAAAGCCGAGCTGGCACGAGGATGCGCTGGTTCCGATCTTCCGCAATGGCGCCGTTCAAGAGGTCTACTGGACGTACGGCTACTCGCCGGTCTTCGACGACGACGGAAATATCGGCGGCACGCTCGTCATCTGTACCGAAACGACGGCGCGCGTGCTCGCGAGCAAGAGCGAGCAATCGGCGCGGCAGGTTGCCGAGGTCGCGAGCCGCGCGAAAGACGATTTTCTGGCGACCGCCTCGCACGAGCTCCGCACGCCGCTGAACGCGATCCTCGGTTGGGCGCGCATGCTCCGTTCCGGCAAACTCGAGCCGCACGACACGCTGCGCGCGACCGAGACCATCGAGCGCAACGCACAGTCCCAGGTGCGCCTGATCGAGGACATCCTCGACGGCTCGCGGATCATCACCGGCAATCTCCATCTCGAGATTCGGGCGCTGGATATGACCACCTTGGTGGCCGCAGCTATCGACGCTGTTCGCCCCGCCGCGGACGCCAAGAAGATCGCGCTGTCGGTTCGGGTGGATCCCTCGGCGGCGCACGTCGTCGGGGATCCGGAGCGGCTGCAACAGGTCGTCTGGAACCTCGCGAGCAACGCCATCAAATTCACGCCCAAGGGCGGCCGAGTCGACGTGTCGCTCGAACGCGTCGGAACCGACGTCGAGCTCGTCGTTCGCGACACCGGGCAGGGCATCAGCGCGGAGTTCTTGCCGCACGTATTCGAACGATTTCGGCAAGCCGAGGGCAGTACGACGCGCCGGCACGGCGGCCTCGGTCTCGGGCTCGCGCTCGTCCGCCACCTCGTCGAAGCGCACGGCGGCACGGTGAAGGCCGAGAGCGATGGCGACGACCGCGGCGCCACGTTCACCGTACGCTTGCCCGTGCAGGCCGTGTTCCCTCGCGAAGCGATCGTCGATCGCCCGACTCCATCCTTCGTCGATGGCGGCGCTTCACGTCCGAGCCTCGAAGGAATGACGGTCCTCGTCGTCGACGACGAGCCCGACGCGAGAGAGCTCGTCGCCCTCGTGCTGCGTTCGAGCGGCGCCGACGTCACGACCGTATCGAACGCGCCGAGCGCCCTGGCCGCCATCATCGAACGCCGGTACACGGTGGTCGTGAGCGACGTGGGAATGCCGGAAGTGGACGGCTACGGATTGATCCGACGGATTCGAAGCCTCGGCGCGGGCGAAAACGCGACGATCCCCGCGATCGCGCTCACCGCTTATGCCCGCGAAGAAGACCGACGTCTCGCGCTCGAGGCGGGCTTCGACGCCCACGTCGCCAAACCCGTCGAGCCGCGGGAGCTCGTGCGCCTCGTCGCGTCGCTGACCCTGGCGAGCGACGCGACGGCTGCGAAGTCCCGCTAGTGCCTCGATTCTATTAGTGCACCGGCGTATAGATCTCGTCGCGACCGCCCACCGACGGCGTGTGCGCCGCGTCGCTCCCGGCGGCGGCGTGGCAACCGACGCAAATGTCTTTCGCAGGCCCCCCGTCGCCGAGGCCGTCGGCGACGAGCCCCGACGAATCGTGCGGCGCGGCGCTGTCGAGCGGGACCGTCTCGTACCAGTACCAGTTTGCCCCGCCGGCGCTGTCCGCCTTCGTCTTCACGTACACCGCGTAGCCCACCGGGTCACTGTCCACCGCGGCGTCCGCGCTCGCGTGGAGCTCTTTCACAGCGGCGACGCCCTCCGGCCACGCGCCGGTCGCCGTCGCGTTCTGGTTCAAGAGAGCGTTCGAACAGATACGATTGAAGCCGTGGGGTGACGGCGAACGCGCCGCGTGAACCGCGGGCTCGCACGTCCAGTTCAAATAGTCGCCGCCTTTCAACCAAGCCGTGATTTCCGTCGCGCCCATCGCCGGAAGCTGCGCGGTTCCAGGACCCGTCGGGTGCGTCCCGCCGTTGCTGGTGTCCGTCGCCGTTTTGTCATTCGATGAACTGCAACCGGGCAAGAGCCCGAACGCGACGAGCCACGACAGCGGGATGACGAAATTCGAAGTTTTCATGCGCGTGTCTCCTGGATCCCGCACGGCCACCCGCAACGAGGCGAAAGTCGGCACCAGCGCGAATGAAACTTCGCGCACCTCGGGGTCCACTCCGCGCGTACGGAGGGGCGCGAGTGAATGTCACGCCGAGTTCGATTTTTTCTATGGCTCCCTATTCGGACGAGCTTCGGCGGAGGGGCGTTTTTGCCCGCAAGCCGGAGCCGTCGCGAATCGGACGGAGGAGGAGTGGAGACGCGTCGAAGTGCCGCTATCCGGGCCGAACACGAAGCGAAAAGCGCTGGTGCCGGGCGCGTTTCACGTCGTACATGTTCTCGTCCGCGGCCTGCATCAGCGCGGCGAGATCGCGCGGCTCGTCGGCGTGCAACACCGCAGCGCCCACGCTGACCGAAAGCCGATAGCGATTCGTCGACGCGTCGTTGAGCTCGCTCACGGCGCGCTCGAGCCGCATCGCGGCGGCGACGACGCCGAGGTCGTCACACTCGCTCGCGAAAACGGCAAACTCGTCCCCGCCGAGCCTCGCCACGACGTCGGACGCACGAAACACGGTCTCGAGTACCCTCGCCGCCTCTCGAATCGCCCGATCTCCCGTCTCGTGACCGAGCTGGTCGTTGATCAACTTCAACCCGTTCAAGTCGGCGAAGAAAACCGCGCAAGGCTTACGAGCGCGCTGCTCGGTCTTCAAGCGGTGCTCGGCGATTTCCATGAAGCCGCGGCGGTTGTAGAGCCCGGTGAGCTCGTCGCGGAGCGAGAGCATGCGGAGCTGTTCGGTTTTTTCGAGCAACTCCGCTTCGCGCTCCTGTTTCTCGGTGATGTCGCGAACGACGGCGATGCGCACCCACTCGTTGCGAAGCGTGGCAACGTGGCCGCGCACCTCCACCGGGAACGTGCTGCCGTCGCGGCGCAGCATCCGTGACTCGTAGGCGACATCGTTCGCGAGTGATACCTCGCGCACCCGCGCCTGCTCTTCGGCCGGAAAAAGATCGATCTCCGTCTTGCCGACGAGCTCACTCGGCTCGTACCCGAGCCAGTGCGCGAGATTCGCGTTGGTGTCCTGGATCTTGCCATCCTTGGTGATGGCGACGCCTTCGAAGCTCGCCTCCGACAAGATCTTGTAGCGCTGTTCGTTTTCGAGCAGTTCTTCCGTCGCGCGCCGGATCTCCGTCCAGTCGCGAAAGACGGCCACAGCGCCGACGGTCTCGTCGCCGCTCGACATGGGCCGCGTCGTCACGCTGTACGATCGCGGTTCGCTGGGCGGCACGACGATGACCATCTCCACGTCGTCCGAGGCGAATCCTTGGAGCGCACGCGTCATCGGCCCCTGCTCGGGCGGGAACAGCGTCTTGCCGTCAGGAAGATAAGTGAGGACCTGTGTCGACCACTCCTTCGACAGCGTCGCGCCCACCCGATACGGCACCATGCGCTCGGCCGCGGGATTCATGATCAAGACGTTGCGATCGGCGTCGAGGACGATCACCGCGTCGCCGATCTTCGTCAGCACCGACTCGAGGAGGCGAGTCTGATCGCGGTACTTCTGCTCCGCCGCTTCCCGCGCTTCGAGCTCCCGGGCGAGCTGTTCGCTGGTTCGCTGCGCCTCCATCGCGTCGGTTCGCGCGGTCCTCAATCCGGCCAAGGCGAGCGCGACGCCTCCGAAGAGTGCCGCGCCGAGCAGCAGCTGCAACCGCAACGTCACGGCCGCCATCGCTTGCTCGCGTTCGTCGAGACGCTGGTCGGAGCGGGCGATCATCTCGGCGATCTCGACACGTAAGGCGTCCATGACGGTCTTCCCTCGCTCGAGCAATGGCACCGCCTCCCGCGGGCTCAGATCGTGCTCTCGGCGGCGCGCGATGAGGTAACTCAAGACCGCGAGTTTCTGGTGCACGAGGTCGATGACCCGGCGCGCTCGAGCGTGCTCGTCAGGCTCCGCGTCACCGAAACGCCGGAGGACGTCGATGGCCTGCGCAATCTTCGGTAACGCGACGCGGTAGGGGTCCAAAAACGTATCGCCGTCCGTCAGCAAGAATCCGCGCTCGCCGGTCTCGGCATCCTTCAGCAAAGACAGCGTTTCGACCATCGCTTCGCGCGCAGCGAGCGATTGTCGAACGGCGGCCTGGCGCGCCAAGTAGCTCCGCCCATTCACGAAGAAAAAGAGCGCGGCGACCACCACCGCGCCGAGGGCGAGCCACCAAGGCAACGAACGGAGTCGCACGAATCTCATGGGAGCTCGTGAGGCATACCGTCCCGAGCATAGCCGATCGTCGTTCGACGGCCCCGAACGCCGGGGTCCCGAGGCCTGGCGGTCGGGGAAAATTGCCTCGATTTCCCCGCGAAATTTCGTCGTCGGGTCGTACGGCCGAGGGTGAAACGGCTGCCTCGACGGCGTCTCGCACTAGGTGAGCGACCGCGACTGAGTCTGCTCGCGTTGAAACCGTTTCGGCGTCGAGCCCGTCCACCGCTTGAAGGCGCGACTGAACGCGCCTGGATCCGAGAACCCGACGGCGTCGGCCGTCTCTTGGATCGATCGCCGCTCATCGGCGAGAAGTTGCTTGGCGAGAAGCGCGAGCGCTTCTTCGACGACCGCGTGATAGGACGCGCCCTCTTCGTGGAGGCGCCGCCGCAACGTGCGCGGGCTGAGGCCGAGGGCCCGCGCCGCAGCGCGCATATCCCTCCGATCCGGCGTGCGGAGTCCGAGGACGTGCTCACGCACTCGCTCCGTGTACGTCGAAGTTCGAGAGAGTCGAGCCACGCGCTTCGACGCCTGCACCTCGAGCGCCGCGTGAAACTCCGCATCGTGGTTCGGCTGAGCCGCGTCCATCAACGCGCGATCGATCACGATCCCGGTGAACGATTGCTCGAATCGCTCGGTTCCGTCGAACGTGCGAGCGTACTCCTCACGGTAGATCGGCGGGGCGTAGTCGAACGCGACGCAGTCCGGCAGTGCACCTCGCGCGAAATAGCGCATCATCCTGTAAAAGCCGGTCATCACGACTTCAGCGCGAAGGCGCCGGCATCTCGCCGAGGTCGCCCGCACGTCGTACGCCAGGGTCACCGTGCGATAGTTCTCCTCGACGTGCCACACCGGGCGGTCGATCAGCAGGCGATGAAACCGGAGAAGGCCCTCGATGCCAGTTCGCAGCGACGTCGCGTGCACCACCAGGTGCGCGGCCAGATTGTACGTAGGAGCGCTCGCGTCGTGCCCCATGTGCAAGCCGAGCGCGGGGTCACCCGTGAGATCGAGCGCCAGCTCCTGAAGCCCTTCGTATTCATCGAGCTCGAGGCGTCCCTCGACGTCGTCGAGCCTCCTCGGATCGAATCGAGCGAGCGCGAGAAATCGAGCGCGGCTCACTCCCGTTTTTTCGACGGCTTCCACGAGACCTCGAAGGAGCAAGACTGAAACGGCCATAATCGCTTCTCGATGGTGGCGACCCGGGAACTTCGTCGGTCTGTCCCGCGGACGACGAACTTCGCCCTGAGATTATTGGCACCTCGTCGCTTTCGTTATCAATCCCACCCGAGACGACGCGCGCTTTTTCGGGCGAATCGCCCCCGGGCGCGGGGATTTTCCGTCGAGGTCGCCTTGGTTGGGGGCTCAATACACGGCCAACTTGTACAGCGTGGGCCCGGACGGGGCATCGGGATCGACCCAGAACACCGCGTTCGGCGCGAGCGCCAGGTCGAAAATCATGGCGGCACTCGGCGCGAGCAACTTCGGAACGCCCCCGTTCGTCGAGACGCGATACAGGCCGTCGATTTGGGAGAAATAGACGTAGCCACCCCCTACCGCGATGGGCGCCTCGATCTGTGCGAAGGAGCCGTTCGGGAGCGGCGCCAACGTCTTTGCCGCGCCGGAAAACGACTTCGGCAAGGACGCGAGTGCGGGCGCGCCGGAAACCGCGGACCAGTAGTAAACGTGCGACGCGTCGGCCGCGATTCTCAGACTCGTCACCGGGACGTCCGAGGACCGAGCCGTCAGCACGGGGCTGCCGCCGGCAGCGCCGACGGTGAGTGAGACGAGGCTCGACGTCGCCGCGACGAACACGTGAGCGCCGTCGGAGACCAACCCTTCCGCCGTGGTCAGTTCCGGCGAGATCACGAGATCGGTTGGATTGTCGGGACTCGCCTGATGAACCACGAAGCTCGACGACGTCGAGCCGGCAGTCGACCAGTATACGTTCTTCGAATCCGCGGCGATCGCCACCACCGGACTCGTGGCCGACGCGAACGTCGAAGGAATCCCCTTGCCGGGAGACAAGTTGGAGATAGTTGCGCCGGCGGAAAGCGAGACGGCCCAATAGACCCAGCTGCCGCCCGCGGCCGAGACGACGGTCGAGCCGTTCGCAACCGTCGTCGGCGTCGTGCCCGAACGGTCGCCACTCAGCGAGGACCACGAGAGCGCGCCTTTCGAGTCGATGTAGTTGATGCAATTATCACCGAACGCGATGCCGTCGTCGGAGGCGACGACCGTCACCGTCACGGGCTGGCATTGCTCGCCGCTGCACGCGCCTCCGAGGCAGTCGTGTCCACACGCGCCGCAACTCGTCGTCGCCCTGAGGTCCGCTTCGCAGCCGTCGTCCTTCGCCGGTTTCGCGGGGGTCGAGCAATTGGCGAAGTTCGCGGCGCAGGTCGGTTTGCAAACGCCGTCGACGCAGGCGCGAGCAGTCGTCCCCGTCGCGCTGCACACCACGCCGCATCCGCCGCAGTTGTTGGGGTCGTCGGTCAGGGTCGTCTCGCAAGCGTCTGCGGCATTCCCGTTGCAATCCGCGGTGCCGCTTGCACACGCCGTCGTGCCCGCGTCGCCGCCGGACGCGGCGGGTTCCAACGAACCGCCGTCAGGCTCCGGCGTGCCGCCGCTTCCGTTCGCCGAGGTGCCGCCGCTTCCGTTCTGCGACGTGCCGGTTCCGTCATTGCGCGTTCCCCCGTCGCTCGACGGATTTCCGCCCGTGGATTCCGTTGTTTGGCTCCCTCCGCCGGTTTCCGTTGGTACGGGCGTGGCTGTCGCAGCACCGCTTCCCGCATTGATTGAACCGCCCGCACCTCCAGAGCCTTTTGCGACTGCCTCGCCGGGCGCGGTGCACGTGGCCGTGTCGTGGCAGTCCGGCGCGAGCGCCGAGCAAGCCGTCAATTCGGCAAGCAACGCGAAGGACGCAGCGAACGTACCGAAGCGATACTTGAGGGGGTGTTGCGATGATGATGAGGAGGAGGAGGAGGTCGTCATGGGCGTCTCGCTGAGTGGCTCGCGTCGAATGTGAATGCGTGCGCACTCATCGGCGCGGGCCGGAGCGAGTTGCGACCCTTCGTCATCCGCGAAGGACGCCACGAAAAGCGCCCGCGTGCCGGACACCGCGGTTCGGTGCCGGGCGGCGCCGGGCGCCCAACGCGTCTGAAGCGCCGCGCGGACTACGGGACGAGGCGCACCAGGAACTTCACGTCGACGCCGACGGCTTTCATGCCCGCGTCCTCGACGAGTTGCCCGTCGATCCGGAGTTCCAGCGTGTAGTCACCGGCCGGAAAGGGGTTGCCCTCCGGATTGCTCGTATCGGACGGCCCGTCCCAGTTGCGGCCGTCCCACGCGAGCGTCTGACCGCCCGAAAATTGCGGCCACGACTCGTCGTACGTGCCTTGCCGCAACGTGATGGGATTGCACGCCGCCGGCGCGCCCGTACCGAAACTGAAGCCCCCGTCGTCGAGATCGCAGAATGCGGGCGGACCGCCTTGGTCGCAGAGGCAATAGTGCTGAGCGCCGCCGGAGAGCACGAGCGCGACGCGGAGACCGGCTATTGAGCCTCCGGGATACATCAGCACGCCATCGGTGTTCAGACTGCTGGAGACGTAACCCGGCACGTCCTCGTCGATGACGATCCGATAAGGGAAATGAATGCCAGCGCGAGCCTGTGCCAAGGAAAACGCGCACGTGGGGCTCGTGAAATCGACGTGAACGTGGGGGATCGTCGAGGTGCTTGCGAGGACGCAATTCGCCGGTTGTTCGACGTGAGCGTCCGGCGAGCGCGCATCGAACCGGTCGGGCGAAACGTCGGTGCTCGCGTCGAGCGGAGGCGGGACCGTCGCGTCGTCGGAGGAGGGCACGTCGGCCGTGCAACGATGGGCGACGCAGCTGCCTCCGTCGCAATCTCGGTCGGTGCGGCACACGACGAAATGGGATTCGCTCCCCTCGCCGGAGTTGGTCGAGCACGACGCGGCGACGCCGAGCAAGAGCCAGAATTTCACGAGCCGCGAGAGGCCTCCGTTGCTCATCTACTTTTTCCTCTTCTAAGTTAGCTAGTCGGTTACGTCGCGTCAGGTTCGTTCAAGACTCGTCGTCGTCGTGCTCGACGAAGGATTGGCCGCCGTACACCACGACTTTCGCGCGACGCGGCGGAACCTCCGTCGATCGGTTGTGCGAGAGCACACGGTCGCGCAGGCGTCCCAGCCGACCGCGGAACTCCGCGAGCTGACCGTACACCTCCGCTTCGTCCGGATGACCCGGCCACACTTCGAAGGTGTACGTGCTGCCGCCCGTGCGATCGGCGATCGTCGGCGTCGCGTCCTCGGAGAGCTTGCGTCCGATGGTCGTCACCACGGCTTGAAAATGGTCGAACACCGCGGCTTCCCAGCCGTGCGTTACTCCGAGCGGCGCGACGAACGCGTCGGAGCGATACGTCGCGGCTCCGTCGCCCTCGGTGCGCGACACGCGGCCCGCGTCGATGAGCCGCGCGAGCGAGCCGTCGAGCTCCGGCGCAGGAAGCGCCGCGTGCGCCGCAAGCCCACCGCGGTCGACGGGACCGAGGCGGTATACGAGGGCCCACACGAGCATGTCGGTCGCCTCGCGATCGCGTTCGCCGCTCGACGCGTGCGCGAGATCCGTGGACGTGGCGACGCGGTACGACGAGCCTTTGCCGCGGCCCGCCCGAAACACGAGCCCCGAATCGACGAGATCCTGCAGCACGCCGCGCACGATCTGCTCGTCGTCGCGCGAGAACCGGTCGAGTACTTCGACGTGATTCGCGACGGTCTGCTCCGACAGAAATTCGTGCACGGCCTCCCAGAGCGAACGGCCCGGCGCCGTTTCGCTCTCCGCGAAGCGCTGCACTTTTCGTCGATACGTGCGGAGAGCGAGCCCGAACATGTCGGCGGCAACCTTGCGGCTCACGCCCTGACGCTGGAGCTCCTTCGCGAGGTCGGCGAACACCTGTCCGGCGACGTCCGACAGCGGCGTGCGCGCGCCGCGCGCGGTCGCCAGCTGCGCGACGAGAATCGTCGTCTGCCGCAAGATCGCGTCGATGAGGAGCTGCGTGTTCAACGACTCGGAGCCTAAAAGGTCGCGTCATCCTTAGGGAGGGCCAGAATCGCCCCCCACGTCTCGCGCGTGAGAGCCGCGAATCTGCGCGGACGGAGCCGATGTAGGACTCGGTCTTGCGGCGAGTGCGATGTGCGGTCGGAACGGACGACGCGCCTCATTTCGGCGCCGTCACGTGACGGCACCACGAATTTTCGCGGGCCCCCCGCGGCGCGGTCGTGGAACAATGGCGAACGATGGGCAGAGTCGCGTTCGGGGTCGGCCTCGGCATGGTTTGTCTGTGCACGCACTGCGGAGGCGGCTCTTCTTCGAAGAGTGGTGAACAGGGCGCGACGGGGACGGGCGGCGGCGCGTCCAACGCCTACGGCTCCACCGCGAGCGGCGGCAAATCGGGCAGCGGCGGCAAATCGGGCGCCAGCGGCGGCGCGAACGGTGGAACCGCGGGCAGCAGCGGAACTGCAAACGGTGGAACCGCGGGCAGCAGCGGAACTGCAAACGGTGGAACCGCGAGCGGCGGCGGAACGGCAAACGGCGGCGATACGAGCGCGAGCGGCGGCTCGAGCGGCGCTACGGCGTCGTGCATGGAGCCCGAACACATGGGGCCCGCGACGTACTACACGACAGCCGACGGTACGGGGAACTGCGGCTTCGACGCGTCTCCCGACGACTTGATGATCGGCGCGATGAACCACGTCGACTACGAAGGCTCCGAGGCGTGCGGCGGATGCGCCGACATCGTCGGACCGATGGGCGAAATCACGGTGCGCATCGTCGATCAATGCCCGGACTGCGACGTCGGTCATATCGATTTGAGCCCCGAAGCGTTCCAGAAAATCGCGCCGCTCGCGAGCGGCCGCGTCTCGATCACATGGAAGTACGTCGCGTGCGACGTCACCGGTCCCCTCGTGTACCGCTTCAAGGAAGGCAGTAACCAGTGGTGGACCGCCGTCCAGATCCGCAATCACCGAAACCGCATCGCGAAGTTCGAATACCAGAACGCGGGCGCCTTCGTGGACGTGCCGCGCCTGGATTACAACTACTTCGTCGAAGCGTCGGGCATGGGCCCCGGCCCTTACACCTTCCGCGTGACCGACGTGTACGGCGGCCAAGTCACCGACACCGGCATCGTGTTCAAGGAAGCCGCCGAAGTGTCCGGCGCTTCTCAGCTCCCCGCTTGCACCTCAGCGCAGTGATCTAGTGCCTCGATTCACTAGAATCGAGGCACCACGCGAGTGAACGAAACGAGTGGACGAGTCACACGTGTACTTCGCACGGGAATTTCGATGCCCTCCCCCATGCGGGGGCGTCGAAATTCCCGTCGCTTCGATGGACTCGACCTACTAGTTTTTTGGTTGGGGGCTCCCTGAGCGGGCGCGCGCGTCGGCGGCACGACGAAATGCGCCGTGGGCGCCTTTCCTTCGTCGGCGTGTCGATCACGGGTTGACAGGAGGGCGCGCGTGACAATACTTAAGCGATTGCTTAACCAACAGCTCGACCAGGTTTTTCACGCGCTTTCCGATCCCACCCGCCGGATCATCGTCGAGCGCCTGTGTCGCGGGCCGGCCTCGGTCAGCGAGCTTGCAGAGCCGCTCGACATGTCACTGCCGGCGGTCATTCAGCATCTCCAAGTCCTCGAAGGGAGCGGCCTCGTGACCTCGAAGAAAGTCGGCAGGGTTCGCTCGTGTCGCGTGGAACCGGCGGCGTTCCAGGCGGCCGAGACCTGGTTCGAGAAACGGAAAAGCACGTGGGAGCGCCGGCTCGATCGGCTCGGCGCGCTCCTCGACGAACCCGAACCGCCTCAGAAGGCACGGAGAAAATCATGAAAATAGTGCATTCCACCGATCACGCTACCTTCGTCATCGAACGCACGTACGCGGCGCCCGTCGCGCGCGTCTTTCAATCGTGGGCCGACCCCGCGCAAAAGACGCGTTGGTTCGTCGGGCCCGACGAATGGGTGAAGCAGAAGCACGAGCTCGACTTTCGCATCGGCGGACGCGAGACGGTCGCCGGCGGGCAGAAGGAAGGCCCGGTCCACGCCTACGACGCGCGTTATCACGACATCGTGCCGAACGAGCGCATCGTGCTCACTTACGACATGTACGTCGATGAACAGCGCATCTCGGTTTCGCTCGCGACCGTGACGTTTACGCCGAAGGGGACCGGAACTCGCCTCCTTTACACCGAGCAGGGCGTGTTCCTCGACGGCACCGATTCTTCCAAGAGTCGCGAGATCGGCACGCGCGATCTCCTCGACAACCTCGAGCGCGAGCTCACGACGGAGACCCCATCTTGACCCTCCGGCTCTTCTATCACCCGCTTTCTTCGTTTTCGCACAAGGTGCTCACGGCGCTCTACGAGAACGACACCGCGTTCGAGCCGTGCCTCCTCGGGCACGGGAACGCGGCGATCGACGACGAGTTTCGCCGGCTCTGGCCGATCGCCAAAATGCCCATTGTTCGCGACGAGGCTCGCGGTCTCACCGTGGTCGAATCGACGACGATCATCGAGTACCTGGGTCAGCACTATCCGGGTCCGACCCAGCTCATTCCGTCCGATCCCGAGCTCGGTCGACAGGTGCGCTTTTACGATCGGTTCTTCGATTTCTACGTGCATCAACCGATGCAGAAGATCGTCACCGACAAGCTGCGCCCGGCCGGAAAATCCGACGCTTTCGGCGTCGAGCAAGCGCACGCGACCTTGACGCTCGCCTACGATGTTCTCGAGCGCGAGGTCGCCGGCAAAACCTGGATCGCCGGCGACGCGTTCACGCTCGCCGACTGCGCCGCCGCGCCTCCGCTCTACTTCGCCAATCGGCTGCATCCACTCACCGACGCTCGCCCGAACGCGTCCGCGTACTTCTCGCGTCTCCTCGCGCGCCCGTCCTATGCCCGCGCCCTCCGCGACGCGGAACCGTTCCTCATGTCAATCCATTCGCCGTGAACGCGGGAGGGGCGCTCGCCGGCGAGCACGCGCCCGTCTGACCGCTCTCGGTCCTCAGCGTGCCAATGCCGCTACGTCTTCCCCCGTACCGTGCTGGCGTCCTGGCCGAACAAAAGCTTCTTGGCTTCGTCGTCCATCGGCTTTTGCGTGGGGTTCACTTCTTGCGCGCGGGCGTAGGCGCGCACGGTCGAGGGGCGTTCCTTGATGGCGGCGAGCCAGCGCTTGAGATTCGGATGCTCGTCCATGTTTTGGTTTTGCATGTTCCACGGGACGACCCACGGGTAGCACGCGATGTCGGCGATCGAATACGCGCCGGCAATGAACTCGCGACCCTCGAGTTGCTTGTCGAGCACCGCGTAGAGGCGCGACGTCTCTTTCACGTAGCGGTCGATGGCGTACTGAATCTTCTCGGGCGCGTAGTTCAAGAAGTGGTGCGTTTGCCCCGCCATCGGACCGAGGCCCGCGACTTGCCAGAAGAGCCACTCGAGCGTGGTGGCGCGACCGCGAAGATCGGTCGGGATGAGCTGTTTCGATTTTTCGGCGAGGTAGAGAAGGATCGCTCCCGATTCGAAAAGCGACACGGATTCGCCGTCGACCGGCGCCGTATCGACGATGGCCGGAATGCGATTGTTCGGCGCGATCTTCAGAAACTCCGGCTTGAACTGCTCCCCGCGACCGATGTTCACCGGAACGATGCGATAGGGCATCCCGGTCTCTTCGAGGAACATCGTGATCTTGTGCCCGTTCGGCGTCGTCCAATAATAGAGATCGATCATGAGCCAATGCTTGGCTCTGCCCGGGCGGAACCGCTACTGGCGCGGCCAAAAAGACTCAAAAATCGGCTGTCCGCACGGCCTGACGAGCCCTCCCATGGTATGAGTCCAAGGTCGGCATGCGGCCCCTCCGAGCTCAGCTGATTGCCGCGTTGACGGCGGTCGCGCTGCTCCTTCCCGGGAGCGCCTTCGCTCGCGCGCAGTTCTTCTGTCACATGATGAACCGCGTCGTGGCCACGTGCTGCTGCGACACCGATTCGAAGAACGACGACGCTTCGAGCTGCGCCGTGCGGGTTCGCGCGAGCGATTGCTGCGAGCGGCTCTCCGCCGCGGCGCGTTCGCCGACGTTGAAAGCGCACGCGACGGAGATCCCGGTTCCGCCGGCGGCCGTCGTCGCGGTCGTGCTGGCGCCGGTTCAGTTTTTCCAACGGCTACTCGGTGGCGTCACGCTACCGAGGCAGGCTCGAGCTCCGCCGATCGCAGGGCCACCGTTGTTCCTTTTGAACTGCTCACTGCTCACGTGATCCTCCGCAGCTAGGGGCCAAGCGCTTCGCTGGACGCGTTCGTGCGCACCCGACCGGGTGTCGCCAGCGCGAGCGAGGCCGTGACTGCTGCTCGGACGACGGCGCGTCGCTGCGTCGTCGGTCCCCATGCCCGTGTCGCCGCGGCAACGACGAGGAGGTTTCCATGATCCGCTTGCGTTTGCTTTCCCTGTTTTGGATTGCCGCGCCGTTCGGCTGCGCGGCGACGGCTGGCACGGCTTCGTACGGAAGCTTGCGCGCCCAGTACGAGCACTCATTGCCGGCGGCAGCCTCGAGGTCCACGAGCACGTCGAACTCGACGATCGAGCGCGTCTCGAACGCGCCGGTGCTCGCTCGAGCCGCCTTCGTCCGCGCCGTCTTGCGCCAGAACCCCAGCATCGAGTCGGCCCGCCAGGGCTGGCGAGCGGCCCTCGCGCGGGTTCGCCAAGCGGGCACGTTCGAGGATCCGATGGTCGACCTCGGCCTCGCGCCGTTGTCGATCGGGTCGTCGAACGCGCGCGTCGGGTACGAGGTCGGAATCAGCCAGAAGCTCCCTTGGTTCGGGAAGCGCTCCTTCGAAGCCTCGGCCGTCGCCGCGGAAGCCGAGGCGGCGAAGAACGACTTCGAAGCGATGCGGCGCGAGCTCGCTCTCGCGGCCGTCGGGCTCTACGACGAGTACTTCGTCGCGACTCGTTCTCTCGACATCAACGCGGAGCACATCGACTTGATGCGCGCCCTGCGCGGCGGAGCGACGGCACAGTTCGAGGCAGGGCGAGGCTCGGCCCAGGATCCTCTCCAGGCCGAAAGCGAGCTCGCCCACCTGGAGCGCGACGCCGCGGTGGTGGCGTCGCGACGCGACATCGTCGTCGCACAGATGAACGAGCTCTTGCACCGAGCTCCGGACGAAGCGCTTCCCCCGCCGCCGAAGGAATTGTCGCTCTCGCCAGACCCGGACGTTCGTGATCCGAAGCGTCTCGAGACGGAAGCGACCGCGACTCGCCCGGAGATCGCCGCGGTCCGAGATCGCGCGCGCGCCCAGCAGTCACGCGCGGACAAGGCAGAGCGCGAGCACTACCCCGACGTCACGGTCTCCACTTCGTACAACTCGATGTGGGACATGCCCGAGCACCGCTGGATGGTCGGGCTCGGATTCAATCTGCCGATCTGGACGGGCGCGCAAAGTGGCGCGGCGGACGAAGCCGCCGCCCTCCGCGCTCAGTTCGAAAGCGACGCGAGCCGGCTGGAGGCGTCGGCCCGAACCCAGGTCTACGTGTCGTTGAAGCAACTCGATGAGTCCGAGCACGTACTCCGCTTGTTCGAGCAGCGGCTTCTTCCGGTCGCGCGCGACCAGATCGAGGCCGCGCGCGCCGGGTTCACCGCATCGCGGAACCCGTTCATGGCCGTGATCGAGGCGGAGCGAAATCTCAGAACCACCGAGCTCGACTACCAGATGGCGCGCGCCGATTGCGATCGCCGGCACGCAGAGCTCGAACGGGCGCTCGGGCGGATCCCCGGCGTGGACGGAAGGGATGGCGCAGATGGACGCTAATTCGAAGGCTCCCCGCTGGCGACGAGCGCTGCCCTCCATCCTTTTTCTCCTCACGTTCCTCGGCGCGGCCTTCGCGTTTCGACGGCAGCTCGCGCTGTGGTTTTCGGGCAAGAGCCTGAGCACCGAGAGCGGCGCGTCCGCCGCGGCGTCGAGCGCGATCACCGGCGCGAACCCGGGAGACATCGATCACTACACGTGTTCGATGCATCCGTCCGTGAAGCAACGAGGACCAGGCAAATGTCCGATCTGCAGCATGGACCTCATCCCGGTGACGAAGGAGCAGCAAGCAGAGGGCGTCGTCACGATCGACGAAGCGCGCCGGCAGCTCATCGGCGTGCGTACGGGAAAGGTCATCGAAGGACCGATGCGGCACGCTTTTCGAGCCGTCGGGCAGGTGGCCTACGACGAGTCGCAGCTCACCGACGTGAACCTCAAGGTGCAGGGATGGATCACGAAGCTCTTCGTGAGCGAGACGGGCCAGAAGGTCGCCCGGGGGCAGCCGCTCTTTTCGCTCTACAGTCCGGAGCTCTACAACGCGCAGCAAGACTTCTTACTCGCGACGAAGGGCTCCGCAGCGTCGACCCGCGGCGCAGGGGGCGGCCCGAACCGAAGCGAGCTCTTCGAGCGCGCCGCGCGACAGCGCCTGCATTTGCTCGGCCTGTCGGAGGGCCAGATCGCGAACGTCGAGAAGACGGGTGTTCCCCTGGAAAACGTCACGATCGCCTCTCCCGCCGGCGGTTTCGTCATCGAGAAAATGGTCGTCGAGGGCGCTTCGATCGAGCCAGGAATGCGGCTCTTCAGAATCGCCGCGTTGAACAAGGTGTGGGTCGAGGCCGACGTCTACGAAGGCGACCTCGGCAATGTCCATGTCGGGCAGAGCGCGACCGTCACGCTCGATTACCTTCCGGGGCGTTCCTACGACGCGAAGGTCGCCACCATCTATCCGTACCTGGACCCGAAGAATCGGACCGGGCGCGTCCGCGTCGAGCTCGCGAACCAGGACTTCGATTTGCGGCCCGGCATGTACGCGAGCGTCGAGCTCACCTCCGATGCTCAGTCTCGCCTCCAGGTGCCGGCGGGCGCCGTCGTGTACACCGGACCGCGTCGCCTCGTCTTCGTCGACCTCGGGCAAGGGCGCTTTCGGCCCCAAGAAATTCGCGTCGGGCTCCAGGCGAACGGCATGTACGAGGTGCTCGAAGGGCTCCATGCGGGAGACGTCGTCGCGACCTCGGGCGTGTTCTTGATCGCGGCGGAAGCGCGCATCAGCACGGCCGCGAAGTACTGGAACGACACGGCTGAAGCGCCGAACCCGAACACGCTCAGCGACACGTCACCGACGGGAACGCCGCCGACGCCGGAGCCCCCCGTGCCCCCGATGCCTCGACAGACGACGATGCACGCGTCGGGCACGCCGACGCACGCGTACGCCACTCCGGCGACCGCACCCACGAGTTCGAGCGCTGCCGTCGTCTACGCCTGCCCGATGCACCCGGAGGTTCGGAGCGCGACTCCCGGGAAATGCCCGAAGTGCGGCATGGAGCTCGAACGCGTTCCGGGCGGAGCAGCGAAGTGACCGAGTCCGATCCGCGCCCTCCAGACGGCGAGCTCGGTCTCATCGCGCGCATCATCGCCGCGTGCGCGCACCGTCCCTACCTGACGGTGCTGGTCGTTGCCGCGATGGCGGCGTGGGGCTGGGTGTCGCTCCGGCGAGCGCCGCTCGACGCGATTCCGGATCTCTCCGACGTACAGGTCATCGTGTTCACGGAGTGGATGGGGCAGAGCCCGGATCTCGTGGAGGACCAGATCACGTATCCGATCTCCGCCGCCCTGATCGCCGCGCCGAAAGTGCAAGCCGTCCGCGGCCAGTCGATGTTCGGCATGTCGTTCGTGAACGTCATTTTCGACGAGGGCACGGACATCTACTGGGCGCGAAGCCGCGTGCTCGAATCCATGAGCTCGGTCCGCGCGAAGCTCCCGGCGGGCGTGAATCCGACGCTCGGTCCCGATGCGACCGGAGTCGGTTGGGTGTTCGAGTACGCGCTCGTCGACAAGACGGGCAAGCACGATCTCCAGGAGCTGCGGTCACTCCAGGATTGGAACGTCCGCTACGCGCTCGAGAGTGTTCCCGGCGTCGCCGAAGTGGCGAGCGTCGGTGGGTACGTCAAGCAGTATCAGGTCAACGTCGACCCGAACAAACTGCTCGGCTACGAGGTCACGATGGAGGACGTCGTGCGCGCCGTCCGTGCGTCGAACGAGAGCGTCGGCGGGCGCGTCATCGAGATCGCGGGCCACGAGCACGTCATTCGCGGGCGCGGCTACGTCAAGAAGCCCGAGGACATCGGAGACAGTCCGATCAAGGTCGACCGCGGCACCGCCGTCCGGGTCAAGGACGTCGCGGACGTGAGCATCGGCCCCGACATCCGCAGGGGACTCACCGAGCTGAATGGCGAAGGCGAAGCCCCCGGCGGGGTCGTCATCATGCGCTACGGCGAGAACGCGCTGAACGTCATCGACGGCGTGAAGGAGCGACTGGAAGAAATCGAGCGGGCCCTACCGGAAGGCGTGCAGGTCGTCACGACGTACGACCGCTCCACGCTGATCGAGGACTCGGTTCACACGCTCCGGCACACGCTCATCGAAGAGATGGCCGTGGTCAGCGTGGTCATTTTTATTTTTCTCCTGCACGTGCGGAGCGCACTGATTCCGATCCTGACGCTCCCGCTCGGCGTCTTGCTCGCGTTCATTCCGATGGCCGAGCAGCACCTGACGGCGAACATCATGTCGCTCGGCGGCATCGCCGTCGCCATCGGCGCGATGGTGGACGCGTCGATCATCATCATCGAGAACATCCACAAGAAGCTCTCGGAATGGGACGCCGAAGGGCAGAAGGGGCCGCGCATCGAAGCGATCATCTCTGCGATGCAGGAGGTCGGGCCGTCGATCTTCTTCTCGCTCCTGGTCATCACGATCTCGTTCCTGCCCGTGTTCACGCTCGAGGCGACGGAGGGCCGGCTCTTCAAGCCCCTCGCGTTCACGAAGACCTATTCCATCGGCTTTGCCGCGGTACTCGCCGTCACGCTGACTCCGGCCCTCGCCGTTCTCTTCATCCGCGGAACGGTTCACGACGAGCAGAAAAACCCTTTGAACCGGGTGTTGATGGCCGCCTACGCGCCCGTCGTGCGATTCGTCGTCGACCACCACTGGAAGGTCGTCGCGCTCGCCGTGCTCGCGATGGTGCTCACCGTGCCCGCCCTCTTCCGCCTCCAAAGCGAGTTCATGCCGCCGCTGAACGAGGGCGTGCTCCTCTACATGCCGACCGCTCCACCCGGAATGTCGGAGAACGAAGCGTCGGTGCTGCTCCAGTCGATGGATCGGGAACTGAAGAAATTCCCGGAAGTCGTCAGCGTGTTCGGGAAGGAAGGGCGCGTCGAGAGCGCCACGGATCCCGCGCCACTCGGCATGGCGGAAGTGACGGTCGTGCTCAAACCGCGAGCCGAGTGGCCGAAGGGCGTCACCTGGGACGACCTCATCCGCGAGATGGACGAGAAGCTGCATTTCCCGGGCATGCCCAACGTCTGGTGGATGCCGATCCAGACGCGCACCGAGATGCTCGCTACAGGGGTGCGGAGCCCGCTCGGCATCGAGGTGTTCGGCGACGACCTCGCGAACATCGAGAAGACGGCGATCTCCGTCGAACACGCGGTCTCGCAGATCCCCGGGACGCGGAGCGCGTTCGCCGAGCGTTCGACCGGCGGCTTCTACGTCGACTTCGACGTGAAGCGAGAAGCAGCGGCGCGCCACGGCCTCACGGTCTCGGACGTAAACCGGGTCGTGGCGCAGGCGATCGGCGGCGAGAACGTGTCCGAGACGATCGAAGGCCGCGAGCGGTATCCGATCTCCGTCCGCTACGCGCGTGAATTCCGCGACGATCCGGACGTCCTCGGGCGCGTGCTCATCGGCACTCCCGACGGCGCACAGGTCCCGCTGTCCGAAGTCACGACGATCAAGACTGTGCTCGGACCGCCGATGATCCGCAGCGAGGGCGGCAAGCTCGTCGGCTTCGTTTTCGTCGACACGGCTCGCCCGATCGCGGACTACGTCGCCGAAGCGAAGGAAGTCGTGGCACGAAACGCCGTGCTCCCACCGGGGACTCGGCTCGCGTGGGTGGGTCAGTTCAAATACTTCGAACGCGCGAAGGAACGCCTCGAATGGGTCATCCCGCTCACGCTCGGGATCGTGTTCTTACTCCTGTACCTCAACACGAAGTCGATCGCCGAGACGATCATCGTGATGCTCGCCGTTCCCTTTTCGCTCGTCGGCGCGATCTGGCTCCTCTATTTTCTGCACTACAACCTGAGCGTCGCGGTCTGGGTCGGCGTCATTGCGCTCGCCGGCCTCGACGCGGAAACGGGCGTCGTCATGCTGCTCTACTTGACGCTCGCCCACGACCGTCGCGAGCGTCGCGGCACGTTGCTCACTCGAGAAGACCTCCGCGACACCATCGTCGAAGGCGCCGCCAAGCGTCTTCGACCGAAGCTCATGACCGTCGCGACCATGATCATCGGCCTCGTCCCCGTCCTCTGGAGCACCGGCACCGGCGCCGACGTCATGAAGCGAATTGCTGCGCCCGTGGTCGGCGGCCTCGTCACGTCGTTCCTGCTCGAGCTCACGGTGTATCCGGCGATCTTCGCCATTTGGAAAGGGCGCGGCCTACCAGACGTTGGATCTTGACGTGCGTCGGCTCCGTGCCACCGATGGATGCATGTTCACGGTGACCGGCGACGAGTACGACCGTTTCATGGGGCGCTATTCGGTGGCGCTCGCGCCGGTCTTCGCCGCGTTCGCGGGGGTCGAACCCGGAATGCGCGTCCTCGACGTCGGTTGCGGAACCGGTGCGCTGACCGTCGAGCTCGTGCGACGAACTCGCGACGGAATCGTGAGCGCGATCGATCCCGCCGAGCAGTTCGTCGAGGCTTGTCGCGCGCGCGCGCCCGGCGCCGACATCCGGGTCGGCCCCGCGGAGCGGCTGCCGTGGCCCGATGCCGACTTCGATTGCGTCCTCACGCAGCTCGTCCTGCCGTTCCTCACCGACGCGGACGCGGCGATGCTCGAGATGCGTCGCGTCGCGCGGCCCTCGGCAAATGCGGCGGCCTGCATGTGGGGGGCGGCAGACGAGATGGAGCTCGACGCCGCGTTCTGGCGAGCGGCCACCCGGGTGGACGCTTCCGCCGCGGACCGCCGGCGCATGCGGTTTCGCACCCGGAGCGAAACGGAGGCGCTCTTCCAACGCGCCGGATTCTCCCGCGTGGAGTCCGCGCCGCTCGACGTGACCGCGACGTACTCGACCTTCGAAGAATTCTGGCAGAGCCTCCTCGGCGCGGCCGGCAACATGGGCGCCTTCGTCTCGACGCTCGACCCCCCGCGTCTCCAGCGGTTCCGCGAGTCGTGCCGCGCTGAGCTCGGCGACCCCCAAGCGCCGTTCACGCTCCGCGCGCGGGCGTGGGCGGTGCGCGGAACGCGCTGAGCAGCGCTCTCAGGCCAGCGCGCCCCAGGAACCGAGGCGTCGCTCGGCGACGCCGACCACCTGGATGACTGAATCTTCCCGGCGGATGGAGAGCGCGCAGCGCTCAGGCCAGCGCGCCCGGGAACGGAGGCGTCGCCCAGCGACGCCGACCACCTGGATGACTGAATCTTCCCGGCGGATGGAGAGCGCGCAGCGCTCAGGCCAGCGCGCCCGGGAACGGAGGCGTCGCCCAGCGACGCCGACCACCTGGATGACTGAATCTTCCCGGCGGATGGAGAGCGCGCAGCGCTCTCACATCAGCGCGCCCGGGAAGATTCGAACTTCCGACTTTCGGTTCCGTAGACCGACGCTCTATCCAGCTGAGCTACGGGCGCGTGTCGTCCAGTGAAGGACGACGGGAGCGGCGTCATACCACACGCGGATTCGAAGGGAACCGGCGCGACGCGACGGCGCACTCAGCGCGACGTCGGCGCCCACGACTCCCGATCGACGCTGCGCAGCCTCCACCGTGGAGCGCGCCCCCCTCTGCGAAACCTGTGGAGAAACTGGCGCCTACGTGCCTCGAGCGTCCGTTGGCGCGCGCAGCCCCGGCCAGCGGCCCACGCAATTTTTGCGATGTAGGTATGCCAGTCGGACAGAGGCGCCCTGCGGAGGGGTTCTGGGCGGGCGCGATGATGGGGTTTGTCCGGGCGTCTGTGTTGTTTTGGAGGGCTGGCACGGGGCCTGCTAAAGAGGCTTCTCGCTAGCTGCAGGGTAACTTTGGAGCTTTTCTTCGCTTGATTAGGATGACGGTCTGCCGACCAGCTGCCGTCGCTTAGCTTAGAGCCTTAGCCCCTTCCTTGGTTTTCTAGCTTCTTATTGGCTTCGAGGTCGTAGATGACCCGCAGGCGTTCCGGCGCTTAGCGGGTCGTCTCATTTTCGGCTTCGGTTTCGTGTGAATGAACGCGAGGGGCGGCCTGGTCATTCCGGGGTTTTCGACGCCGTTTCGCCGGGGGCGGCGGGACCGGCCGTGAATACGAAATCGGTGGGCGCTTCTGCATGGCAGCCCACGCAAAGAGACAATGCGCCTCGCGCAACGACGCTGCCGTCGGGGCTGGCGACCACGAAGGCCCAGTTGCCGGACACGGACTTGGTCATCGCGTAGAGGTCACCTGGCGCGCCGGTGCCGGCGTCGCGATGGGACGCCGCGACGACGAAGCCCGGCCGCAGGCTCTGCCCGCGTACGAGCGCGCGATAGGCGGCAAGGTCGTCGCGCGGCACCCGGACATCGACCACGAAGCCTGCGCTGTGCCCGCGCGACGGGAACGGGGCTCGAACCGGGGCCCAGGTCGCGACGTCGCTCGCGAGCTCCCAGCGCGCGCGAACAGGCGCCTTCGCTGCCAACCCCGACGCGGGGAGTGACGGTACGGCAGTCGGAGCAGCGCCGCACGCGACCACGAGGAAGGCTGCGACGAGCGCGCGCGCCGTCGCCGAACGAGAGCGCGGGACATCTCGACACGCGCGCCGCACGGGGCCATGGTACCGAGAAGAGATGCGGGGCACTCGATTCCTGCTCGGTTTATCGCTGATCGCCTGCTCCCATCAGCCGGCGTCTCCCGGGGCCGTGAGCCCGCCCGGGACGGCGACGACCGCTCCATCGACTCCCACGGGAATGAGCGTGCCTCAAACCACAGCCGCGGCGGGTGCAGGGAGCGCGACGTCGCCTGTGATCGCGGCGCAAGCGACGGCGGACCCTGTCGCGGCGCTCTCCGATTCGGACGCGCCACGAGGCTGGCTCGGGGTCGAACTGGAGGCCCTCGGGACCGGTGAAGCCGGCGTGGGCGTCGCGCACGTCGTGCCGCACTCGCCGGCAGAAGCGGCGGGACTTGCGGCCGGAGACGTCATCGTCCGGCTCGACAACGACGCGGTCTCGACGCCGAGCGAAGTCGTAGCGGCGGTATCCGCGCGGCACGCCGGCGTGAAGGTCGCGGTCATGTTGAAGCGCGCCGGCGCCGACCGCCTCGTCGCGGTGAACCTCGGCGTGTTCCCCGAAGAGACGGATCTGATGCGGATGAACTTCGTCGATCGGCCGGCGCCGCCGTTCGAAGCGCTCGAGACGGCGAAGGGGAACCTGACGCCGACGCTCGCGGCGCTCCGCGGTCAAGTCGTGGTCGTGGAGTTCTGGGCGTCGTGGTGCGTGGCCTGCCGCGCGATGATCCCGCACATGAACGAGTGGCACGAGAAATACGCCGCGCGCGGACTCCGCATCATCGGGATCACGAACGACCCGGTCGCGCGCGCCGCGACGGCCGCGTCGGATCTGGGAATGGAATACGCGGTCGCCTCCGACGAGACGGGGAAGACGTCGAGCGCGTATCAAGCGCACGCGATCCCGCTGGTGTTCGTCATCGATCGCGCCGGGACCGTGCGTGACGTGATGATCGGCTACGACTCGGACCGGTTTCCCGGCATGGACGACCTGCTGCGCCGTTTACTCGCGCAGAGCTGAGCCTCGAAGAGTCGAGAATTCGTGAAAGACGAAGAGCTACGCGCGCTCGCGGATCGGACGCTCCAGGGGGGCGCGCCGAAGTATCACGAGAAGAACCAGGCCGAGCACAAGCTGTTCGCCCGCGAGCGCATCGCACGCTTGCTCGACGCCGACTCGTTCGTCGAAGACGGCCTGTTCGCGAACGCCATGAGCGGCGACTTGCCGGCGGACGGCGTCGTGACCGGCGTCGGCACGCTCGACGGACGCGTCGTCGCGGTGATGGCGAACGACTCGACCATCAAGGCCGGTTCGTGGGGCGCGCGCACCGTCGAAAAGATCCTGCGCGTGCAGGAGACCGCGCAGAGCCTCGCGTGTCCGCTCTTCTATCTCGTCGACTCGGCCGGCGCGCGCATCACCGATCAGGTGGACATGTTCCCGGGTCGTCGCGGCGCCGGACGGATCTTCTACAACCAGGTGACGCTCAGCGGACGCGTGCCGCAGATCTGTCTCTTGTTCGGTCCGTCCGCGGCGGGCGGTGCGTATATTCCGGCGTTCTGCGACGTCGTCATCATGGTCGACGGCAACGCGAGCATGTACCTCGGCTCGCCGCGCATGGCGGAAATGGTGATCGGGGAAAAGGTCACCCTGGAAGAAATGGGCGGCGCGAAGATGCACACCAGCGTCTCGGGCTGCGGCGACGTGCTCGTCAAATCCGAAGACGAGGCGATCGCGTGGGCCAAGCGGCACTTCTCGTACATGCCGCAAAATCACGAACAGCGCGTGCGCCCGATCGAGCCGCGTCCGCCGAAGCCGGAACAAAGGCCGCTCGAACAAATCATCCTTCCGGACGAGAACAAGTCGTTCGACATGCGTGAAGTCATCGAACACGTGGCCGACGAAGGGTCGTTTTTCGAGCTGAAATCGCGGTTCGCCAAGGAAATCATCACGGCGTTCGTTCGGATCGAGGGGCACGCGATCGGCGTGGTCGCCAATCAGCCGAAGCATCTCGGCGGCGTCCTCTTCGTCGATAGCGCAGACAAGGCGGCGCGGTTCATTTCACTCTGCGACGCGTTCAACATTCCCTTGTTGTATCTGGCGGACGTGCCCGGGTTCATGATCGGCACGAAGGTCGAACGGCAGGGGATCATCCGCGCGGGCGCGAAGATGATCGCCGCGGTGAGCGAAGCGACGGTGCCGAAAGTGAGCGTCATCGTCCGCAAGGCGTACGGCGCGGGCCTGTACGCGATGTGCGGACCCGGGTTCGAGCCGGACGCTTGCATCGCGCTCCCGACCGCGTCGATCGCCGTCATGGGTCCGCAAGCGGCGGTGAACGCCGTCTACTACAACAAGATCGTCGCCGTTCCGGAGGGCCCCGAGCGCACCGCGCTCGTGGAAAAACTCCGCGACGAGTATCGAAAAGACGTGGACCTCGTGAAGCTCGCGAGCGAGCTCGTGGTCGACGCGGTGATTCCGTTCGAACGGCTTCGCGGCGAAGTCGCGGCGCGGTTTGCGCGCTACCGCGACAAGGTCGAGCCGCGACCGCCGAAGAAGCACCTCGTGCCGCCGATGTGAGGATGACGAACCGGCGAGTCATTTCGTGGTTCGCGGCGCTCGGGCTCGCGTGCGCCGCGAGCGACGCCGCCGCGGAGGTCGGCGTCCATGCGATCGCGCTGGCGCTCCAAGGCCGAACCCCGACGAAGCCGGCGCCGTACGGACTCCTCGGCGGCACCGGCGATCTTGCGGCGATCGTCGAAACGCCGGGAATCGACGACGCGAAGTCGGCCGGGCTACCGGCGCTCGGTGGACACTTCAGCGTCGTGCGCGCCCCGCTCGCCGACCTCGACGCGCTCGCGCTGTCGCACCCGGATTGGAAGATCACGTGGTCGCCGCCGCTGAAGCCGCTCCTCGACCACGCGGGCGCCTGGATCAACGCACCCGCGTATCGCAACGACACCGGGCTCACCGGCAAGAACGTCATCGTCGGCGTCATCGACACCGGCGCCGACGTCACGCACCCCGATCTGCAGAACGCCGACGGCACGACGCGCATCCGGTACCTCGTCGATTTTTCCAGGCCCGCGCGCGGCACGGTGCCCGGCGCGGAAGCGCGGTGCACTTCCGAGCACCTGAGCTGCGCGGTGTACACCGCCGCCGAGATCGACCAGCTCGTTGCTTCGCATCAGACGAACCTGATTTCGCCCGACGTCGTCGGTCACGGTACGCACGTGACGTCGCTCGCGGCCGGCAACGGCGGCGCCGCGAAGAAGTACGTCGGCATGGCCCCCGAAGCGTCGATCATCGTCGTCCGTGCGCTCGACGCGTCCAATCAGATCGTCGACTCGAATCTCGTCTCGGGTGCCGACCTTATTTTTTGGCTGGCCGAACAGGAAGGGGCGAAGGTCGGCAAAGAGCAGCTCCCCGCGGTCGTCAACTTGAGCCTCGGAAGCGACTTCGGACCGCACGACGGCTCGACGGCGCTCGAGCGCGATCTCGCGTCGATGGTCGGCCCCGATCACCCGGGCCGCGCGATCGTCGTCGCGGCGGGCAACAGCGCCGTCACCTACGACGCGGGCGTCATCGCCAAGGACACGCCGTACTTGTCGCCGCTCGGCATCCACACCGAGGTGAACGTTCAGGGACGCACGAGCGTGCTCGTCCCCATTCCGTCGCGCGCCCCGACGGCGAATGCCACCGAGCTCGACGGTGCGCTCGAGGTCTGGCTCTCGTTTCGTCCGACGGACGACATCAGCGTCGGCCTCGATCGGAACGAAGGCACATGGGTCGCACCCGTGCCGCGCGGATTCGGACAAAGCTCGCCGGCGCTGCCCGACGGGGGGCCGCCTGACACGGCGACCGAGACGATCATCAACGGAGTCGGCACCGAGCTGTCGGAGGCGTCGAGCGACGCGGATGGCGGCACGCCGCCGGTCGACACCGAAGCCGCGGCGGTGATCATTCAAGGCACCTGGTCCGCCTCCGAGGTGTTTCGGATCCGCCTCGAAGGGCACGGCACGGCGAATCTCTGGCTTCAGGGCGCGGGCGATCTGGATCCCGAAGGCGGAGGCGGCGCGTTCTTCCCCGCCGCGACCGCGCAGGGCACGATCAGCATTCCGGCGGCCAACGCGGGCCTCATCGCCGCGGGCGCGACCGTGAACCGCGTCGACTGGACGGACATCGACGGCGATCCGATCTCGGTTTCGATCTTCGGCACACCCGACTCGCTCGGGTTCTTCAGCTCGGCGGGGCCGACGGCGGATCTGCGGATCAAGCCGGATATCGTCGCGCCCGGCGCGTTCGTCGTCGGCGCGATGAGCCGCGACGCGAACCCGTCGCGGAGCCCGGTGAGCATTTTCGCGGGCGGCGGCGGCTTTTGCCGGCCCTCCGCCGATTGCGCGCTCGTCGACTCGACGCACGCCGTCGCCGTCGGCACGTCGATGTCGTCGCCGATCACCGCGGGCGCCATCGCGCTGCTCCTCGCGAACGACCCAACGCTCACCGAAGATCGCATCCTGACGTTGCTCCAGGCCGGCGCGCGACACCCGGGCGGCGCCGTGCCGCTCGACGCGCAGCTCGGCGCAGGGGTCGTCGATCTCGAGGGATCGCTCGACGTCGCACGCGCTCTCGCCACTCCGGTTTCACGAGAGCCCGTCGCGTCGAAGAGCTGGGTCACGTTCGGACAGTCGTACGCCCATCCGGATCCGACGTGGGTCGTCCCGGCGTTGCTACAGCTCCGCGATCAGAGCGCTCGCGCCGCCGACGGGTTCGACCCCGCGCTGCTCCACGTCGCCGTCGACGGCGGGGTCGTCGCACGGAAGCTCACGAAAGAGGCGCCGGGCTTGTATGCCTTCGGCGTCGCCGCGAGCAACGGCTCGGGCGGAGCGAACCTCGCCGTGAAGGTCACCTACGGCACCGCGGTGCTCGCGAGCGCGTCGCTGCCGATCGGCGTGGACGTGAACGTCGTGCGCGAAGGATTCTCGGCGCAAGGCGGCGCGTGTGCGATCGGCGCGCCGCATCCGGAGAGCGACGCGGGGTTCACGCTCGTCGGTGCGCTCGGGCTTACTGCTTGGCGACGTAGACGGAGTAGGCGTGCGGTTCGAAGGGCTCGAAGTCGGGGTCGAACGGATAGCTCGGCCCGAGCCCGCCCAGGTTCGTCCCGACGATGAGCACGCCGGCCGCGCCGGAAAGATCCTCCACGGTTCGCTCGACGTGAGTGCCACGCTCGAGAAACGGCACGTCGACGGTGCGCAGCGCACGACCGTCCGGTCCGACCAACACCACGGACCAGGCAAACGCGACAGGCGGTTCCCAGTCGAACGACAACGTGAGCGTCGACTTCGCGGGCGGCGAGTCCATCGATACCCAGAGGTACGTCGCGCCTAGTGGAAATACGGCGCGCGACGGCGCGAGGTTTCGCGGCAACGACGAAAAAGGGACGCTCCACTCGAAGCGCACGCGCCCGAAGTCCCCCGTGAAGGCGAGATCGGGAAACGCACCCCCGGCGTCGCGGGTGCCCATGAACGCGCGCGCCACGGCGAACCGGCAGAGCTCGCGCGCGAAATCGGTCGACGTCGCGCCGAACGTCGTCCGGAGGACGTCGAGGGTGTCCGGTTCGTTCACCCAGCGCTCCGCAAGCGGACTCCGCGCGCGACCCGAGAGGACGAACGTTGCCAAAGGCAGCGCCCCGGGGTCGCCGCGTCCTTTGTCACGGTCGAGGTAGTCGAGGAATGCGGCGCTGCCTTCGGCGTACCGCGAGGGCTCTCGCGCCACGGTCGACCGCTCGGGTGCGCTTTGATAGTCGTCGTAAGCCGCAACGTCGGCGGATGTGGGTGAACCGACGACGAGCCACCAATAGGTGGCGAGCGCGCGACGCGAAAATGGCGTCTCGGAGGCGTCGATCCCCCAGGCGATGGCCTCGCCGAGGCAGAGCGTCGCGTCACGGTCGATCGCAGGGTCGCTCGCGCCGAGCACGCAGTACGCCGACGCAGCGTCGTGCGACACGACGACGTCGGGCGCGTCCGCTTCCACGCGCAGCGGTGAGGCGTCGCGGAGCAAATACAGGTCGAGCGACGGGCCGCCCCCTCGAGCGTCATCGGGCAGCGGAGCCGGCGCGTGGAGCACGCCGACGAGCCGCTCGTAGGCCCGCTCGAGAGCCCCGAGGGCAGTCATCACTTCCGTATCTGAAACGGTCTTCGCGGCGTGGACACAGAGCGGGAATCGAAACGAGCAGGCGGCGGGTGCGTCCGCGCCGGGCGGGCGAGGCGGAAACTCCGTCTGCGCACCGAGTGGGAGAGCGACGCTGAGCGGCGCCGGTTTTCGCCGTATCGGCGGACCCGTGATCCCGCGGAGGATCTGCGCCTCGGTCGTCGCGAGGTCGCTTCCAACCACGAGCCCGGCCGCAGCGAGGCAAACGCCGAGGCGACGCGCGACGTTCCGGAACCGCTGGGATTTGACAGCGCGTCGCACAGCCCGCCTATACTCTCAAAACCTCCCTCGAGCGCGCCAGCTGCTCGTATCGCATGACCGAACGCTTCAATCCCACTCACGCCGTCCGGTTCGAGATCGGGCGTGGTCGCGTCTCGATCGACGGATCGGATGCTCGGCTCCTCATTCCGGCGGATGCGCTCGGACGTCTCTGCGAGAGCGCGAGCGACGAAGGGATCAAGGATTTCGGGCGTCGCGTCGGCACCGATATCGGGCGCCGCGTCGCGTCGCGCCTCGGTGAAGGCGCTTCCGTCGCGGCGATGGTCGAACATCTCGGCGGCGATCTCGCGCTCGTCGGAATGGGATCGCTCAGCGTCGAAGTCTGGGGCCGCGCGCTGGTGCTCAACGTCGTCGATTCGCCGCTCGGCAAAGACGGTGACCGTCTGCTCGCAGCGGTTCTCGAAGGCGCGATCCAGCGCGCGATGGCGCGCGACGCGGCGGTCGTGCCGATCGAACGCGTCGACGGCAAGGTGCGCCTCGTCGTGGTGAACCCGATGACGGCGTCCAAAGTCCGGAAGTGGCTCGCCGACGGGGTCTCCTGGGGTGACACACTCGTCCGCTTGAACTCGCAGTCCGCTTAGCGCGCGCGAAGGCACGCTCACAGTGAACGTCCAAGACCGCATCCAGAAGCTCGAATCGCTGCTCGGCCGTATTCGCACGAATGCCGCGCGTCCGCGCGTTCGCTCGTCGGTCGGCGCCGCCCCGGCGCGCCCCGCGGCAACGTCGAACGACGTCGTCGCAAAGCCCCCGTCGAAACTCGACGACGCCATCGACGCGTTCGAGGACGCGCCCGCCCGGGCGTCTTCGTTCCACGCACCCGTGGTGTCGCGCGATCCGCCGCTCGCGAGCGAACGACCCGAGCCGCAGCCCGAAGTCGACGTGGCGCCCGCGGAAATCGAAGAGCTCGACATGATGGATGCCGACATCGTCGAGCTCGGCGAAGAGGCGGCGGGCGCGATGAATGCCGCGCCGGCGGAAGAGGTCCCTCTCGAGTCGTTCGACGAGCCGATCCCCGAGTCGGCGCCGCGCGCTGCGTCCGCTGCGTACGACCAAGAACCTCCGGTCAAGACGCCTCCGCCGGAGTCGGGTCGCCAGGCGACGGCCGCGTCGTGGGACGAGCCGACCGCGGCAGACGACAACTTCGGCGACGACGCCGGGCTCGAAGCCGATCTTTCGGGCGTTCCAATGTCGAACCGCGCCGTCGCGGTCGGCCCGACCATGGAGCAGCTCGGCGAAACGGTAGAGCTCGAGGGCGCCGACGCCCCCCCGGCGATCCTCGAGCTTCACGCGCCGGAAGCCACCGGCGCTCACGACGTACCGGACGAGCTCGAGCTTCCGCTACCCGGGCAGGGCTTTCCCGGCGCCTACGACGGCGCCCTCTCGCCGCCTGCCGAGGCCAGCGCGGATCTCGAACGCCACGCCGCGCCGGAAGCGCGCAGCGTCGACATCGCCGAAGAAACGCGAAACCTCGCTCACGACGCACTGCTCGCCGACGCCGTCGTCGCGCCGCCCGTCGCGTCACTCTCGCCGAACTCGCTCGTCGATGTCTCGGCACAGACGGTTCGTGCGAGTCGTCCGATTCTCGTGCAGCGGCCCGAGGTCGAGTCCGCGCACGCGGCCGAGGTCATCGTCGACAAGCCCCAGAAGACGCCCGAGACGTTCGCCGAGCTACTGGACGCTTCGCTCGAGCTCGACGTCTGACCGGCGCTCGGGCTCCGCGAGCCACAGAACCGGCTCGTCCTTGAGCCACGTGCGCTGACGCCGCGCGAACACCCGCGTCTTTCTCACGATTTCTGCCGCAAGCTCGTCGCGCTCGAAGACGCCGCGAGCGAGCGCCTCGGCGATCTGACGATAGCCGACCGCCTTCATCGGTCGCGCGTCGCCGAAGCCGTCGGCGAGAAGCGCGCGCACCTCGTCGACCCAGCCCGCGTCGAGCATCGCCTGCGTGCGCGCGGCGATCCGCCCATCGAGCTCGGGACCCGTTCGCTCGATGCCCACGAGGCGCGCAACGTGACGTCGCTCGCGAAAGCCGTGACGTTCGTGCCACGTCGTGAGCGGCACACCGCTCTGCTCGTACACCTCGAGGGCGCGACTCACGCGGACGAAATCGTTCGGCGCGAGCCGCTCGGCCGCGACCGGATCGACCGCCGCGAGCCGCCGATGGAGCGCGTCGCGCCCTTCGGTTTCAGCGACCGCCCGATGCGCGTCGCGGATCGCCAGATCACCGGGCGGCGCCTCCGCGAGCCCGTACAGCAGAGCGCGAACCCACAGGAACGTGCCCCCGCACACGATCGGCACGCGGCCGCGCCCGCGAATCTCGACGATGGCCCGGTCCGCGAGCTCGGCAAACCGCGACGCATCCATCGGCTCGAGCGGTTCGACGACGTCGATCAGGTGATGACGCGCTCGGGCGCGCTCGTCCGACGTGGGCTTGCCGGCACCGATGTCGAACCGGCGGTACACCTGCACGCTGTCCGCCGTGACGATTTCGCCGCCCAGCACCTCGGCAAGGCGCACGGCGAGCGCCGTCTTTCCCGACGCCGTGGGACCGACGACGACGAGGATCTCGGACCGATCTTTCGACATTCGACGCCGCGGGAGTGTAAGCGTTCGAGCCGTTCGGCGTTAATTCGGGAAAGCGCGACGGATGGCGGACAATGCCGGAAATTCGTGGACGACCTGAATCAGCCGGAGCGACTCCGCTGGGAGCGCCCGTGTCTCGAACGGGCGGTTGCCGGCGATCCGGCGGCGTTCGCGGAGCTCTACCACGCCTATGCCCCCCTCCTGTTCGCTCGAGTGCTGATGCCGAAGCTCGGCAATCGCGAAGCCGCCGAAGACGCCCTCGCCGAGACGTTCCGGACGGCGTTCGAACGACTCGCCGAGTTCGAGCCCCGCGGCATCAGTGTGTATTTTTGGTTTTCCCGCATCGCGACGAACAAGGCGCTGGATCTTCATCGCGCGAAAAAGGTGACCGGGAGAGCGCTCGCGAGCTTCGAAGGGCTTGCGGCGGCGCTCGACGAGACGCCGCTGAATCCGGGCGAGCTCTTCGAGCTCCGCGCGGACGGCGCTCGCCTGACGGAGGCCATCACCCGGGTGCTCGGGCGCCTCAACGAACGCTATCGCCGTGCCATCGAGCTCCGATTCGTCGAGGAAATGCCGCGGGAAGAATGCGCGCGCGTCCTCGACGTGAAAATCGGTACCTTCGACGTGCTTCTCCTGCGGGCCCTTCGTTCGTTTCGCAAAGAATGGACCGACCTCGTCGGAGAAAGGGCGCTCGATGACCTCGCCGGATGACGACGCGCCCACGGCCGACGAACTCCGCGAAGCGGAAGCGCTCGCGCGGGCCCTCGAAGCGGGTCCGGGCGGACGCGATGCGCCCGACGACGCGCTCGGCGCGGCGGCGCTCCTTCGCTATGCGAAGGACGGCGGCGCGCTCGCTCCGGACCGCGCCGAACGCATCCTCGCGGCGGCTCTCCCCAAAAAACGAAGGAGCCCCGTGCTCGCCCGGCGATGGGGTTGGTTCGGTGCGCTCGGCCTCGGTTTCGCCGCGGCCGCCACGGCGCTCCTCGTTCTTTCGCCGCGGCGCTCCGAAGCATTGCCGCCGCCGCCCCGCGGGCTCCTCGAAGTCGAAGCCAGCGCCGCAACAGAATCGGCGGATCTCGACGCGCTGAATCGCGAAATGAAGTCGTATCGCGGTGCGGTCTACGCTTCGCTCGAGGAGCGATACCGCCGATGACGCGCTGGGCGATTCTCCTCTCGTTGCTCGCGTCGAGCCTGCTCGCGTCGTGTAGTCGCACGGACGACGCCGTGTCCTTCATCGATCGCGCCCAAAAAGCCCACATCGACGCCGACGGACTCCTCGAAACGGGGGACCTCGACGGCGCGCGCCGCGTCCTTCGAAGCGCCGTGGAAGCGACGCCGCCCGGAGAAATTCGTTCGAACGACGGGAGGATCGTCCGGCAAGATCTGTATTACCGGTTGACCGAAGTCGAGCTCGCCGCGTCCCGCCCCGACCGCGCCGCGGCGTGGGCGAGCGCCGGGCTCGCGCTCGGCCAGGCCACCGACGTGTTCACCGCGAATCTCCACATCGGCAAGGCGCGCGCGCTCGAACGGATGAGCGACGCGTCAGGGGCGAGCCGCGAGTACCATGACGCGCTCCTCGTCACCGAGGCGCTCCTCGATCGGAGCCTCGGTGGATCGGCGAGCGCGCCATGAAACCCATCGTAAAGAAATCGCGACTCGTCTTCGAAGTGACCTTCTCGGTTGCCGCTATTCTGACCGGGTGCGCAAGCCGTGCGACGCCGAGCGCGACGCCCGCGCCGGCGCCCGCTTCGGAGAAAGCCGCACCCGCCGCCGACGAGGCGGCCGAGCCGGCTACGCCGAGCGCGCCGTCGGAGTCCCGAGGCGCTTCGGGTGCGCTTCCGCAAGCCGCGCCGCCGCCAGCCCCCGCGGGAGGCGCGCCGCCGAGTTCAATGCACGGCGAAGGTGCGCGCTCGAACGGCACGCTCGAGAGCGCGCCGCAGGACATCGCCCTGTTCGATCAGAAACTCGACGGCGTGCTCGCGCTCGCCGCGCCCGATTGCACGACCGCGTGGGCGCTCCGCGATCGCATCTGCGATCTCGCCCAGCGCCTGTGCGATCTCGCCGATCGCAGCGCCGAACCCGACGTCGCCGAGCGCTGCGCGGACGGTCGCGCCCGTTGCGGACACGCCACCGAACGCGTCCGCGCCGCTTGCGGCGAATGACGCCGATCGCCGTGTCGCCGACGCGCGCGACGCGCCGGGCGCCCCCCAAAAAATAACTGCGCCCGACTCGCGCACGAACGACGAGGATCGCCCTGTCGCCGACGCGCGCGACGCGCCGCAAAATGAAGCCGTCCATTTCGAGCCCCGACGACGCGACGAGCGCGGGTTCGGTTTTTGGGTTGGGGCTCCCTCGGCGGCGCGGACGTCGGCGACACGGCGCGAGCGTCAGGGGGCGACGGCGCCGATGTGGGAGACGAGAAAAACAGCAAAAACGCGGCATTTCGAGGATTCTCGCGGGCGAGTGTAAGGGCCGCGAGCGAGCCGCGTTCAACCGAGCGAACCCCACAGGAGGCTTTCGCAAATGACGTTCCGCTTCGGTGCCCTTTCGCTCATCAGCTCACTGTCGCTCTTCGCCTGCAGCAGCACGCACCGCGTGCCCGCGACGACCCCGGAAGCATCTGCTCCGCGAGGCGGCGTCGCCTATGGACATTTCGCGCCGAAGAGCGCGCCCGCGCCGAGCACCGCGACTGCAGAGGAATCGGGCATGGCGCGCGGCGCGGCCGCCGATGAAATGCCGGCACCGCCGCCCGCAGCAGCGCCCGAACCGCGACCGGGTCTCGGCACGTCGTGGGGCGAGTCGCTCGACAGTCGCATCACGTCGACCACGTTCACGCGCGCGAACGGCGATACTCCGTTCGCGACCGCGGCGTTCCTCTACAACGACGAGGAAGGCATTTCCGCGCAGACGCACGACGGCTTTCTCGACTGGAACGACGCCGCGGTGTCGATTCGTTCCGGCATCACGGTGTCGCTCACCGATCCGAACGGGCGCCCGCTCCGCGGCATTCACGACGGCGCGCGAACCTATGCGCTCGGTCACGACGGCGACCGCTACGTCATTCACGTGGACAATCACACGCGCGCGCGGCTCGAAGCGGTCGCGACGGTCGACGGCCTCGACGTGATGGACGGCGACGACGGCAGTTACGAAAAGCGCGGCTACGTCATCGCGCCGTACGACTCGCTCGACATCGAGGGCTTCCGCGACAGTCAGGGCTCGGTGCGCGCCTTCCGTTTCGGCGCGACCGACGACTCGTACGCGAGCCGCCGCGGCAAGGGCCGGAACGTCGGCGTGGTCGGCGTCGCGCTCTTCCGCGAACGCGGCTCGTCGTTCGGCGTCTCCGAAGACGAGGTGCAACGTCGCGAGACCGCCGATCCGTTCCCGAACCGCTTCGCGCCCCCGCCGCCGAGCGGCTGCTGCGTCCGTTGAAGCTACCGTCTGCCCACTTTGCGCTCGAGCTCGGGCCAGCTGGTGAACGCGACGACCGGGCGACCGTGCGGACAATGGCCGGCGAAATCGGCGAAGTCGAGGGCGGCGAGCAGCGCCCTCGCTTCGGCGTCGGTGAGCGGATCGCCGGCGCGAATCGAGCCGTGACACGCCATGGTCGCGATCGCGAGATCGACGAGGTCGCTGAAGGCGCGGCCACCGGTGCGCGATACTTCGTTCAGGAGGTCGCGCACGAGGCGTTCGGGACTCGCGCGGCTCAGGAGCTTCGGCACCGCGTGGACACTGATGACGTCCGGGCCGCGGACGCGGAGCTCGACGCCGAGCGCCGCGAGCTCCTCGGCTTTCGCTTCGACGAGGTCCGCCTCGGCGCCGGTCACCTGCATCGTGACCGGAAACAGGAGCGCCTGCGCGGGCACGGCGCGCGACCGGTGTTGCTTCCGCATCCGATCGAAATTGACGCGCTCGGCAGCGGCATGTTGGTCGATGACGTACAGCCCCTCTTCGCCTTCGCAGAGCAAATACGTTTGGCGAACCTGCGCGATGAACCGGAGGCTCGTCCAGCGAACGGCCGGGCTCGGTGCGATCGGCGCAGCCGAGTCGCTGACGGCGAGCGCGCCGGAGAACGCGCTCGCGTCGTGAAACGGCGTCGCGCGCGACGGCGCGACGGGCATTGGACCCGCGCCGGCCTCGCCCGCCCGCGAGCCGTCATGGACGACCTCGGCGTTGCCTTCGGCGCGACTCGCCGCTTCCCCTTCGGAGAGCGGCGCGGCTCCCGGCGATGGCGCGTCGGCGGGTCGCGCGGTCCACGGTGAACGCGACGGGCTCGGCAGCGAAAACGCGCGCGCGAGGGCCGTGCTGAGGATGTGATAGACGGCGTCGGTCACCGCGCGCGGATCGACGAACCGCACCTCCGACTTTTGCGGATGGACGTTCACGTCCACGAGCGACGGCGCGAGATCGACGTACACGACGCCGCGCGGATAGCGCCCGCGCTCGAGCACGCTGCCGTATGCCTGCGCGACGGTATGGAGGAGCGAACGGTCGCGCACCGGCCGTCCGTTGACGAAGAGGCGGAGCGCGCCAGCTCCGCTCCGCGCGTGCTCGGGTCGCGAAAGAAACGCTTCCACCGCGAGCGGGCCACGCGCGCCTTCACAGCGCGTGAGTCCGTCGCCGATCACGGCGCGCGCGCGCTCTTCGCGCCCCTCGGTGCGGAGCCACTCGCGCACGCGACGTCCGTCGCGCACGAGCGAAAAGGTGAGATCCGGTCGCGACAGCGCGGCCGCCTCGAGCACTTCGGCGACGTAGCCGGACTCGGTGCCGATCGAGCGCATGAATTTGCGGCGCGCCGGGACGTTGAAGAACAGATCGCGCACTTCGACGGTCGTGCCGACCGGCACGCCGACGGGCTTCGCCGTCGGGGTTTCCCCGGGCACGAGCTCGATGGCGGTGCCGGCGTCGTCCTCGGTTTGGCGCGTGCGAATGGTGAGCCGACTCACCGACGCGATGCTCGCGAGCGCCTCGCCGCGAAAGCCGTACGTCGTGATCCGCCCGAGGTCGTCGAACGCGAACAGCTTGCTGGTCGCGTGCCGCTCGAACGAGAGCACGGCGTCTTCCCGGCTCATGCCGCGGCCATCGTCGACCACGGCGAGACGCGTGATCCCACCCCCAGCAATCTCGACGTCACAGCGCGTGGCCCCGGCGTCGATCGCGTTCTCGACGAGCTCTTTGACGGCGCTCGACGGCCGGACCACGACTTCTCCCGCGGCGATCTGGCTCGCGAGAGCCTCCGGCATCACCCGGATCAGCGGCACGTTCCGCGGCCCTTCGAGAACCTTTGGCCGCGGAAAGGCGCGGCCTCGATCAGGACACGCCGCTGATGACGACGGGCGGGTAGACGGACACGCGCTTCTTCTTGCGGTTCTGCCACTCGTACGCGACCTGGCCGGTCACGAGAGCGAACAACGTGAAGTCCTTGCCGAGCCCGACGTTGCGTCCTGGCGAGATCGTCTGTCCGACCTGGCGCACGAGGATGCTTCCCGCGTTCACGACTTCGCCGCCGTGGACCTTGACGCCACGACGCTGCGACTTGGAGTCGCGACCATTGCGTGTGGAGCCGCCGCCTTTTTTGTGTGCCATCGCTTAGCCCTGAATCGAGGTGATCTTGACGGCCGTGACGTATTGCCGATGGCCGTTCTTACGCTTGTAGCGCTTACGTCGCTTGAACTTGAAGACGATGAGCCGCTCGCCGCGGTCCTGGCGAACGATCTCGCCGGTCACCTTCGCGCCCGCGACGGTCGGCGTCCCGATCTTCGGCACGTCGCCGCCCACGAGCAGCACGTCGCTGAACTCGACGGGGTCGCCGGCCGCGCCTTGAAGGAGCTCTACCGAAAGCAAATCGCCTTCTGCGACGCGATATTGCTTTCCACCTGTTCGGATGACCGCGGTTACCATGGTTCGAAGGGCACGCACCCTAGTCTCAGGATTTGTCCCGCGCAAGCTTCGGCGCGCCGCTCACGACTCGAAATCGCGCGAAAAGCGAGGGCGATGGGACCACGGAAGTTCAGTATCCGCCAGTGCTCCCTCCTCGGAGATGCGCCTACTTCCGGCGAGAATAAGACCGTTTTCCGGGCGATTGGGCATTTTTGGCCGGGGAGCGAAGGGATAGGCTGGAGGGCTGGACATGCGCCACACCCGCCTCAACGGAGCACTCCGAGGGCTCGCTCTCGCGACGCTCCTCGCCGGCTCGGCGTTCGCCGACAAGCCGCGACGAGCGCACGCTCCCGCCGCCGGGGTGCACAAAGTTGCTGCCCCGGCGCCCGCTGCGACGCCCAATGAAACGCCGGTCCCGAGCGACAAGAACGACAAAGTCGTGGGTCAGCCGAGCGGAACGGCACCGGGCGCCGCCAACGTCGTCGCCACCGAAGAGGGCAAAGAGGGCGTGAAGACGTACAAGTTCGGCGGGGTCGAGGTCGAGAGCCGGCTTCGCTCTCCGGAGCTCATCTACTTTCTCCGCCGCGTGCGCGCCGAGTTCGTCGCGGGCGATCTCGGGCACCGCTCGTTTCTTCGCGAGCTCGGCGACACCGCGCGAAGCCCCTCATTTCGATGAAAGCCGCGGCGCCCACTCCCATCGTGCTTCGAACCGCAGCGGTTTGGGGCACGACCGTGCTCGCGATGCGGCATCTCGGCGCGGGCGACTCGCTCGATCTGAATGACGACGAGGACGCGCTCTTCGCGAAACCCGACGGCGCGATGATGGCCGATCAGCCCGTCCGCGCGGCGGGATCGGGTTTCGAGCTCGATGCGCGCGGCGCCACGGGCGGCGTCGTGTTCCTTCGTGGACGCCAGGAAAATGCCGCCGATCTCGCGCGCTCGGGCGCGCCGATCCCCATCGTCGCCGGCGATCACGGCCTGTTGCAATACGGCGCGCTCTCGGTCTTCTTCCAGTTCGTCCCCGCGCCACCGCCCATTCAGTCGCGAACGCGCATCGACTGGGTACTGGTGCTCGCGTTTCTGTTTTCGCTCGTCTCGATCGGCGGTGGGCTCTTTCTCATCGCTCTGTTGACGACGCCCCGCGCGCTCGACAAACCGATGGAGCTCACCTCGGCCGAAGATCTCGCCGTCGAGTTTCATCTCGAAGAAGAACCTCCGCCGACGACCGGTGACAAGAAGAGCGATTCCGGCGCGGGCATCAAGAACCCCGGCGCCAAAGACACGAAGAAATCCGGCGGCGGCAAGAAGGCGAAGAGCGCCGAAGGATCGCTCGGACGACAGGGCGATCAGGACCACACCGAGCAGCCAGGCGAAATTCGGCAAAACCTCGGCGGCATGTCCGACGTGCTCTCGAGCGACGTCGGCCACGAAATTCAAAAGACGCTCGGGTCGATCAGCTCGGTCGCCGACGCGCTCGGTGGGCTCGGCTCCGACAAGATCGTCCTCGGTCGCGGCTCGGGTCTCGGATTCAAGGGCGGCGGGCCCGGCGGCGGTGGCGACAGCGACGGCGTGCCATTCGGCGCGGGCACGATGGAAACCGGTTGGGGTCCGGGTCACGGCGGCGGCTTCGGCTCCGGCAACGGCGGACCGGGTGGACGCGGACACGGCGGCAACGGCCGAGGCGGCAACGGCGAGGGTGAGGGCGAAGGAAACGGGACCGGGAATGGGACCGGTGAGCGGAAGGTCGCCGGCTCGGACGCGCCTCAGCCCGGTCACGGACTCACGCCGGCACAGATTCAGCGCGTCGTGAATTCGCGCTTGGGCGCGTTCCGCGCTTGCTACGAAGCCGCGTCCGCGCGCGAGCCGAATCTTTCCGGCGGAGTCACGGTCAGCTTCAGCGTTTCGCCGGGCGGCGACGTCGCGACGTCACGGGTGCAGAGCTCGTCGCTCTCGAACGCGCGCGTGGAGGGCTGCGTCCTCCGTCAAGTCGCGCGGCTACGTTTTCCCGCCGCCGACAAGCCGACGAACGCGCAATACCCCTTCATCTTCAAGCCGGGGAAGAAGTGAGGACCGCGCGCGGCGGTCGTTCGAGAGGGAGGATCACCATGGCGCGAACGATGAAACGTGGTGTTCGAGTCGCGGCGCTCGCAGCGCTTCCGAGCGTCCTCTTCGCGTGCAGCAACGGCAGCGACACCCAACAGCTCGACCCCATGGAGGTCGCCATGACCGACCAGGTCGCGCCGTTCTACAACGACGGTGAGCTCGAATTGTTCGAGGCTCAGCTGCCCGTGAACTTGCCGATTCGTAAACCGTCGTCGGCCGAGCAAGCGTCGCTTTCCGGCGCCGTCGGCCCGTTCGACCATCATCCGTGGGTGACGGCGAGCGACGTCAGCGTGCAAGTGACGTGGACGGTCGCGAATCTCGAAAAAACTCCGGTCACGGTGAAGGTCCTCGTCGACCCCTGGAACGAGTTCGGACGCTACGTGCCCGGCGTGACACAAGACGGAGACAACGCGGTCCCGAACTTGTCCGGAATCGACTTGCCCCTGCTGCTTGCCGGGGCGAAGGGCGCCGACTCGGCCTCGTCGCGCGCTCAGGGAACGTTCAGCTACGACGACATGAACGAGCTCGCGACCGACTTCGCGACGGCCATCAACATCATCAAGACGGTGAAGCCGACGACGACCGACGGGGTCGTCGACGATCCACGCATCGGCCTCGTCAATCATGTCTTCGAGTATCAAAACCGCTCGGGTCGCGACCCGCTGACCGATCCCTACATCCCCGCGGTCATCCCAGGTCTCCTCGGCTTCGACATCAGCCTCGAGACGACCGCCGCGGCGAACGTCGCCATCGAATTCACGGTGGAAACCATCGACAAGAACGGCGACAGGGTCGTTCCCGAGGGGACGAAGTCGACGCTACAAGCCCCGAATCGCATTTACACGGTCGGCGGCGCAGGGTAGTCCGCCCAAGCAATACCGATGTCCCCGGTCCGATATCTCGAACGAGCGGGCCGCCCGCGACTCGCCTATCGATACGACGCCGCCGCGGGCGAATGCCGGGCGGCAGTGCTCTTGACGCACGGCTACGCCGAGCACGGGGGTCGCTACGATCACGTGGTCGGTGCCTGGTGCCAGCAAGGCATCGCCGTAGGGCGAGTCGACCTCCGCGGGCACGGACTTTCCGACGGTGAGCGCGGACACGTCGGCGACATCGCCGACTACGTGGACGATCTCCGCGACGTCCTGTCGGTGCTCTCGACCGACCCGCAGTTCGCAAGCATTCGCCGCCCGATCCTCTTCGGGCACAGCTTGGGCGGCCTCGTCTCGACGCACGCGGCGTTCTCGTTCCGCGACCGCATCGCAGGGCTCGCGCTTTCGTCACCGTTTTTCGGCGTCGCGCGACGGATTTCGTTTCTCGAGGGCGGCGCGGCCGTGGTGCTCGGAAAATTGACACCCACGATGCGGCGGGCGTCCGGTCTCTCGGGAGCCGACCTGACGCACGACGCGGAGCTCGCTGCGCGCTACGAGGCCGACCCGCTCCACTTCGACTTCGTCACGACGGGCTGGTACAAAGCGATCACACGGGCGCAAGACGACGCGCAAGCGAGGGCGCCCGAACTCCGCGTTCCGGTGTACGGAATCGCCGCCGGTGACGACAAGGTCGTGAAGCTCGAAGACACGAAGCGGTTTTTCGCCCGAGTCGGGAGCGCGGAAAAGGAACTCGACGTTCGGCCCGCGCTGTATCACGAGATTTTGAACGAGCCCGTGTGGCCAGAACTCGCGTCGATGTTCTCCGAGCGCATGCTACGCTGGGCCCGGGAATAGCGGGAGCCGATCCACTCGGTTCTCCCGGCTCGTGATGTCGTCCGGCGGGGATTCGAAACGAAGCAGCCAGGAATGGCTGGCAAGCACGATATTGTCCGGCGCGGATGCGGCGGGGATCGGCGTCGCGGTCGTCGGGTCGTTGTCGCGACCGGAGCTCATCGGAACGACGCGCGTCGCTCAATCCCTTCTCGGCCGAGCCGAAGGCGAGCTGCGCGACGCCGACGTGTTCTCGCTCCTCGGCACGCCGGACCAAAAGGATTCGATTCGGCGACAGCTCGCGTCGATGACGCCCCTATCGTCCACGTTCGAGGTCACGACGACTCGCCCGAACGGTGAGCGGGTGTCCCTCGACGTCGGGGGTGCGACCGCCGAGCTCGACGGCAACGACGCGGTCATCTTGTTTCTCTCGGACGTGACGCAGCGTCGTCTCGCGCTCGAGTCGCTCGAAAAGTCCGAGGAACGCTTTCGCTCGGTCGTCGAAAGGGTGCCGGAAGCCGTCTTCATGACGACGGGGACGTCGCTGTCGTACGCGAACCGGGCGTTCCTCGAGTTCGTGGGGATCTCGAGCCCCGAGGCCGCTCGCGGGGTCGATGTGCTCGACTTCGTGCACACCGACGACGCGGCCCGCGTCCGAGAACAGATCAACACGCTCGCCAGCGGGCTCGTCGGGCACGCCGAATATCGGATGCAGTCCGCCGACGGGCGGCTCGTCGTGCTCGAGGTGTCGTGCATTCGCGTCGAGTTCGACGGCCAATCGAGCGTGCTCTGGCTCGGGCAAGACGTGACCGCGAGAAAAGAGCTCGAGGGGCGGTTGCTGCAAGCCGACCGCCTCGCGGTGCTCGGCACACTCTCGGCAGGGATGGCACACGCCATCAACAATCCGCTCTCGTACACCCTCTTGAATCTCGAGCACGTGGCGCGTCGCATGCGGCACCTCGTCGCCGAGCGCGACTACTACGCCGAGGCGCGCGTCCGTCTCGGCGAGGCGCACGACGGAGCCGATCGCGTCGCGCGGATCGTGCGGCAGATGCGCGCCTTGTCACGTTCGCGGCCCTCGCCCGCGGGTCCCGTCGATCTCCGCGCCGTCATCGACAGCGTGCTCGCCATGGTCGGAAACGAAATCCGTCACCGGGGACAGCTCACGATGCGCAGCGACCCGACGCCGTTCGTCTTCGGCACCGAGAGCGAGCTCGAACAGGCGTTTCTCGGCCTCCTCGTGCACGTCGCGCGCTCCTTGCCGGACGAGGCCGGCGGCGGCCGCGAAGTCGTCCTTTCGACGGGCACCGACGCGTCCGGCTACGCGTTCGTGGTGGTCTCCGACGACGGTCCCGCGCTCAGTGAAGACGCGAAGAGCCGTCTGTTCGATCCGTTCGGCAGCGGTGAGGCGGCGGGTCTCGGCCTCCCGATGTGTCAGGCGATCCTCACGTCGCTCGACGGACGCATCGACGTCGAAAGCAGCGAAGGACGCGGCACGACGTTCCGCGTGCTTCTCCCGCCCGCGCCGGGCAGCGTCAACGCCGAATCGCCGCACTCGAGCTCGACCACGCCCCTGCCGCCCGCGTCTCGCGTCGCGAAGCGCGCGCGCGTGCTGGTCATCGACGACGATCCCGGCGTCGGCAGCACGCTCCGCGCCATGCTCGAAGTGCACCACGAGGTGAAATCGGTCGAAAACGGTCGCGACGGATTGAAGGCGCTCCTCGGTGACGACGAGTTCGACGTCGTGTTCTGCGATCTCGTGATGCCCGATCTGAGCGGCATCGACGTGTACTGTACGCTCGAGCTGAACCGCCCCGAGCGCGCACAGCGACTCATCTTCATGACCGGCGACGCCTACTCACCCGAGGCGGAGCGGTTCCTCGCGCAAGTGCCGAATCTGCGACTCGAAAAGCCGTTCAGCTTGACCCGCGTCGAACAGCTCTTGTCTCGCGCCGTCACGGCGCATCGCGAAGCCGATCGGACGCGCGACGACTGAGCGCGGCGAACTGGTCTAACCCGCGTCCGTGCTCCGCCGACCCGAAGGCGCGCGACGACGTCCCTCGGGTCGCGGCGGGAACATCCGGCGATCGACCGGCGCGCGCCGATCGACGCGCGAGCGCGCCCCATCGGGCTCTTGAAACAGCGCCCGGAGCTCGTCGAGCGTCTCGGCACCGGTGCGCTCCACCGCGCTCGCGTGCTCGTCGCAGAGCGACAAGATTCGACGGTCGAGCAGCACGTGCCGGAGGCGGGTCTTCCGAGCCGTCTTCGTCTGGGGTTCAGCGCTCGAGCAGGCTTCACACCGTTGCGACATCTTGCCAGGTCGCCACCAGTCGATGGTGCGGGCCAAGTTCCGAGCGCTCGCCGCCGATGAGCTACTCGCCCACCGCGTAGTCCGTTCGCGAGCCGAACCCCGCGTCGTTCCAGGTCGTTTCGCTGTTCGATAACCGGCGCATTTTATTTATTGGGTTCCCTGAGTGAACGCGGCCGTCGGCGGATCGTCGTTGCATGGGGCCCGGGCGGGCCTCACGCGTTTTGGCGCGCGGGGGTGGAGCTCTTTCGGTTCTTCTCGACCCATTCGATGACGTGGAGCTCGGGCTGGGTTCCCGTGTGACGACCGAGCTCTTGGATACCGGTGGGGCTCGTGACGTTGATTTCGATGAGTTTTTCGCCAATCAGGTCGAGCCCGACGAACACGAGCCCCACTTCACGAAGTCGCGCGCCGACGACCGACACGAGTCGTTGTTCGCCCGGCGTGAGCTCCGTTGCGACCACGCGACCGCCCGCGTGGATGTTCGCGCGCAGATCGTCACTTCGCGGCACGCGCAAGATCGCACCGAGCGGCTGCCCGTCGAGCAACAGCACGCGCTTGTCCCCGACGCGGACGGCGGGCTGGTATTCCTGGACGAGCACCAGCTCTTGTCCCTCGTGCGTCAGGATGTCGACGATCGAACGCGTGTTGCGATCGTCGAGTGACAGCGCGAGGACGCCCGCGCCGCCGGCGCCGTCGAGCGGCTTGATGACGGCGTGCCCCCCGACCTCGCTCACGAAATCGAGAAGCCGCTTCGGATCGGAAGCGACCAACGACTTCGGCATGAACTCGGAAAAGTGAAACGCGTAGAGCTTCTCGTTCGCGTCGCGGATCGCGGAAGGATCGTTCACGACGAGGACGCGGTGCTTCACGAGATCGAGCTGCCGCGTGAGGTGACCGTACGCGCCGTCGAACGGCGGATCTTTTCGGACGAACACCGCGTCGAGCGCGGAAACCTCGACCCAAGATTCGTCGCCGAGGGTCGAATGCGGCGCCTCGGCGCTCACGGTGATCGGACGAGCGGCAGCGAACACCTCGGGCCCGAGGTTCGAAATATCCTTCGGAAGACAATGGAGACACGAGTGGCCCCGAGCCATCGCGCCGCGAATGAACGCGAACGTCGTGTCCTTGTCCGGGGTCATCTTCTGAGCGGGATCCATCACGAAGAGAAAACGCATGATGATGCTCCAACTGGGGTGAAGGGGGCGGTTCGCCTTTTCTTCGAGATCGCCGACTCGAACGCGCGAGAGAGCTTTTAATCGAAACGAGGCGCGAGCATCCTTTTACCCATGGCTCGATCCGTAAAGCACCACGTGCAATTCAGCCAGCAGAACGACGACCGGGCGTCGTCCATCGCCGCAACCGCGGCCCGGCGTCCCGCGCTCGCGGTTTGCGCGGGGTCGTTGGGCGCCGTTCTCGCGCTGTTTTTCCTTGCTCCCGTCGTCGACGCGGACGCCGGCGGCTCGCGATTCGCGGTCGCGACGGAGAACGAAACCGTGACGCGCACCGCCATGGGTGTCCTTCGGTCGGGGGGCAACGCCGTCGATGCAGCGATCACGGCAGCCCTCACTGCGGGAGTCGCAAGCCCCTCGTCGAGCGGAATGGGCGGCGGCGGATTCGCGCTGGTGTGGGACGGGAAAAACGGAAAAGCGACGACGCTCGACTTCCGCGAGACGGCGCCCCAAGGCGTCGACGCCGCGGCGTTCGAACACCGTCCATTGCCCCCCGGTGAACGCGGCAAGCTCACCGGCGTTCCCGGCGAAATTGCGGGCCTCGTCGAATTGAGCAAACGATTCGGCAAAAAGCATTGGGCCGACGTGGTGCGCCCCGCCGAGCGCGTCGCGGCCGAGGGCTACCTGGTGAGCGAACACCTGAGCGGCATGATCGGCTTCATGAGCACGGCGCTCAAAGTCGACCCCGTGCTTTCGGACCTGTTCCTACCCGGAGGAACGCCCCGAGCCGCCGGCGCGCGCGTGAAAAATCCTGCGCTCGCCAAGACGCTCGACAAGGTGGCGCGCGAAGGCGCGCGCGCGATCTACGCCGGAACGATCCCAACGGAGCTCAGCGCGAGCAATCAAGCGGTGGGCGGCGCGCTGACGGCGGAAGAGATCCCCGCGTATCGCCCGATCGAACGCGAACCGCTCCACGTGCGGTGGGAAGGCTACGACGTGTACACCATGGCTCCGCCGTCAGCGGGCGGCGTGATGCTCGTGGAAGCCTTGTCCATGCTCACCAAAGCGGAGCTGCAGCCTCTCGGCGTGCACTCGGGAGCGTACGCGCATCTTCTCGCCGAAGTGGCGCGCGGCGCCGTCGCGGATCGCTTGCGATACATCGGCGATCCAGAGCGCACCCCGGTGGACCTCGGCAAGTTGTTTTCGGCCACGCGCCTCAGCGCGCGCCGCCGTTCGATCACCCTCGATCACACCCACAAGCTTCTCGATTTCGCTCAAAACGAACACGGGACGCATCACATCGTCACCGCCGACGCCGACGGCAACGTCGTCTCGCTCACGACCACGGTGAACCGTCCCTTCGGCTCGATGACCGTGAATCCAAAGGACGGCATCGAGCTCAACGATCAGCTCGACGATTTCACCGCCGACAGCGTCACGCGTCTGCTCGGCCTTCCGACGAACCCGAACGAAGCGCACGCGAACGCCCGCCCCACATCGAGCATGACGCCGACGCTCGTCGTCAAAGACGGCGCGCCGGTCCTCGCGCTCGGAGGGTCCGGCGGCATGGCCATCGCGACCAACGTGCTGCAATGCTTGCTCGGCCGTCTCGTGTTCGACGAAACGCCCACGCTCGCGGTCAGCGAGCTGCGCTTCGGCATTCCCACCGAGGCCTCGACGATCTCCCTCGAATCCGCCGCCCCTCCGGAGCTCAAGGCCGACCTCGAGCATCGCGGCGAAATCGTGACTACCCAGCGCTTCGCGCTGCACGCCGTGCAGATGATCGCGTTCGAAGGCAGCAAGAAAATCGCCGCCGCCGATCCGCGCAAGCACGGCTCCGCGCTCGTCGAGTAGCGAGCGCCGGACTGCACGGCTCGCACGCTCGAATCCGTTCGGGGGTCCTGGTCCGCAAGCTCGCTCTCGCAGCGCGCGGCACGACGCCGAGAACAGTCAGCGCCGCAAGCCACTAGGACGATTGGGTCGCCAAGTGCACCACCACGCCACTACGTCGGCACTCGTGCCCACTTCGCGCCGCCGCGCGAAGCGCGGACGCACAAAAAAGAACAGGGGCCTCAGCTGGTGCTGAGGCCCCTTGTTCAACATTAACCCGGCGGCGTCCTACTCTCCCACACGGTTGCCCGTGCAGTACCATCGGCTCCGAGAAGCTTGACTACCGAGTTCGAGATGGGATCGGGTATGACCTCCTCGATATTGCCACCGGAAATCTTTGGGCGTCCAAGAAGCGAATCGCGTCGCTGTACAATCGTCGCCCGAACTCCGGGCGAGAGTCTCGATACTTGCCTTAGAGAGTATGGCCAAGCCGCACGGCCAATTAGTACCGGTTAGCTCCACGCCTTACAGCGCTTTCACACCCGGCCTATCAACCTCGTGGTCTACGAGGGGCCTTTAGTGCCTTGCGGCAGGGACACCTAATCTTGAGGCCAGCTTCCCGCTTATATGCTTTCAGCGGTTATCTGTTCCGAACTTGGCTACCCGGCTATGCCAGAGGCCTGACAACCGGAACACCAGAGGTTCGTCCACCCAGGTCCTCTCGTACTATGGGCAGGTTCTCTCAAGTGTCCTACGCCCACGGCAGGTAGGGACCAAACTGTCTCACGACGTTTTAAACCCAGCTCGCGTACCACTTTAATCGGCGAACAGCCGAACCCTTGGGACCTGCTCCAGCCCCAGGATGTGATGAGCCGACATCGAGGTGCCAAACCGCGCCGCCGATATGAACTCTCAGGCGCGATCAGCCTGTTATCCCCAGAGTACCTTTTATCCGATGAGCGATGGCCCTTCCATTCGGTACCACCGGATCACTAACGCCTGCTTTCGCAACTGTTCGACCTGTCGGTCTCGCAGTAAAGCTCCCTTATGCGTTTGCACTCTACGGCTGGTTTCCAATCAGCCTGAGGGAACCTTCGCACGCCTCCGTTACGCTTTAGGAGGCGACCGCCCCAGTCAAACTGCCCACCAGACAGTGTTCCCCGCCCGGATCACGGGCGCAGGTTAGGTTTCCAGTACATTCAGGGTGGTATTTCAACGTTGGCTCTGCCGAATCCGGAAACCCGGCTTCAAAGCCTCCCACCTATCCTACGCAGAACGAACCGAAAACCACTGCCAAGTTGCAGTGAAGGTTCATGGGGTCTTTCCGTCTTGCCGCGGGTAGAGGGCATCTTCACCCCCAATGCAATTTCGCTGAGTCCCTGGTCGAGACAGTGGGGATGTTGTTATGCCATTCGTGCAGGTCGGAACTTACCCGACAAGGAATTTCGCTACCTTAGGACCGTTATAGTTACGGCCGCCGTTTACTGGGGCTTCGGTTCAATGCTTCGGGTTGCCCCTGACATATTCCCTTAACCTTCCAGCACCGGGCAGGCATCAGACCCTATACGTCGTCTTACGACTTCGCAGAGTCCTGTGTTTTTAGTAAACAGTCACAACCGCCATTTCACTGCGACCACCAGCGGCGTCATGGAGCAAGTCCATTAACCGCCAACGGCACACCTTCTCCCGAAGTTACGGTGCAAATTTGCCGAGTTCCTTAACCAGGGTTCTCTCACGCGCCTTGGGATACTCACCCCGCCCACCTGAGTCGGTTTGTAGTACGATCACCAGAGTAGCTCTGCGCGCGGCTTTTCTTGGAAGCGTGGGATTATCCAGTATCCTGGTCTAGGACCAGACCTCATCACGTCTCGGCCTTGAATCGCTGTTTGTCCCTATCGGGTCCTGACGACTCAGCCTACACGCTTAAACACGGACGACCAACCGCCGTGCTGGACTACCCTTCTCCGTCCCCGCTCGCGTCTACGCCATCCCTGGCGGTGCAGGAATATTAACCTGCTTTCCATCACCTACGCCTCTCGGCCTCAGCTTAGGTATCGACTAACCCATGGGAGGATTATCCTTCCCCAGGAA
>CAZDNG010000007.1:0-45101 GCA_964506835.1 uncultured Polyangiaceae bacterium
TCGAAATACCAGCGTAACCAGCGTATGCCTGCGTCGGCCTTCCTAGGCATCGTGACAGCGTGCTCGCTACGGTTTCTGAGATAACTTGTACCCTTACTTCGGCACGCTCATCACCTGACCGCCTGCCGTGTAGTTCGTCCAATACACGCGGTTGTTGTCGACTGCGATGTTGTACGGGAAGGTCTGGCCCGAAGCGATCACGGTGACCGTGCCACCGCCGATGGGGACCTTCTTCACGTAGCCAGGGCTCTGATACTCGGTCCAGTAGACGTAGTTGGCGTCGTGGGCGATGCCCCAGGCTCGCACCAGATTCGACGCGAGGGTGATCGGGTTCGAGCCGTCGAGGTTCGTCTGAATGACGTCGGAGTTGGCGAAGCCGAACTGGGTGCTGCTCGACTCGGTGTAGTAGACGTGGGACGAGTCGACGGTAACGTATGCCGGATAGGCGGCATTCTGCAGGAGCGCCGGCGTACCCCCGGCGAGAGGCACCTTCCACACGCCGTCGAGTTGATCGGCGAAGTAGACGCTCGTCCCGTCCACGGCGATGCCGGCGGGGTTCTCGCAAGTTCCCGGGGCGCTTTCGCCGGGGAAGTCGCACATCTGCGCGATCACGACGGGAGTCGCGCCGCCTGCGAGCGGCGCCGAGCGAACCTTGCCGCTCGAGTTGCACGTCCAATACACACTCGTGTTGTCGGTCGCGACTCCCCAAGGATAAGCCTGACCGACGCCGATCGCGTTGGGCGTGGCGCCGCCCGCGATCGGCACCGACAAGACTCGGCCGCTCGTCGGCCCCGTGTCGGTCGCGGGATCGTAGTTCGTCCAGTAGACGGACGAGCCACGGACCGCGATCGAATACGGAAAATCTTGGCCGGTCGCGATGGCCACGGGCGTGCCGCCGGCGAGCGGCATTTTCCAGATGGCGCCGTCTTGGTCGTTGTTCGCACTGGTGCCGATGGTGGTGAAGTAAATGTTCGTGCCGTCGATCGCGAGACCGAGCGGATTGGTGGAAGCATCCGTCGATGTGAGGACGCCGGAACATTGCCCGCCTTGGCAACTCGAACCGGTCAGGCACGTGTTCCCGCAGGAGCCGCAGTTCGCCGTGTCAGTCTGCGTGCTGACGCACGTGCTGCCGCACAGCGTGGAGCCTGCATTGCACGAGCAGCCGCCCCAGGAACAAGCGCTCGAGCACGTCGCGGTTCCGTTCCCGTCGCACGCTTCCGTCGATTGCGGCGCGCAGACGCCTTGTCCCGTGCAAGCCGAAAAGCCCGACCAGGTGCCGTTGTTGCACGTCTGCGTCTCCGTTCCACAGTTCCCGCACGGTTTCGACGTCACGTCGCAGCTCGAGCCACACGCGACGTAGGGGGTCGTGCAAGTGACGCCGCATTTCGTGCCGTCACACGTCGCGGCTCCGTTGGCCGGAACGGGGCAAGCCGTGCACGAGCTTCCGCAACTATTCACGGAGTTGTTCAAGACGCAGGCGCCGTTGCACGCATGCTCGCCGGAGGAGCACGTGCAGCCGCCCCACGTGCAGGCACTCGTGCACGTGGCGGTTCCGGTGCCGTCGCAGGCTTCCGTCGCTTTCGGCGTGCACACGCCCTCGCCAGAGCACGTGGACCAAGCCGACCACGTTCCCAGGTTCGTGCAGGTCCGTGTTTGCGTCCCACAATTGCCGCATGGTTCGGTACCGGTTTGCGCCGGGCCGCAGACGCCGCCGCACTTTCCGGCGAGGCACGTCTGACTCGCGCTGCACACGGTGCCCGAATCCTTCCATTGCCCGTCGGGGCCGCACGTTTGCGGTTGCTGGCTGTTGCATCGGAGATCGCTCGGACCACACACCCCGCCGCATTGACCGGTGACGCACGTCTCGTTGCTCGGACAAGCGGTGCCACACGCCCCACAGTTGCTCGAGTCCTTCGTCGTGTCGGTGCACTTCTGGTCGCACGCGGTCGTGCCGGACGCGCAGCTGGCCGCGCACGTCCCGGAGGCGCACAACGGCTCGGTACCGGTGCAGGCGATGGTGCAACTCCCGCAGGTCGCGGCGGCCCCGAAATCCGCTTCGCAGCCGTCTTTCGGATCGCCGTTGCAGTCGGCGAAGCCAGCGGCGCACGAAGACGTGGGGACGACGCAGGCGCCTGCGGTGCACGACGTCGGGCCCGCCACGTGCGCGAGCGAGGTGCAGTCGTTGTCGCACGTTCCGCAATGGGCCGGGTCCGAGAGATCCGTCGTGCACCCATCGCCCGCGCCGGCACAATCGGCGAACCCCGACGCGCATTGATACGAGCATTGGCCGTCCTGGCAGCCGACGCCGGCAGCCGCGACATTCGCAAGCGCAGTGCAATCGTGACCGCACGAGCCGCAGGTTTTCGGATCGTCGGGAGACGAGCACGCGCCGCTCGCGCCGCACGCGAGTTGCCCCGCTGCACAACCGCACGGGCCCCATTGACACGCGTCGGTGCACGTCTGTGTGCCGCCCGTGCCGCAGCTCTGCGACGTCCCTGATTGGCAAACGCCTTCGCCGCTGCACGCCGACCAAGCGCTCCAAACGCCGTTCACGCACGTGCGCGACTCGGTACCGCAGAGGCCGCAGGCTTGCGTCGGAAGGCCCTCGCACGAGGTGACGATGCGGTTCGGCGGAGGCTCTTTCACCGGCGTCGGCGTCGACGACCAGTCGCCGCATTCCGGCTCCGACTCGATTTTGGGCAGGCAGCGCGTGGTGATCACCCATGCGCCCCCCTTTGCCGCGGCGCTCGTGCACGCTCCCGCGGGCAGCTTCAGCACGCTCCCGTCGATCGTGAAATCCGTACCCGAGTCGAGAGGGACCCAGCATGCCGACGAACCGCAAACGCCACCGCCGGATCCGACCGCGAACTCGAGCCCCACGTTGACCTTCGAAGGGTCGGTGCCCGCCGGCAACGTCAGCGTACAGCTCGCTGAGTCGACGTTCACGGGCTGAGAGGGGCCGAAGCACGTCACGACGTCGAAGCAGCCGCCCGCCACGCCGGCATCTCCCACCACTTTGCCGCCACCGCTCGGCTCGTAGGGGGGTACCGACGCAGGCGGGACGGTGCTCGTGACGCACGCACCCTGGACGCACGTCATTCCGCCGGGACACGTCGAGGTGACTTGTCCGTTCGCGCCGGTTTGCGCCGTACCTACGCAGAGATAGTTCAACGCCAGACGCAACACGCCGACGTGATCGCTAGGGATGGGCGTGACCGCGTCCCGTTCCACCCGCGCCGCGCCGCCTTTGTACCCGACTCCCTGAATCTTGACGGGCGCGGAATTCCCGGTTCCCTTCACTTCGAACGACGCGGGAATCAACAGCGCACCCGGACCAATGTCCGAATTCACGTCCAGCAGCGACTTGCCGTTTTGGGTTACTTGAAGCCGGACATGGTCCATGTCCTGCGGAATGGACAAATCGCTTTCCAGTGTGATTTCCAGGGCTCCGGTCGGAGCCCCGTGGCTCGAGGAATCCGTGCACGCGAGCGTTCCCAACGTTGTCCACAGGAGAAGGGCGGCAATTTTCCAACGTACCCTTCCTTCGCGACCTCGAAAGGGTCCTCGAAACGACTCACGAAATGAAGCTCTGCGAACGCTCAACGAATGGACAAGCATCGGGGCGGTGACTGGTCCCGTACCAACATCGCGTGGCAATATCTATGGTCACTTTTGTTGCAGCTCGCCGGACCTATTCGCGAAACGAAACCGCGATGGTGACCAGGCCTTCACATGAATCGCGCCACAACGGCGTGGCGTCGGATTCGACGCCGACGCAAATATGACCGTTGCTGCGCGCCCTCGCCCGAAGCTACGTTGTGCCTCGGTCTATGGGCAACGCCCGCCTGGCACGCACGAGCTTCCGAGCACTCGTCGCGTCACTTTTCGTCTCCGCTATCTGCTTGGAATCGTGCAGCCACACCACGAAGACTCCGGGGCAACTCGTCGTCGCGGTGAGCACGGACATGGCCTTGCCGGAACAGATCGACACCATCGAGCTCCAGGTGATCGTGGGTGGAACGATCCTGCTCGATTACCCGATGCCCACCGGTACGGGAGCTGATGCACAACCGATCCCGGCAACGCTGACGCTCGTCGCGGGTCCCGATCCGAGCGTGGCGGCTACGATTCGAGTGATCGGGTTGCACGGGCCCGTCGCGCGAACGCTTCGCCAAGTCGTGACGACGGTTCCAACCGAAGGAACGGCGCTCCTCAGAATGCCGGTTCAGTGGCTGTGCGATGGACAGACGCGCACCGTCACGGCGCCCGACGGCGGCGTTACGGTCGAGTCGGAATGCGGCGCGGACGCCACGTGTCAGGCCGGGCGTTGCGTTTCCGCTCAGGTTCCGTCGAGTGGTTTGCCACCCTACGAGCCGCAGAGCGTCTTTGGTGGCGGCGCAGCCCCCGCTTCGAAGGGTCGCACCACGGGAGCTTGCTTCGACACGATCGCGTGCATGCTGTCGGGGAGCGTGGAGGCACCGGACGACCAGTGCACGGTCGATCTTCCGAGCGACGCCGCGAACGTCAACGTCGCGCTCCGCGTCGCCGACGACGGGATCTGCGACACGACGGGAACGACCTGCTTCGTTCCGCTCGACGGCAAAAGTGTAGAGGGTTGGACCGTGCAAAATGGTCGCATCGCGTTGCCCCCCGCCGTTTGCACGAAGCTGCGCGACGGCCTCGTTGTCGGAGTGGTCGTCAGCACGACGTGCGCGACCAAGACCCCGGCGACGCCGCCGTGCGGGCCTTGGTCCAGCGTGAAACCGCTGTCGAATGACGCCGGACCTCAGGTTCTTCCCGACGCCGGCGCGTCCACCGTGCCGGCGCTCGTGGCCAGCGTGGTTGCCGATGCAACGACGAGCGCGGTGTGCTGCCCGCTCATGGCCGACAGTCAGTCGCTCTACACGTGTTTGTGCGGCACGAGTGGCGCGGCGCAGATCGTTTCGATCGATCCGTCTTCGGGAAAAACTACCGCGGTCGGAAGCTTCGCTCCGCTCTCGGCACGCTCGCTCTACGAAGCCGTTCTCGCGGGCGGGAACGTATACTGGGTCGATCGATCGGCGAACAGATGTCTCGTCGAGCAAACGCCGATCGACGGAAGCGCGACCCAACAACTGACGTCCGTCGACGGCGACATTTTCGACAGCACCGACTTGCTCGCGGACGGCAAGAATCTTTACGCACTCGCTGATCAGGTCGCTGGACTCGCCCCTGGCGCGTCCAAGCTGGAATTCCTCCAGATCGATCGCATGGCTGGCACCGTGAGGCCGGTCGATACGAGCAGCAGCAGCGCGGCGTCCGAGTTCGCTCAGGATATGGCAGCCGTCTATCTCGGGGCCGACACGGACCTGGGCGACGCAGGCGCTTCCCTCGAACGGGTTTCGAGAATCGTAAAGATCCCGAAGGCAGGAGGGGGGGCGACGACCGTCGAGCAACGAACCCTTTTCGTCGCCGATGTCACTCGCGGGGGCTTCGTGAGCCTGGCGGACGACGGGACATCGCTCTTCGATGTCTACGAGGACGCCGCCCAATCCGACGGAACGATGGACGTTCGCGTAGAAAAGAGGAGCACGCCCTCGAGCGTTGCGAAAGTCGTCTACGAGGAGACGATGGAGCCTTCGACGACGCACCTGCGTCTCCTCGGAGCCGTCGACGGCGCCGCGCTCGTCGTTCGCGATGCGACACAACGATCCGATGCCGGCCAAGCGTCTGCGGACAGTACCGTCATCGCGATCCCATCGGATGGAAGCACGCCGCGTATCGTCGCGAGTTTCCGCGGCGATACGCCGCTCGCCGAAATGCAGCCGCCGACGTTTACTCCGGACGTGTTCTGGCTCAACCAAAGCGGACGCGTTTATCGGCTGTCTCCCGGAGCGTGGCGGTGACGTGACGACGCTTGCTCGCAGGAATACGACCGCGGCGTTCGTCGCCGGATGCTTGGCAGTGACTTTCCCGAGTCTCGCCGCGTTCGCCGCGCCCGAACGTGCACCGTCGGCACCGGCACCGCCCGGAGCTGCGGCTCCGATACCGCTCGGCAGCTCTTTGAGCGGCCTTGCGAAGCTAGAGTACGACAGCGCGCGAATTCTGTTCGACAACGCGGACTACGCGGGCGCCCTCGTCAAGTTCCAGCACGCGTTCGAGCTGTCGTCGGACCCCCGTCTCTTGTGGGACATGGGCGCCTGCGAAAAGAATTTGCGGCACTACACGCGGGTCCTTCGGTTGGTCGATCGGTACCTGACGGAAAGCGGGCCGCTCATCACCGACTCGCAACGCGCCGACGCGGCCAACGTCGTTCAAACGGTGCGGGCCCTCGTGAGCTCGGTCCGGCTGACCGTCAACGTGGCGGACGCATCGGTGTTCATGGACGGAAACGCCGTGGGGACCACGCCGATGATGGAGCCATTGCTCGTCGATCTCGGGGACCGTCACCTTCGAGTCACCAAGGCTGGATACAAAGACCAAGAGCTCGTCCTCCACGTCGTGGGCGCGTCGGAAATGCCGGTGAGTCTGTCTTTGGAGCGACAACCCGAAAAGAGCCACTTGAGAGTGTCGGCTTCTCCTTCGACCGCGAACGTCCGCGTCGATGGCTCGGCAGTCGGCACGGGCGACTGGCAAGGTGTCGTCGCGCCTGGCCGGCACACCATCTGGGTCACGGCGTCCGGCATGGCCGACAAAACGACCGACGTCGTGCTGGGCGAAGGCGAATCGCGTTCCGTCGACCTCGTTCTCGATGCGCGGTCGCACAGCAATATCGTGTGGTGGATCGGGGGCGGAATTCTCACCGCGGCCGCCCTGAGCGTCGGCGGGTATTTCTTGTTCCGTCCGTCGCAAACGACGGTCGGCGCCGCCACGCCCGGCACGATCAGCCCCTACACCATATCCCTCCCGGGACGCTGATGCAGACGGGTGCTCGGCGTTCGCGCTCCACGGAGGGACGACCGTGACCGGAGCGGCCGACCTCCTTCATGCGGAACGGCGACTCGGAACGACGCTGAAGGACAAGTATCTGCTCGACCGCGTGCTCGGCGCCGGCGGAATGGCATTCGTCTACGCAGCGACGCACCGCAATCGACGATCCTTCGCAATAAAAATTCTGAGACCCGAACTTTCGGTCATCGAGGAGTTGCGGATCCGGTTTCAGCGAGAAGGTTATCTCGCAAACTCGGTTGGCCATCCCGGCACGGTCGCCGTGCTGGACGACGACGTCACGGAGGACGGCGCCGCGTTTTTGGTCATGGAGTTGCTCGACGGAAAGAGCATCGACGCGCTCGCGGACCAACACGGGGGTCGCCTTCCTTTGGCTCACGCGCTCGGTCTCGTGCACCAGCTGCTCGCCGTGCTCTCCGCGGCTCACGAAAAAGGGATCGTTCATCGCGACATCAAGCCCGCCAACCTTTTTCTGGATCTCGCGGGGCAGCTGAAGGTGCTGGATTTCGGAATCGCGCGCATTCGCGAAGCGACGGCGAGCCACCTAGCGACGGGAACGGGGACGACGCTCGGAACGCCGGCCTTCATGGCGCCCGAGCAGGCGCTCGGCAATGTCGGTGAAATCGACGCCCGCACCGATCTTTGGGCGGTCGGGGCAACCCTGTTCACTCTTATCTCCGGACGTTTAGTGCACGAGGCCACCAACGCCGCGCAGCTCCTCATTTACGCCGCGACTCGCCCCGCTCGCACGCTCGACGAGGTCGCGCAAAACGTCCCGCCGCGAATCGTCGACCTCGTTGCGCGAGCCACCGCGTTCGACAAAGCCGCTCGTTTCGCCTCGGCAAACGACATGCAAGAAGAGGTAGCTCGAGCGTGCGCGGAGCTGTTCGGCCGAGTTCCTCACCCTGACGAGCTCGCCCCGCTCGTTCGCGGCGTCCAGCAGCCGGCGAGCGCCCCGCCATCCGTGCTCCCGACGGAACCGAGTGGCCCGAGCGCCGTGGGATTGGTCGACTATGGAATCACCGCAGAGGCGCGAGGGCCCGTCGCATTTCCAGGAAGCACGTCGAGCCCGGCCATGATGGCGGCACTGCCGCACGCCCGAAAACGCCGGGTCGACGCAAAAACGACGTTCGCCATCGTCGTCGCCTGCGCCGTCGCCGCGGCCGCGTGGTGGTTCTGGCCGCGACCGGAGTCCGCGCATCGATCGGCGGAGCAACCGCCCGCGCGCGACTCCGCGCCATCGACGGTGGGCGATCCCGCGAAGCCAGCGAATGGCGAGGCGACGGCCGATCCCGCGAAGCCGGCGAATGGCGAGGCGACGGCAACGACTCCCGCAGCTACTTCAATCGTCGTTCCGGACAACACAGCGCCGACGATCGTGCATCCCGATGATCCATCCAAGCTGCGGCCCCCGTCCGAAAGCTCGAGCCACCACCGGTCGAGTGGCGACAAGGCCGGCTCGTCAGGATCGAAGGGAGCCGCGCCATCGACGCCGAGCCCTCACGAAAACCCGCTGAGCATGCCAATCCAGTAGACGGTCCGGCGCACCGAGGGGACCGAAGGCGGTCGTTTTCGGCGTGATCGTGTGCGCTCCGCTCGCGTCGGCGGCAAGGGGTCAGGATCGTGCGCCGACCACTTCGGCGTGCGGCGCATTTCACCGGACCGACGCTGACGCGAGCGGGAAATTACGCTCACCGGCTTGAGGGTGTGGTGAATTTTTCAGCGGAGCGGCAAGACAATCGATGGATTCAAAGGACTCTGACATGACTATTTTTTGGATTCGAGAGCTCTGCCGCGTGAACGATTGATACGACACCATTTGGCGCGACTATCGATTTAGCGTCGTATCGCGCGACGCCAGCGACCATTCCAGCGGCGTTCAAGAGCGGGCCCCCGCTGTTACCGCCATGGATCGCTACCGATACCAGGAGATGGTGAACCAGCGAAATCGTTCGTCTTGTCGTTACCGTTCCCTGCGCTACGTGTACATTCTCATGCGGCCCCGCCCAGAGCGGGAAACCAAGCAAGGTTACGGCGTCGGGTGACGAGGTTGGCGATCGCTCCGCAGCGAAAGCCGCCGGTGAGTTGATCGGAGCGGGGACGAGCGCGAGATCGAAATGTGGGGAGACAGTGACTCGATCTATACGAAATCGGCGGCCCGGTGACCATGCCGGAATCGCTTCCCACAATACGGCTTCGCCTTTCTCGTCTCGGAAGACATGTTCGGAAGTCACAATACCGTGGCGTTCGAGCGAGAACCCGGTTCCGTGGAACAAATCGTTTCCGTCCTCGTCTTTCGCCACGATTGTCCAGAGCGCATTCTTCGCGAACGCCGGTATACTCGCCGACGCACCAGTGAGATGTACGCCTGGCTCATTGGCGAGCCGTGAGAACGCCATCGCGTACCACAGGTAGATCGGGTCCTGCGCGCCGCGGACCATTCGAAGGTACGCCAGTCTGCCGCGTAGGTAAGCACGGAGGTTGACCGGAGGTTGACGCCTCGAGAGGTACGAGAACTTTATGTGGAAGGCTTCGTTTGCAAGTTTCTCCCCATCACGTTCCCATGCTCGAAGCGCGCCGCGGAGCTCGCGCACGTACGCGCGCCGCACGTTTACTCGGGTATTGACTGTGAGACCCGTGACCTCCTGTCGCATGCGGCGATCCGCGTAGCGAGTTTTTTTGGGATTCACTGAGAATCCACTCCCTGTCACCACGTTCAATAGCGCCGACCCAATCTCCGGGGGAAGCGCAAAGGAGTTGGCGAGAATGGCCTCCGGAAAAATGGTGGCGTTCGTCGATAGAGTGATGTCGTCGGCGTAGCGCGTGTACGTGCAGCCACTCGCCCGCGCAAGAGCCACCATCTGCTTGTCCAGCCCGCGACAGACTAGGTTCGAGATGATCGGCGACGTCGGCGCTCCCTGCGGAAGTTTTCCCTGATAGCAACACAGGTGCGCGAGAACTGAGGCCACGTTGTCGGGGAACCGAAACGGGGCCGCCCGAAAGACTCCTCGGACGCGGCCAAAGTTGATTGTCGGAAAAAAATCCGACAGATCGAAGTTGAGGAGTAAGCGACGTCCGACGTGCGTCTTTGCATTCGTCGCAACCGACCGCGCCGGCGCGAATCCATGGACCATTCTCGCCGGGATGTAGACGGCGGCTATGCAATCGTGGACCAGGCGCTGAAAGGCACCGATCGGGTTTGGTGGCGCGAGAATCACCCGCTCGCCGCCCCCTTTCTTTGGGATCGTGAAACATCGGTAGGGATGCGGGGCTCGGTAGAGCAGGTGCGAGAGTCTGCGGCTCGATGTGCCGAGAAGCGTAGCCAGTTCGTCGAGCGTCCGTAGCTTTCGAAAGAGCGCGACCTGTTCGGGTGTGACCCGCATCGGGGAATGCTCGCTTGGAAAAAGGGCCGCATGCCCCGCCGGGGTTTTCCCTTGCCCACCGCGCCTAGTGTAGTAGCGGCGTACAACCCGTGGCGTTACGGGCTTTGGTGCTGACTCATTGGTTTCACATGGCCGCGTTACGCAGCCATCTATTTAAACCCACTTGATTGACGATGCATGCGGCCGTTTGCATCTTAACATGGCGCGTGCCAAAGGAGCACGCGCCTAGTGCCGTCATGTCTCGCCCGTGGTGGACGCCGCTGCTTCGCTGCCCGGTGAGAGTCGCTGCAGCAACGCTGCTAGCTCGGCCTCGTAGCGTTCTTTGTAGCGTCCTGGGTTCTTTAGCTCCTGTTGGAGCCACGCGACGTGCAGTGCGCAGTCCGCGTCGGAAGCCCAGTCACTTTCTTCGCGCGCGTTGCGCCCGAGAAACGCGCTGAGAGCGTATTGTAAGTGACGTTGCGCAGCGGGCATGAGACCGAAATCCCTCTTCGCTCCGAGCTCTCCGAAGCACAATTGAAGGTACTTGTGACTCAGTGGGACGAGTCGCGGGAGCGCTGCTTGTGATCTGGGGAAGTTGTGCGCCGGATTCTCGGACAAGTAGAAAAGCTTGGGGCTCCCGAGTCCCGTCGCGTCCGCTGAAACTTGTCGCCACTTTTCAGCGTCGCTCATTCCTTCGTCGAAGGAGTAGTCAACTACTTGGGCAACAAGGATCGGCGACGTTTCCTGAAAATTGTCGCACGTGCTGCTGACGACCATCGTAAATGGCGTCCTTTTTACTGAGCACATGAGCTTGATGTCATTCAGACTCGCGTCGGTAATGTCGGAGGCCGTTGCCCGGTTGAATATCTGGTTCTTGCGCCGCATTTGGAAGCTGGCCGCTGTGAATGCTTCCGGGATGAGCAGATCAGCGATCAGGTCGCCCTGCTGCAAATCAGTTGTCCCGGTGGCTCCCTCGATTGGTTGCCGCGCCTCGTACATCCCCATGGGTCTACCGTCGCGAGTACTTCCAGACCTGCCTCTCGCGATCGAGGTCTTCCTCGAAAGCGTCGCTAGACTCTCGCTCAGCTGCTTCTAGAGCGTCAATCGCGTCTGCGGCCACGACGAACGTCTCTTCCGGCGTCGTGAGCAATTGAACCGGGTCGCGGAAGAAGCGCTCGGTCAGAGGTGAATCGACGACGAGCAAGGCTCGCGCTCCAGGGGCGACCGCGATCAACTTCTCGTAGCCTAGCGTTTCCGCGACCCTCGTCTGCGTATGCGAGGGTAACAGCGACACGAGCAACACGCGCACAGTGGTAAACACTGCGTCGAAGTTCGACGCAGCCCGGATCTGCGTCGGCGATGCGCTGGAAGCGTATGGCTCTTCTCCCAGGGCGATTCCGACAATCTTCTTGCCGGTCGTAGGTGATAGCGGGCCGCTTGGGTCTCGCACAACACGGTTAGCTCGCCGAATTGCATCCTGCTCCACGTCGGACCAAGTTGCCTGCGTCATGTTGCCCCCTTATTGAATCGCTGATCGCGCTGTGCCTTCGGTATGAGACTCCCGAATACACGGTTCAATTCGATATTCGCCTCGCGGAATGCGGCCTCGATAGTCGCGCCCTCCGGTTTGCACGGCTTCGTGATTCGGGTCTCGATTTTGACGGCGCGCTTCTGAATCCCAGGTTCCTCTAACGCGCCAAGCCCTATCGCCACCGTAAGAAGACCCTCGGCGCGTGGTTCATCGAATCGCAAGGCGAAAGACGGAGCACCGGATACGTGGAAGCCTGCAAACGGCGCGAGCCATGGAAGCATCGTGGCGAGGTCTTCGAGATCGGTCCACGCGCTGGTTGCGTCGTCGCCTTCCCGGAGGACATCGACCTTTGCAAGCTCGATCCTAGATGCGACGGGCTCGGCTTTCAGGGTGCGCTTGCAGAACGTTGAGAACTCATCGTATTCGCGGAGCACTTCAGCAAGAACGCCCGGATTGCCGCCACGGCCACTGAATGACGGGTAGGTCTCGGCTCGCCTCCGCCAATTGAGGTAGAACCGGTCCGACTGGATCTGGATCACGAATTGTTCATCGCGGCGGATCAACCAGACCCGTAGTCGTGGCAGCCCCTCGGGCCCAAATGGCAAGTCCGGAGGTGTGACGAGAGCCGGCTTCAATTCCCTGCCAGGATACTCGGCGGAGCGTTCGTTCCAGTACGTGCCGATCACAAGCGGATCGAGTCCATCGAGTGGATCGAACAATACGCCGCAGACGACTTCGTCGATTGGAGGGCGACTCAGCTTTTCGAGTAGCGCCTCCGCGCTCGGCGCCGTCATGCTTCCCAAAACCCGAGCGTATCCATAGACATTCCCGCGCGCACGCCGAAAATGCTGATTCCGTCGAACCTCTGGATATTGCTCCATTCCCTGACCCTCGGCCGTACGGTCTCCGCCCGACTAGTAGCCTTGAGGTCGCGAGAACGACTGATCCGTGCACCTCGGAGACTCCGACTTGCGCCGCAGTACGGCCCGGGACCCGACTACGGCGCGAGCAACGTGCACTTCATCAGCGATGGCGACACGTCGTCGCAGGTCGTCGCGGAACCACAGAGTGAACGCGCGCACGAGCAACGGGCGACGGCAGTCGAGCCGGGTGCGGTGGTGCATTCGCCGGGGAGATTCGCGCATTCGAAGGACGGCGGGGAGACGCATAAAGTCTGTGGGCCACCTTGAGAGGGCACGCGACCGGCGGGACACCTTCCGGCATCGGCGAGAAACAGTGCGCCTCCTTCGACCAGGTGCTCGACGCAAACTTGGCCGCGCTTGCACGACGAGCAAGTCGTCGTCGAGGCGTCGCCGCTCGGCGCGTCGGCTTGCGCGTCGATGGGCTCCGCCATCGCGTCCTTGCCGTCGTTTCCACCCGACGCATGAGAGCCGGATGAGCCTCCCGTAGCGCTTCCTGAATGACCGCCGCTGCTTGCAGACGATCCGCCGGTAGCGCTTCCGGATGATCCGCCGCTTGCACCGGACGATCCTCCGGTCGAAGAACCGCCGCTTCCTGCGTCGGCGGCGGGCGCGGCGCCGCTACTCGAGCATGCGAACAGGAACCCGTGCGCGATGAAGAAAAGCCAAGCCCCTCTGTTTGCCATGACGAATGATGAGCATGAATCGTACCGGTCGAGAAGTACGCGAATGGTCTCGACTGTCGTGGAGGCGTTGTGCCGGTGTGTGCCACGCATTGCCGCCATCGGACGATCCGGTGTAGCTCCGATGGCGCGTGACACCTGGATCGCGCTCACCGGAGATGGCCACCTATGAAGAAGTTTCTCGTCCTGTACAAGGCACCGATGTCGTCGTTCGAGCAAATGAAGAAGTCCACACCAGAGCAGCAGAAGGCCGGTATGGAGACGTGGATGGCGTGGAGTAAGAAGGCGGCGCCGTCGATCGTCGATCTCGGAGCACCGCTCGGAAAAAGCATGCAGGTGACCAAGAGCGGCGTGTCAGCGGCGAACAACGAGCTGGGCGGATATTCGATTCTACAAGGTGAATCGAAAGAGGCGGTAGCTGCGTCGTTGAAGGAGCATCCGCACCTGATGATGCCGGACGGCTCGATCGAAATCATCGAGTTCATGGCGATGCCCGGCACCTGAAACCGCCGCCGCGCGCGACCGGCCTCAAGAATTCGCGGAGTGGTCCGTTCTGACTGGTACGAGAGCTGTCGAGCTTCGTGATGAGTCAGGAGCACGATGCGAATCGAACAGCGAATCAAAACCAACGGCAAATGGAGCGTCGAGGGGCCGGCTTCGACGCCCTTCAGCGCACAATTTGCGCTCGTCTTCGGCACGCCGGCGGCCCTCCGCTCGTCCGAGCCGTGGCGAGAGCTCGCGGAGCACTTTCCCGGAGCCCGGCTCGTCGGCTGTTCCACTGCAGGGGAGATCGCAGGCGCACACGTGCTGGACGACTCGCTCGTCGCGACGGGCGTGGCGTTCGAGCACGGTCACGTCGCGATCGCCGCCGCGCAGCTCTCCGAAGCGACGGATGGCGTCACCCTCGGAACCCTGCTCGCCTCGCGGCTACCCCGTGACGGGCTCGTCCACGTGCTCGTGCTGTCCGACGGATTAAAGGTCAACGGCAGCGCACTCGTAGCGGGCCTCACCTCGGAGCTCGCGTCCGGCGTGGCGATCACCGGGGGTCTGTCGGCCGACGGCGCTCGCTTCGAACGCACGGCGGTGTGCCTCGACGGCCCGGAGCCCTCGGAGCAAGTGGTCGCGATTGGACTCTACGGAGAGAAGCTCCACGTCGGCTACGGTTCGCTCGGAGGCTGGGACCCTTTCGGGCCGGAGCGCCGCATCACGAAGTCCGAGGGAAACGTGCTGTACGAGCTCGACGGCGAGCCGGCCCTCGATCTCTACAAGCGCTACCTCGGCGACCACGCCGCCGCGCTCCCCGCGAGCGGCCTGCTTTTCCCCCTGACGATCCGAAATGCACTCGGAGACTCCACCCCCGTCGTGCGGACGATCCTCTCCGTGGACGAGAACGCACACACGCTCACCTTCGCAGGCGACGTGCCCGAAGGATACCGAGCGCGGCTCATGCGCGCGAACTTCGAACGACTCGTCGACGGGGCCTCCGGCGCGGCAAAAATCAGCCAGACCGGTCTCGGAACGACCAAAGCCGATCTCGCGCTGCTCATCAGCTGCGTAGGTCGGAAGCTCGTGCTGAAGCAGCGGATCGAGGAGGAGGTCGAGGCGGTTCGAGAGGTCCTCGGTGCGGATACCGTCATGACCGGCTTCTATTCTTACGGCGAAATTGCCCCGTTCGGGGCGTCGGCGGGCTGCGAGCTCCACAACCAGACGATGACGATCACGACCATCTCGGAGCGCTGAGGCGCATGCATCCGCTCCTCGAACGACAACTCCGCAAGGCCTTCCCCGGCCAGCCGCGGGAAGACGAGGAGTTTCTCCGGTTCGTTCGGGCGGTCGACGACGCTTACGGGGCCGCGGACGAAGATCGCAAGCAGCTCGAGCGCTCCTTGTACCTCGCCTCCGACGAGCTCTTCGAGCGGAACGGTCGTCTCGAGAGCGAGCTCGAGGAGAGGAAACGCCTCGAGGTCGAGCTGCAGCTCGCCGAGAAGCTCCGCGCCGTCGGACAGCTCGCCGCGGGCATCGCGCACGAGATCAACACGCCGATCCAGTTCATCGGCGACAGTCTCCATTTTCTCCGGGAGGCGTTCGCCGACATCGAACGGCTACTCGAGGTGTATGAAATGACGTCGCTCGCGTCCCCGGACGAACGCGGCATTGCGGAGTCGATACGCTCGCTGATCGACGAGATCGACCTCCCGTACTTGCGAGAAGAGGTGCCGCGGGCCGTCGCCCGGTGCGGTGACGGCACCGAGCGCGTCGCCCGGATCGTGCGAGCGTTGAAGTTCCTCGCCCACCCCGACTCTCGCGAGCAGGAAACGGCGGACGTGAACGCGGCGATAGAAAACACGCTGATCGTCGTCGCCAACGAGATCAAGTACGTGGCCGACGTATCGCTCGCGCTCGACGCCAGGCACAAGGTGCGCTGTCACGTCGGTGAGATTCAACAAGTGCTCTTGAATCTCCTGGTCAACGCGAGCCACGCGATCGCGGAGCGCTATGGTGATTCCGGCAAACGGGGCACGATCCGCGTCGCGACGCGCGACGAGGGAGGCGACGTCGTCATCATGATCGGCGACGACGGAAATGGCATCACCCCCGCGGCGCGGGCCCGAATCTTCGAACCGTTCTTCACGACCAAGCCGGTCGGCAAGGGAACGGGGCAGGGCCTGTCCATTGCCCGCACGCTCGTCGTGGATCGCCACGGCGGCCAGCTCACGTTCGACTCTACGCCGGGAACCGGCACGGTCTTCACGATGCGGCTCCCGGTTGAAGGGAAGTCGAAGGCCGCTTCGGCACCGCGTTCGACGCGAATTTCCGCGCCCGCCTGATCGAGCCGCGGCGCGACTCGCGGAGAGCGCCGCTCAGGCCGCCAGCGTGGCGAGCGGCGATGTTCGTCCGTTCACCGGGAATCGAAGCTCGAACGTCGTGCCGCGGCCGACCTCCGTCTCGAACGTGAGCTGTCCGCCGTGCTTGTCGCAAATGACGGACCGCGCGATCGCGAGACCCTGGCCGGTGCCCTTCCCAACCGCTTTCGTGGTGAAGAACGGATCGAAGACGTTGTTCCGAATATTCTCCGGGATGCCGCCGCCGGTATCCGAGATGGCGATGACCACCGACGCGCCGTCGAGCCGGGTCCGGACGGTGATGAGCCCCCGATTGCGCGTCCCTCGAACCTTGTCCCCGATCGCGTGGGCCGCGTTCACGATGATGTTCAGCACGGCCTGGTTCACGTCCCCGGCGTGACAGCTGACGAGCGGCAGCGGCTGGAACTGCGTCTCGACGTCGGCCACGTACTTGTATTCCGTCCGAGCGATCGTGAGCGTGCTCTCGATCGCTCGATTCAGATCGACCGGCGTCATGTCCTTCTGATCGGGGTGGGCAAATTCCTTCATCGAGCGCACGATCACCGCCACCCGCTCGAGCCCTTCGAGCGAGCGTTCAACGGCCGGGGGCAGATTTTCGAGCAAATACGGGAGATCGACCTCTCGCTCCGCTTCGGCGACGGCGTCGACGAGGGCCACGGCGGACTCTTCGGCGCCGATGGCCCGGCAGACGGCCTGGTATTGCCCGATGAGTCCCGCCAGATCTTTGGTGGCGTCGCGCACGAAGTGAATGCTGTCGCTGACGAACTGTACCGGTGTGTTGATCTCGTGCGCGACTCCGGCCGCCAGCCTGCCGACCGATTCGAGTTTTTGGGCCTGGCTCAGCTCGACCTCGAGTCGCTTCTGACGGGTCACGTCGAAGCTGATCCCTCGCAGTGTCGCGCCCGCGCCGCCTCCCGATGTGTGCACGATGCTGTGGAAATAGACGGTCTCCCCCGTCGCCGCCGTCGCGCGAACGTCGAGCTCGAGGTCCTTCGCGGCTTCGGAGCGCCCGAGCTCCTCGAGCTGTTCGCGCATGAAAGCTCGATCGTCGGGATGGACGGACTCCCAGAGCGCGCGGCCCTGGATGAACGAAATCGGTTCCACTCCGAGTGTTCGCGTCACCTGCGGCGAGATGTACGAGAGCGTGAGGGTCCGGGCGTCCATCTCCCAGGGAATCGCGTGCGTCCCTTCCACGAGCGTCCGATAGCGCTCGACGCTCGCCGACAGCTCCGAGGTGCGCTCCTGCACGAGCACGTCGAGGCGCTCTCGTTCGCGTTCGCTCACTTTTCGGATCTGTTCGACCAGGATCGCGATGCTGGCTTGCATCACCGTGAAGGCGCGCGACAGCTGCCCCACCTCGTCCGCAGACGGATCGGGTCTCGAGTTCGCCGTGAGGTCTCCATTCGCCACGGCCTGCGTCGCGCGGACGATCGCTCGAAGTCGCCCCGCGAGCGACGTCCCGATCGCCCAGGCCGCGAGGATGCCGCAAGCCAGTCCGGCGGCACCGACGCTGGCGGCGACCCGACGGATCTCGATGGTCTGAGCGTGCACGCGTTCGGTGTCGAGCTCGAGGATCAGGGTCCCCGTCGGTCCTTCCTTCGACACGACGGGGGCGAACGCACGTACATAGTGCTCGCTCGCTTCGACCCGGATGCCGGCGACGCGGATCGGAGGTGGGACATCGACGCCGAAGAAGTCACCCGCGAGGTACAAGAGGCGGCCGTCGGACGCGTAGAGCGCCAGCGCGCGAACGTCTCGGTCGGCCATCATCGACGCGAAGACCTCGCGGATCGTCTGGCGATCCTCGAACGCGATGCCCGAGGTGACCTCCTCGCTGGTGAGTCGCGCGTACGCGGACGCCTTGCTCTCGAGGGTCTCTTGCAAGACAGCGATCTGCCGTGCGGGAAAATACAGGGTCATGAAGCCGACCAATCCGACCGATAGCGCGACGACGAGTGCGAACACCTTGGCTTTGATCGACGACAGGCTCTTGCGCATGGGCTGGGCCGCGATCGGGGTCGTGGCTTCAACATGAAGAAGACGGCCGCGTGGCGTTTTCCTGAAGTGTGAGGCTCGCGTTCGAAACGACTCTTTGGGCTCACGGAGTCGAGCTTTTCGGCCGTTCCTAAGACGAGATGCGGACATGGCCGGCTCATTTCGCGGTGCTCGCTGGAGCAGCGCTCGCCGGCGCATGTTCGTCGGAATCGTCCACCGCGGTCCCGTCGGCGGAGGCCGCCGTCGCGACCGTCGCCTCCTCCGGTGCTCCCGCGCAAACGATGCGCCTCGCCGACAAGATCAACCCGCGCCTCCTCCGCCGGTTCCAGCCCCTGCCGGCGCACCTCGGACCGGCGGAAAGCGCTGCGGTCGTCGATCTCGGTCGCATGCTGTTCTTCGACGCACGCCTGTCGGTGGACGGTCAGACGTCGTGCGACAGCTGTCACGATCTCGACCGGTACGGCGTCGACGGCAAAGCGACCTCGACGGGATTCCATCAACATCACGGCAAGCGCAACTCACCGACGGTCTACAACGCAGCCGGTTTCTTCAGCCAATTCTGGGACGGCCGCGTCGCGAACGTGGAGGCTCAAGCCAAGGAACCCATTCTGAACCCGGACGAAATGGCGATGCCCGACGGCGCGCACGTGGTGAAGGCCGTCGCCCAGATACCGGGCTACGTCCGCGCGTTCCGGCAGGCGTTTCCCGCGGAAGCGTCGCCCATCACCTACGACAACGTCGGCCGGGCGATCGGCGCGTTCGAGCGCGGCCTCGTGACGCCGGGCCGCTGGGACCGCTTCCTCGCCGGGGACGAGCGAGCGCTCAGCGGCGACGAAAAGGTCGGGCTCAAGACCTTCCTCGACGTCGGATGCGTGGTCTGTCACACGGGCCCGTTTCTCGGAGGTTCGATGTTCGAGCGGCTCGGCGCGGTCGAGCCCTGGCCGAACCAGACCGACAAGGGACGTGGTCAGTTCACTCACCGGGCAGCGGACGACATGATGTTCAAGGTCCCCACTCTGCGCAACGTGGCGAAGACCGCGCCCTACTTTCACGATGGCTCCGCGCAGACGCTCGACGACGCGATCCGCCTCATGGGAAAGCATCAGCTCGGTCTCGAGCTCACGAGCGACGAGGTGAAGGCGATCGGAACGTGGCTCGGTTCGTTGACCGGTGAGATCCCGGCGGCCTACGTCAAGAAACCCTTGCTCCCGGATGCCCGCTAGCGCGATCGCGAGGAGATCACGTGCGCGGCGTTCGCGCGCTCACGCGCCGGTCGCGACGATGACGCGCAGCGGTTCGGCGATGTTGCCGGGGTGATTTCGGATCCGCTCCATGAAGCTCGCCGTGATCTCGTAGCCCCGCGACACGAGGAGCGCCCCGCCGCGAGTCTTCACATCCACCGCGAAGATCATGCCCACGCGCAGTTCGGCGACTCTGAGCTCGCGGACGAGACGTCGCGCGCTACCGCTGCCGCGGGCCGCGGCGAGCGCGTCGACCACGGCTGCATCGTATTTTCCGGCCCTGCCGCGGAGCGTATCGATGGCCAGATCTGCTGCCATTCCTTGCGTTTCGAGCGTGTCGAAATCGACGGCGATCCTGAGCAGCTCGGCGCCGCGACGGACGAGGGCCTGGTCGGCATCGGATGCGGCGCTGCGCGGAGGAGTCGGCTTACTGTACTCGGAGAGTATGGCGCGCACGACCTCGAGCCGGGGAATGTTCGCGAGCAACTGATCGGTGACCGCCGGCGCGCGATCGACGATGGCTTGCTCCTCGGCCGACAGCGTCTGCCCGCCGTACGCCTTGTCGAGGATCGTCAGGGGAAGCGTCACGTAGCCGAGCTGCGACAGCGACGCGGCCATTTCGAGCTGCCAGCGCGGCTGCAGGGCGAGCCGCTCTGCGAGCGCAACGACGAGCTCCTTGATGCGCGCGGACCGACCGAACGCGGTCGGGTTCGACAGCGACAGGACGTCGGTGAGGGCTCGCACGCTGCCGAGCAGGGTTTGCTCGAGCAGCACGCGTTCGGCGGTGACCAGCCGGTGTTGCTCGACGGCGTCCGCGACGGCCGCGACGAGGACCGGCGAAGGGCACGGCTTGGTCAGAAATCGAAAAATGCGTCCCTCGTTCACCGCCGCGATCGCGGACTCGAGATCCGATTGGCCGGTGAGCAGGAGCCGCGTGGCGTCGGGTGCCTGCAGGCGCGCGCGCGCGAGGAGCGTCGCGCCGTTCATTGCCGGCATCTGCATGTCGGAGACGATCACCGCGATGTCGGGCTCGCGAGCCAGGAGCTCGAGCGCGGCGTCGCCGCTCGACGCCTTGAAGAACGTGTAGCGCCGGCCGAGGTGGAGCCCGAGGCCGTCGAGCACGTTCGGCTCGTCGTCCACGCAGAGCACCTTGGGTCGTGCGACGGGGGCGGTGACGGGAGCGCTCACAGCCGCTTGCTTTCGTTCCGCTTCAGTTCGTCCTCGGCGATGACTCTCCATCCGGCCATTTTCTCGCCGAGGCCCGCTCGCGCGGCGAACTCCACGTCGATGCCGTGCATTGGATCCGTCTCGCCCGCCGCGATCGCGCCCACGATGGCGTCCGCGGCGTGCACCACGCCGAGGAGATCGAGCGGGCAGCCCGCGGGCGCACTCGACGGAAGGTGATGATAGGCGACCGCCTCGACGAGCTCGAACGGAAGCCCCCACGAGCCGAGAAGATAGGCTCCCACTTCCGCGTGGTTCGGCGCGCCGAGCTCGGCCTCGACGACGTGCCACGGCAGCCCCGTCGCTTTCATGCGCGCCGTGCAAGAGGCGGTACGCTCCGGAGCTCGCAACGCGGTGAGCAAGATCCCGACGTCCTGGACGAGCGACGCCGTGAAGGCCTGCTCGGCGACCTGGCGGTTCGACGCGAGCCGCTTCGCGACTCGAGCCTGCGCGATGGCGCGCTGCTGGATATCGTCGATGAGCTCCGCTTGCCCGACGTCGCTCACGAGATCGCCGAAGACGTGCGCGGCGAGCGACAGCGTCCGGATGAGCTCCACGCCGAGATAGGCCACGGCGGACCGAACCGACACGGTCTTGCGCGGGATGCCGAAGAACGCCGAGTTGACCAGCTGGAGCACCTTGGTCGAAAGCGCCGGATCCAGCTCGACGATCTCTGCGATCTTGCTCGCCGAAGCGTCGTCCGCATTGATGGCGTCCGTGAGCTCGCGGTGCACGCGCGGTAGTGACGGCAGATTCCTCACTTCGCCGACCATGCTGCGAACGGCGTCGTGATGAGCGAGCGCCGAAAGCCCGCACACGCGTTCGATGGTGCCGCGCAGCGTCTCGGGATCGCAGGGCTTGCTCAGGAACTGATGCGCGACCGTCACGGTGCGCAGGATCGCGTCGCGATCGGCCTGACCGGAGAGCACGATTCGCGCCGCTCGCGGGTGTCGATCGCGCACCTGCTCGAGCAAGGTGGCGCCGTCCATGCCCGGCATGCGCATGTCGGACACCACGAGATCGAACGGCGCTGCGTCGAGCGCGGCCAGCGCTGCCTCCCCCGTGTTCACGAAGACCATGTGCCACTTCCGTCGCTGTTTGTGCAGACTGTTTTGCAACCCTTGCAAAACCTGCAGCTCGTCATCGACGAACAGGATGCGTCGCATGGGTGGGGAGGTGACGGGGATACCGGGTGACGGCGCGTGGGCCGCAGAACCGAGCGAGATCGAGCCGGCGAGAACCGTCATACGTTCGCGCCGGTCGCCTCCGGGTGATGCGACGTCCGAGCGGCCCGCTCGAGCGATTTCAGCTCTCCGACGAGTAGCTGGAATCTCCTGACGGCGACCTGATCGCCCATTTTGGTGGCAACGTCGATCTGCCGGCGGAGGAATGCGCGGGCCTTGGAGTAGGCGCGCTGCTGCCGAGAAAGTCGAGACAGCGCTTCCATGCTGTCGAGGAGCTCGGGGCGTTCATGGCCGAGCGCGTTCTGATACTTTGCGATCAGCTGTCGGTGGAGGTCGTCTTCCTGCTGGAGCCCAAAGCGCACGCGCGCCGACGCGCCACGCACGAGTGAACCGAAGAGCTTGCGATCGAGAGGTTTCACCACGTACTCGTCCGCGCCGGCGTCGAATCCCTCGAGCACGCGTTCGTCGGCAGAGAGGGTCGTGACGAGGATGATGTACGGCCGCTCGCGGACCGGGACCGAGCGGATACGACGGCACAAGTCGACACCGGTGAGACGCGGCATCGCCCAGTCGAGCAGCACGAAGGCGGGGTGATGGGCATTGTAGAGCTCCCATCCCTCTTCGCCGTCTGCGGCGACGATCGGTTCGAAATTGAGCTCACGCGCGAATCCGCGGACCAGCGTTCGGTAAAAAGAATCGTCGTCTACGATGAGCATCTTCATGGAGAGAATCTTTCGCGGTGCCACGCGCCCTCGACGAATGCCGAGGGGGAGAACCGTCGTGATCGTATCGAGCAAGAACCGAGCCCTTCACGCGAGTTGACGGGAACCGCGCGGACGCTCGTTCCGACGTGAATCCAAGGCGCTTCCACGTCCGACGAGCGCGGGTCAGTCGCTCGTCGACGCACCCCCTGCGCGTCGATGCAATCCTTGCGCGCGGGGGTTTTTCCGCGCGCTGGTCGTAGCGTCGCGATAGGTGCGAGCGTGTATGACGACGAACTACGAAACCCCGCTCCGCGCGACGGCGACGAGCTCCGACACGAGCTGCGTCAGTTTGTCGGGTCCGTAAGGCTTTTCGAGTCTCTTGTTGCCGACCTTGGCCAGGTACTCCGACGCCTTCGGCGTGAACGCGCCGCCGGTCATGAAGACGACCCGCGCCGCGAGAGCAGGATGCTCCGCAGCAAGCCACCGGTGCAGATCCATGCCCGTCATGTCGGGCATCATGAGATCACACACGATGACGTCGAAGGCTTGGTCCTTCTCGAGGATCGTTTTAGCGACGGCGCCGGACGCGGCAGTGACGACCTCGTGGTCGCTGCGCAGCACGCGGACCATCACCGCTCGGATCGCCGGCTCGTCGTCGACCACGAGGACGCGCCCGCGGGCGCTCGAGACGGTCGGGGACGCCAACGTCTTGGGCGCCCCCGAAACGCCGCGCTGGATTGGGAAGCGAATGACGACGCGCGTGCCTTTGCCGACTTGGCTCTCGACCTGGATATCTCCGCCGAATTCCGTGACGATATTTCGGCAAATCGGAAGCCCCAGCCCGGAACCCACCCCGATGGGCTTGGTCGTGAAAAACGGGTCGAAGACGCGCCCGAGATTCTCCTTGGAGATCCCTTTGCCGGTGTCCTTGATCTCGGCGAGGACGTCGTCGCCTTCCACCCAGGTCCTGATCTGGATCAGATTTTCTTGGACGTGGCCTTCTTCGATGGCCTGTGCGGCGTTGATGAGCAGATTCAGGAACACCTGCGAGAGCTTGCCCTCCGATGCCCAGACGGCGGGCACCACTCCGAGATCGACGATGAGTCGCGCGCGAAACTTGATGTCGTTCGAGATCATCGTCGTCGCGCATTCGATCGCGTAGTTCAAGTCCACCCGCGCGCGTTCGTTCTTCTCCACTCGGGAGAAGGTGCCGATGGCCTTGGCGATGTGCCGGATCCGCTCGGCACCAGAGAGCGCCGCCCGAGCGTGATCGCCCATTTCCGTCAGCATCGCCGGGTCGAGTGCTTTGGCGTCCTCGCCGAATACCTTCGCGAATGCTTCGGCTCCGAGCTCGGTGCGCAAGGTGTCGAGACACCGTTCGATGGGTGCGACGAGCTTCGGGAGCCCCTTGGCCAGAGTATCGATGTTGTAGAGCACGTACGTGAGGGGATTGTTGATCTCGTGCGCAACGCCGGCCGCGAGCATACCCATGCTCGCCACGCGATCGGCTTGGCTCAGGAGGGCTTGCAAGCGTTTCACTTCGGTCTCGTCGCGTACCGTCACCTGAAGGAGGGGCTGGCCGTCGAGCTCTACGCGAGTGAGGAGCACGGTTGCAGGGAAGACTTCCCCCGAAAGACGCCGATACGTCCACTCGCCGAAGCGCGAGCCATCGCGCAGGGCGACCTCGATCATTGCCGTCGCTTTTTCGGCGGAAGTGCCCCCGTCCGGTTGTCGCTCGGGAGAGTAAGCCCCGGAGGGCTGGGAGATGAAACTCGCCTCGTCTCGGGCGCCGAACATCGCGACCGCGGTCGCATTGGCCGAGGTGAGACGCCAATCGGGCGGCGAGAGGGTCATGAGCGCGTCGTGACTCTGCTCGAATAACGTGCGGTGCCGCTTCTCGCTCGCTCGGAGCGTCTCTTCCGCCCGCTTGCGCGCGGTGATGTCGCTCAGCACCGCGCGACACATGAGCGCGCCGGAAGCGTCCTTCGTCGTCGTCGCGTCGAAGAGCACCCAGCACGGTTCGCCGTCACTTCGCTTCATCCTGAGCTCACACGCCTCGGCCACGCCGTTCGCGACGAGCTGCTTTCTGTGGCGGTAGTACGCATCCTGGTCTTCGAACGCGACGAAGCGATTCAACGGCTTGTCGACCAGCGCTCCCGGGAGCACCCCGAGGAGGTTCGCCGCGGTGCCATTGGCTTCTTGAATGATGCCGGTCTCGCTCAACGTGAAGTAGCCGACGGGGGCGAGATCATACAGATCGAAGTAGCGCGCGCGCGACGCTTCCAGTTGCAGTTGAGTTCGGCGAAGTTCCTCGTTCTGCAGTTCGAGCTCGATCTGGTGCACCTTCAGTTCGTGGAGCATGTAGTCGCTAGAGGAGCTCGCGGATTGCGATTGATCGGTCAATTCGTCATCCCCCGTTCCGTCGTCGACAGCGCGTAGACCGCTCCGATCGCGTTGACCAACGCGGCGACGGTCAAGGTTACCTCTACGATTCGGCCGCCCTTGGCGACCCGCTGTGTGCGGTACGGTTGCAAGACCTCCGCTCGGCCGATTCGCTCGACCAGGGCGAGCGCCTGCTCCGTTTGGTCCGCGGGTACCAGCGCCCGAACGTTCATGGCCAGCGCCTCGAGCTCCGTCCAGCCGTACATCCGAACGGCGCCCGGATTCCACGCGAGAATGCGGCCCTCCAGGTCTTGCACCGTGATCGCGTCGGTCGCGTCGCACGCGGCTCCGGCCAGATCGCGGAGCGTGTCCGATTGCCGGAGCGCCGCCACGGTGTCTTTGATGCCGGTCACTTCGGTGAAGGTGATGACCGCGCCCTCGACGGCGTTTTCGGTCGTGCGATACGGCCGAATGCGCAGAAGGCACGAGGCGCCCGCGCTCGTCTGGACTTCGATGCTCTCGGGTCTCAGGGTGTCGAGCACGGCCTTGACGTCGGAGATCAGTCGGTCGTAGCCGACTAGATTCGACGCGATGTGGGCGAGCGGGCGCCCGACGTCCGTTTGAATCAAGTTGATGAACGGCGTGACCGCGGGGGTGAACCGCCGGATGCGCATCTGTTGATCGACGAAGACCGTGCCGATGCCCGTGCTCGCGAGCAGGTTACTCATGTCGTTGTTGACGAGCGACAGGTCGCTCACCTTGCTCTGGAGCTCGGCGTTGACGGTCGCGAGCTCCTCGTTCACGGATTGGAGCTCCTCCTTCGACGTCTCGAGCTCTTCGTTCGTCGATTGAAGCTCCTCGTTCGTCGACTGAAGTTCCTCGTTCGAGAATTTGAGCTCCTCGTTCGAGGTCCGCATTTCTTCTTGGGTCGCCTGCAGAAACTCGTCTTTCGCCTGGAGCTCCTGCCGGAGCGCGTGAATACCGCCATCCTCCGTATTCGGATGCCCACCCGCACCGTCCCCCGCGTGGTTGACGCCGGCGTTGACGGCGAGCCGCGGCGCCGGCTCGAACGTCACGAGGAACAAGCGGGAGGCATCGGTCACTTGCCCGGTCGGCGGGACCGGCTCCACCGTCAGATCCACCGAGAGGTCCGAGTTCTTGATGCGCAACCCCGGCCGACGCACTCGCACTTTCGCGGTTTTGGCTCGGTCGAGCGCGCTCGTGAGCTCGTGCCGCAGGCCGTCGCGCGCCATCTTCAAGATGTTCACGCCCGCTTCGCCCGGAGCGGGCTCGAGGTACTCCCCGGTCCGGCCGTGCAAATACAGAAGGTCGCCGCTCGCGTCGACGAGCGCGGCGACCGGGGCCGACTGAAGCAGCACCCGCTCGGCTATTTCGCGCAGGGGGAGCTTGCTCTGCGGATGAAGTCTCCGGGTGGAAGGTCGCACCTCGTCGCCGTCTGCCGGCGGACGAATGCTCCCGAGCGACGGACGCACCGCGCCGAGGGCGTCGTCTTTGCGCTGATAGAGCTTGGCCTTTCGATCCGTCGCGGCGAACAGACTCCCGAAGTCGCCGACGGTCTCCGACGTGCCCAAGAAGAGCGCACCCGCCGGGTTCAACGCGTAGTGAAACAGCGGGATGAGCTTCCTTTGAAGCTCCGGGCCCATGTAAATCATCAGGTTGCGGCAGCTAATTAGATCGAGCTTGGAAAAAGGCGGGTCCTTGGTCACGTCTTGTTCGGAAAAGACGAGAAGTTCGCGGATGCTCTTGTGAACGCGATAGTTGCCGTCGTCGAGCGGCGAAAAATAGTGCGTGAGCCGTTCGGGCGTGATGTCCGTCGCGATGACCGCGGGATAGACGCCGGCGCGGGCGACTTCGATGGCCCGCGCGTCGATGTCCGTCGCGAACACTTGTACCTTGACGTTCTGCTTCAGCGCTTCGAGCTTCTCTTGCAGAAGAATGGCGATTGAGTAGGCCTCTTCTCCCGTTGAGCAGCCGGCCACCCAGACCCGGATGGTTGCTTGCGCGCGTTTTTCGGCAACGAGCCGCGCGATGACTTGACTCTCGAGCACCGCGAACGCTTCCGGGTCCCGGAAGAAGCTCGTGACCCCGATCAGGAGATCGCGAAAGAGCGCGTCGACTTCGGCGGGGGTTTCTTGCAAGCGCTGGACATAGCCACCGAGGTCCTCGACGTGTTGAACGGCCATCCGCCGTTCGACCCGACGCCTGATGGTATTTTGTTTGTACAAAGAGAAGTCATGGCCGCTCCTCGTGCGGAGGAGTTCGAAAATACCCTTGAACTCTTCCTCTACCCTGGCGCTCGGACGATCGGAGGGGCGAATACGGCTCGCGGTGACGGATGAATACGCAATGAGCTGAGCGGGCATTTCGGCCGGGGGTAAGACATAATCCACCAACCCCGTCGCGATGGCGCTCCGTGGCATGCCGTCGTATTCGGTCGATTCGGGGTTCTGCGCCATCGCGATCCCACCTTCGGCCTTGACCGCCCGCACGCCGAGCGTGCCGTCGCTGCCGGTGCCGGAGAGCACGATGCAGACGGCTCGCTCGCGCTGATCCTTGGCGAGCGATCTGAAGAAGAGGTCGATCGGTAGACGTTGGCCGCGCGGCGCCGCCGGCTCCACGAGGTGTAGCTTCCCGCTCACGAAGGTCATGTCTCGGTTGGGCGGGATGATGTAGGCGGTGTTGGGGTTCACCGTCATCCCGTCCTCGACTTCGAAGACCTGCATGCGGGTGTATCGCTTGATCAGGTCTGAGAGGATGCTCTTGTGATCGGGAGCAAGGTGCTGCACGAGCACGAACGCCATACCGCTGTCGTCGTTGATCGGCATCGCCGAGAAAAAGGCTTCGAACGCGGCCAAGCCGCCTGCTGACGCGCCGATCCCGACGATCGGGAAACTGAGGGTGGTCTCTTGTGCGGCTTCTTCTTCGACGCCCGAATCCGGCGAAGGAGGGACCGGGGTGGACGCCTTCTTTTTTTCTTTTCCAGACGTCATTCTCGATGGCCCCCGTCACCGCAATCATCGCGCGGATCGATTTTGAGTAGTGATCGGAACCGTGGACCCCACGCCACGCGGTGTCACGCGTCTTCTCGCCTTCTTCACGGTGACGTCCATCGACTGCCGCTTTCCGTCGGAGCAGAGCCGGTCGTCGTCGCAGTCGTCGCGCCGACTGTTTCCAATTCGGTCGAACGGAATCCGACGTAAGCCACGAAGGACAGAAGAGCACTCCCAAACTGCCCCACTCGCGCGAACGCCACAAAGAGCACGAGTGCGCCGGACAACGTTTCGTGGTTGTGTTCATGGTTGCCCGCCGCGGCGCGCGACTTGCTCCACGCCAGGGTACGGCGCATCTCCTCGTGGATACGAGGGTAGGCCGGGCCCTCTTTTGGGGTTGGCCGCGTCGATGCGACGCGAGTCGAAGAACCAATGAACCGCACGCTACTCGTCACCATCGTCATCGCAGCGACTGCGACGGCGGCTGCGCTCGATTTTTGGACTTCCGCCAACCTCATCGGTTCGATCTTGTTCACATTGCCGATCGCCTTGTGCGCGGTGCAGGGTTCCAAAAGGCTCTTGTGGGGCACGACGGTCACTGCGGCGCTACTTACGATCGCGGCCGAGTTTTGGGGATTCCATCGAGCGGCCCTCCTCGACCCGTGGGTCGCCTCCGTAAACCGCGGCCTCCTCATCGCGAGCCTCCTGATTCTCGCGACCCTCATCCATCGTTCGATCGAGAAAACGCGAAAGCTCGCGCTCCACGCAGCTCAGATAGCGAGCCAAAGCACCCACCTCGTCGCTCAGAATAGCCGCCTCGAAGTTCTGGCCGCGGCGGCGGCGCGCGACCTCGGTGTTCGGAAGGAAGCCGAACTTCACTTGGCGCAATTGGAGCGCAGGTACCGCAGTCTCCTCGAAACGGCGCCCGACGCACTGGTCGTCGTGAGCCAAGCGGGGGAGATCGTCCTCTTGAATGCGCAGATGGAGAAGCTGTTCGGCTATTCGCGAGAAGAGCTCATCGGCCGGCCCGTCGAAACGTTGATCCCCGTCCGATTTCGGGAGCGGCATCCGGGGCTTCGCGTGTCGTTTCTCGCCGAGCATCGGTCGCGGCCCACGGCTTCCGGGATGGAAATCTACGGACTGCGGAAGGACGGCACCGAGCTCCCCGTCGAGATCAGCCTGAGCCCAGTGGAGACCGCCGAAGGAACCGTCGTCACGGCGTCGATCCGCGACATCAGCGCACGCAAGGAGGCGGAACGGCATCTGGCCAAGATGGAGGCCGGACAGCGTCTCGTGGAAGCAACCCTGCTCCGCAGTGAGGAACAGGAGCGCGCAAATCAGCGACAAGCCCAGCGTCAGGCGATGTCTCGCATCGCCGGACAAGTCGCCAAGATCGGCGGCTGGCTGTTCTCGATCGCGGACCAGACGTTGACGTGGTCGGACGAGACCGCCGCGATCTACGAAGAACCCGCCGGCTTCTCGCCACCGACGCTGGCCGCCGCGCTCACCTATCTAGCGCCAGAACTTCACGAGCAACGCCTGCGTCTGTTCGAAGCGTGCATCACCGCGGGCACCCCCTTCGACGCCGAGATGCAGATCGTCACGGCCAAGGGCCGACGCGTCTGGGTGCGGTCCATCGGCGAAGCGGTGCGCGGTGCCGACGGCAAAATCACACACGTCCAGGGGGCGCTTCAGGACATCTCCGAGCAGAAGCTCGCGGCCGAGCAGATCCAGAGCCTCGGTGCTCGCCTCCACGAGACGCTCGACACGATCACCGACGCGTTCTTCACGCTCGATCGCGATTGGCGATTCAGCTACGTGAATGCGGCGGCCGAACGGATGCTGCACCGCACGCGCGCAGAGCTACTCGGGCAGAACATCTGGGAGCAGTTCCGCGAAGCCGTCGGCACCGTGTCGGATCGCGAATACCACCGCGCGATGGACGAGGGGGTCAGGGTCAGTTTCGAGCAGTTCTACCCGCCGCTCGACCGTTGGCTCAACGCCGAGGCACATGCGACGCGCGAGGGGCTCGCCGTGTACGTCCGCGACGTCACGGAACGTCACAAGGCACTGGAAGAGCACCTCGCCCGGATGGAGGGCAGGTACCGCGGCCTCCTCGAGGCGGCTCCGGACGCGATGATGGTCGTCAACCAGGCCGGTGAGATCGTCCTCGTGAATCTGCAAACGGAGAAGCAGTTCGGCTACGCCCGTGACGAGCTTCTTGGTCAGCAGGTGACGCGCATCATTCCGAAGGGGTTTGCCGAGCGACTCATCGCAGACGGAACCCGAACTGCGGCGGAGGCGTTGGCCCAGCACATGGGCACCGGGATCGAGCTCTCTGCACGGCGCAAGGACGGCACCGAGTTTCCGATCGAGCTCATGCTGAGCCCGCTCGAAAGCGTCGAAGGGATGCTGGTGACCGTCGCGATCCGCGACATCACCACGCGCAAGACAGCGGAAGAGCAGTTGGTGCAGATGGAGAGCAAACGCCGGTTCGTCGAGGAGGCGCTCCGAGAAAGCGAAGAAAGCTATCGAATGCTCATCGACGGCGTTCAGGGCCACGCGATCTTCATGATGGATCCGACGGGTCAGATCCTCACCTGGAACGCGGGCGCCGAGCGCATCAAAGGGTACCGCTCCGACCAGATCATTGGACAGAATTTTTCCCGATTTTTTCCCTCGGATGAGATCGCGCGCGGCAGGCCGGCGGACGTACTCCGGATGACCGCCGAAAGGGGGCACTACGAGGAACAGGGCATGCGCGTGAGGAAGGACGGCTCACGATTTCTGGGGAGCCTCACGTTTACGGCGTTGCGCGACGCGGCTGGAAAGCTCCGGGGATTTTCCGAATTCAGTCACGATCTCAGCGAGAGCAAGGAGGCGGAGGCGAGGTACCGCGGCCTCCTCGAGGCGGCTCCCGACGCGATGGTGGTGGTGGACCAAGCGGGGGAGATCGTGCTCTTGAATCTTCAGGCCGAGAAGCAGTTCGGCTACGGCCGTGACGAGCTCGTCGGTCAGCAGGTGACGCGCATCATTCCGGAAGGCTTCGCGGAACGACTGATCGCGGACGGAACCCGAACTGCGGCCGAGGCGCTGGCGCAGCAGATTGGTACGGGGATCGAGCTCTCTGCGCGGCGCAAGGACGGCACTCAATTTCCGATCGAGCTCATGCTGAGCCCGCTCGAAAGCCCGGAGGGGACGCTGGTGACGGCCGCGATCCGCGACATCACCACACGCCAGGCCGCGGAAGAGCATCTGGCGCAGATGGAGGGCCGATACCGCGGCCTCCTCGAGGCGGCTCCCGACGCGATGGTCGTCGTGAACCAGGCCGGCGAGATCGTGCTCGTGAATCTGCAAACAGAGAAGCAGTTCGCCTACGCGCGTGACGAACTTCTCGGTCAGCAAGTGACGCGCATCATTCCGGAGGGCTTCGCGGAACGACTGATCGCGGACGGAACCCGAACCGCGGCCGAGGCGTTGGCCCAGCACATGGGCACGGGCATCGAGCTCTCCGCGCGTCGCAAGGACGGCACCGAGTTTCCGATCGAGCTCATGCTGAGCCCGCTCGAGAGCGCCGACGGGATCCTGGTAACGGCGGCGATCCGCAACATCACGGTGCGCAGGGATGCGGAAAAGCATCTGGCACAGATGGAGGGCAGGTACCGCGGCCTCCTCGAGGCGGCTCCCGACGCGATGGTGGTGGTGGACCAGGCCGGGGAGATCGTGCTGTTGAATCTCCAAGCAGAGAAACAGTTCGGATACGCCCGCGACGAGCTCATCGGGCAACGGGTCACCAACATCATTCCGGAAGGCTTCGCGGAGCGACTGATCGCGGACGGGACCCGAACCGCGGCTGAGGCCCTCGCGCAGCAGATCGGTACTGGGATCGAGCTCTCCGGACGGCGCAGGGACGGCACTGAGTTTCCGATCGAGCTCATGCTGAGTCCGCTCGAAAGTGCCGAGGGGATATTGGTAACGGCGGCGATCCGCGACATCAGCGCACGCAAGGATGCGGAGAATCACCTCGTGCAGATGGAGGGCAGGTACCGCGGCCTCTTGGAAGCTGCTCCCGATCCGATGGTGCTGGTGAATCAGAGTGGGGACATCGTCCTCGTGAATCTTCAGGCGGAGAAGGTGTTTGGATATCGCCGCGACGAGCTCGTCGGGCTGAGCGCCAGAACGCTCATTTCGGAACACTCGCTGGAACCGATGATCGCCTACGCCCGCCGAGCTCCGGACGGCATGTTTGCCGAGCAGAGCCGCGTCGGGATCGAGCTCGAAGGGCTTACCAAAGACGGAAGGCAATTCCCGATCGAGGTCACACTGAGTCCGCTGGCGACCGAGGAAGGTGTCCTCTTGGCCGTTGCGATTCGCGACGTCACCACGCGCAAGGCGGCCGAAGCAGAGCTGTTGCACACCCTGGCCGATCTCAACCGCTCCAACGAGGAACTGGGGCAGTTCGCCTACATTGCCTCGCACGATCTACAGGAACCGTTACGAATGGTGGCGAGCTATACCCAACTTCTCTCGAGAAGGTACAAGGGAAAGCTCGACGCCGACGCCGACGAGTTCATTGCGTTCGCCGTCGACGGGGCCAACCGCATGCAGCGGTTGATTCAGGATCTTCTCTCCTATTCCCGCATCGGAACGAAGGTCCAGGACCTGAGGAACGTGTCGAGCGAGGAGGCGCTGGAACAGGCGATCATCAACCTGACTGGCGCCATCGAAGAGAGCGGCGCGCTCGTGACGCATGACCCGTTGCCCAAGGTCATGGCCGACGAGGGGCAACTCGTTCAGCTATTTCAGAACCTCGTCGGCAATGCCATCAAGTATCACGGCGCCGGGGTTCCAAGCGTGCATGTCTCGTCCGCCAAGAACGGTGGAACGAAGTGGATATTTTCGGTGAAAGACAACGGAATGGGAATCGAAGCGAAATACTTCGAGAGGATTTTTGGCATGTTTCAACGCCTTCACAAGCGCGACGAATTCGACGGGACGGGCATTGGGTTGGCCATATGCAAGAAGATCGTGGAAAGGCACGGGGGGATCATCTCGGTCGAGTCGCAGCTCGGGCACGGCTCCACGTTTCGGTTCCCCCTGGTCGCCAGCACGAGGACGCCGTGAGCTTTCTCGGAAGAGAAGGGGCTCCCGTCGAGGTGCTCTTGGTGGAAGACAGCCCCGGCGATGTTCGATTGACTCAGGAAGTATTGCGCGACGCCAACAGGTCCATCCATTTGCACGTAGCCTCCGACGGCGTGGAGGCCATGGAGTTTTTGCTGCGCGAAGGGGCCCACTCGCTGGCGCCTCGCCCCGACCTCATCTTGCTGGATCTGAACCTGCCCAGGATGGACGGCCGCGAGGTCTTGGCCCGAATCAAGGCCGACGAGAGCCTGAAGACCATTCCCACCATCATCTTGACGACCTCCCAGGCGGAGGCAGACATTTTGAAGAGCTATCAGCTCCAAGCAAACTGCTTTCTCAGCAAGCCCGTGCAGTTGGACGCGTTCGATGCCGTCGTCAGGAGCATCAATGATTTCTGGCTGACCAAGGTGATACTGCCGCGTTCGGGGCCGAGCGGATGAGCCCGAGAGCGCACAAGACGGTCCTCTTGATCGAGGACAACGCGGGGGACGCGCGCTTGCTCCATGAGATGCTCAGGGAGCAAACGTCGCCGAGCCGCGTCCAGCTGACGCACGTGGCGTCCATGAGCGATGCCGAGAAGCATCTTCTGGAGCACACGGTCGACGTCATCCTGCTCGACCTCGGGTTACCGGACGTACAAGGAATGGGGGCGGTTCTACGGGCTCAGGCCGCAGCACCGCGCGTGCCTCTCGTCGTACTGACGGGCACCGACGACGAGACGCTCGCTCTACAAGTCTTGCAGGAAGGTGCGCAAGATTATCTCGTCAAGGGGCAAATCGAAACGCGCGGGCTCTTGCGGGCGCTGCACTACGCCATCGAGCGCAAGATCATGGAGGAGGCGCTCTTCGCAGAAAAGGAACGCGCCCAGGTGACGCTGAGCTGCATCGGCGACGGCGTCGCGTGCACGGACAACTCGGGAGTGCTCACGTTTCTGAACGTCGTCGCGGAAGAAATGACCGGGTGGTCGACGCAAGAAGCCATAGGCCACCCGATGGCCGACGTCTTCCTGATGCTCGACGTCAAGAGTCACGAAGCCATTCCCATTTCGAACGGAAAAGTGCCGGGCGAAGGCCGACTCGTGCCGCTCCCGTCGAAGGGCATTCTCGTTCGGCGTGACGGGCTCGAAACGCCCATCGAAAATTCCGTCGCCCCGATCCACGACCGCCAGGGGCTGTCGACCGGCGCGGTCTTCGTTCTCCGCGACGTGAGCGTGGCTCGAGCGATGGCGCTGCAGATGGCTCATTTGGCCGAGCACGACTTTCTGACCGGGCTACCCAACCGCATGCTCTTGCGCGACCGGATCAGCCAGGCGATCGTCATGGCGAAACGCCGCACCAACCGAGTCGCGGTGCTGTACTTGGACTTGGACGGCTTCAAGTACATCAATGATTCCTTGGGGCATCCGGTCGGCGACAAGCTCCTTCAATCCATCGCGCAGCGCCTGGTGGATTGTGGGCGGGCTTCGGACACCGTGAGCCGGCAAGGAGGGGATGAATTCGTCGTGCTGCTTTCGGAAGTGGAGCGGTCGGAGGACGCCGCGATCGCGGCGCGCCGCATGCTGAAGGCGATCGCGGAAGCGCACACCGTCGACGAACACGAGCTTCACGTCACGACGAGCATCGGCGTCAGCGTCTTCCCCGAAGACGGATTGGATGCCGAGACCCTCATCAAGAGCGCCGACATCGCGATGTATCAGGCCAAGGAAAATGGCAGGAATGGCTTTCAGTACTTCGAAGCCGCCATGAACGCCCGCGCCGTGGAGCGGCAATCGATCGAAGAGGGCCTGCGACGCGCCGTGGCGCGGCAGGAATTCTCGCTCCACTATCAGCCCATCATCGGCTTTCGCACGGGGGCGATCATCGGGGCAGAAGCCTTGATTCGCTGGACACACCCCACCCGAGGGTTGGTCGCGCCCGACCAGTTCATTCCGATCGCGGAGGCGTGTGGCCTCATGGTTCCGATCGGCAACTGGGTCCTTCGTCGGGCGTGCGAACAGGCACAGGCCTGGGTGAAGGCCGGCCTCTCGTTCTCGACGATCGCCGTCAACGTGTCAGCGATGGAGTTTCGGAACGAGCACTTCTTGGACGGGTTGTTCGCCATCCTCGCCGAAACCGGTCTCGACCCGAGGTTGCTCGAGCTCGAGCTGACCGAAAGCGTGCTCATGAAGCACGCCGAGGCCTCCGCGACGATCCTCGAACGCCTGAGGGCGAGGGGCATTCAGGTGGCCATCGATGACTTCGGCACGGGTTACTCCAGCTTGAGCTACCTTCGAAAGTTTCGGCTCGACGCCCTCAAGATCGATCAGTCCTTCGTGGGGGGGATCGCCGAGGGGCGTGACGACGCGAGCATCGTGACCGCCGTGATCGGCATGGCCCGCAGCCTCAATCTGCGCGTGGTCGCCGAGGGCGTCGAGACGCTGGCGCAGCTCTCGTTTCTCCAGGCCCTCGAATGTGACGAGGCGCAAGGGTATTACTTCAGTCGGCCCGTCGTTCCGCGGGAGTTCGCGGCGTTGCTGAGAACCGGCGTCTCCACACCACCGCCGGCGCCGACTCTTCGCTAGGGATCCGACGTCGCGCTCCTTCAGAAGCCGATCACGCCCGAGATGGTGCGTCTCTCTCACAGGTCGAAAAGCGACACCTGGAATGGGCGACCGTTCCGCGTTCGACGCGGCAATCGCACCCTGCCAATCGTCGCACAATGTCGCGGGTGAAGCGTTGCTTCGCTCGGTTGCCGAGAAGAATTGGAATCGGCGAGTTTTCGACGCGTCCGCGACTGCGGGTGAGTGAGACCGAGAATTGTGATGCGTCCCTTGTGGAACGGGGGCAGCATATGTCTACGCCTCCTTGCTGACGCACTAGTCCCCCGCTCTTGGAGCGGCGGTTCGGGTTATCCAAGAGCAGCGCCGACGACGGGGGTGGTGACATGGCAACCGCCGCTGGCAACGCTGCGGCTCATTTCCCATTGGGACACATGCTCACTAAAGACCAAGACCACAAGAGGAGGTTGTACGCCGAAGCGAAAACCTCACAGGTGGAATCCTTGCTGAAGCGAGCGCGCGAATGAGCGAGGCACGAACGATGGCTTCGGACGTCGAAGGGCAGCAGGCAGCGACGGAGAGCGCCGCCCGATACTGGGAGGCCGAGGCGAGGCGTTACCGGGAGGTCCACGACCGTTCCCCCGATGGCATGATGATCTTCAGGGCGTTGCGCGACGCGAATGGCGCCGTCTACGACTTCGAGTGGCTCTACTGCAATCCGAGTGCGAGCAACATCGTGGGACGGCGTGCGGAGGAATTGCTCGGCAAACGTCTGCTGCTCGAGATGCCCGGCAACAAGGAAGCGGGTCTCTTCGACATCTACGTCCGAGTCGTCGAAACCGGTGAGCCGCACGCGCACGAGTTTCCTTACCGCTACGAGGGCATGGATGCCTGGTTTCGTGCCACGTCCATCAAGTTGGGAGATGGGTTCTACGTTGCGTTTTCGGATCTGACCGTCCGCAAGCGGGCCGAGGAGCAGGCTGCGCGGTTGGCCGCGATCATCCTGTCGTCGGAGCACGCGATTTACAGCACGTCCAGTTCCAACATCGTGGAGACGTGGAACAAGGGCGCCGAGAGATTGTATGGCTACACGAGCGTAGAGATGGTCGGTGAGTCCATCTTGTCGACGGTTCCGGAGCACTATCGCCCCGAACAAGAACAGGCGCTCCAGCGCATGGTTGCCCGAGGCGGAACGGAGAGTTTTCAAACCGTACGCCTCTCGAAGTCCGGCCGTCCTCTGCAGGTCTCGATCACGCTGTCGCCGATCCGCGATGTAGGCGGAGCCATCGTCGGCACCGCGATCATTGCACGAGATATTTCCGAACAGGTAAAGCTGCAAGAGCGTCTGATGATCGCGGATCGAATGATCTCCGTGGGTACGCTGGCCGCGGGTGTGGCGCACGGGATCAACAATCCCCTAGCGGCCATAACGGTGAACCTCGATCTGGTGCTCGAAGACGTCCGGTCGATCGGTGGCGGCTCGCCCTCCGGGCGTCTCAAAGAGATGGAGAAGATGGCGTCCGAAGCGCGAACGGCAGCCGACCGAATCCGAAAGATCGTGCGCGGCCTGATGACCTTCTCCCGTACGGACGAGAAGCGTCCCGCCGTCGTCGTCGATATCAAGCAAGTCTTGGAGTTATCCATTGGTATGGCGTCCAATGAAATCCGCCAGAGCGCACGACTGGTGAGAGACTACGGCGATACGCCCCTTGTTTTCGTCGATGACTCCCGCCTCGCCCAAGTATTCGTCAACCTTCTCGTCAACGCTGCTCAGGCTATCGGGAGCGACGATGCCGAAGCGAACGAGATCCGACTCACTACGTTGACCGACGAAACCGGGCGCGTCGTAGTGGAGGTGCACGACACGGGGAAAGGGATCTCCCCGAGTGCGCTCGGTCACCTCTTCACGCCGTTTTTCACGACGAAGCCATTCGGTCTTGGGCCCGGTTTGGGACTCTCGATCTGTTACAACATCGTGACTGAAATGAGCGGGGAGATCACCGCGAGATCTCGTGGGGAGCGAGGTGCGACGTTCAGCGTCGCGCTGCCGGCATCAACGCGGCCACCGAGTGACTACTCCGAAACGCCCCTAGACTTCACGACCTGGTCGTCGCGGGACTATCTCCGCGAGTGACGTAGCGGGAGACTCAACGCACCGCTTTCGCAACGCGCGCGAAGGTCATGCCCGGTTGATGCTCACGGCGCTCGGACGCTGACCGGGGATTCGGGTCGTCGGCTGAAGCGTCGTGCCGTTGGAAAGCCTCGGTCGTCGGGCTCGAACTCGCGGCGTCATCCTCGGCCGTCACGTGCCGATCGATGGTCCGGCGCAGCGTCTCGAGGTCGAGCGGCTTTTCGACATGGTCGTTCGACGTGGTGAGGAGAAACTGGCGAGCCTCCTCGGTGAAAGCGCCCGCCGTCATGAACACGAATTTGTGAGCTTCCTCGGGATGGGCCGCCTCCACCTCTCGATGGAAGTCCATTCCCGTCATCGTGGGCATCAACAGATCGCTCAGGATCACGTCGAAGTCGTCGCCACTCGAAATGAGCTCGAGAGCGGTCGCCGCACTGCCGACGCAGGTGATGTCGTGATCGCGGTCGAGGATCCACTTGATCGAGTTCCTGATGAGCGGATCGTCGTCGACGACGAGCACTCGACCTCGCCGTCGCGCCGAAGGGATGTTCTTTGGCGCGCGATTCGACCTCCTCGTGATCATGGCAGGCGATGCGGCGGCAAGCCGGACCGTGAAGCGAGTCCCCCTGCCGGGTTCGCTCTGGAAAGAAATCTCTCCGCCCATGGTTTCCACGATCCGCCGCGAAATGGCCAGCCCGAGCCCGGTCCCCGTCGCCGCCGACTTGGTAGTGAAGAACGGCTCGAACATCCGCTTCTGGACGTCGTGCGGGATCCCGACGCCGCTGTCCTCGACGTGAACGACGATGCGTCCATCGGCGGCTTTTTCGGTGATCACGCGAATGAGGTTGTTGTCGGCGTTGCCCGCGGGAATTGCCTGCGCAGCGTTGACGAGCAGGTTCAAAAATACCTGACTCAATCGCGTCTCGTTCGCGAGAACGATGTTCGCGGGGCCGTACTCGGTGACCAGACGCGCTCGATGGCGGACCTCGTTCGATGCGATTCGAATGACGGAGTCGAGAAGCCCGTGCAACTCGATGCGTTCGAGTGTGTTCTGTTCGCTTCGCGAGAAGAGCCTGAGGTCGCGGACGATCTCGCGGATTCGCAACGTCGCCATTCGAGCGTCGAGGAGCGCGTCCAGGGTGTCGCCTTTGACGTCGTGGATGGCCAGCTCGACGTTGACGAGGATCGCCGCGAGCGGGTTATTGATCTCGTGCGCGACGCTCGCCGCGAGTGTCCCGAGAGACGCCAGCCGATCCGACAGGAGGAGCTGTCCTTCGAGGCTCCTCTGCTCGGTGACGTCCCGGATCGAGGCGAGAAACGACTGCTCGCCTTGCCACTCCAGTTCGACCACGCGCATCTCACCGATGCGCTTCCCGTCGCTCCGCGTCGCGGTGATCTCGGTGGGGACGCCTTCCGACGCCGAAAATAGCAGGCATTCGTCGGTGAGCTTTTCTCGGCTCTTGCCGAAAAAGACCGTCGCCTGATCGTTCACGTACTTCACGACGCCGGTGGAATCGACGACGACGAGCGCGTCGGGGTTCGCTTCGAGAATTCTGGCGACCCGGCGCTCCTCCTCACGGGCACGATTGCGTTCGATGACGTAGACGACGCACGAGGCGAAGAGCCGGCCGTTGACGTCGTGCTTGGCGATGGCCTCCTCGGCGCCCTTGCTCGTCGCGCTGGCGCGAACCCCGTCATCCATGCAACCCGATACGACGATCACGGGCACCACGGGGCGGCGACCGCGCAGCTCGTCGAGCCCTTCGAGCCCCTTCGTGTCGGGCAGGTTCAAGTCGAGGACGATCAATTCGCAGGAGTGCGTCGACAACCACGCGCTCGCTTCTGCGAGCGTCGACACGTGGACGACGTCGAAGGCAACGGTTCGCACTTGCCCCAGGCGGACCATCAGAAGTTTCGCGTCGTCGGCGTCGTCTTCGATGATCAATACCGGCGCACGCGCGCGTGTGGTTCGCACGTGGGAAGGCGGGGCCGACGAGATGCGTTGCCGACGAGCTTCCATTCGTTCGTCGGCACTCGGAGAGGGTAAGGGCGTCATGGCCCTCCTTCCGCTCGTCTCGCGAGGCCGAGGCCGGCCAACACGGCGTCACCGTCGCTCAGGTCACCAATAACGCGATGAACCGGCAGAGGCAGGCGCCTCACGAGCATCGGCGTCGCGAGAAACGATTCCGACACCAACGAAGGCGGATGCTTGTCGACGTCGATCACCTCCACGTCGCATTCGTCTTCCAGATCGTCGTCGCAAATTTTTGCCCAGTTCGCGATGGCGACTCTGGATGGCAGGCCTTCCCCGGCGACGTAAAGTTGAAGCTCGACTCTTGCCATGAACGTTCTCCCTCGGCTCGACGCGCCGGATTTCGGTTCCCTCGACCAGCGACCAGGCCCGCGCGGACGGTTGCGCTCGCCCCTGGCCTGGACGCACACAGTGACCGACCTGCCCGGGGAATAGCAGTCGGTAGTTTGCCTACGAGGTGCAGGAAGAATGCCGTCGCGTGCCGGGACCTCTAGTTCACTGCACGAGCCCCTTGTGGAGCGCATATCGCGCCATGTCGACCGGGCTCTCGAGCCCCGTCTTCTCACGAATGCGGGAAATGTAGGTGGCGACGGTCTTGTCACTCAGCCCGAGCGCCACGGCAATTTCTTTCACTGCGCGTCCGAGCGCGATCAATCGAAAGATCTCGAGCTCTCGCTCCGATAATTTCTGGTGCGGCAATGCGGGCGCTTCGTCGCGCAAGGCGGCGGCCACCGCGCTGGCGGTTTCCGGATGCAGGTAGGATCCGCCACCGGAAATGGCCTTGATCGCCCCGATCAGATCGTCGGAGGCGCGGTGCTTGTGAAGAAGCCCGTTCGCGCCGGCTTTCATCGTCTCCGCGACGCATTCGACGTCGGCAGCCGCCGTCAGCACCAGGATCGGCACCGTGATGTGGGTCGTACGAATCGTTCGAAGGAGCTCGAGGATCGTCGTTCGTCCGGGCATCATCACGTCGAGGAGAATCAAGTCCCACGGTTGCTCGGGCAGAGCCGCCACCATCGACCGAGCGTCGCTCGCCTCGTGGATTTCGATTCCCTCGAATGCATCGAGCAACATTTCGCGTATGCCCCGGCGGGTCACCTCGTGGTCATCGACGATCAAAGCGTTTCGCATCGGCATTCGCCTGCATCACGATCGGCCTATGGAACCCCCGGAAACTTCACGATTGCGATCGTCCCGAGCCTGACCTCGCTGACGATCTCGAGGCGCCCGCCGAGTGATTCGGCGCGCTCCTTCATCCCGAGGATGCCAAGAGACGTTTCGTGCTGGATGTCACCCAGCCGGAAACCGACGCATTCGTCGGCGATCGAGAAGCTTAAGCTTGCGCGTGTCGGGCGACGTTCGTCAACAGTTCTTGGAAACGGTGAAAGAGCGCCATGGACGTGAGTTCCTGCGCAGGTTCCGCGTCATCCTCCGCAACCAATCGACGCTGTCAGTTCATGATCGCTGAACACGTCGTTAGGATGCGGGAGCGAAGCTGACTCGATTTCTTCCGGCGCGCTTCGAAGCGTACATCGCCTGATCGGCAAACCGGATGAGCTCGGACTGTGCTTCCGTCGTGTCGGGAAACACCGCAACGCCGATGCTTGCCGTCACGCGTGCTTGCCGGTCACCGAGGTGAACCGGCCGATCGATCGCTTCGATGAGCCGATCGGCGACGCGCTGGACCGTATCGACCTCGCTCAAGTCCGGGAGCAGGATGGCGAATTCGTCGCCGCCGAGGCGCGCCACCGTATCGTACGGCCGGACGGTATGATGAAGGCGAGCGGCGACCTCTTGCAGAAGCATGTCGCCTGCATCGTGGCCGAACGTGTCGTTGACGGTCTTGAACCCGTCGAGATCGAGGAAGACGACGGCGAGGCGCGACCCGTGGCGCCGGCACCGGGCGACCGTCTGTTCGAGTTGCTCCTGGAACGCGCCTCGATTGGCGAGCCCGGTGAGTGGATCGCATTGCGCCAGGCGGAGCAATCGAAGCTCGGCTCGCTTGCGCTGGATGGCGAACCGAAGCGCACGATGAAGCGTCGCCCGGGTGAGCGCGTTTTTCGATAGATAGTCGTGCGCGCCGACCTGGATCATCTGAAGCGCGAGGGCTTCGTCCTCCATCCCGCTACACACGATGACGGCGGAGTCCGGCGCACTTCCCCGCAAACGGATGACAGAATCGAGGCCTCGCGCATCCGGCAACCGGAGGTCGGTCAGGATCACGTCGAACCGTCGCTCGTGCACCAGCGTGAGCGCGTCGTGTAGCCGGGAGACATGCTCTACCGTGAGCCCCGCGTTGTCCTTGAGAAATTCCTGGACGAGCTCGGCGGTGGCTTCATCATCCTCGACGAGCAACACCGATAGCTGGGTCGGTTCGTTGTCGACGCCGTGAATGGCCCGCCGTTTCGCATGAAGGTCGAAGGCGCGATGGAGCGTCTTGAGAAGCTCTTCGACGTGCCAAGGCTTACCCATGACGGATACCACTGCAGGGTCTGCCCGTGATGTGCGGTGGGCTTGAAGGTCCGGTTCGCCCGCCACCAATAAGAACGTCGAGCTCGGGTGCATCATCGAGATTTGTTCGATGAGCGTGACGCCGTCGATCCCCGGCATACGAAGGTCGGTGACGACGACCGAGTAGGATTGCCGTTGGACCAATTCCATGGCTTCGCCTCCTGAAGCCGCGAACTCGGCCGAGAAGTCGGCATCGCTCACCGCGCGAGCGAAGGCTCGAAGCATGAACGGGTCGTCATCGACGAACAGCACGCGGCGCGACCCTGAGGAAGGGGGTATGGTGTCACGCAACGACCTCGTCTGAGAGAAACCGCGCACAGCTGTGCTCGTACGAGCGACCACCTTCGCGAGATCTTCAGGGCGAGATCGTCTTTCGCACACAATTAAGTTCGGTGGGCCTCGACCGAACGTGGTCTAGTTGTGGATCGCTATGAAGAGTGGCCCATGAATTCACCAACTCCCGACGGGACGCAGGCGGAGAACTCCTTCCGCTTGATCGTGGAAGCGGCGCCCAACGCGATGATCATGGTGAATCACGCTCGCCGGATCACACTCGTGAACCACGGAACCGAAGTTCTATTCGGATATGACCGGGAAGAGCTCGTGGGCGAGCTCATCGAGACGTTGATACCCCAGCGCTTCCGGCACGATCACCCCTCTCAGGTGGACGGCTTCTTCCACGAGCCGCGATCACGAGCCATGGGAGCGGGTCGTGAATTGTTCGGAAGGCGCAAGAATGGGACCGAGGTTCCCATCGAGATCGGGCTGAACCCCATCGAGATGCCGACCGGGCTCCACACGCTGGCGTCGATCATCGACATCACGGAGCGCAAGCGCGCCGAGGAGCGGTTTCGGCTGGTCGTCGAAGCGGCGCCGAGCGCCATGCTCATGGTCGACAGGAACCGGCGGATCACGCTCGTGAACCGGAGAATGGAGGACCTGTTCGGCTATCTCCGCGAAGAATTGATTGGGCAACCTCTCGAGCTCCTCGTTCCCGAGCGATTTCAAGCGCGGCATCCGGCGCACGTCGAGGGATTCTTCGTCGACCCGCGAGCGCGAGCGATGGGCGTCGGACGCGAGCTCTTCGGCAGACGCAAGGACGGCACCGAAGTTCCGATCGAGATTGGATTGAACCCCATCGAGACCCAAGACGGCCTCTTCACGCTGGCTGCCATCATCGACATCACCGCGCGCCGGCGCGTCGAAGACGAGCTCCGTCGTAGTAACCACGATCTCGAGCAGTTTGCTTACATCGCGTCGCACGACTTGCAGGAGCCCCTGCGCATGGTCGCGAGCTTCACCGAGCTTCTCCAGCAGCGATACGGGGGAAAGCTCGACGAGAAAGCGGACAAATACATATTTTACGCAGTCGACGGGGCCAGGCGAATGCAACGCCTCGTCGCCGACTTGCTCGCTTACTCGCGCGTCGGTTCGGAGGGCAAGCCGCTCGTGCCCGTCGATTCGGCGGCCGTGCTCGCGCGTGTCCTCGACGTCCTCGCCGAACCCATGCAGGCCGCCGGCGCTACCGTCGACCATGGCCTCTTGCCGACGGTGCTCGCCGACGAAGGGCAGCTCCAGCAACTCTTCCAGAATCTCCTCGGGAACGCGATCAAGTTCAGGGGCGAGCGCGACCCCCACGTCGTCGTAGAAGCCCGCCTCGAGAACGGTCGCTGGCTCTTCTCGGTGAAGGACAACGGCATCGGCATGGAGATGCAATACGTCGAACGCATCTTCCAGATGTTCCAGCGCCTCCACGAGCGCGGCAAATACGAGGGCAGCGGGATCGGCCTTTCGATCGCGAAGCGGATCCTCGAGCGACACGGCGGTAAGATCTGGGTCGAATCGAGTCTCGGTGTCGGAACCACGTTCCTCTTCACGCTCGAGGCAGTGGCGTCGAGGAACGCCGCGTGACGAAGCCGATCCGCATCTTGCTCGTCGAGGACAATCCCGGCGATCGCGATCTGATCCAGGACGCATTCGAGACGAGCGAAACCGCTTTCGACGTGTCCGTCGCGATCGACGGCGCCGATGCCATCGAATACCTGCTGAAGAGGGGCACCCATTCCGACGCGGAAACGCCGGACCTCATCGTGCTCGATCTGAACATGCCCAAGATGGATGGCCGCCAGGTCCTTACCGAAATCAAGAAGCACGACAGTGTGAAGAGCGTCCCCGTCGTCGTGTTCACGTCGTCCGACGCGGAAGCGGACGTGGCGCAGAGCTACGCGCTCGGTGCCAACTGCTACGTGACCAAGCCGGTCGATCTCGTCGCGTTTCAGGCGGTGGTGAAGTCCATCGAGGAGTTCTGGTTCACGGTGGCGAAGCTTCCCTGAGGGGCGCGAGCGTCCGATCCGCGAGTCTCTGGCACACCTCGCTTGGCACACTCGCCGCAAAAACGGCGTAAAACCCCGCGCCCCGGGAAGGCATGCCCCTTGCTCCTGGTTTCCACCATGCGGAGTGCAGTGGCGTCGCGAGCGGCTTCTCTGGTCCTGGTTTTCTCGGCGCTCGGAGCGCCCGTCGCTTGCGGCGGTACGACGACGACCTCCGGCGGACAAGACCTCGGCGGCTCCGACGCGGGCGGGAAGGGTACGGGAGGTGGCACCGCGACGGGCGGCGCGACGGCAACGGGCGGCGCGACGGCAACGGGCGGCGCGACGGCAACGGGTGGCGCGACGGCAACGGGCGGCGCGACGGCAACGGGCGGATATCCGACTGGCGGCG
>CAZDNG010000007.1:45201-56603 GCA_964506835.1 uncultured Polyangiaceae bacterium
GGCGCGACGGCAACGGGCGGCGCGACGGCAACGGGCGGATATCCGACTGGCGGCGCATCGGGCACCGGCGGTTCGGGTGGATCGACCACTTGCGCCGCTTCCAAGCTTTCGCCGCCGAGCAATCACCGACCAACGGCCGAAGCGTGTCCGCCCGACATGCTCCCGAGCTGCGACGCGGGTGTCTTCAATCAACCCTGCGGGAAGGGATGCATCAACAACTCGGACTGCGCGAGCGATACGACGTGCGCGTGCGCGGGTACGGTGCGCGGTTGGGCGGGGGTGTCGGAAGGCAACGTTTGCATTCCGAGCAACTGTAGTACCGACGCGCAGTGCGCCAGTGGCTACTGCTCGCCCACCGTGAGCCCCGATTGCGGATCGTTCTATGGCACCACCGGCTTCTATTGCCACACGTGCGACGACACCTGCGAAAACGATTCGGACTGTGCTCCCCAAACGTCCAATGGTCCGAGCGGCTACTGCGCGTACGATCCTACTGTAGGTCACTGGGCATGCGGTTACGGCTTTTGCGCGGGATGAATGGGGTCCTCGCCGCGTCGATCGTCGCCGCGGTTCTCGCCGTGGCGTGTTCTTCGCCGAGCTCGCCGAGCGGGTGCGATCCACGGGCGCTGACGGACGGCCTCTGCGGGGACGCGACTCGTTACTTGAACGACGCGAGCTTCCGCCGGAGCGAGCTCGTCCTATCGCTCGTCGATCCGAAGAACGGTTACTCGGCGCTTCGCCTCGCGAACTACGGCACCGATGCGCCCGGCAACTGGGACGCGCTCCAGGAATGGAACCCGCGCGTCGCCCGCGTCGAGAACACAGAGCTCGATGCCGGGGTGGACGCGAACGCGGCGCTTCCGGCAAGCGCGACGGCCCTCGCCGTGACACCCGACACGACGCGCGGCTCGATTGCCGCGCTCGTCGCACTCGGAGCGCAAGCGTTCTTTCGTTATCCCGTCCAGATGCTCGGCAGCGCCGCCTACGGCCTCGCCTCGCGAGATCGCGCGACGCGCTACGGGTTCTGGCAGAGCGCCAGCGACGGCGCGGGCGGCATCGTTCGCGCCGAGATGGCCGACGGCTCCGCGGCGTTCGCGATGACGTGCGCGACGTGTCACGCGCGACAGGACGGCGAAACCATCGCCGACGGTCTTCCGAACGCCGCGCTCGACCTCGGTGCGTTGCTCGCCGATGCATCGGGCGCGCCGAGCGCTTTCGCGACGGCGGCGCGCGCCTGGGGTCCCGGTCGCCTCGACGTATCGAGCACGACGGGGATGGAGCCCGTGAAGTTCCCCGATCTCCGCGCCGTTCGCGACGAGCCTTATTTGCAAGCGGACGCGACCGTCGAACAGAACGATCTCGTCACGCTCGCCATCCGGATCGAGACGCTCATCATCACTTCGCAGAACGACGTGTTGCGTCCGCCGCGACCCATCGCGCTCGGGCTCGCCGCCTACGTGTGGAGTTTGTCTTCCGCCTTGCCCACGACCGGCGCCTCGAGCCCCGACGCGCTCGCCGGCGCTCGAGTCTTCGATGCGACGTGCTCCGGTTGTCACACCCGTCCCGAATACTCCGGTTCCCCGGTAGCTCTCGACGTCGTCCTGACCGATCCCACCGTCGGCAATTCGCCCGAGCGCGGTACCGGGTTTTACCGCGTGCCGTCGCTCCACGGCGTCTCGACCCGCGGCCCGCTCCTCCACGACGCTTCGGTGACCGACCTCCCGTCGCTCTTCGATCCCGCACGACAAGATACGAGCTACACCGGAGGCCGGCTCGGACCCGGCCCCGTTCACGGGCATCCGTTCGGGCTCGAGCGAGCGCCCGAAGATCGCGCGAAGCTCATCGCGTTCTTGCAGGCGCTCTAAAAAACTCGAGCGTTCACTCAAGCTAGGGTGTCAGCGGAACCAACCACAGCTCGATGGTCTCTTCGTCATAGTTCTGTGTCACGAACATGCGCCGCGGAGTCCCCTCGAAGGTGACCATTCCAGTGAACGAGCCGCTCGGAGTCTCGACATGGCTGGCTGCTGAGATGTTGACCCAAGGATAATCTTTCACCGGGTCGGTGTTGGTATAGGCATCATTGTCATAGCCCGTTGGAAAGTAGTACGTCCCTTGGTCGACGACGCCTTCGGCGGAGCGGAGACCGCCCTTGCCGTCGCTCAACCAATGGTGCCAGGTGCCGTCAGCCAAGAAGGTGATGGCCGCACCGAACACCGACGAAACCCTGGCCCCCGGTGGGCACACGAGCCACGAATTCACCAAAAGCCCGCGAAAATCCCCCCAAGTGTCGGGCGTTACCGCTGACCCGTGGATCGCGCCGCACTTTGCCTCGGCGGCGCGAACCTGCGCGGCGGTGAACGACGAGGTTGCAACCCCGCCGGCGTCGGCTCCCGGCAGGGAGACGGACCCTGTAGGAACCTTCTCCGTCGCGGTGGGGGCCCCAGGCGCTTCTCCCGCAGCGCCCGGTGGCTCACCGCCTTCTGCCCCACCACAACCCACGATAACCAAAGCAAGCCCAATACCCCATTGATGAGACCCCATTTTCGCACCTCCAAGGATAAGGTTTTTTTCTACCACTCCTTCGACATCGCGCAAGGAGGTCCTTTGAGGGTTGCACCTCGCCTCTTGCCCCGTCGCAGTGGGAATGATTTCGCGCGAAAGCGGCGATGAATCCGAACACGCCGAGAGGGTTCGCGTGCACGTCGTTGCACGCCGGTGACGAGCGATGGGCATCGCGATGCACTGGCACGCGTCATGATGAAATCCTTAGAGGTTTACCGTGGGTTTTTCGAGCGTCTTGAGCTCCAAATCGAGCAGATCGGATCGCCCCATGTCACCCCGATCATACCGAGCGACGTTCACACCCCGTCGTTTTACGAGGGTAGCCGTCGCGGTCCTCGTCGCCACCTCCTCGTTTTTCTTCGATGCCGTCGCGAAGGCAGCGGACGTCGTCTCTCCTACGCCGGCTGGCTCGGCGGAGTTGGCGGCTCGCGTCGCCGATCTGGAGGCGTACGTCCGGAACGAGACGCCGAAGTCCCTCATGACGTCAGGCCCCGGCCACAACGCCTGGATGATGACGTCGACGGCACTCGTGCTGTTCATGACGCTTCCCGGGCTCGCGCTGTTTTACGGCGGGCTGGTGCGTCGCAAGAATGTTCTTTCTGTCATGGCGCAGTGCCTCGGTTGCGCAGGCATCGTCACCATTCTGTGGTGGCTCGTCGGGTACAGCTTCGTGTTTGCGACCGGAAGTCCGTTCTTGGGCAGCACGCAGTTTCTATTTCTGAAGGGGGTCGGGGCTGCCCCCAACCCGAACTACGCGCCGTGGGTCTCGCAGAGCGTCTTTGCGATGTATCAGCTGATGTTCGCGATCATCACGCCCGCGTTGATCGTCGGCGCGATCGCCGAAAGGATGAAGTATGCGGCCATCATGGCGTTCATCGTCGCCTGGATGGTCGTGGTGTATTTTCCGCTCGCCCACATGGTGTGGGGCGCCGACGGTTTCATGAATGGCGTCTGGAACGCGAACGCCGCCATTCACGCCGTGGACTTCGCGGGCGGCACCGTCGTCCACATGTCGTCCGGGTGGTCGGCGCTCGTCCTCTGTCTCGTACTCGGCAAGAGAAACGGTTTCGGCCAAAGGGCGTTCTATCCGCACAGCCTGGTGCTCACGATGATCGGCACGGGGATGCTGTGGGTCGGGTGGTACGGGTTCAACGCGGGGAGCGCCGTGGCGGCCGATGGCATCGCTGCCGGTGCGTTCATGGCCACCACGCTCGCCGCCGCGGTCGCTTCCGTGGTGTGGCCCGGCCTCGAATGGATCATGCGCGGCAAGCCCACGATTCTCGGTTTCTGCTCGGGAGCGGTGGCAGGGCTCGTGGTCATCACGCCGGCATCGGGGTTCGTGACGGCAAACGGCGCCGTGCTGATCGGGTTACTCGCAGGGATCGTCCCGTATTTCACGTGCACCTTCATGAAAGGCGCGCTCGGGTACGACGACGCGCTCGACACGTTCGGTGTCCACGGCGTGGGTGGGACGCTCGGCGCACTCCTGACCGGATTTCTCGCGACGCCGTCCGCCAACGCGAATCTTTCCACGAATCTCGGCAGCGTGGTCGGAAGGACGCTCTGGGTCGAACAGCTGGAAGCCATCGGCGTCACGCTCGCGCTCTCGATTGGTGGCACCTTCGTCCTGGGCGCCGTCGTGAAAGCACTCGTCGGCCTCCGACACGACGGCGACGGCGAAGAAGAAGGATTGGATCTCGTCGACCACGGCGAAGCCGGTTACCACTTCGAAGAAAATGGAGCTCTTGCACTGGAAGAAGACATTTCGAACGATCCACTTCCATCGAGCGCCTCGGCCCAGGCGGCGCAGCGAACGACTTCGTAGAGCGATCCGTCAGCGGACGGAGCCTCGCGCAGCCCCAGGGTCGTCGTCATCCAGTACGGGACGTCCCTGGCCGATGCGAAACTCGCGCTCGGCGAAGCGGCGCGCGGCATCGTGATCGACGAAGATCCCCCCGACGGCGCCATCCTCCGAATCGACGCGCCACTCTCCGCGCTCGCGCCGAATGTGCACCCGGCGACTCACACCACCGCCCAGGTCAGTAGCGGCTCGTGCATCTGCAGTAGGGGAAGAAAAACCTGGCATGCGAAACCACTTCCTTTCGACAGCCACACTGTCGCGATAACGTTGCGACTCGCGTTCGTTTCGAACTTAGATCTCGCCTCCTATCGAGGTTCGAAAGATCGGCCCTTCTCGCATCAAGAATCCGTCCCTGCCGGCGACTTCCCGTGCCGTTCGCGCAAGCTGCATCGAGAGCCGGTGTCGGACGGCGGATGAAGCGCCACCGTTCGCGTACCGTTCGAATTTCGCGCGTCCCATCGCCGCCTCCATTATCTTCACGAGTATGGTGGGACGAGACGTGACCCGATTTTTCGTCGTTTCGCTCCTCGCAGCCGTCTCCTGCACGAGCAGCGATCCGCGAGAGGAGGCGAGCAAGTACGCCATCGATCCGATCCCCTGCTCACAGGATTCCGATTGCTGCGTCGTGAATGACGGCTGTCAAAGCACCGCCTACGTCGTGGCGTCGAAGGACTCGACCACGGTCGCATCGTTGATCTCTTCGGCCGACACTACGATGTGCAACCTATGTATAACGCCGATGCTCCAGGTGAGTTGCGGTTCCACACACACCTGCCTTGCTGCAAGGTTCGATGCTTTCGATCCAACCTGTAGCGCTGCGTTGCAGCCAGGATTCCGATACGGCAACCATTGCGGGAAGCTGGATCTGCCGGAGGCTTGCTTGCCCTCGACGACCGCAGACGCGGGCAGCCCGAGTACAGTGGGCGAAACCGCCAAACCTCTCTCGACGTTTCGCTGTGGTGAGTAGTCGATTGTCCAGGGGCCCGGTGCGCCAACATCGATGATGGAGATCTCCGGCTCGATCGCGTCCAGACGCCGCTACTTGGTGAGTATGTACCTCGCTACGGTGGCGACGGCGTGCTTCGTTTCGTCGTGTGGCGGCGACGACGCCGCCCCGCGGGCCAACGCTGGGGACGCCGGCAGCGACGTTTTCGTACCGGCGGAGGCCAACCCGAGCTGCGGGCCGTTCTCCGACGCGGGCGAGCCTCAGGTGTCGACCGCTCTTGCCTCAGATGGCGGCGTGCCGCTCGACCAACTCGCTTTCTCGGTCGCCGTCGCTCGATGCACCTACTGGAGCAAATGCTCTCCCCTCGCACCCTACCTCGTGAGCGAATGCATCGATGCGATGAGCCAGCGCAATACCTGGCATTTCGGCAACTGCACGGGAAGCGCAGCCGATTACTCGTGCCAGGATCAAACGATCGCCTATCCGTTCCCGAGCCCGGCGCTCTTTCGAGCCATCGACGCCGGAATGGTCAGATATGATCCCGAAGAGGAACGTACTTGCTTGCAGGCTCTCTCGGCGCAGAGTTGCCATGGCGATACTCTCTGGGAGAACGTTCCAGCCTGCACGGGGGTCTTCACTTGCCTCTCGGATGCCGGGGTCGGCGATTCGACGACCGGCGATGGGGCCTTGGTCGATGGCAGCCCGGGCTGCTCGGCTCTCTTGGACACGAACGGGCAATCACTCCTTCCCTGTTCCACCGCGAGCGATTGCGCCGACGCGGGGCTAACGGCAGATCCCTACTGCTTCGATGGTTACTGCGCTCCGAAGCCGTGCGGTAGCTTTGGGGGTGACTGCCCCGCCTTCGTGGAGGCCGGAGAGCCCTGCGACTCGGACCCGCCGGTTCTCGGAAACGGTCTCTTCGCGACTCCTGGGCGACCCTATCCCACGAGGATCTGTTCGCCTGGCCTGACGTGCGCGGGTGTCGCCTCAGACGGGGGTCTCGGCGTTTGCCTGACTCCTCAAGACATCGGCGGCTCGTGCTCGGGGGGCTCCACGAACACGGGATGCAGCGTCGGGCTTACCTGCCAGTGCGGCGTCTGCGAACTCCCACCGAGCCGAGGCCCATGCGCCTCCGGTTCCTGCCAGACCGGCGTGGCCTATTGCGATGTTCAATCCGGAACCTGCAAACCCGTCGGGCAAATCGGTGATGACTGTGCATCCTTAGCACAGGCATGTGCTCCGAGCCTGAAGTGCGATGATAAGACGAGCACGTGCCAGGTCGCTTCTATCTCTCTATAAGACACTACCTTTTCGGCGCTGCCGGTTCGCTCGAACCACTGTGCCCTTCGGCCTGTTGACGAAATCCTTAGAAAAACAGCGCACTTTTTTCGACGGCCCTGAGGCCCGAACGGCCAAGCTGAGGCCCTAGGAGCCACCCGAGCTCCGTCGAACGCTTCGATTCGTCCATCCGAAGGGAGCCGACAGGTGAAACGCGTAGAAGTCATCCTCTCTCCGCACCAGCTCGATGACATCGTGGAGGCCGTCTCCGTGCACGGCGCACGCCACGTGCTCGTGTCCGAAGTGAAGCGCTTCGGGCCATCGGGCGGCATGCGTGAGGTCTATCGAGGCACGACATATGTCGTCGACTTCGTTCCGATGGTGAAGCTAGAGTTCGTGGTCGCCGATGACGTCGCGAAGGATGTCGTCGACGAGCTCCGGATGTTGGACTTGGAGGGGAGAGGCGACGACGGTGGAGTCCTCATCGCCGGGATCGATGAGGGGGTGCTCCCCGGGTCTGCCCGCCCGCGTGCGGCGGGACCCCCGCTGCGCCGAACCTTCCGCGTTTCGTCGTGAAGACGAGTACGATCGGCGTCGCGAACGTCACTCGAAATCGTAGTCGAGCCACACGGAACCGTGCTCGCCGCGCACCCAGTTCGAGCGAATCCGAGCGGAGTCGGGGCGGCAGATCGAGATCGTCGGCCATGGCAAAGATCGACTGAGCCAACTCCGCGCGCAGGCCATGGGCCCCGTTTCCGAGCGCCGACCCCGGGGCGGCCGTCCCATCGCCTCGGCGCGCTCCAGCGTAGCAAAATGGGGCCATCGGATAGCCTTTTCTCATGGCTATCGAGCTATTTAGGGCCATCGAATGGCCATTCGAACGCTTGCCATGGGAGGGAATGGCCACTCACTGGCTGTCCACCTTGCTGCTTCGAACCAATCGGGGCGATAGATTAACCGTGGACCGTTCGAGCGGAGCACTTCGGGGCGGTCGGATAGCCCCGCAGCTGAGCTATCGATGATTGTCGCGGCCATCTACCTGCCATGACGAAGGTTCGCGGGACCATCGGGTTGGCGGTCCTCGAGTCCTCGTGAGGGGGGCGGGTGTAGAATGAGGGTCGCGTTGAGCGACACGATGATTTCGTGATCAACCGCGCGACCGGCGGGGATGCTTACGTCAAGGGAGCAGAACGATGCGGCACTTCTTAACTTTGGGCGCAATTCTCGTCGCGGCCGTCGGGTGCGGTGGAGCGACAGGTACCGGCAACGGTCTCTTCGGAGCGAGTGCAAGCGGGGGCACGTCGAGCGGTGGTGCCAGTGGCGCGTCCGGTGCCGGCGCGAGCGGCGGCGGCGCGTCCGGAATGGCAGGCGCGAGCGGCGGAGGAACGTCGGGCGCCGCGGGCGCGAGTGGCGGAGGGACATCTGGCGCCGCGGCTGCGAGCGGCAGCGGGGGATGTTCGGGAGTCTTCAACTGCCCATTGCTGATGGCGTGCCCGCCGGGCGAAGAGCCCGTGACGCCAGCGGGGCAGTGTTGTCCTACCTCCTGCGGGCCATCGGGCGCAGGGGGATCAACAACCGGAGCGGAGTGCACGAGCGGAGCGGATTGCCCAGTACCCGCCGTGTGCAAGCTATGCGCGGATGGCTCGACGTCGTGCGCTCACGCCGATTGCGTGAATGGCAAATGCTCCACGACCTTCCCTCCGTGTCCGGTCGACGCTGGTTCCGGCACGTGTGATCCGCTGTTCTGCCCGTCGAGCGGTGGCGCGACACCGTGTTGCGTGGGGATGGCCTGCGGGCTCAACTACGGCGCGGGTTGCGTCTCGGGTGCGAAGGTTTGCACCAACGATTCGCAGTGTCCGAAGAGCCTTGCGCCGTGCCGGCTGTGCCCCGACGGCACCGCGGCGTGTCCGTGGTCGAAGTGTGTGAGCGGACAATGCACTTCGGGCATCACGACGTGCGGGACGGCGGGCTCCGGCGGCACGTCGGGATCGGGCGGAGCGAGCGACAGTGGCGGAACGTCCGCGAGTGGCGGGGTCACCGCGTCGGGGGGCACGAAGGCGAGCGGTGGCACTTCGGCCACGGATGCCGGGTCTTCTCCCTCGTGCGCGCCGAGCGGCGGGTGCGCCGCCGGTCCGAGATGCGGCGACGCGTGTTGTGCCGCGAAAGAGTGGTGCGACACGAGTGGCAGCGCGCCGAAGTGCCGGTGCGGAACCCAGCTCGCGTGCGCCGCCGGCTCGTCGTGCGTCTCGAACCTCGGCAACGCGCAGTGCGGTTTCGCCTGCTGCCCGACTTTGTGTCCGCCGTGACGGTTGTACTCGCTAGGCCGCTCCTCTAACTCGGCGCGGCCGCTGCCTTGAGTCCTTCGAGGGCGTGGACCGCGGCGCGCTCACACGTGGCGACTTTTTCGCGAGCGGCGGCGAGGTTGCGGCGGGTGGCGTCGCGCGCTTGCTCGAGCGCGACGATGCGCGTCGCGATCGGGTTGCTGCCTCCCGGAGACGCTTGCATCGCCTGAAGGTGCTGGCGGTTGCGTTGGAGGTCGGCGTCGAGCTCCGACTCGTGCTGCTCGAGCTCGTGGGCGACCTTCTCGGTCTCGGTGAGCGCGAGGACGGAGGGTAGCGCGGCCTTCAAGATCGCGCGCTCGCTCGCGGGCAACGACTCGGACGTCGACAGTCGCGTGACGGCGTCCATCGTCAAAGCCGACAGGGCCGTCGCGGTCGAGCGAGCCTCGGTGACGCGCAGGGTGCGCCGCATGTTCTGTCTGCTCGGCACGGTGAGGAACGCAATGGCGTGGCCTGCGCTCGGGTCGTAGTCGAGCTCGTCGGCGCCTTCGACCTTTGCGTTCGTCCCGACGCCGGACAGGACGTATCCAGCCGTGCGCGGGGTCGGCGCGTGGTTCTCGATGTCGAGACGATGCGCCGTGACCGAGACGTCGCTCTCTTCGAGCCGCACGGTCTTCGCGTTCCAAACCACGTGCACGACCGACCGAGACAATTCGTCTTGGGTCGCGTGGAGCGTTTCGTCGAGATCGAAGCCGTATTGGAGAAACGCCGTCTGTGCCGGGAGCATGCGATGGACGATCGTTTCGCCGGAAAATCCGGCGGGTTCGAAGATCGCGATCGGGCCATCGGGAAGAATGTACGGCGAGTCGTTGCGGAATCGCACCGCGGCACGCCCCGCGTCGTCGGATTCGAACCGGGTGAATCGCTTGATCGCGACGCCGTGCGACAGGAGCGGCAAGAGCGACGAGCCGTGCGCGCGTAACGACACGGGTTGTGCGAGCCGATACGAAAAGAGCCGGCCCTCGTCCTTGCCCTTCGCGCTGGCGACCTCGGACAAATCGCCGATCGTGATGGCCTTTGCATCGAGGTCGGCGGCGCCCACACCGTGACCGAGCGTCCCGATGCTGCCGAGCCCGATCCCTTCGCCGAACCCGCCACCCCCTTCACCGATCCCGGAAATGCCGAGGCCGCCCGAGCTCGTCTCGTCGACGTGGTCGCCCCAGAGACCGTCGGCGGTGCGAAGTGCGAGCTGCGGCACCGTCGAGAGTTCCGTTTCCGGCGTGGCGAGCGCGCGCCGCGCGTACCGCGGCGCGGCCATCGGGAACAGAAACGAGTCGGGCGCGCCGTTCACCAGCTCGACCGCGACGCTCGTCCAGGGCTCGTCGGTGTCGTTGTGCACGAGCGCCCACCCTTCGAGCATCGCAGTCGGTCCCGCGAGCGGCAGGACCAAGCGATAGCTTGCTCGCCAGACCGGCGTCTCCGCGATGTATCCGATGCGAATCGGTGCCCTTGCACTGGCGCGCACCCGGAGCTCGCGTAAGAGCTGCGCCGATCGCCCGCCGAGCGCGTCCACGGCGGTTTGCAAGCGCGCCGAAAACTCCGGATCGAGCGGACGCAGCGTTCGAATCGTCGTCGACGGCACGCGGACGATCTCGCCCCCGTCCGCGACGATCAACAGTTGATAGACGACCGGCGCAGGCGCGGGCACGGCGTCGCCGGATTCACCTTTGCCGCTGGCAGATGCTGCGCCTGCAGGCGGAACCGGCGTGGTGCACTCGACGTCGAGAAGCCGCCCTCGCACGAGCGGTCCTTTGTCGCCCGCAATCTCGACGCGGAACCCCGTCATGCTCCGCAGGACGTGCTCGTAGTCCGCCGGGTTCTCCCCCTCGAGCGACAACCCCGCGAGCGAGCGCGCGGCGCCGTCGCTGACGACGCTCGGAAACTCGATGCCGCTCACCGTGCTCTGCCCGTGCGACAGCACGAGCAGCGTCTTCAACGCGTCGTCGACGTGCGACGCGGGAACTCCGAGCGCCGCGCCGTGCTCGCCGAGCATCCCTTCGCGCTCGAAATAGCCGACCCCATTTTCGTACAGGCGCACCGACCGCAGCGGCAACACCGAGTCCGCTCCCGCCGCAGGCCGCGGCGGCGCCTGACACGCTGCGAAACAGAGACAAAACACCGCCACGCTCCCGGAAGGAACTCCTCGCATCACGCACAGTTCGACAACCCCGCGCGAGCAATGTTCCCGCGCGGCGCGCAGACGCAGGTGCTCGTCACATCGGCGACCGCCGAATGACGTGGACACGAACGACTACATCGTCGACTTGCGGTGCGACGCCGACGCCAACGGGCCGAACCAGTAGTTGGATCGGCAGCGCCCCATCAAGACGACACTGTCCGAGCGGCGCGCCTGAGCGAGACAAGCTGGACGCGGAGGCCCTCGTCGTCGATCTGAATGACGCCACGACGCGCGAGC
>CAZDNG010000007.1:56703-89490 GCA_964506835.1 uncultured Polyangiaceae bacterium
CCCGATCGCAACTCGGCACCCGAGTCCTTCTAGCTTCTGCACGAGTTCGAGGGCGCGTTTGCGCTCACGATGGCGATCGAGCGGTTCCAGGTCACGCGCAACGTCGACGTAGTCGATGAGCTGCTGCTCCAGCTCCGCCGCCGTATCCCTAATAGATTCCTCCAGCTCGAGAACCGCGAATTGCACGCCGTGTGCGTTGTCGAGGCGAGCGATATCGTCCAGATTCATCACGCGTGCGACGGGCACAACCATGTGTTCCTTGTGGAACTGTTCCTCGCGCGCATGGGTGTGCCGTTCGATTGCGTCCGGGGTCAGGTCTTCGCGCCTCACCCCGACCTCCGCTGCAAATTCCGCGACGACGTCCCGACGTAGATCGTCGACCGACACGTCCAGCGCCCCGGCGATGGCGGTTAGGGTCTCCGCCGTCATCCCGCGCCCACCTTCGGCTCGCTGAATCGTTCGAGCGCTCGTGCATGCCGCCGCAGCCAGATGCTCCTGCGTCCAGGCCCTCTTTTCGCGGCAGATTCGGATATTTATGGCAATGACCTCATTCATTCGGTTGGCCTCCTTCGGCTCAACCGAATGTCGCCCCGCCCTGGGTTTCACGCCACGACAGTAGGACGACAGCCACCCGACGAGAAGCCGTCTGCGCCGCTGACGTTGCCAACACATTGGCAACTTGGACCAGATCGAGCTCTCAACTGCGCGTCTAGCTTGCCCCGTCCCCAGTACCGCCTCGACGGAATGCCGCGGAACCGGAAATCGCGACGTCGGCCTCGAAGGCGACGAAGGCCTCGTCTCGTTCCTCCATGGACTGGGCGGCTCGCGCGCCGGCGATGTGTTGCTGGCGCGGTGACATGCGGTCGTAGATCGAACCGTATGCGTCCGCCGAGGCGCGCATGAAGGCGAGCATCTCACCGGGCATTCCGAACGCTTGAACGCCGAAGTGCCCTTTCCGCACGCGGACTCTCCATCCACGCCAAGCACGATCAGGAGGTGTAACGAAGCCAATGAGCACGAGACGACCGAGCTTGGAGAAAACCACCATCCGCTCCACGCCCACCAGCACGTCGATTTGGATCGTTCGGAGGAAGTATCGATTCTGCGAGGGACTAACGGAGGCCTGCGACGCGCTCTTGATCAGTCCAACGGGGTAAAGGTATTGCGCGTGACGCTCCGGGTGTGGCTGCCGTCCGAGGAGCACGTCACGCCACCTTCCTAGCGCGGACTCCATCGCCGCTTGCTGCGCGTCTGAAAGTGCGGGCATCAGACCGTCCTCGTTCATTGCTTTCAAGACCCGCCACGACACGGAAACGCAAAACGGTAGGCACCAATCGCCATACGAGAAGGTCGCCGCACGTGTCGTTAGATCCTGCCTATGGAATGGCGCGAACACCTGCCCTGCGAAGGGCGTTTCGTGCTGGTTCAGGCGGTCTTCGCACTTTGCGCAGAGAAACGGTCGCTTCCACCCATCCTGAATTCGACGGTTCGGCTGTGCGCTTTGGCGGATCCCGGTTTGCGATGACTTCTTGAGCCAACGGAAAATAAACTTCGGAACGATGTGGCTCTCGACGAGGTCCGCACGCGTCTCGCAGAGCCTGCAGATCTCACTCAAGCAGGTGGCACCCGGGCATGCACGCAGATGTACCTGACGCGGATCCCTCGTCGAGCCGAACGGGTTGGAAAGGAGGGGCACGACCCTCGGGTTCGAAGCTCTGTGGCCGACGCACCCTCGAATCGTGCACGTCAGTACACGCGGAAGAACTCGTCTTCACTGATGCCGACTTGTTTCAGGATGGATCGCGCCGTGCCCTCTTTCAGAGTCTTCCCCTTGTGCGTCGGCACGGTCACCGGGTTCTTGCCGGTCTTGACGAGGACGACGTGGCTTCCGGCTTGGCGATCGACGGTCCAGCCGAGCCGGACGAGCGCACGGACGACGCGCGCGGCGACGAGTGACGCCATACGGCCCATGTGCTCACCGGGCTAGGCGTCGCTTCTCGACGGGCTTACTCGCGTCGAGCCAGAGGCGCACCGCTTCCGAAACCATCTTGCGGGCCTCGGAGATGGTGTCCGCCTCTGTTACGACACCCGGCAGCTCAAGGACCTCGATGCTGTAACCACCAACCTGTAGATCGGGCGTCAGTACGGCCGTGTACTCACGGCCCGCCACGCGGACCGTGAGGGGTCGCGTGGCTCGAAGTTCGGCAACCCGGTCCTTCAGATCCTGAACGATCGGAGCAACCGCGAGGATGATCGCGAGCTGCCCCTCCGCCGTGGCGTCCATCAGGTGCTTGCGATCGGTCGTCTGAACGAGGACACGCTTCCCGTTCGTCAAAAGGGAGAGCTGCGCGAGAGGTCGAACGACCTCGGTGAAGTGCTGCCGGAGGTAGCGCGCGACCTGGCGCACGGCGCGTAGCGAGATCTTCACCGCAAGCAGACGTGCGATGACCCGGAGCTCGACGAGGTCTTCAAACGAATAGGACCGTCGAGAACCCCTGCCGCGTGCCTTCTGGATCGAAGGGCGGATGAGTCCGGTCTTGTCCCAGTAGACGAGCTGTCGGTACGTGATTCCGACCACTCGGCAGGTCACGTCCGCGCTGAACCCATCCGCATCGCCCTTCATGCCCGAATAATGACACACGTGTCATTAGATGGAAAGCGCGCGTCTCGTCCGCACGGCTTCAAATCCCTGCGTCTAGCTCGCCCGTACGCGCGTTCCGACGTTCTCGGTCTCGTTCTCGAGAATCGTCGCGGTCTCGTCCATCGATTCAGGTCCGTAGAGGGCGTGGGACGGGCGCTGGGCTTCGTCGACTAGCTCCAAGAGACGCTTGCACTTCGAGATCAACGCGGGGTTTTCGGTGGGGAGGAACCACCGCTCCGTCTCTTTTCGGCTGAGCTCGTAAGCGTCGAGGTCGCCTGCCGCCCAGGCGATTCGGGCGCGTGCCTCGTGCAAGAGTCCGAGCGCGAGCGGGTGTTCTCGGCTTTCGAAGCGGACCAGTAGGCCGTCGATGCGCTTCAGGGCGTCTTCGAATCGCCCGAGGCCGGCATGAGCGACGGCGAACTCGATATCGAGAGGAAGGAAGTGCGAAACGTATTCCCGATCTTCCTCGGCGACGTGAGCGAGCGCCTCTTCACATTGTGCGGCCGCCTCCGCGTGGGCGCCGAGGGCGTTGAGGCCGCGAATGAAGTGGCTCAACATCCTGGCCCATCCGATGTAGCTTCTCGGCCGCGCATTGTCTTCATCGGCGAACGCCCGACGGAGCGTCTCGACGTCCGTGATCTCGCCGCGAATGAGTTTGAGGGTCGCCTTCGAGCGTCGCGCGTAGCGCCGGAGCGAAGGGACCGCCCTGCTCAAGTGCTCGAGGCGGTGGGTGAGCCGCGTCGAGCCGATGATGTCGCCCATGAGCGGGTAGATGAGCAGCAACGAGGGAGGCTGCCACGTTTCGACCTGCCATACCGAACCCACGTGCGCGGCATGGATCTCGACTTGTTCCTGGTGCGGCGCGGCCTTCGAAAATTCGCCGCGAAGGGCGTAGTAGAGCCACCGGAGCTGGCTCGCGATCATCGCGTACAGCTTCAACCCCGATCGGTCGAGGGCGTCGGCGCTCTCGAGCGCTCCACGCCCGTCTGCGCGAAAAATGGCCATCGCGCCGCGCGCGAAATGAGCGCCCGCGCGGTAGAGGTTTCGCGCCTCGGGTGGAAGCGTCGGGTAGTACCGAGGATCTCCGAACCTCTCGATGAGCGTATCGAAGGTCAGGTACGCGGAGGCTTCGTTCTCGGTCGTGATCTGCTCGAGAGCGCGACAGAACTGGTAGATCCCGACCGGCGTCAGTCGCTCCGGAAGCATCGCGAACGGCTCCAAGGTCGCGGCGACGCGCGCCGCCCGCTCGCCATCGAGCGACAGCGCAGCCGCGCCGGTGAGCGTCGTCACGGCGGTGAAGAGCTGAATCAGGATCTTGTCGAACGAGTATTTGCGCTGGCGCTTCGGCGTGATTTGAAACCGCACGAAGGCGAGGAGGATCCCGACGATGAGCGAGAGCCATGCCCCGAGAAACCGGCGCAAGGCCCGCGCGGTCCGAACGCCGGAGAGATCCTCGAGCACGTCGAGCGCCTGGGCACCGTAGCGCTCTCCCCACGACGCTTCTTCGTAGTACCCGCATTGCGCCAAAGCGGCGAGGAGCGGCATGCGCTCGTAGACCGATCGTCGGTGTCGGTCGTAAACCGCGAGCGCCGCGTCGAGCGGTCGCCCGACTCGATGAAGATCGGCGATGAGCGTGCCCGTGAGCGCGTCATGAGTGACGGACGCGATGGTATCCGCGCCACGCACCGGCTGGCCTCCCCGAATGAGATGAAAGCCGGCCTGGACTCGAAGCGCCTGGTCGTCACCGTCTGTCGACAGTTCGAGAAAGACGTTTCCGAGCCGCAAATGACATTGCTCGAGCTGGGCTTCATCCATCCCGGCGAGCAGGGCTTCGCGGAGCGCCGAGCTCGTGAAGCGGTAACCATCTCGATCGCGATGGAGCACGTTTTTTCGGGCTAGTTCATCGAGAACGGAAAGGAGCCCGTCCTCCGTTTTTTCGTTCGCGAGCCGGCGGCACAACTCGAGCGTCGGCTGCTCGCGCTGGAGGCTCAGGCATTCGGCGAGCGTCCGCGCCGATTTGCCAATGAGAGCGATGCGTGCAGAGAGCGCGTCTTCGAGAGCAACCGGAAGGTCCGATTCGGGCACCCGATCGGGGAGGGCCCAGGCGCCGTCGACGAAGCGGATGTTGTCGTTCGCGAGGAGCTGTCTCGCGAGTTCGAGTGCATGGAGCGGGCTGCCCGCGGTGCGCTCGTAGAGCCACTCGGAGACTCTCTCGACGTGCGGTGCGTTGCCGAAGAGCGAACGCCCGAGCTCGAGCATCTCTCTGGAATCGAGCCCGGTGAGCTCCAGTCGCGTCGAGTGCTTGAGGAGCGAGGTCAGACCGAGCGCAGGCTCGCCCCCTCGGTCGTGCGCGACCGTGGCGATGATCAGCAACGGGACGTCCGCGACCGAGATCGCCAAGCCCGCGAGCAGGCCGAGACTCGCGTCGTCGGCGTCCTCGACGTTGTCGACTTGGAGAACCAGCGGCTTTTCCCGACTCACCTCGATGAACCAATCCCGGAGCATGCGGGCTATCGAGGGCGAATCGACGCCCGGCGGCGACGACCTCGCCGATGAGACGCCTCGTCGAATCTGACTGGCGAGGCCGAGAGCGTCGAGGGCGGGTCGAAATTCTTCGGCGCGCGATTGCGCCACGTCCGGGACGGCATCCAACACGCGGAGCACGAGCGCTCTCGTCGTGCCTTGGCTTTGCGGGGATGCTCCAGCGTCGACTCGCGCGACGGTCGCGCCGGCGAGCACCGCGCGAATGCCGACTTCTTCCAGTAACCGGCTCCTGCCGACTCCCGGCGCAGCCTCGATGCAAACCGCGCCGCCCTTCCCTCCCATGGCTCGTTCAGTCGATGCGCGGACGCGAGCGAGGATGTCGGCCCTTCCGACGAACCGCGGACTCGAGAGGAAACTCATCGCGAGTCGTCTCGTCTCGGCCGCATCCTCCGGAGGAAGACCGCCAATCACCGTGAGTCGGACGATCACTTCGGCAGCGCTCGCGGGTCGCGCGAGGGGATCGGCGTCCAGGAGGGACGAGACGAGCGCGTCGAGCTCCTCCGGGATGTCGGACACAAAGGAAGAGGGCGGCGGTGGCCGCGTGAGCCACATCAACGGCAGTGCGTCGAGACTACGAGCGGGGAACGCGTGGCGCCCGGTGAGCATCCAGTACGCGAGAGCCCCGAGCGCATACAGGTCGGTCCGTTCGTCGAGTGGAGCGTGAACGAGCGCTTCGGGAGCGATGACCGGCGGAGTGCCGACGATGACGTTCGAGCTTCCGAAGTAAACCAGCGCCCCGAAGTCGAGGAGCTTGGCCCGACCCTCCTCCGTGATTCGAACGTTGCCCGGGCTGAGGTCGCGATGAACGAACCGGCGCGCGTGTAGGAGCGCGAGCGACGTTGCGACGTCACGAAGACATTGGCACGCTCTCCGAAATGGCAGCGGCGCCGCGCGCCGGACGTCCTGTCCGTCGAGCAGCTCCATCGTGTAAAACGGGCCGTCTTCGTCGATGCCGTAGTCGAAGACCCGGATGATTCGCGGGTGATCGAGCGTCTTCAGGACTTGATATTCCCGCTCGAACGCTTCGAGGAGAAATGGGCTTTCGCGGCCCTCGACGGCGACGCGCTTCAGGGCTCGCTCGTTGCCGGTGCTGCGATCGAAGACTCGCCAGACGACTCCCATCCCGCCAGATGCGAGCTGCTCTTTGAGCACGTAGCGGGTCTTGGCGGAGCGCTGCACCTCCGGAGTCACCGGAACAGGGTGCTCACCGGCGAGCTTGACTGCCTCTTGGTCCGACACTCGGCTCAACATTCAACATTAGCACGGCGGTCATCCGCTGCAGCGCGGGCGCCCTGCGCAAGCTCTTCCGCCGGCTAGCGGGCAGCTTTCAGTGGCTCTTTACGTGGCCGGGCTCACAGAGGCGGACCGACCTGCGCGCGCCTTCTGGAGCAGCTCTGCGGCGGCGCTGAATTCGAGGTTGTCCATGTGGCCGCGGAGCCGCTCGAAGACTTCCCCGTCGAGCATGCGCTTCAGGCGGGATGCCGCCGCACCGAAGCGCTCGAGCGCCGACAGGTCGTGCTGCGCCAGCAAATCGCATAGCTCCGCGAGCTCGCTCGAGGAGAGCTCGGGACGGTCGGATGGACTCTGCAGCGACTCGATAGTCGGCGAGAGCAAATAGAGCTTTGCGTCGTACCGCAACCTCTCGAACTTGAGCGCGAGCCGCTTCGACAATTGAGCGGCGCGCCGGGTCTCGCCGCTGCGGCAGGCCACTTCGGTCTTGGCGGCGAGATCGTAAATCTCCTTCGCTCCGAGCTGGCCGGAGGCTCCCTTCAACGTATGCATTCTCGCCGCCTGCTCGGAGAGCGGCTTCGGGTCGACTTCATTCGGCGGCAAAGCGACGTCGGCGAAGTCGTCGCACAGGTACTCGAGTAGCGACCGAAAGAGGTCGACGTCCCCCGACAGGCGATGGCTCACGTCGTCGGAGTCGATGCCCTCGATCTGGGGCCAGGCCGGGTGGAGCCCACGCGCCGCGATGGGCTGCTCGCGGTCGGGCGCCCGGGGACCAGCGAGAGTCTCTTGTGACACGTACCGCCGGACGCAACGAACGAGTGCCGGCGCATCGAAGGGCTTGGTGAGAAAGTCGTTCATGCCGGCAGCCAGCGCTCGATTGCGCTCGCTGGTCCGTGCGTCGGCGGTCAAGGCGATGATAGGCAACCGCGTCAACCCGAGCTCACCGCGGATGGCCTGCGTCGCCTCGACCCCATCCATGATCGGCATCTGAACATCCATGAGCACGAGATCGATGGGATCGAGGTTCGAGCGAAGACGGACCACGGCCTCTCGCCCGTTGCTCGCGACCGAAACGCGAGCGCCCTGGAGCTCGAGGATCCGCTTCGCCACTTGGACGTTGACGTCGCTGTCATCGACGACCAGCACTCGCACGCCGAGCAGGGTAGAGGGCCCAGTCGCGGCGGGCTCCGACGGCAATGTCGTCTCGCTCGGCACGGCCCGCTCGAACGGCAGCGTCACCCAGAACTGACTCCCGACCCCCGGGGTACTCGACAGCCCCACGTCCCCGCCCATCAATACGGCAAGCCGGCTGACGATCGAGAGACCGAGCCCGGTACCGCCGAATCTTCGCGTGGTCGATGCGTCGGCCTGGACGAAAGGCGCGAAGACACGCGACTGCACCTCTGCGGTCATGCCGATCCCGCTATCTTGTACTTCGAAGCGGAACTGCACGGCCGTGGCGGTCTCGGCCTGGATCCGCACCCTGAGCTCGACTCCCCCGTGGTCGGTGAACTTGATGGCGTTGGAGAGCAGGTTCGTCAGGATCTGGTGCAGATGCGCGGCGTCACCGAGGAGGGCCCGGGGCAAGTCATCGGGGGCATTGATCTGCAGGGTGATCCCCTTGGTGTCCGCCTGGACCTCCATCACGTCACTGAGCTCGGTCAACGAGGCGCGCAGGTCGAACACGACGTGCTCGACCATCAGTTCGCCGGCCTCGATCTTCGACAGATCGAGCACATCGTTGATCACGACGAGGAGCGATTTGCTCGCGACGCGGATCTTCGAAAGCTGGCCGGCCTGCTCCGAATCGAGGGCGGTTTGTCCGAGCAGGTAGGTGAGCCCGAGTACCGCGTTCATCGGCGTGCGGATCTCGTGGCTCATATTCGCCAAAAATCGACTCTTCGCGACGTTTGCCTGCTCGGCCTTGAGACGCGCTTCATGCAAGGACGCCTCGTGCATCTTCTGGCGGGTCACGTCGTGAGCGACGCCGAGATATCCGAAGACCGTTCCGTCGTCGCCGCGCATGGCGGTGACGATCAGCGACACGGTGACGTAGTCGCCGTCCTTGCGAACGTAGGTCCACTCGCGCGGCTTGCGGAGCGCGATGGGATGCGTGAACACGGCGACTCCGTCGACCGGCGTTCCCGTCTCCTTCGTCAGCTCCTCGCCGCGCGCGCGCATTTCGTCCGCGTCGTGGATCAGCGCGGGCGTAGCGCGCCCTACGACCTCTTCGCTGGAATAGCCGAGCAGCCGCTCGGCACCTCGATTGAACACCTTGATGAGAAGGTTCGGATCCGTGGCAATGATGGAGACTTCGGATGACGACTCGAGCAGCGTGCGCAAGAACGACGAAGTTTGCAGGAGGTCGAGCTCTGCTCGCTTGCGCTCCGTGATGTCGAAGTTGACACCGGCCATCTGCATGGGCGCTCCGGATGCATCGCGAATAACGCGCGCCGAGGCCTTGAGATATCGAATGTCACCGTCCGGTCGAACGATGCGAAATTCCGTATCGAACTCCTTGTCGCCTCTCAACGCCGCGTCGATCTCCCGTTCCGACCGCGCGCGATCATCCGGGTGGATGCTCTCCGCCCAGAGCGCGTACGGTTCTGCACCATTCCTCGGCGTATGGCCGTACAGCCGGTACATCCAGTCGTCCCAGACCAGTTCATTGTGGACGACGTCGAACTCCCATACACCGATGCCGGCCGCGTCGGCTGCCATCGCGAAGCGATCGTTGTGTCCCCGAAGCTCGGCCTGAGCACTCTTCTGGGCAGTGACGTCCTGCATGGTCCCGACGAGTCGCACGGGACGGCCGTCCTTTCGCTCGACATCGCCCACCGTGCGGATCCAGATCGCGCGGCCGCGCGCGGTGATCAAGGGAAGCTCGAAGTCCCAGCTGTTGCCCGATTGGATTGCGGTTGCTGCCTCCCGCTCGATCGTGGTCCGCGACTCGGGCGAGTAGAAGCTGACGCTCTCTTCGAAGCTCGGGTCTTCGAGCGAGTCGCGATCGTGAATGCGATGCATCTCGCGTGACCAGGTGACGCGTCGCGTGTCGAGCTCGATCTGCCAGGCGCCCACTCCAGCCGCTCTGCCGGCCCGATCGAGGAACTCCTGACTTTCACGGAGTTCCTGCTCCGCGCGCTTCGCGGCCGTGATGTCGATGCGAATCGAAACGTACTTTTCGATCCGACCGTCCTCGCCCGCATGCGGCGCGATCATGCTGTCCACCCAGTAGAGCGAGCCATCCTTCGCACGATTGCAGATCTCTCCACGCCACGGCTGTCCCGCAGCGATGGTTCGCCACACCTCTCGCCAGAATGCCGGTCCATGTGCGCCAGAGTTGACGATGCGATGGTTCTGCCCGACGAGTTCTTCGCGGCTGTAGCCCGAAATCGCACAGAAGCCGTCGTTGGCATCGATGATGCGCCCGGAGCGATCGGTCACCGAAACCAGAGCATGTTGGTGCAGGGTGCGAAGCAGGGCTTCGTGTTCACGCAACGCCGCGGCCAGGCGAGCTCGATCGCGCGTCTGCTCGGCGATGTCGTGGGCGATCGCGTCGCTCGAGCTCGACATCACTTGCTCGCGCCGCCACGCGCGGCCTCGACTGGCATCTCCGCGAGATCGGCCACGCAGATCCGCGCGCGCCCCGCGGCCTTCGCCGCGTACAGGGCCCTGTCGGTGATCTCGATCAGTGTATCCGGCGACGGTACTCTCTTGCAGCCGGACTCCGGCAGACGACTCCCTTGTTGGGGGTTCGGCTCGACGAAGCAGCCGACTCCGCCGCTGACGGTGATGTGAGGTCGCGTCAACGACGCTTCGTGTGGAATGGCGAGGCGTTCGATCGCGCCCAGGGCTCGCTCCGCGACGCGCTGGGCGCCGAGCAGCTGGGTTTGCGGCAAGAGGAGGGCGAACTCCTCGCCGCCATACCGGGCTACGAGATCGGCGGGGCGCAGACAGGCGCCCACCAGCGCCTGCGCCACTGCAACGAGGCAGATGTCACCCGCCGGATGACCGTAGCGATCGTTATAGAGTTTGAAGTGATCCACGTCGACGATCACGAGCGAGAGCGGATCACCGGCTCGCCTTGCTCGGGACCATTCCTGTTCGAGGACCGACGAAAGGCGGCGTCGGTTTGCCACACCGGTGAGCGCGTCGGTCACCGCGCTCGACCGGAGCTCGTCGGCCATGCGCTTCATGCGGAGCTGCGTGTTGACGCGAGCGAGGACCAGCGAGGGGCTCACGGGCTTTCGGATGAAATCGGCTGCCCCCTCCTCGAAGCCGGCGATCTCGAACGCCTCGTCCTGATGGGAGGTCACGAAGATGACCGGCACGGAAGCGAACGCGGGGTCCGCCTTCAGTTCGGCACAGACCTCGAAGCCGCTCATCTCCGGCATTTCGGCATCGAGCAGGATCAGATCGGGCACTGCGTCGCGTGCCAGGCGCAGCGCTTCGCGACCGCTGGTGGAAAAGCGCAACGTACCGACCCCGGAGAGAATGCTTCCGAGGAGGCGGATCGTTCCCATATCGTCGTCGACGAGCAGGATGCTGGCACGCTGCGCGGGCGGCGGCGTCCGACGGGGGAGGGGTCCGATGGACGTTCCTGTGTCAACGGCCCCAACCGTGCGCGACTAAAGGCAATGGGTGAGGATGTCGTGTGGCTACAGCGAGCACTCTGAACATTCGCGGGCGGCGGCCGTTCGAACTCGACGTGACCGATCAAACCATCGAGACGAGGGCGCAAATTGTGCAGCTCGAGGCGGACGGCATCCTGCGTGCCAGGACCAAGCCCAATGTCGATCTCAACCTCGAAGATGCGCGTGCGATAATCCCCGCGATCTCCACTCTGTGCGACGGAGTTCGTCGGCCCATCCTCGTGGACCTCACGGGCATCAAGTCGATGACCCGCGAGGCGAGGGTCTATTTCGCCGGACCGGAGACCGCTGCAGTCGAGTCTGCTGCGGCGCTCCTGGTTGCGTCACCCATCGCCCGCGCGGTCGGCAACTTCTTCATCGGGTTCAACAAGGCCCTCATTCCGGCCCGCCTGTTTACGTCAGAGCCGGCGGCCCTCGAGTGGCTCGCGCAATTTCTGCCGTCGCCGGAGCCATGACCCCTCGCGTGGAGCGTGCCCCGAGCGAGGACGTGGAGGGTCGCCTCGAGGAGATCGCTGAATCGCTTTACAAGCTCGCTTCGCTCGACTTCACCGCGACCCAGGTGCTGAGGGGCGACGGCAGCGTCTTCGATGCCGTGGCCGGATGCATCAACATGCTTTCCGAGGAGCTCAAGGCTCACCTCGACGAGCGAACTCGCATCGAGCAGGAGCTGGAAACTCGGGTGCAGGCGAGGACCGCGGAGCTCGCTGCCACCGTGGAGCGGCTCGAAATCGAATTTGCCCGCGCCAACGCGCTCAAAGTCCAGGCCGAGGCGGCGAATCTCGTGAAGAGCGACTTTCTCGCCAACATGAGCCACGAGGTGCGGACCCCGATGAGCGGCGTCATCGGCGTGGTCGGCCTCTTGCTCGACACGAAGCTCGACGAGGAGCAGCGAGAGATGGCAACGACCATCAAGGATTCGAGTGAAACGCTACTCCGCCTTCTGAACGACATCCTGGATCTCTCGAAGCTCGAGGCGGGCAAGGTGGTGCTCGAGGAGCACCCCTTTTCTCCACGGGATCTCCTCCGCGACGCGACGACGCTCTTCGGACCGCGCGCCCGGGCAAAATCGCTCGACCTCACCTGCGAGCTTCATCCGTCACTCCCGCCCGCGCTGATGGGCGATCCGACCCGGATCGGGCAGGTGGTCCTGAACCTCCTCGGCAACGCCATGAAGTTCACCGAATCCGGGTCGGTCCAGCTCTCGGGGTGCATGGTGTCGGGCGGGGACGGCCGTCAGCGATTTCGAGTGGAGGTCGCCGACACCGGGGTCGGCATCGCGGAGAAAGCGCGCGGCCTTTTGTTCGAGAAGTTCTCGCAGACGGACAGCTCCATGGCGCGACGCTTCGGGGGCTCCGGCCTTGGCCTGGCGATCAGCCGCGAGCTCGTCGAAATCATGAACGGCACTATCGGCTTCTCGAGCCGACCGGAGGCGGGGTCGATTTTCTTCTTCGAGGTTCCCCTGGAAACTGCGAGCGAGGTGATGCCGGCCCCGCCCTCGGCGCACCGTGTACGCTCGGCGCCGCTCGACGCCAGAACCGCGAGAATCCTCGTGGTGGACGACAACCTCGTGAACCGGCGCGTCGCCGTCAAGGTACTCGAAATGCAGGGTTTCACGCCCGACACGGCGGTGGACGGCCTCGAGGCGGTGAAGATGCATCGCGCCGCCCCCTATGACTTGATCCTCATGGACTGCCAGATGCCCGAGATGGACGGCTATCAGGCGACCGCGGTCATTCGCGCGGACGAGCGCTCGTCGTCTCGACACGTTCCGATCATCGCGATGACCGCGCACGCGATGCGAGGAGACCGCGAGATCTGCCTGGCCGCGGGGATGGATGACTACGTCTCCAAGCCTGTGCCCCTCGCTCGACTGCAGAGCCTCCTTTCGACGTGGCTCGGGGCCTCGTCCGGCACGTAGTCCTCGTCGAAGGTGCCGCCGCAGTTCGGATCACCGATCCCCGGTCACCATTGCCGCGCCGCTCTCCGGTCCTGCGTCATCGACGAGGATCGATCGGAGCGCCACGTAGGCACGATGAGCGCGTAGCTTCAGCGCGCTCACGGTGATGCCCAGCGTTTTTGCAGCTTCGGAATGCGAAAAACCCTCGAGGCGTACCAGCTCGAAGGCCGCACGCTGCGAACGCGGCAGTCGCCCGAGCTCGCGTTGCAATTGCCCCGCGAGTTGCTTCGCGGCGACCACTCCTTCGAGTTCCGAACGCGCCGGCTCAATGCCTTCGCCTTCGTCCTCGAGCTCGACGGCCGTCGACAGGACGCTGCGCCGGGAGCGTCGCGCTTCGTCAATCATCAACCGCTTCGCGATCGCGAACGCCCAGGGTAGGACGGGGCTTCCCACGATGAAGGACCCGTGCGCGCGGTGCATGTGGAAGAGCGTTTGTTGCAGGAGATCTTCGGCTAACGGTGTGTTCCGAGTTCGCGCGAGCAAGTAGGCGAAGAGCCGCGGTGCCACCGCGTCGTACACTTCGGTGAACGCCTCGCGTTCGCCCGACGCGTACCGAGCCATCGCTTCGTCAGCGCGGTTTCGAACCTTCACCTGCGGCACGCCATATCCCTAGGTTTCCGACGAGAAACCTGCAACGGGCTCTTCGAAATCGTCTCGCTGAGCGCCGCACTGCGTCGGTAACCTGATGCCCCGTCCAAGCACTACGTTCCGTCGTCGAGTTCGTTTCGCTCGCGCGCGACGAAAGTGCGCCGTTCGATGAGACCCTCGTGAGGGCTGGGCAGTCGTTCGTCGGGGCCCTACCCTCTGGCAACCCACGATGACCCCTTCCGCCGATGTTCGAACACGCTTGCTCGACCAGGTGAACCGCGATCGGGCGCCGAGTCGCGCCGAGGTCCGCGCGCGCAACGCGAAGCTCTTCCTATCGGCGATCGTGGTTGCGATAGGTGTCTTTCTGCTGAGCGGTGGGGTTCGCAGCGGCGTGCGTCCCGAGGCGCTGGTGATCGAAACCGCCCTCGGTGCTGCGGCCGTCGCACTGATCGCACTCGTGGTCGCTTTGGGCCGGGGTCGGTCCATGCTGGGCCGGCCCAGCAGGGTGCTGCTCGGTGTTGTCGTCGTGACGCCCATCGCGATGTTCGCGTTGAAGCTCGGCGCCAGCTTGCAATTCCACGGGATGATGGAGCCCGCGCCGGAACGGCCCGGCTTTCGCTGTCTCTTGTTGAGCTGCCTCATCGCGGCGTGGCCCCTCGTCGCGATCGTCATGACGCGTCGGAGCAGTGACCCGGTTCACCCGCGGCTTACGGGAGCCGCGCTCGGAGCAGCCGTGGGCGCCTGCACCTGGGTCTTGGTCGACATGTGGTGCCCGGTCGCCTACGTGCCGCATTTGATGCTCGGTCACGTGCTGCCTCTGGTGCTGCTCTCGGCGGCCGGAGCTTGGCTCGGAAAATTCGTAGCCCTGCGTCACCTGTAACAGGCCGCGGTATTTTCGCGCACCGTCGCCGGTGCTCATCGCGCGTTCGAGACGTAACTCGAGCAGCCGTCCCTGCATACATCCTCGAGCACAGCGAGCGTGTGCTGACGACATCGTCGTGGGCGAAGGTCCGCGCTCGGCGCGCTCGCGGAAGTACTCGACATGATCACGGACAGATGTCCGCCGCCCCATTGGGACGAGCGCGAAGTCGAGATGGGCGAGCCCTCGAGAGGCTCGCTCGCCGAGCGCCTCGACCGTCTCGTGACGATCTCCCCGCTCGACGAGATGCCCCCGCTGGAGGAGACCGAGGAACTTCGGCAACTCGTCCGCGACTTGAGGCTCCCCAACCGAGAGACACTGCATCTTCGCTCGGCGGCTCGCGGCCCCGGCGCGGCAAGCGATCTCTCCGAGCTGAGGCTGCTGCTCCACAAGCTTGCGCTGGTCTCGAACCGAATGGCGCTCGCGCAGACGCGCGGTGAGCTCAGCGAAGGCGAGCGAGAGAAGATCCGAGCGATGGCGCGCGCCCTCGAGATCGACGACGCGCAGATCCGTACTCTCGAAGAATGCTTCGCGAGGTCGTGAGCGAAACGCGAGTCGATCGTCGCCGTATTCCATTCGAACGCGCCTATCTGCGCGGACCGGACGACGACGTGCTCGTCCGGTGCAGGAGTTCTTCGTCTCATGAAAAATCATACTCTTCGAATTCGAATCTCGACCTCACTCGCTCTCGCATCGACGTTGGCGCTCGGTCTCTCGTCGGTCGCCTGCAGCGGCTCCAACGACGACCCCGGCGCCGCGGGCGCCCGAAGCGAGGCGACCGGCGGCGCGACGAGCGCATCCGGCGGCGAACCGAGCACAGCGGGCGGCGCAACGAGCGCTTCCGGCGGCGCGACGAGCGCATACGGCGGCACCTCGGGCGCATCGGGCGGTGCGACGAGCGCGGCCGGCGGCACCTCGAGCACAGCGGGCGGCGCGTCGAGCGCATCGGGCGGCCGATCGAGCGCATCGGGCGGCGCGTCGGGCGCCTGCGTTCCGGAAACGTTGACCGTGCCTTCGGACACTCCCGCGATCCTTCAACCACCGAGCGGGGCGACATTGATTCACCACTTTCACGCCGCCGGGACGCAAGACTACACGTGCACGGCGACCGCCGGCGCGGGAGACGCAGGAACCACGTACGCATGGGTATTCACTGCTCCCGAAGCAGTGCTGTCGGACAACTGCGGAAATCACGTTGGAACGCACTTCGCTGGGTCCGGCGGCGCCGCGACGCCGCGGTGGCAATACACCGCGGACGGCAGCTTCGTGCAGGGCGTGAAGGTGGAAGCCTCGCCCGTCGCGGGAGCGATTCCCGAGTTGCTACTTGCGGCGACCGAGACGACCCCAGGGACGTTCGCTGACGTCACCTACGTTCAGCGTCTCGCCACCGTCGGCGGCGCCGCGCCGGATGCCGCCGCTTGCACGAGCGGAAACGTCGATGTGGTGAGAAAGTCGGGCTACTCCGCCGAATACTACTTCTACGCCGGCGGCGCCGACGCCGGCACGCACTGAGAGTCGACACACTGGAGTGAGTCGGTGAGGGGGGACACCGTCGCGACGGTGGGCCGAGAACTCGTCGCGCAAGTTTCAAGGCGCGTGGGATCGTCAGCGGATGCCCAGAGAGTTACGGCAACGGCGGGGTTGGTGGCACACCGTCGACAGCACCCGACAAGCTGAAGGGCTGACCGGACCCGATTCCCACGAGATCTTCGCACGCGAACCGGCCGTGCGCCTCCTCGCTCTCGCCGGATACCCCGGTGAACGAGCAATGGCCGTGTCCATTCGCCGGATAAATTCCGTCGTCGGCGGTCGCGAAGTACAGCGTGACTCTCACGTTAGGAGACTGGACGGTCACGCCTGGCGCAGGCTCCGTCCCGACGACGTCGACCTCGACTCGTCCCTCGGAAGACGAGGTCTCCCAGCTCCACACGAAGCCTTCTCCGGCGGATAGGTTTCCCACGATCTCGTAGTTCCCCTTCATCAACGAGCCCGAGATCGCGATAAGCACGCCGACGCTCGTGCCACCGAGGAACGAACCAGCGTCGAGGGGCGGGGGCTTCGACGCCGCGGAGACCGCCGTCGAGGTGTCACCATCCCCCGACTCGTTCACCACGCGCCCATTCTTGGAATCGACGCAATAGCCGTCTTCGCATTTGAACGCAGACGATCGAGCCGCGCATTCTGCATCGACGCTGCACACGACCCAATTGCTGGAGCTCGATGTTTGCGGGCTCGGCGAGCTGCAGCCCGCGAGGGCAATGGCGAGAAAAAATGCACTAACGGGATTCTTCGTCGTCGTCATGAAACGGATCTCCTGCATGGAAAGACGTCGTGCCCTCTCGAACGTACTGACCGGCGTAGAACACGACGCGCTCGTGCGGTGGCGGACTCGCGACGCCGGCGTTGTGCGCGTCGACGCGAGTTCGAAGTGCCTCCACGGTTGCTCGCGTGGCTCGGAGTAGCGCTTTTGCCTCGGCTTCGAAGGGATGCCCAGGCCACACATCGAGCGTCCACGTGGAACCACCGATCAGGTCGCTCACGCTTCCACGAGGCGCTCTCTGATTCAGCTTCGCGATGATTGCCGTCACCATCGCTTGAAAGTGATCGAGAACCGCGGCTTCCCATCCCTTCGCGTCCCCCAGCGGAACGACGAAGTTGTCCGCGGCGTAAGTCGCGCCAGCGTCGGCACGCTTCTCGACCACCCGCGCGTCGCGCATCAGAGCGTGAAGCGCCGCATCGCACGCCGCGCGGTCGACCCGCGTGAGCGAGCAGATGGCCTCCGCGGTCAGCGGTCCGTTCCGATACACCGCGAGCCAAACCAGGTGCTCACGCGCTGCAACGCGCGTCTCGTCACCCGCCGAGAAGTCGGCGTCCGCGGCTATCCGGTATCGCGCGCTCTCGCCGCGCCCCGCGCGATACACGAGACCGGATTGTGCGAGGTCGCCGAGAACACCCGTCACCACGTCGGGGTCGTCACCCGAGAACCGAGCCAGCACGTCGTAACCGCTCGCCGGCTCGTTCTGCCGAATGAAAGCGAGCACGGCTTCCCAGACGGATTTGCCACTGTCCGTCTTGCTTTGGGCGAGCTCGTGGACACGGCGATGATAAGTCCGCAGGGCGAGCCCGAACATGTCTGCAATGACGTTCTTCTTCACGCCGAGGTTTTGCAGCTCCGTGGTCAGGTCGATGAAGACCTGCTCGGCAATGTGCGCGAGTGGGGCGCGAACGCCTCCCGCCGTCGCGAGCTGCGCGATGAAAACCATCGTTTGCTGAACGACCGCGTCAACGAGCAAGTAGGCGTTCACCCGATGAACTTTGCCTGATCGAGGTCGCGGAAGTTAGTGTCAGAATTGGCAGCGGCGCGCTCGGCAACGCCACGTAAATCGAGCACGAGCGGCGCGGCTGGACGAAGCGGGCGAGAAGGTTTGCTTGGTGGGCAGATCGGAGCGAACGCCTCATCCGTGGAGGATTACTCTTCCCACTCTTCCGAGGTCCCCTTCGGTAAACCAGAGCGACCCGTCTGCGGTTACCGCGAAGCCCGCCATGTACGTCGCGGGGTCGGGCAAAACGAACTGCTCGATGTCGCCACTCGTCGTGATCCGTCCGATGGCCCCCGGCGTGTGATTGCCCACGGTGAACCAGAGCGCGCCGTCAGGACCGGGGGAGATGTAACCGATGGAGAAGTCCGCGCCTGGCACGGTGTACCGATCTTTCACGACCCCAGCGGTGGTGATTTTCAAAATGACCGCCGGAGTGAGAAAGCTCGTCGCCCAGAGATTCCCGTCGGGCCCTGCGGCGAGGCCAAGGTCGGCGGCTATGGGGAACACCGTGTACTGTCCCGTAGGCGTCATTCGTAGGAGGTCCTGCTCGACCTCTTGAAAGCACCACAAGTTGCCGTCGGGACCAACGACGATGCTTCCAAGGTCGTTCGCGTAGCCCTGCGAGGCCGGCGCTGGAAATAGTGTGACCACGCCAGATGGCGTGCGCCTTCCAATGGCGTTCGAGTCCGCGAACCACAGGTCGTCTTGTGCGTCGACGGTGAGCGAGTACGGAAAAAAGATTGTCGACGAGGGGTACTCCGTCAGCGTTCCATCGACCCCGACACGTCCGAACGTGGCGTACGATCCGTACCAGACGCTCCCGGCGTGCGACGTCGTGATGAATTCGGGACTCAGGCCCTTCGTCGGCATCGCAAACTCGGTGAGTTTCCCGGAGAGTGTCAGTCGTCCGATCGAATCCACGCGCCGGTCGACGAACCACACGTTTCCGTCCGCTCCGGTGGTGATTCCGAGCGGCTCGTGACCGGGCGGTAACTGGTACTCCTCGACCGTCACAGCGCCTCCGTCGAAGGAGGTCCGAACGCGTTCGAGTCCGCCCTCGGCGGCGTCGGCGAGCGTCGAATCGGAACCGTCCGCGCGGTCGCCGGAGCCGTCGGCGCTCGCGTCTTGTTCGACCGGTGCCGCGTCGCGGATGCCCACCGTCGCCGCATCACGGTCGTCGACTGCCGCGTCGAAGGCGGGATGCGGAGCCGCATCGCGATCCCGTGTGGCGCCGCCTCCGCCCTGGCCGTCACCGCGCGGTCCGGAAGACGTACCGCCGGAACCGAGGGTCTGCGGCGCCGCGCTTGGAGTTGCGTAGTTGCGCGCCAGCGAGCGCGGCTGGTCGTCGCCGCTCAGCGTCCTTCCGCACGCAGCAACGCCGAGCACACACGACAAGCAGGCCCAGCCGAACCCTCTCCAAGTGCAAGCCATGCGGATTCCCCTAGTTCAACCGTAACACGGCTGATTTTCGACGGCACGATCCTCTGATTCGGAGGGCGAAGGCAAACCGAACGAACTGCACGGCGCCGCGCGCACGAGGTATGCTCGCCGTAGGTGAGGAGGTTCCGATGGACGGGACGACGTCGGCGATTGCGGTTCGATGGGGTGGGTTGGCGATCGGGGCGCTGATGGGTTCGCTCGTTGCGGCGTGTACTGACTCGGAGCAGCCGGGTGGTGTTGGGTCGCGCGATCGGCAGCGACGTCGGTGTCGGCCGCGTGCAGGACAGCGGCTCGGACGCACACGCGAGCACTGACGCGAACGGCGAACGGGCCGATACGGGAGCCGCGCCGCGCTGCACGAGGGTCGAGGTTCGCAGCGCGTCGTCATTGCCGGAGGATCGCGATGCTTCGGTGATGCCCCCGACGGCGATCGCCGAGGGCGACTTCGACCAGGACGGGAAGCTCGATGTGGTCGTGCTCGGGCCCAACCCCTTCGGGCTGTCGCTGCACGACGACGTTCATCTTTTCGCGAATCGCGGAGCGCCCAACTTCGACGTCTCGGACTTCAGCTCGGGCATCTACGACGAGTCTTCATTCGCGACCGGCGACTTCGACGGTGACGGCAAGCTCGACCTGGCGATCGTTGGGATTGGCTTCGGCCCGGGTTTGAGCGTGCTCTTGAATCGCGGCGGCTCCTTCGAAAAGCCGGTGCTCTATGGGTACGACGAAAGCAACGTCGACTCGGGCGTCGGTTCGGCGAACCGGCTCATCGCGAGCGGCGACCTCGACGGGGATGGCAAGCTCGACGTCGCAGTGCTCAACGACCGGACGATCACCGTGCTCACGAATCGCGGCAAAGGTGCGCTCGCCGTCCAGCAGACTCTTCTCCTGCCGCCGCCGAGTGACCGAGATGCGCCGCCGGTCAGCATTCTCGTCGTGGATCTCGAAGGCGACGGCAGGTTGGACCTCGTCGTTCCGGAACTGACGGGACACATCACGGTGTTCGTGAACCGTGGTCACGGCGCGTTCGCGGAGCCGCGCTATGTCGCGATCGATCCGGTGCATTTTTGCGACCTCAGCAACGTCGCGGCCGCCGATTTCGACGGCGACGGCAAGGTCGATCTCGCCGCGTCGAGCTCGTGCGCGTTGCTCGATGGCGGCGACGCGGGCGTGCCTTCCGTTCCCCCATCGAACGTCGCCGTTCTCCTCAGCAAGGGAGGCGGCGAATTTTCGCCGTTCGGTGGTACGCGGGCGACGGGCTGCTCACTGCGGGCGACGTCGACGGCGATGGCCGAGCGGACCTCGTGGCTCAGCAGTTCTTGGGCGACTCCGGGCATCCGGCGATCGTCGTGATCCCGAACGACGGGCGCGGTTCGTTCGGTGCGCCGACGACGCTGGGGCGCTACGTGCCCGTGGGCCAAGCCGCCGCGGGCGACCTCGACGGCGACGGGATACCCGATCTGGCTGCTCTGACCAGAAACGCGCCGCTGCTCTTGCTCGACGGGTGTGGGTCGGCCGACCCCTGACGATTGCCACGCCGCATCACCGGCGCGCTCGGGTATCCTGATTGGATGATGCGACACTTACGACTCGGGGTCGCTCTTTCGGTCGCACTTGCGCCGTCGTTGTTCGGCGCGAGCGTTGCTTCTGCGGCGCCTCCGGAGAAGCCGGGTTACACGCTCACGTTCGACGACGAATTCGACGGCTCGACGCTGGACCTCACGAAGTGGGAGCGTCGCTACAAGTGGGGTGAAGCGGTCATCAACGACGAGCTCGAGGCGTACGTCGACGACGCGTTCGCGGTGAACGGCGGTGTGCTCAGCATCGTGGGCAAGCACGAGCAAGGGACGTACGCGGGGCAAACCCTCGACTACACCTCGGGCGTCATCTGTTCGATCCACGAGCAGAAGTACGGCTACTTCGAGTCGCGGCTGCGAGTGCCGAAGGGGCAAGGGTTCTGGCCGGCGTTCTGGCTCCTCGGCGCGGTCGGAACGACAGGCGTCAACGAGATCGACATTCACGAGATCCTCGGCAACGACCCGTCCACGGCGTACATGACGGTGCACTGGGGTCAGAGCTACTCCGTGGGGCACCAATCGGACGGCTCGAGCTTCAAAGGACCGGATTTCTCGGCAGACTTTCACACCTTCGGGCTCAGGTGGGACCCGGACGAGATCGTGTGGTCGATCGACGGCGTCGATCGAAAGACACACACCGGCGATGGCGTGCCGCAGGTGAACATGTACGTCATCTTGAACCTCGCGATCGGCGGCGGCTGGCCGGGGGCGCCGGATTCGACGACGCCGTTTCCGTCCAACTACGACATCGACTACGTGCGCGCGTATCAGCGGGTCGCCGATGCCGGGCTCGACGCGTCGAGCGGCGGGGCACCGACGACGGACGCGAGCGCGGACGCGCACTCCCCCGAGGCATCAGGCGGAGTCGGCGCGGCGAACGGCGGCGCCTCGTCCGGTGCGAGCGGCGGAACGAGCCCGTCGGGATCGGGCGGAGCCGCAAATGTGGCAAGTGGAGGGGTCACTTCCGTCGGCGGCTCGACGGGAACGGTCGTCGGTGCCGGCGGCTTGCCGGCCGTCGACGCGGGCGTCCCGAGCCGGCCCACATCGTCGAGCGGTTGCGGCTGTCGTGTTGGCACCCCCCGCGGCGACGCCTCGTCGATCGCGACGGCGCTTACCTTCTTGGCACTCGGTCGCGCACGCCGTCGTCGCTCGACGACGGTATCCTGATTCGAGCGGGTCGTTCACGGCGGCGTTTCCCGCACGTCGGTATTTTGAAAGCGGTGTTGAATCGTACCCGCGATGGCGAAAAGTGCCGACATCGGCTAGTTGTTCGGTCGCGGTCGTCGTCTCGCGTATCGACCCATGGCGCCCCGGACTGGATCGCACGTGATCGAACTACATTCAGTGTGCAAGACGTACGGCGAAGGCCGAACGCGCGTCGAAGCCGTGCGCTCGGTGGATCTCCAGGTAGCCGAGGGCGAATTCTTGACCATCATGGGACCGAGCGGCTCCGGAAAGTCGACGCTATTGAGCCTCGTCAGTGCGCTGGAAGTGCCCACGTCAGGACGCGTCGTGCTCGGCGGTCGGGACGTCGCAAAGCTCGGCGACGACGCCCTCACGCTGTTTCGTCGTCGGCATATCGGAATGGTATTCCAGTTCTTCAATCTTCTTTCCACGCTCGATGCGCTCGACAACGTGTTGCTACCGCTCATGCTCGAGCGCAAAGTTGGCGCCAAGGACCGTGAACGCGCAGCGCGATTGTTGAACGAGGTCGGGCTCGGGGGGCGTACGGCCCATCGGATCCACCAGCTTTCGGGCGGCGAAACTCAACGCGTCGCGATCGCACGCGCGCTCGTCCACGACCCCCCCCTGATTTTAGCCGACGAGCCTACGGGAAACCTAGATCGGGCCACGGGAGCGGCGATCCTCGAGCTTCTCGCCACCGCGTGCAGGAGCAGAGGCACGACCGTCGTGATGGTCACTCACGATGAGCAAGCGGCGCTCGTCGGCGATCGCATCGTATCCATGACCGATGGTCGTATCTCGCACGAGCGCACCCTCGCGAAGTCGGGCGGGCGCGCGGGCGCCGTTCCGTGAGCTTTCGTCGCTTCCCGGAACGTCTCGGTCGGGCAATCGGCGACGTGGTGATTTTGCTCGTCCGACTGGCGGCGCTCGCGCTTTCTCCATTCCGCCTGGGAAGGCTCCTTCGCGCGGTGAGCGTGCCGCGCCTTCGAGAGCATCGGTTTCGAACGACCCTGACCGTCTTCGGCATTTCGCTCGGCATTGCCGTCCTGATCGCCGTGGCCGTCGTCAATCAATCCATCATGAAGAGCGTCGCGACGACCATCGACGACATCGCCGGCAAAGCCGATCTGCAGCTTACGGCCGGCGCGAGCGGATTCGACGGTTCTCTCATCGACACCGTGCGTGCAGCGCCGGGCGTCGCCAAGTCGGCCGTCGTTCTCGAGCAGACGGTGACGAATCGCGATCCGCGGGCGAACGGCGAGCGTCTCCTCTTGCTCGGCGTCGACTTCTTGAACGCGGACGACGACTATTTTCGCAGCTACGGCTCGAGCGAGTTGAAGTCCATCGAAGCCAATTCGTTCGTCTTTTTGAACTCGCCGCACAACATCATCCTGAGCCGCTCCATCGCCGACAAGCTCGGCTACCGACTTCACGACAAGGTCCCGCTCCAGACGCCGCTCGGCAAACAGGATTTCGAGATCTGGGGATTCATCGACAACCAGGGTGTCGGTCGCGCCTTCGGCGGCGCGATCGCCGTCATGGACTACGGCGCGATGCAGGTCGCATTCGATCGCGGCGAGAACGTCGATCGGATCGATATCGCGGTGGCTGCCGGCGCGAACGTAGGCGCCGTGGCCAAGGCCCTGAAGGCCGCGGTCGGACCGACCTTTTCGGTCGATCGCCCCGCGCGGAGAAACGATCGCGTCTCGGACATGCTCGGATCGCTTCGGCACGGGCTCACCATGGCGAGCTTGGTCGCGCTCGTGGTCGGGATGTTCCTCATCTACAACACGATGTCGATCAGCGTGGTGCAACGACGGCGCGAGATCGGCACGCTGAGGGCCCTCGGTGCGACGCGACGGGACGTCGTGCTTCTCTTCACCTTGGAGGGAGCCCTCCTCGGTCTCGTCGGTTCGACATTCGGCGTCGTGATCGGCTTGGGCCTCGCGCACGTCATGTTGGACGGGATGGCGCAGACGGTGAGCGAGATGTTCATGCCAGTGTCGACGCAGCGACTGCACGTCAGTCGCTCGCTCCTTGTCGAGATGGGCGCGCTCGGGGTTCTCGCCACGACGATCGCCGCGGCCTTCCCTGCTCGGCAAGCGGCGCGCTCGACCGCGGCACAGACGCTTCGCACCGGCGCTCAGGTTCCTCTCGTGCGGCCAGCGACGCGCTTGGTTCCAAGTGATGTCGTCGCGGTCGCGCTCCTGATTGCTGCCTGGTTGCTCCTTCGCGTAGGACCCATTCGCGGTGTGGCAGTCGGCGCTTCCGGTTCGTGCCTCGCGCTGGTGTCGGCTGCCGCTCTGTTGTCTCCCCGGCTCGTGCTCCTTGCGCATCGCATTGCGGGAGCGATGCTCCGTGGCTCGGCGAACGTCGAGGCGCGCATCGCAAACGAAAATCTCCCGAGAAGTCTCGCTCGGACGTCCACGACGGTCTCCGCACTCATGGTCGGAGTCGCCATGGCAACGTCTTTTGCGGCGTTCGTCGGAAGCTTCGAGTCGAGCACCATCGATTGGGTCGATCAGACGCTTCCCGCCGATCTCTGGATCACCAGCGCCTCTCGGCTCGCGGGCGGCGGAGCGAGCTTGCCCATGGCCAGCGAATTGTCGAAGCCGCTGTCTCGCCTACCGGGAGTCGACGTGGTCGAGCGCGTACGCATGGACGACATCGAGTATCGGAGTTTTCCGGTCAAACTGGTCGCTTCCGAAATGGCCGCTGCCGCGTCGCGAATCCACCTGATCATGCTGGAGGGGACCCAGGACGAAGCCCTGCAGAAAATGAAGGAGGGTGGCATCGTCGTGGCAGAGAATTTCTCTCGGAGGTTCGGCGTTCATCGAGGTGACCGCATCGCGCTCAGCGGCAAAAATGGCCCTCATATGTTCGAAGTCTGCGGCGTGATCATCGACTACACGAGCGACACGGGGATGGTCATGTTGGATCGCGCGACGTACGCCGACGTGTGGGGCGACGATCGTGTGGACACGTACAAGCTATATCTGAAGCCCGGATCCGACGCAGAGGCATTGCGCCGCGAGATCAATCGCCGGTTTTCCGACCAGTACGATCTGTTCGTGCTCACGAATCGGGAGTTCAGGGATGAGGTCATCTCGATGCTCGACCAGGCCTTCGCCGTCATGCACGTGCTCGAAGCCGTGGCGATAGTGATCTCGGTGCTCGGAGTGGTGAACGCCTTGCTCGCCAACGTTCTCGACCGCATCCGTGAGCTTGCGGTCCTTCGGGCGGTCGGAATGCTTCGGCGTCAGGTTGCCAAGATGGTCGTGTTCGAAGGCGGACTCTTCGGCATCGTGGGGGTGCTCGGAGGCGTGCTGCTCGGGCTCGCCATCGGTCATGTCCTCTTGCGTTACATCAACGTGGTGCAGACTGGCTGGTACCTGCCGTACCGACCGTCGTGGACTTCCATCGCCGAGATAGCGCTACTGGTCGGAACAGGGTCGGCGCTTTCGGGTTGGTACCCGGCTCGATATGCCGCGCGCCTCATCATCGCCGAAGCACTCGAATATGAATAGCGGTGCTAACCGAGTGCGACATACGGTGTTGAGCCTCCTCGATCGATGGTGAGTTCGCCGCTCGAAGCACAGCTGCTTACCGGAATGAGTGCGGCGCGGACGCAATATTCTTGGAGTGCCTGGGATTGGCGAGTCCGGTTACTGCTTCTCTGGCGAACTCGACGATGAAGGCGGCTGTCATGTTTGCGCGCGCCGAGCCCACGATCGTTCCGAACGACATGGGCGCGGAACAAGCGACTCCTCCGTTGGGTGGCCCACCCTACGAGAGCAGCGGGGCTGCGCCGGACAGCGTGAAGGCATGCCTCGCGCAGGTCCGTAGCCAATTTGGCGAGGAAATCGAGGCGATCGAGAGCGAACTATCGCGATTGGTTCGTCTGGGAACCGCACCCGGCACGGACGCTGCTGCGCATCTTCTCGAGGCCGGCGGAAAGAGGGTGCGACCCCTCACCGTCATCTTGTCCGCCGCGTGCTTCGGTAAACCAAATCAAACCGTTCGCGACGTCGCGGTCGTTGCGGAGCTCGTTCATCTAGCGACTCTCCTTCACGACGACGTCATCGACGACGGAAAAGAACGGCGAGGACGTCCGACGTCGCGCCGGATCTGGGGGAACGCGATCAGCGTGCTGTCGGGCGACATGCTGCTCACGCTGGCTCTGGAGCGGACGGCGGCATCGGCACCCGGTTTCGTCCTCCACGACCTCTTTGCGACTCTTCGTCGTCTCGTCGACGGCGAAATCTTGCAACTCCGAGGCCGTGGAACCCTCGAGCTCGACGAGGCGTCCTACTTTCGAATCATTCGCGGCAAAACGGCGTCCTTGTTCGAGTGGGCCGCGCGCGCCGGCGCAGCGTGCGCGGGAGCGACACCCCAGAATTGCGCTGCACTCGGTGAATTCGGTGCCCGTGTGGGTCTGGCCTTCCAGCTCGTCGACGACGTCCTCGACTATTGCGGCGACCCGCGCGACATCGGCAAGGCGCTGCTCGGAGATCTCGCGGAAGGCAAGCTGACGTTGCCGCTGATTCGCACGCTCGAAAAGACGCCGGCGATTCGACCCCACGTGCACGCGGCGCGCACCGGTGACCACGAGAGCGCCCTTTTGGTGGCGGATGCCGTTCGAGCTTCCGGCACCTGCGACAGCGTCCGAGCGCTCGCGCGCGAGCAATCGAGCTTGGCGCTCGAACCCCTGAAGACGCTGCCGCCGAGCGCCGCCCGCGACTTACTCGCTTCCATCGCTCGCGAGCTCGCCGCGCGCGCGTCTTGAGCGACGACGCTATCCGGCGGCTGGCGCCGGGTTCGAGGTCCTCTGACTCAAGAAAGTGGCAAGCGCAGTGGACATACCCACGACGCTGGTGACGACTCGAGCAACCAAATACGCTTCGAGGCGCGGCGCGACGACGGCCCCGAGCAATTTTGGGACCCCCGGGATCTGCGCGCCGTCCACTTGGAGCGCGCCACGAACCTCGAGAACCGTTCCCCCAGCGCCATCAGCAAGGAACCGATCGCGTGCGCCGCAGCTCAACGCTCGGCCAAGTGCGCGGGTTTGCGTGCACCAGTCGACCGCGAGCGCGCCCGCGTCCCAGCTCGACGTGTCGGTCCATTCGAACGCCCCCTTGCCCATGAGCGCCCGGAGCGGACCGGGCACGTCGCCGCCGGCGCACCAGTCGATGACGAGATCGACGGTCTGTCCGTGCTCCACGCGCGAAGTCACGACGATGCTCCGAATTCCGCGAAGGTAGGCCCGGAGCTCGGTGACGTCGTCCCGGCACGCCGCAAACACGACGCCCGGAGGAAATGGAATGCGTGCCTCTGTCTTGAGTTCCATGTTTCGCGCGATTCAAAGGCTGGCAGGCTGCGCCGGGACGTGCGCGTCGCGACGCGAATCGAGTCCCAGGACGTCACTGCCGAATAGCAAGACGATCCCCGCGACGCAGACCGCCAAGCTCATCTTCGTGGGAGCCACGAGCAGGAGCAACGTCATGATGAAGCCCGTCGAGACGAACATGTCGGTCTTCAATATCTTGTTGCCGAGGACGCCCTGGTCGGCGCGCACCAGCCGTGCACAATTCCACGCGACGGGCGCGAGCCAGAGCAACGAAATGAGTACCCGTGTGTGCTCGAGGTCGAGAACCACGAGCAACGACACCGAGAGGTAAGCGATCAGTGTGGCCGTTGCGGAAACGATGGCCGCCGTGCGGCGCGAGCCGAACACGGTCGCGGACGTTCCGACTCCCGCCGCTCGATCGCCGTCGAAGTCAGGAACGTTCTTGAACGTGCCCTTGGCCATGAACCACAGCGTCAGGAAGAACCACATGCCCAGGTAACGCAAGCTTTGATGTGTGAGGGCAGCAGCGGGCGGAGTGCCAACGACCGATGACGTCAGGAAACGGACGAGCGTCGACAGCATCGCGCCGGGTTCGGTAGTCCACCCAAAGAGAAAGGGAAAAACGACGGCTTGCGAGAACACCCAGAGACCGAGCAAGGGTCTTCCTTTGCTCCGGATGGGCGGCGCGGAGTATTGGTGAAGGCCGGCGACGGCCAGCGCCATGAACACGGCGAAGTGCCACCCGAGCGCGAGGGAGCCGATGAGCATGAATCCGCCGATCACGCGACAGGCGGAAATGAGCTCTCGATAACCGAGCTGCGCGAGCAAGAACACGCGTCCGGGAAGGTTCCGGCTGTCCTCGTGCACGTCGGTTGCGGTGTTGTGGAGGTTCGCCGAAAAGCCGATCGATAGCGCGAGCAACGCGCCCAGTACGACGCGCCACGAGGCTCCGCCGGCAGTGTAGCTGTAGCCGAGTGCGTAAGCGACGAGACCTGGAACACACGTTCGCGGCCTACCCAAGGTGATCACGAGGCGCACGCGCTCGGCCCACGTAACGGACGCCGGCGTGCCCCGGCGCACGGAGTCCGCCATTTCGTCCGGAGCGAGCGCGAGGAACGCCGCCCGATCGGTGGCGCGCACTTCCGAAATGGGTCGCTCTGGCTCGCTGAGCTCGCTTCGATTCAGCATTGCTGGCGCTGCTCCTGCGTCTCGGTGACAGCGGGCGCAGGGGAGCCCATCTCGAAGGAGGAATCTTCGACGAGCCCGAGCTCCGAACGCCACTCCGCAACGGGCTTTGCCCAATCCTCTTCGAAGCGGTGCGCGACGAAAGACTTCGCCTGATATCCCATGGCAAGCCCCTTGGCGACTTGACGCAAGGTGCTCGAGAGCTCGTGTGGCTTGAGAATGATGCGGATGAGACCGAGCCCGACGAGCGCGATGCAGAACGGGCGTCGGGTCTGCACGGCGATGAACGCTTGCATTCCGAGCTCGCCGGGAAACTCGTTCATGGCGAAGCCCGTGAGAACGTGCACGATGTCGTGCGTCTGACGGATCCTGAACCGGAGATACTCCTCGTCGTTTCGAAAGTCCGGCGGCGTCTCGCCGTAGAAATCCCGATAGAACTCGGGATCGTGGTTGTGCGCGATCATCGCCGCGGCGAGCTCGTGTCCGAGCGACCCCGCCGGGTATTCGATCAGCTGCGCGACGGTGTGGCGGCGCCCCGTGTAACGCTCGCGGCAGATCTGCGCGACGGCAGGGTCGGCCAGAAGGTAGTCGACCGAATCCCGGTTCGCTCGAAAACGTACGAGCGCTTCGGAAAGTGCCGTGAACGTCTCGCGCGACTCGGGGTGTCGCACGAAATGATAAAATCCCTTCGCGCACAAATAGGTCTGGTGAAGGGTTTCTCGCAACGTGAAGCGCCGTCGCGCCGTCGGTTGTAGAACGGGACCCAACTCGGGCGCGGCAGAGCGGCCTAGCTGCGTCATGCGGCCCCGCGCTCGAGCGCGTCGCCCAGCTTGGCGGCGAGGTGAAGACGAGCGACGCCGCCAGCCAGGCTTTTGCGCTGGTAGCGCGCAAAACCAGTCGCAGAAAGCAGCCGCTCGACGGCGTCCGGGCCTCGGTACTTCAAAATTTCCTGTTCGAGGTGGTCGTAGCCCTGCACGGAGAAGTGCCGCAGGGTCCTGAAGATCCGCAGGTACGCGCGATAGAACATCTTGAGCCAAGGCGCGTCGGGCTGTCCGAGCTCGAGCAACGCCAGCTGACCGCCCGGCGACAACACCCGCCACATTTCTCGAGCGCACGCCTCTCGGTCCGGCATGTCGTCGATCGCGAATCCGATGGTCACGACGTCGAACGCGCCAGGTTCGAAGGGAAGCTTCGACGCGTCACATTGGACGAGCTGCACGTTCGCTCGCGCTCGCTGCGCGCGGCGCCGTGCGACGGACAGCATGCTTTCGTTCAGGTCGCAGCCGGTGATGGCGACATTGCCGGACGTGCGGCGATGGATCTCTGCGGCGAGCGCGCCCGTGCCGGTCGCGACGTCGAGGACGCGTGCGCCTGGACGAAGATTCAAAGCCGCGACGGTCTGGCGGCGCCAACGCCGATCGAACCCGAGACTCAGAATCGAGTTCATCGCATCGTAGTAGGGCGCCACGCGATGAAATGTCGCCTGGGGTGTCCTCGGTCTGTCAGTTCCAGCGTGCTGCACTGCACCCTCTTGGTGTCCAAGCGACGCCGATCGCCACTCTACACTATCGCACACGACGTGCTCCGTCACGGGTTCGCCGTCAGAAATGCGACCGAGCGCACGTTCGTTTCGACCGCTGCGCAAATAGTTGAGTGTCGATGCTCACCACGCGGCGCGTTCTCATTCTCTTTTCATTCAAACGAGTCTTTCGCGCTCACCGAGAAGTGCCGCGACGAGACTTGTGCGTTTCGTTTCTCTCGCTCATCCTCGTCACGGCCTCGATCCATCGAACTTGGCGGTGTCATGACTTACGGCCCACGTAGATTGGTGTTCGACGCGATCGTTCAAGTGTCCAAGCTGGTGCGCCCGGCCCGCTTCGACAGCGAGGCGGAGCTGAAGAACGACCTCTCCTTGCTCGCGCGCGCCTACGGCGTGGAGGAAATCACGCCCGAGACGTTGAACGACCCTCACGCGAACAAAACGGGATATTTCGAGACCGTCGAGGACTACTACACGGGGACCGAGGCGCAGTTCAGCGGCGTTCACTCGCCGGACGGCGCCGTTCACTTCGGTTTGGACTGGGACGGGCAGTTTCGTCACGATGGTTTCCTCGAGCAAGCTCGCATCGTCGAAGAGCTCATCCGAAGGACAGGCGCCCGCAGCGTGCTCGAACTCGGCTCTGGCAAGGGGATCAACAGCATTCACTTGGCTCGGCGCAACCCGGCCGTGTCGTTCATGGGAGTCGATCTCACTCCCTTGCACGTGCGTATCGCGTCGGAGCGAGGCAAAGACATTGCGAACCTCCGCTTCGCGAGATGCGATTTTCACGCGCTCGCTTGTTGTTCGGAAGCGAGCTTCGACGTCGTTTTCGACGTCGAAGCGGGCTGCTACTCCGACACTCCCGAGAAGCTCGAGAAATTTTTCGCGGAGCTTCGTCGCGTGCTCCGCCCGGGCGGTCACTTCGTTCAGTTCGGCTATTTCCGGTCCGAGGGCTTCGCGGAGCTCGAGTCCGCCGCGATCCTGGCCGCTCGATTGGTCGAACGTGCGTGGGTCATCGAGCAGTTCCATTCGGAGTCTGCTTGGAAGCACACTGCCGAGCGATTCGGGCTCGTGGCTCGCGAGCGCAGCGACCTGCGGGCCGCGTCCATGCCGAGTGTCCAGCGGCTCTACCAGCAGGCGAAGATGTTCTACAAGGTCATGGCGAGTTCGGCGAAGCCACTCGTCGCGCCGCTCGTCCGCCCGTCCACCCACAATTCCGTATCGGCCATGATGCTGCCCTATGCCTACGGACTCGAATCCCTCGAGTACCCGATGAACGTCCTCGCCCTACGCCAAACGCCGGTCGCGTAGAACACGCGACGCGTATCCAGCCGCACCTTGAAAGCGCCTCGCTCCGTGGCGCGTCCGGAACGGCACAGCAACCAGGTCCATCCGAGCGCACCGGCGACGCTCGTCCGTGGCGAACCTGGACGACAATCGACAGACACCGCGACGCGCCGATGTTAGACCGCTCGTTGGCGCGAAACAAAATGCGCGTTCAAAGGAGAGCTCCATGCAAGGCCATCCGACACCCGAGAAGATCCTTCAAACCGGTACCGCGTTCTGGGCATCGAAGACGCTGCTCAGCGCCGTGGAGATGGGGGTCTTCACCGAGCTCGCGCGAGGGCCCGAAAAGTTCGAGGCGCTCCGCGGGCGCCTCGGCCTCCACGTGCGGGGCGCGCGCGACTTCCTCGATGCGCTGGTGTCGCTCGGGTTCCTCGCGCGCGAGGGGGACAGCTACGGCAACACCCCCGAGACGGAGCTCTTCCTCGACAAGAACAAGCCGTCGTACATCGGCGGAATCCTCGAGATGGCGAACCACCGCCTCTACCCGTTCTGGGCCCACCTCACCGAGGCCCTCAAGACGGGAGCTCCGCAGAACGAGATCAAGGGCGGCGAGGCCGCGTTGTTCGAGAACCTCTACGCCGATCCGGACCGGCTCAAAGAGTTCCTTCGGTCCATGACGGGCATCAGTCACGGCGCGAACATGACGATCGCGCGCGTGTTTCCCTGGAAGGACTACAAGACCTTCGTGGATGTCGGCACGGCGCAGGGAGATCTCGCCACGCAGATCGCGCTCGCCAACCCGCACCTACGGGGGACAGGGTTCGATCTGCCTCAGGTCGCGCCGATCTTCGAGGAATACACCAAGGCGACGGGCGTCGCCGCTCGCGTCGCGTTCGCCCCCGGAGACTTCTTCAAGGAGCCCATCCCGAAGGCGGACGTCGTGCTGATGGGTCACATCCTCCACGACTGGGACCTGCCGACGAAGAAGATGCTCATCAAGAAGGCCTTCGACACGCTTCCGAGCGGCGGCGCGTTCGTGGTCTATGAAGCCATCATCGACGACGCGCGGAGAACGAACACGTTTGGTCTGATGATGAGCCTGAACATGCTCATCGAGACGCCCGGGGGCTTCGACTACACCGGCGCCGACTGTGCCGGGTGGATGAAGGAAGCGGGGTTCTCCTCGACGCGGGTCGAGCACCTCGTCGGGCCGGACTCGATGGTCGTCGGCATCAAGTAGCTCCGCCGGCTGGTTGGTTCAGTCCGTCGTCGGAGCCTGACACATCGAGCACACTTCCAGCATGTCGAAGTCGCGGACGAGCGGCACAGCCGTCGCTCTGCCCGTGGCAAGCTCGACCTCGCCGAGTTGGAAATC
>CAZDNG010000007.1:89590-180190 GCA_964506835.1 uncultured Polyangiaceae bacterium
TCGGGCTCACCGTGCAGAGCTCCGAACGCTGCCCCTCCATGACGACCGCCACCAGTTTACCTTCGGCTGTAACCTCGAGCTCGAATAGTTGGCGGTCCGTCTTTGCTTCGTTGACGACGCCACCCGTGGCGACGTCGACCGTACGGACACTCGTGTCGAACGTAGTGTACTTGTCGACCTGATAGTAGAGCCCTCGCTGCCGATCGATGGCTGCCGTTCCCTGTACGGGTGCGATTCCCGAGAGTGTGGAGAGCTTCGTGAACGTTCCGGTTCCCGGATCCACGGTTCCGAAGTCGAAGGCGTTGGAGCCCAGCCGGAAGGCCGCCTTCGATGGCAGGAGGGGCGGCGGCGTCGGGAGTTCCGTCGCGGGCGTCCGCCGATCCTCCCGAAGCGGTCTCGACGGTCGGCGCTCCGCCGCTTCCTGCACTAGTTCCTGTTCCTGCTCGATGAACGCCGGCGTCTTCGGTCGAACCGCGTCCACCTTGCGAGCCGCCGTGCGTTCCGCCCGTCTCTGTCGACGGGGAGCAGAACTCGCCGTTGCAGGCGCCTCCGTTCGCGAGGGGTGGTTTTCCCGAGGCGCCGGCATCGAAGTATCTCACCGTAGTCTGACAATTGACGTCGTCCCCGCACGAATTCGACTTGCCAGAGGAGTGTTCGACCCTGCCGCCGCATTGCAACGAGGCAAAGGCGGCGAAGAAAAGACCGAGGGGGGTGAGTAACCGTCCGCTCGCCGACATCGTCCTCCACAGCGCGATGCTTTCAATAGACCCTAAGGTTCACACAGTCCAATCCGAGCTCCCATAAGCGGGATGGCAGTTCGGAAAATTGCCGACAGACTGGCGGACAGTAGGGGCCGTTGGCAGGACTCGGGCTAAAATTCCCGATGAGCGGAGACGAAAATGCCCAGCGCGGCGTCGAACACCGCGAGCGCAGCGGCAGCGGCATAGGCGACGAACGCGACGCGCGCGAGCGAACGCGCGCTGCCGGTGCTCCGGTCGTTGCACGCGGACCAATGGGAAAGCAGCCCGACCCAAGCCAAGACGACGACGAACACGCCGAGGTGCTCTTTGCGCTCGAAGGCGTCACCCGCGACCGACGAAGCGGCATACAGGAGCGGCTTCACCGTTGCGCGATAAGCGGGATAGAGGGTCGCTCCGATTGCGGCGACGAGCGTCGTGAGGGCCGTGGCCGCCGCGGCGACGGCGAGAGCGCGACGTCGGGGTCGGCGAAGCAGCGTCGCCGGGTGGCACAGGGCGAGCGCAGCGAGCCAACCCAAGCTGCCATGTACGTGCTCGAGGAACCTGAGAACGAACGGAGTCATGGGAAAAGAAGGATTTCGACTACGAACACCGCGATGGTCAGCGCGAGCAGGGTTGGCAAGCGCGAGGTCCATCGACCACCGAGCTTGACACAGGCACCGAGCGCGCTCGCAAGCACGCCGCAGACGGACGCCCCGAGGCACGTTTGAAAAAGCGGAATCGACGAGAGACGTGCGGTGAACCCTGGATCCCGTTTCAATACATGGAGCGCGTGCAGCACCATGTACGCGTAAGAAAACCCGACGCATCCCAGCGTTGCCATGACCGCGATTCTCGCGCGCCCCACGAGCGGCTCGGTCGCCTTGCGCTCGACCGTCCTCGCGCCGAGAGGTCTCGCTAGTGCGGGCTCGACCCTCTCGTACGTGAGCATCGAACGTCGTAGCTAGCATCCTTCGTCCATTCGCGGAGTGAACTTTGCTCGACTCCCGCCTGACTCGACGTTCGGACGCTCTCGGGCACGAGACGTTCACGCAATCGTTTCGCCGACGGAGACGCACTTGCACTTATTCTGGCGGAGTCATCGTCCGAACATTTCAGAGGGAGAGACCAGATGAAGCACAGGCATCTGCGCACTGCTTTGTTCACGGGCTGCGGCATCGTTGCAGGAGTGGCTTGCGGGCCCACGAGTCAAACCGACTTGGGTGTCGAGACCTTCGACCTCGGATCGGCGGATCTCGTCATCAGTCAGGTGTACGGCGGAGGCGGCAACAGCGGCGCTACTTACAAGAACGACTTCATCGAGGTCTTCAATCGGAGTGCGAGCGCGGTGAGCGTCTCTGGATGGTCGGTGCAATATGCATCGTCGAGCGGGTCATCGTGGCAGCTCACGAATCTGAGCGGCACCATCCAACCGGGTAAGTACTACCTGGTGAAGGAAGCGGCGGGCACGGGCGGAACGACCAACTTGCCCACCGCGGACGCGACGGGATCCATCAGCATGAGCGCCACGAGTGGCAAGGTCGCGCTCGTGAGGAATCAAACGGCGCTGACTTGCTCTTCGTCGTGTGTGCCGAGCGCTTCGATTGCCGACTTCGTTGGCTATGGGTCGTCCGCGAGCAGCTTCGAGGGGAGCGGCCCCACCGCGACCTTGAGCAACACCACCGCGGCGCTCCGTGCTCTTGCGGGGTGCACGGACACCGACAACAACGCCTCGGACTTTACGGCGAGCGCGGCGACTCCGCGCAATTCGGCGACAACTGCAAATTCGTGCGGCTCGGGAGGCGGCGGAAGCGGCGGCGCCTCAGGGGCGGGCGGCACGTCTTCCGGCGGCACGTCTTCCGGTGGCACGTCTTCCGGCGGCACATCTTCCGGCGGCACGTCGGGTACCGGCGGAAGCGGCGGAGGCGGCGGAAGGCCACCGTCGCTGCCGGCACCGACGCTGCCTCCCGTATCGATGACGAATCTCGTGTTCAGCGCGTTCGGTGACGTTCGTCCGGCGGAGCCGAACGACACGGCGAATTTTCCGGACACGATCCTGAGCGCGATCTTCACCGACATGCAGGCGCAGGGGATCACCTACGCGGTCGACGCGGGAGACCATTGCTTCCAGAGCAGCACGAGCAGCGGGAGCTATTGCCACGCGCAGTTCGTCAGCCACTTCATGGCCGACAAGAACGCGCACTACTCCGGCGTTCTCGTTCCTACGATGGGAAATCACGAGGGGTGCGGAACCGACGCGGCGACGTCGGGAAATTGCACCAGCTGGAGCTCCGGACTCGTTCACGATTACCTGGTCGACATCGTCCAGCCCACGACCGGACAATCGGCGTCTCCCTACTATTCGATCGCCGTCTACGGCTCGTGGGGCACGGCGAAGTTCGTTCACGTCGCGGCGAATGCCTGGACCAGCGCACAAAATACCTGGCTTACCAGTACGTTGAACGTGCCCACGACCTATACGTTCGTCGTTCGACACGAACCCTTCAACGACACGCGCGCTCCCGGCGTGACTCCTTCCGAGTCGCTCTATGAATCGCATTACGGCGCAGGAACGCTCACCCTGAGCATCACCGGTCACAACCATCTCGTGCAGCTTCCGGGTGGCACCCAGCCGTACGGGGACTCGTTCGGGGCGACCCAGCCTTACGAGGTGATTCTCGGGAACGCCGGCGCGCCGCTCGATGCCGGGCCGTACTACGGCTACGCGGTGCTCACTCGGCGTGCGAGCGACGGGGCGATCGTCGCCCAAGCGTACGAATCGGTCGGCTCCGACGGAGTCACGCTCCTGCACCACGAGGCCGATGCGAGCTTCCGCTTCGCCGTGAATCCGAACGGAACCTCGAACTCGAACACGTCGCTACCGTGACCGTGCACGGAACGAAGGCACTTGCGATCGCGGCGGCGACCGTCGCCGCGGTTGCGCAGGCTCGGCAACCGCCGCCCGTCCTCGAAGTGCCCCACGCTCAGAAGACGGTCGTTCCGACCCACCGCTTCGACGTCGATGCGTGGCGTCCGGCCGTGAACACGCACACCTTGCTCGACGACGCGGGACGCGGCGCCGTTCCGGTGAGCGAGGCCCGTTTTCTGTGGGACGAGCGGCGACTCTTGGTCCTCTTCTACGCGGGGGATCTCGATTTGCAAATCCACAACTCCAAACACGACGGTCCGTCGTGGAGGGACGATTCGTTCACGCTGTCCATCTTCGTGCCGGACGCTAAGAAGGCGCTCATCACCATCTCCGCGACCGGCGTCGTTGCCGATGGCATGTGCCCCGACGATGCCGCCGACCTCGGCGACGCTCGCTGCGACCTTCGCTGGGAGAGCGGAGTGCACGCCGGCGCCGACTATGACGGCACCATCAATCACATCGGAGATTTCGACGAGGAGTGGAGCATCCAAGCCGCCATTCCGTTGAAGGCTCTCGGCGTCGTGCCCAGAACTGGAACGCAGATTGCGTTCACGGTAAAGCGCTGCGAGATCGCGCATGACGGCGTGCGGTCGTGTGGTTCGTGGGGTGACGCGCGAACACCGGCGACGCTCGTCCTCATCAAGTAGGCCCCCGTACGAAGAGCCGCGCCCCGGAATCGACCGAAGGCGACCGCGGCGTTTCGGGGCTCGCGCGCGTGGTCCGTGTCGTTCTACGATCGGTCGGGCCGAACCCAGCGTCAGGCGCGAGCGAGCGACGAACATGTACGACTTCATCGTAGTAGGAGCGGGCTCGGCGGGCTGCGTGCTCGCGAATCGCTTGTCCGCCGATCGGCGGACGCGCGTGCTCGTGCTCGAAGCGGGTGGAAGCGATTGGAAGCCCGAGATCGCGATTCCCGCCGCGTTCGGCAAATTGTTCCACACGTCGATCGACTGGGACTACCAGACCGAGGCGCAACCCGCCCTCTCCGGCAGGAAGATCTACTGGCCGCGAGGCAAGGTGCTCGGCGGTTCGTCGTCGATGAACGCCCAGGTCTATATGCGCGGCCATCGCCTCGACTACGACGGCTGGGCGGCGCTCGGCAACGAGGGCTGGGCGTACGACGACGTTCTACCGTATTTCAAGAAATCGGAGAACAACACGCGCGGCGCGTCGAAGTTCCACGGAGCGGGCGGTCTCCTCGACGTCAGCGACGTGCGCGATCCGAACCCGATCACGCTTGCCCTCATCGAGGCTGCGGCGGCCACGGGGATCGCTCGTACCGACGATTTCAACCGCGAGGACCAGACGGGCGTCGGGTTGAATCAAGTCACACAGCGTCGTGGCCGGCGAGCGAGTGCCGCGTTCGCGTTCCTCAAGCCCGCCCGGAAGCGGAAGAACCTCACCGTAGTCACCGGGGCGCTCGTTTCCAGTGTGCGAATCGAGGGCGGGCGCGCGGTCGGCGTCACGTACCTGGATGCCCGTGGGAACCTTCAGACCGCGCGGGCGGAACGCGAGATCGTCCTCTGCGGCGGCGCCATCAACTCGCCTCAGTTGTTGATGCTCTCCGGCGTCGGTCCCGCGGCGGCGCTCCGAGCGCTCGACCTTCGCGTCGTGGTCGACTTGCCGGGCGTCGGGCGAAATCTCGTCGATCACCCTGCGCTCGGGTTGATTCAAGGCTGCAAGTTGCCGGTCTCGCTGCTCACCGCAGAGGCGGTGCCGAACGTCCTTCGCTACCTGACTCGTCGCATGGGCCCGCTCTCGTCGAACGTCGCCGAAGCGTGCGCCTTCGTGAAGTCGCGTCCGGACTTGCCGGCGTGCGATCTGCAGTTTCACTTTGCTCCGGTCGAATACGATCTACGGCTCGAAGGCGACCCGACCGTGCATGCCCTCACGATGGGTGCGGCCCTCGTAGCGCCGAAGAGCGTCGGGCAGCTTCGCCTCTCATCGACGGACCCGCGCAAACCTCCCGTCATCGATCCGGCCTATCTCTCCGACGTCGGGGGTGAGGATCTCCGCGCGCTCGCGACCTCGGTCCGCATCGCAAGAGAGATCGCGGCGGCCGCGCCGCTTTCGGCATTTCGAGGCGCCGAGCTCAAGCCGGGCTCGGCCGTGCGGAGCGAGGACGAGATCGCGGCCTACGTCCGCAGCCATACTTCGACGTTGTACCATCCGGTCGGCACGTGCCGCATGGGCAGCGATCCTTTCGCCGTCGTGGACGCGAAGCTCCGGGTCCGCGGCGTTGAAGGTCTGCGCGTCGTCGATGCGTCCATCATGCCCACCATTCCGCGCGGCAACACCAATGCGCCCACGATCATGATCGCCGAGCGCGCCGCCGAGAGCCTGCTCGCGTCGACCTGAACGACGAGAGCGGCGTCGCGTGATTCGCCTATGGCATCGCCCTCGATCCCGCGCGGAATGCGTATGTCTTCGGCGGAGGGAACCGTGACGTGATCTCCGTCCTCGACCCACCTGCGGCGCCTGCGCACCCCGGGAGCAGCGGCGGCGGTTGCCGCTTCTCGCCGGCCCAGGCCCCGACGACGCCAATCAGCTTGATCTCGTTGACGACACTCGCGCTTCTGGGACGTCGATGGCGCGGACGCCAAGCAGCGAAGAACGGCGGCGCGTAGGCGCCTGCATCTCACTCCGAGCGGCACCGCCCTCCAGTTTCCGAAGCCCAATCGCGCCAGTCGCACAGGCGCAGCTATTGGCGTGTCGTTCGCAAAGCTGCGAGACTGACGACGCGTGCGCGGGTTCCTTGCAGTGAGACACGGAGCGAGTGCGTTCTTGGTGGCTTGTACCGCCGCGACCGCGTTCGCCGAGACTCCGCAGAGCGAGTTGCCTCGACCAGGAAGTGCTGCGGTTCCGGTCGTCGAAGAGACCCATTGGTACGGCTACGAGACGCTTGCGGTCGACGGAGGGGCGACGCTGCTCGGCCTCTCGGCGCTCGCCGCCAGCTCTGGCGACAACGATGGGAAGCTGACGGAGGTTCTCGGCGCGACCGCCGGATTCGGGTACGTCTTCGGCGGCCCCATCGTACATTGGGCGCACGACCGGGCGGGTACCGCCTTGGCGAGCTTCGGGCTCCGTACCTGCGCTCCGTTGGTACTTTCCTTGGTGGGGTTCGGCGTCGGCGAGGTCGCGTGCAGCTCGCGCGAGGGCGAGGCGCCTTGTCCGGCCATTGCCGCGGTCGTGGGCGCGGGCCTCGGGTTTCCGCTCGCCGTCGCCCTCGATGCCGCCCTGCTGGCTCGTGAACCCGCGTCGCAGGAAACCGTGAGCTCGTCGACGTTCAAGCTGGTTCCCAGCGTCGGTTACACACAGGGGCGCTTCTTCGCGAGCCTCGGCGGTACGATGTAACTCGGGGTTCCCTCGGGCTGAGGAGGGCCCGAGGTTGCGTCCCTCCTGCTACGTCGTGGGCGTGAGCACACACCTAACTTCGCTACGGCACGCTGCGCGTCCGGTTGGCTCCCCAGGAGCGGCGTGTTACTCGGATAGGTTGTCGAAGGAGTGTGCTTGATGTTCGGAGCGCCGAGGGCAGGTTGGATGGGGGTCGTGGTGATGGCGTCGGTTGCGGCGCTGCTCGTGGGCGCGTGCGCGGGACGCACGGAGCTCGACCCGGCCGATCTGAGCGGGCGCCCCGACGCGGGCACGACGACGAGTGCGCGGGACGGGGGCGGACGGGATGCGGCTCTAGGGCGTCCGCCTAGCGAACGCGACGCGGCCGCGAGTACGTGCCCATCGGGATCGGCGCTGTGCGGCGGCATTTGCACCGACGTCGCATACGACCCCAACAATTGCGGCGGATGCGGCATGGTGTGTTCGGTCGGGGAGCTCTGCTCCGCCGGCGCGTGTGGAACTGCGTGTTTGGGCGGAAGCGTCCAGTGCAACGGTCGCTGCGCGGACCCGGAGAACGATCCGGCAAACTGCGGAACCTGCGGTCACGCCTGCGACGCGGGCTCGATCTGCTCGCGCGGTGCCTGCACTCTCGGCTGCTCGGGCGGTACGACCGAATGCGAGGGCCACTGCGCCAATTTGCAGAACGACACCACCGATTGCGGCGCCTGCGGCGCGGCCTGCAACGTCGGCGAATACTGCTCGGCGGGACAATGCACACCGCTCTGCCCCTCGCCTCTCCAGGTTTGCGAAGGCGTGTGCACCGACACGGCGAACAACTCGAGCGACTGTGGGTCCTGCGGCGTCGTGTGCGACGCGGGGCTCGTGTGTTCGAACGGCACTTGCAGCCTCGAATGCGGCGGCGGTACGACCAAGTGCGGCGACGCGTGCGTCGTGACGGACTCCGATCCCGCGAACTGCGGCTCGTGCGGGAACGCGTGCGCGAGCACCCAGCACTGCTCGAACGGGGCTTGCGTCGACTGCGCCGAGGGCCAGACCTCGTGCAACGGTGTTTGCGTGAACCTCGAATCGGACACCGCGAATTGCGGCTCTTGCGGCAAGGCCTGTCCGTACGCGTACTACGGCACCGCCGCCTGCAAGAACGGAACGTGCGGCGGAAATTGCTACGGTTCCTACAGCACGTGCCCGAGCGCGACCTATGCGTGCTCGACCAACCTGATGACCGACACTTCCAACTGCGGCTCTTGCGGCAATGTTTGCCCATCGGGGGAGATTTGCTCCTCCGGGACCTGCACCGCGTGCGCGGCCGGAAAAACCGTCTGCTCGACCGCGTGCGTGGATCTCACGAGCGACGCGAACAATTGCGGCGCGTGTGCCGCCCCTTGTCCGTACCGATCGGGCGCCACGCCTTCGTGCGTGTCGAGCACTTGCAAGACCGCGTGCTACCAGGGCTACGCCGACTGCGACGGCAACGCAACGAACGGCTGCGAGGTCGTCGTGGCGAGCGATCGAAAGAACTGCGGGTCGTGCGGCAACACCTGCGGGGCCAACGCGGTGTGCACGCAAGGGACCTGCACGGCGTGCGTGCCTGGCAGTGCGGTGTGCGGCAACGGGTGCACCAACTTGCAGACCGACTCGAGCAATTGCGGCGCTTGCGGCGTGACATGCAGCGGCTCCGCACACGCGACGAGCACCTGCAAGAGCGCCGCGTGCGCTCTTGCGTGCACCGCGGGCTATCTCGACTGCGACGGCAACGTTCTCGACGGATGCGAAACCGCGGCCGACAAGACCCACTGCGGGGCGTGCAACACGACGTGCTCGACGGGCCAGTTCTGCGCGGTCACCAAGTGCGCCAAGTGCTCTCCGACGGATCTGGGCCAAGTCCTCCCGGTCGCGATCAACGGGACGACCGCCGGCGCGTCCGATTCGTTCGTGACGACCTGTGGCCAGAGCGGCCAGGGCGACACCTACTATTCGTTCACCGCGCCGGCGTCGCGGACCTACACCTTCACGCTTGGCGCGACCTACTACGGCGAAGTGCTCGAGATCCAGAACGGCACGTGTGGCGGCGCCGTTCTCGCGTGTGCCTACGGCACGTCGCCGCAGACGCTCGCGATGACGGCGAATCAGACGGTCGTCGTCATCGTGGAGAGCTACTACAACGGTGGCGGGTCCTTCACGCTGACCGTGCAGTGACGGACGGCGCGTTCAAGACGTCTGGGCGGCGTCCTCGAGCACGATCTTGCCTTCGACCGTCCCGGCGGCGAGAAGTGCAAGGGCGCCACGCGCGTCGAGAAGCGGAAAGGTTTTCGCGATCACCGGAGCGATCTTGTGGTCCGCCAAGAGAGCGAAGATCTTCGGCAGGTCCTCCAGCAACGGCGTCGGATCCTTTCGGTACAGCGCCGTGATGCCATAGAAACTTCCGCGACGACCCCGGAGGCGCGAACCGATGAAGATGTTGGCGAACATGGCGACGATGGCGAGCGGGCCGCTTGCTGCCATGAAGCCGTAAGCGACGAGGTGGCCACCCCGGCGGAGCGCCCCGATGCAGGAACCGATGCGAGGGCCGCCAACGCCATCGAACGCGAGGTCGACCCCGTTCGGTTCGAGAGCGCGTACGAGGCGGTCGAGCCTGCCGGCGCGATAGTCGATCGGAACGGCACCCAGCGCCCGGACGGTCGCATGTTTGCCGGACGACGCCGCGCCGTACGTCTTGACGCCCACGAGCCGGAGCAACTGCAGCACCGCGGTTCCAACGCCGCCTGCCGCGCCCGTCACGAGCGCCGTTTGGCCAGCCTTCGCGTGGGCGACGCGATGGATCGCCTGGTACGCGGTCACGTAGTTCAGAATCACCGCGGCCGCGTCGCGGTCGGAGACACCGTCGGGGATCGGGAGGAAGTGGACCGCGTCCCGCACGAGCATTTCTCCGAAGCCGCCGTACACGGTCAGGGACGCTACGCGCTGGCCGATACGGAAACCTTCAACGCCCGGACCCAATGCGTCGACCACGCCCGCGATCTCGTATCCGGGTACCAAGGGGATCTTGGGAGCGAAGCGATAGGAGCCGGCGAGGACCATGAGATCCGTCGAGCCGACGCCGGCTGCGCGGATGCGCACCCGGAGCTGACCCGGGCCAGGCTCTTGGACGGGAAGGTCCATGATTTGGAGTACGTCCAAGTTTTTCGGGTCGCCTTTGCGGGTCAACATCACGGCTCGATAGGTGGCGGACATGGGCAACCCTTTCATTTCGGTCCGCGGAACAGGCGGCGCGATTTTGGTCTCGTGCCGATCTCTACATCAAACGCCCAACCCACAGAGACCTTTGAGGAGGGGGCAGCAAGAACGCCACGGGGGGCAAATCGCTACGTAGCGCCCGCGTCGCTCGTCGCTCAGGAGATCGGTAGCGCGGTGGCGTGGTCATCCCACTGCGGGCGTGTAGGTCCCCGCGAACCGCTTCGGGATCGTTGGCATGCACGGTGCTTAGGGCGGAAAAGAATCATGACCCCAGCACACTTCGTCCGGGTGGGTTTCGTCTTCGCTGCGTTGGGGTTGCTCCCGCTGGACGCGTCCGCTGCCGAGGTATCGAACACGCCTGATACGGCGGCGAGTGGATCAGCGAACACGCCCGACGCGGCGGCCGGGCCACAGGGAACGAAGCCTACCTCGAGCGACGCTCCGCACGGCCCATCGTCCAGCGCGTTTCCGTCGCATCACTTTCAATGGTCGGCGCACGACGACCGGAGGCCCCAACTTGCCGTCAACTTTGGGCTCTTGCAACTCGCTCTCGGCGGCTTCAACGTCGCAGCGGAGCTTCGCTACCGGCGCTTCTGGTTCGAGTACTCGCACGGTCTCGACCTGACGTTGAACAAGCTGGGAGGTTTCGGGTTGGTGGGGTCGGAGAGACGGGAAGATTTGCATCTCTATGTTCCCTACACCACTGGTTTCGGCGTCGGATTCACGCTCCTCGACGAGGTGTGGCTCGGTGTCGAGTTCAAGGCTCATCGGTTCGAGGTGAACGCACCGGGAGGCGCGCCCGCGAGCTACAACACGTACAGCATCGGTCCGGTAGTGGGGTGGAAGTTCTTCATCTGGCGCGGTCTATTCGCCAACGTGTACCTGCGGTACTGGCCCACGGTCGCCACGACGCTCCACGACGACAAGATCGAGTTGCAAGGGACGAACGGACCGGTCACCCAAGACGCTCACGACTGGGGCTTCTTCGCGAACGTGGCGATCGGCTGGGCATTCGATATCTAGCGCTACGACGAATCTTCGAACCGCCAACGGCAGTGCTGAAAGCGATGCACCGTAGAACGACCCTTAAGTTGCTCGGACTCGGCGCGGCCACCCTCGCCATTGCGCCGACGACAGCGGGCTGCGAGACCGCGGCGCCCGCGGCCTTTGCTCCATGGAGCGGCCCGCCGCCCGACGTCACTGACGTCCGCCTCCGTGCCTTGTCTTATGCGAGCCTTGCGCCGAATGCCCACAACACCCAGCCGTGGCTCGTTGCGCTCAAAGAGGATTCGATCGATCTGTTCGTCGATGGTGCACGGCTGTTGCCGGAAACCGATCCGCCCTATCGGCAGACGCACGTCAGCCAAGGAACATTTCTCGAATTGCTCGTGATCGCGCTCGCCGAGGAAGGCATCGCGAGCGACGTCATCTATTTTCCCGAAGGGGAGTACGGAAACGACGTCCTTCGAGCGCTCCCCGTGGCGCGCGTGACGTTGAAGAAGGAGCCGGTAGCGAAGGACCCGCTCTTTTCCGCCATCACGGCGCGACGGAGCAACAAGCGCGTGTACGACTCGGGGCGCCCCCTATCGACGGAGCAGATGCAGGCGCTCTCGCGCGCGCCGCGGGAGGGGGACGCTTCGGTCCGCATCATCAGCGCGGCGGACGCTCTGGGACGGCTCACGGCCATCTGCACCGAGGCGATGGCCGTCGAAGTGACAGCCGTCGCCCGCAATACGGAGACTGCGCACTGGTTTCGTTTCAACGAGCAAGAGACCGAGCAGAAGCGCGACGGCTTCGGCATGTCGCAGACGGGTCGCGGCGCAATCACGCGATGGTTCGCCGAGCACTTCTTGCTCGACCGCGCCGGCGCGGCGGATCCCAACGGGGCATTTGCGAAGGGCGCGATCGATGCCACCCGTGAACAGGCAGGCTCGGCTGCGGCGTTCGGTGTCTTGTTCACGGGCGCGAACACGCGGCGCGCGCAGGTGATCGCGGGGCGCGCCTACGCCCGCGTTGCGCTCTCCGCTGCGTCGTTGGGGTTGGCCATGCATCCGCTGAGTCAGGCTCTCGAAGAGTACGCCGACATGACGAAGACCAAGGCGCGCGTCGAACGGGAAGTGGGCCTTCCACCGGGAGCGACCGTTCAAATGTTATTTCGTCTTGGACACGCCGAGCCGACACCTCACACGCCGCGCCGGGACGTTCGAGCGATAGTGCGCCCGACGTAACCTGAAACTGCACGAGGTCCGGCCTCGCCAGACCCGAGCGCGGGCGCTGGCTTCGATCGGAACCATCGAGCCTAGCCAACGGAACACGGGATCCGCTGGACGCGCTCCTTGAGGAAGCGAATCACGTCATCGTCGTTGCGAGCGGGGGCTCCGGGGAGCCGAACGAACGCACGAGCGAGCCGCGACCAGTTGCCGGTCATCAGGAATACCCACACCAAAAAGAAATCCAGACCCTCGAATACGATGGCGTCTTGTCGGCCGTATTCCGCCAGGTTTCGTTCGAACTCCACGGGGTATTCCGTCCAATGGCATCGCGGGGCGAGGTGGTGGCCGATGTGATAGCCATCGTTGAAACAGCGGCGGTTGTAGCGGCTGTTGATGCACGTGGCGCTGGCACCGTACGCGCTGTCCGGCGCCGCCGCGGAGACGAAAGCGTGCTGGCCCCAGTTGCCGATCATCATGAGCGTGCGGATCGTGACGAGCGGCACGACGAACACGACGAAGGTCGCGCCGGGCCGGAAGAAGAGCAGGGCCGCGACGGCTGCCCAGTACATGCTCTCGCCGACGACCAGGCGTCGCAGCAATCGCCGCCGCCCGCGATCCTTCAGATAGCGAGCGAGCTCGACGAAGCCGATCGAGAGAAAACGACCCCAATATCGGAGCCAGTGACTCAATCGGTCGCGCTGAAAGGCCATGGTCGAGCTGAGATCGACCTCGAGGTTCTCCTCGGCGTGGTGCATCCCCACGTGGTGCGCGAAATATGCTTCCGGCGTCTGACCAAAGAACGGACCCAGAACCCACGGCACGATTCGATTCAGCGTCCGATATTTCGGCCGAAACAGGGCGCGGTGTGACGCGCAATGCAGCATCAGCGTGAAGCGATCGAGATACCCGGCCGCGAGCACGAGCCAGTAGAAGGGCGCGAGATACACCAGCCGAGGGCCGGAGAAGAACAACGTCACCCCGACTACCGCGAGCGCCGAGCACTGCAGCATCAGCGCGACGAACTCGACGTCCCGCGGGTCGTTCAGGAGAGGTAAGGCCCAGCTGGCGTATCGCGGCTTTCTCGCGGTTTTTCTATCGACGATCATCTCGCGTTGGTGTTTCAACAGGGAGTCCAGGCCGCGCGCGATGCGCGGGGCCGCTTGCGAACCGCCGTCGCGGAGAGGGGGCGACGGGCGTCTGAGCGACGCGACCGTGGGCGACGGTGGCGTTCACCAGCACCGTCGATGTCGGAGGGAGGTCGGTTCGCGGCATGGTGGGGCGTGGAGACGTTACTCGCGATCCACGGCGGGGCGAATGAACTACACCGAGCAGAGCGTTTTTCTGACGAACGTCTCTGCGATCGAAGCGAGCAGGAACCGCTCGAACCCCGCGTAATCATGCGTGCCACCAACCAAGAGATCGAACTCGGCGGCCGCCCGACGAGAGCCGTCACTGCCGCGACCATCGCGGACCGCGGGTACGCGGACTCGGCGCGAGCGCCGCCGTCTACGCCGTAACGCAGAAGTAAAGGGGGGATCGGTGGTCGCTGGAGGTCGCCGAGGATGCGGATTCGGGCGGCTCGAAGCGCATCGACCACGTCGGTGGTCGAAAATTGTGGGAGCGCCCAGGACGTCGGGTCGCCGTCGGTCGAACCCCGTCTCGGAAGACGGCACCCAGGTGCCGAGCGCGCTGTGGGCGCGCTGCCCACAAGCGTGCCAACATGGTCGCGCCCGTGGTTTGGCGCTCGAGCTTGATCGGCTGGGGCCTTCGAACCAAGCTGCAAGTGTGTCCGAAACGCGCTCCGGCGTCCTTCCAGCATATTCGAAGCCGCGGATCGTCTTCGCTCACACCGCCGATAGTCGTCCGGTCACCGCCGTCAAGAACGTGCTCATCCAGACGTCGCTGGGGCAAATTCAGAACGCCGGGTTCTACGAACGATATTCGAAACTCATCGAGCCGCAGGTGCTCGAGCAGCTGCTCTCGAGCGTCGGTCCCGGTTGGGTCCCCATCGAGCTCGCCGACTCGCACTACGCTGCTTGCGATCGATTGAACTTGAGCATCGCCGAGCTGAAGATGCTCGGCAGCGGAGTGGGCGATCGCCTCCAGAAGGCAACGCTCGTATCGGCTGCAAAGAAGGACCGGCAGACGAGCGTCGATGTCTGGGCAGAGCTCGGTTCGCTGCACCGGATGTGGGACCGGCAGTATCAAGGGGGCAGCGTGCAGGTGATGCAAGTGGGGCCCCAGGAGATGCTCATCGAGCTTCGTGGCTTCGTCATCACCCGGCACACGTATTTTCGGAACGCGATGGTGCCGGCGATGCGCGCGACGTTCCTCGCACTGGGCGTTCGGCTCGACTCGTCGAAGATTTCCAAGTACGTCGCCGAGCGTGACGAAGCGACGTATCAACTTCACTGGACGTGAGCGCCGCACTCGACGCGATTCGTGCAGCGCGGTGCACATGCGCACTCGATATGTGCACGACCGTGCTCCACGCGCCGTCGCGGCCGCCCGTTGCTCGCGATTTCTCTGCCCTGTTTGACGTCGACGGTCATCCGCTCGCGTGGCACGGAGGTTGCGAGGGGCGGCCGCGGCGGTGAGACACCGCCGATGTGGTGCGCCTCGTGGCGCGCCGCAACGAGAAAGGGCGTTCATGAAGGTCACGTCGTTCACGATCTGGTTCGGCGCGGCATTCGCGCTGTCGGCTTGCGGCAGCAGCCCGGAGTCCGGCGATGCGCCGGCGATCGGCAAGGCGTCGTCCGCGCTCAATACCGCGCCCAAGATTGCCGACTTCGCCGTGTACGCGGAGCACAGCGTCGCGCTCGGCGTGAGCGACACCATCAACGGCGGCGACATCGGCGTGCGCTCGGTCGCGCCGTCGAGCTTCGGGTCGCAGCTCAAGATCGGCAATTTGTCGACGGTGCAGTCGACCCACAACGTGCTCTCGCCGTCGGTGACGCTCGGGTTGCTCGCGTCGGTCGGCGACGTGCAGACCACGACGCTCACGAACAACGGCGGTGTGCTGCACACCCAGGCGGCCTTCCCCGGTGCGGCGATGCCGTCGATGCCGCTCGCCGCGGCCCCGGCGTCGGGCGGCGCGGCGGTCACCGTGCCGGCGTTCACCATCACGAACCTCGCGCCCGGCTCCTACGGCGCCCTGAACGTCGTCGGCACGCTCCTCTTGAACCCCGGCGCGTATTCGTTCGCGAGCGTGACCTTGGCGAACCAAGCCCACGTCGCGGCCAACTCCGGCGGCGTGACGATCCAGGTGGCCGGCCGATTCGTAGTCGGTCAATCCGCGACGATCTTGCCGGGTCTTGGATTCAACGCCAATCAACTGACCATCTCCGTGGCCGGTTCCGACGGCAGCCCCACGGCGCCCGCCGCGGTCATCGGCGCATACACCCTGGTGCAATCGGTGTTCGCGGTGCCGCACGGGACGCTATCGCTCGCGAGCAACGTCCACGCCGTGGGTGCCTACGCTGCGCACGACGTGGTGCTCGCCGATCACGTCGAGGTCGACTACCAGAGCGGCTTTTCGCCGACCGCCGCGGGCCAGCAAGGAGCGCAAGCGCTGAGCGGCTACTTCACCCCGGAGATCGCGAACACACCCGTGGTCGGACCCGTCCCGCCGTCGACCGTGCTCAGCATGGCGGTCGCGTTGCCGGTGACCGACCCGACCGGGCTGAAGACCAAAGCACAACAGGTCTCCGATCCGAAGAGCCCCACGTTCCGGCAGTATATCTCCGCCGACACCTTCGCATCGACGTACGGCGCGCTCGCTCGCGACTACACGAACGTCCAGACGTGGGCCGGCGCGAACGGCCTCTCGGTGACCCAGACGTATCCGAACCGGCTCCTCGTCGACGTGACGGGCCCCGCGTCGGCGTTCGAGCGCGCGCTCTTCGTGAATCTCGAATATCGCCTGCGCGCGGACGGCACTCAGTTCTTCGCGCCGGATCGCGACCCATCGCTCACCGTGACGTCATCCGCGCCGGCCACGGCGGTGCTCGCCGTCGACGGCCTGTCCAACTTCGTAGCGGCCAAGCGCGGCTTCTACGGACAGGGGTTTCAGGGCTCGTTCTGGGGAACCGACTTCCGCGATTCCTACGTGTCCGGTTGTGAGAATCTGACCGGCGCCGGGCAGGCCATCGGGCTCGCCGCGATCGGCGCGTTCGATCCCAACGACATCACCTCGTACGAAACCAACTCCGGGCTCTCGACGGTGCAAACCAAACCGGTGCCCACCCGCGGTATCGGGCTCGACGGGGTTTCGACCACGGGCACACCCGACCCCGAGGCGACGCTCGACGTGGAAATGGCGATTTCCATGGCGCCGCAGCTGAGCGAGGTCGTCGTGTTCGAGGGGGGTTTGCTCACGAGCATTCTGAACGCCATGGCGACGACCAAGACGGCCACCGGCGACGTCGCGAAGGTGCTGAGCTCGTCGATCTTCCCGCCGTTCGGCTCGACGTTTTTCCCGAACGCGGACGGGCCCGCGGTCATGCAATCGCTCTTCGAATTCGAGCTCACCGGGCAGTCCTTCGATCTCGTGTCCGGCGATCTCGGCTTCTACACGAACACCGGTGAGCTCGACGCGGCCGACGGCATCACCGTCGTGGGCGGCAGCGACCTGAGGAGCGGCGGCGCGTGGTTCGGCAGCGGCGGCGGCACGACCAGCTTTCCGCAGCCTTTCAATCAGGCGAACATGGACTGGAGTCTCAACAAGGGTGCGCCGAACAATCGCAACGTGCCGGACGTGTCGATGGACGCCGTCACCGCGAACATGTTCTTTTTGGGTACGAGCACCAGCCTTGGCAACAATACGCCGAACGACCCGGGCGACATCCTGGGCGGCACCAGCGTCGCGGCCCCGTTGTGGGCGGGGTTCATGGCGATGGCGAATCAAGAGGTTCAGAGCCTCGGCCTGCCGGTGATCGGCTTTGCGAACCCTGCCCTCTACGCGATCGCTCGCTCGCCGATGCACGACCTCACGTTCCAGGACGTGAGCGACAACACGTTCAACGACAACATCGCCGGCGCGGGACCGACCGGTTTCCAGGCCGTCACCGGCTACGACCTCGTCACGGGGTGGGGCAACCCGACGTGCAATCTGATCAACTCGCTCACTCGTTTCCCGACGAACACGGCGGTGGGCTGCGGCGAGGCGTACACCTGCGCCGTGCGCGCGAACGGCACCACTTGGTGCGCGGGCGACACTGGTGGAGGCGACCTCGGAAATGGCACGACCACCGGCTCGACCGTACCGCAGCAAGTGACCGGCATCACGAACGCCGCGTCGGTCTCCGCCGGAGAAAGTCACGCCTGCATCTTGCTCAAGACGGGCGGCATCGATTGCTGGGGTGACGACGTGTCCGGCGAGCTCGGGAACGGCAGCACCTCGACCAGCGATTTCCCGACGCCGGTGGCCGTGCAGAATCTGATCGGGACGCCGTCGTCGGTCGGCGTGGGCTTCGAATTCAGCTGCGCGCTCAACACGGCCGGCGCGGTCGAGTGCTGGGGCAGCAACGCGCTCGGCACTCTCGGCCTCGGTGACGTCATCCCGCGAACCTCGCCTACGGTGATCCCCGGGCTCACCGCATCGGCCATCGGCGTGAGTGATCTGCACGCCTGCGCGCTCCTGACGAACGGCACCGTCGACTGCTGGGGCTTCAACTTCGACGGCGTGCTCGGCGACGGCACGACGACGAACCGAAACTCGCCGGTGCCCGTATCTGGGTTGAGCGGCGCGACGGCGATCGGGCTCGGCCAGGAGCACGCCTGCGCCATCATCGCGGGAGGCGCGGTGGAATGCTGGGGCGACAACGACTCGGGCCAGCTCGGTGACGGCACGACGATCGCGCGCTCGAAACCGGTGCGCGTCCTGGGCCTCACCAATGCGACGGCCATCGTCGGCGGCGACGACGACACCTGTGCGCTTCTGTCGAACGGCACGGTGTCTTGCTGGGGCAGCTTCGTCGGGCTCGGCAACGGCCAGAACGTCGACCAGCACGCGCCATTTCAGGTGCCCGGCGTGAGCGGTGCGACGGCCATCAGCGCGGGCAACGGCCAGGCGTGCGCGCTCGTTTCGGGCGGAACGGTGGTCTGCTGGGGCTTCAACATCTCCGGCCAGCTCGGAGACGGCTCGACCGTGTCGCGGAGCCTGCCCGAGCCGACCCTGTTCTGATCACGTCGCCCGAGGCGGTCACGCCATCCAGCACGATCCCTGCGGCGCGCCCCGTAGGATTCGAACCTACGACCCTCGGATTCGAAGTCCGATGCTCTATCCAGCTGAGCTAGGGGCGCGAGAAACGGCCGCGATAGTTGCGAGGGCGGCCGGTCGTGTCAATGGTCGATCGCGCGGGGGGATCATTGGTCGCGGGCCCGATGGGGCGTCTGAACGGCGGAGCGGAACACGTCGGCCAGATCGCGGAACGTCTCGGCGAACGGCGACTGCGGGCGCCAGATGAGCGCGATCGTTCGACGCGGCGTTGGGGCCGTGAAGGCACGGACTTCGAGCTGGCCTCGGCGGTTTTCGATCGCGACCGCGATTTGCGGGAGGAGTGTGATGCCCAAGCCCGACGAGACCATCTGCGCGAGCGTCGACAGGCTGGTCGCGCGAACGTCGGTCTCCCTCGTTCCGGCGCGGTCGCAGACCGAAAGCGCCTGCTCGCGAAAGCAGTGCCCCTCGTCGAGCAGGAGCACCTTCTCGTCCTCCAGCTCGCTCGCAGCGACGCGCTTTTTCCTCGCAAGGGGGTGCCCTTTCGGCAGCGCAACGACGAACGGGTCGTCCGCGATGCGGCTCGAGGACCACTCGCCGATGTTGGCTTCGAGCGCGAGCAAGCCTGCGTCGAGGCGCCCTTCGCGCAAGTCGGCGACGACCGCGTCGGTCTTTTCCTCGCGAAAGACGAGCTGAAGATTCGGGAACCGCTTGCGAACCGCCGGCACGACGTCCGGCAGAAGATACGGCGCGATCGTCGGGATGACGCCGATCCGAAAAGTGCCCGAACGCGGCTCGGTGAGCTGTTTCGCAGCGGCGATCATATCGTCGAGCTCGAGGAGCACCCGGCGCGCGTGGGCGACCAAGATGGCGCCCGCCGCCGTGAGCAAGACCCGCCGGCGATCGCGTTCGAAGATCTGGACGCCGAGCACGTCCTCGAGCTGCTTCACCTGCGCGCTGAGCGTCGGCTGCGACACGTGGCAGCGCTCGGCCGCCTTGTGGAACCCGAGCGTCTCGGCCACCGCGACGACGTATTCGAGCTGACGGGGCGACAGGTCGTGGGTACTGATAGCCATGGACTATCAGTGTAGTAGAAACATTGTCTTGGACCAATCATGGCCCCGGGCGCACCCTGACTGACGTGCACGCCCGGCAGCACGCCGGGGTGCCACTCAGGAGATGACCATGACGAGCGAAACGAAGTGTCCTTTCCATCACTCCATCGGCGCCGGCACGTCGAACCGCGACTGGTGGCCGAACCAGCTCAGGATCGATTTTCTTGCTCAGCATTCCTCCAAGTCCAATCCGATGGGCGACGACTTCGACTACGCCAAGGAGTTCTGCACCCTTGATTTCGCGGGGCTGAAGAAAGATCTCGCGGCGCTGATGACCGATTCTCAGGACTTTTGGCCGGCAGACTTCGGTCACTACGGCCCGCTCTTCATTCGCATGGCGTGGCACAGCGCGGGCACGTACCGCGTCGGCGACGGGCGCGGCGGTGGTGGTCGCGGGCAGCAGCGCTTCGCGCCGCTCAGCAGCTGGCCGGACAACGTCAACCTGGACAAGGCACGTCGCCTGCTCTGGCCGATCAAGCAGAAATACGGGAAAAAGATCTCGTGGGCCGACCTGTTCATCCTCGCCGGTAACGTTGCTCTCGAGACGATGGGGTTCGAGACGTTCGGCTTCGGGGGCGGGCGCGAGGACGTGTGGGAGCCGGATCAAGACGTCCACTGGGGTACCGAGAAGACGTGGCTCGGCGGCGACGAGCGCTACTCCGGCGAACGCGAGCTCGAGAACCCGCTAGCGGCCGTCCAGATGGGCCTCATCTACGTCAATCCGGAAGGGCCGAACGGCAATCCGGATCCCGTCGCTGCCGCCAAGGACATCCGCGAGACCTTCGCCCGGATGGCAATGAACGACGAAGAGACCGTCGCGCTGATCGCCGGCGGTCACACCTTCGGCAAGACCCACGGCGCGGGCCCTGCGTCGCACGTTGGCGCCGATCCGGAATCGGGCGACATCGAGGCGATGGGCCTCGGCTGGAAGAGCGGTTTCAACACCGGCATGGGCGTCGACGCGATCACGAGCGGCCTCGAGGTCACGTGGACGACCACCCCCACCCAGTGGAGCAATGACTTCTTCAAACACCTGTTCGGCTTCGAGTGGGAGCTGACGAAGAGCCCCGCCGGCGCGCATCAGTGGAAGCCAAAGGGGAATGCCGGAGCGGGCACGGTGCCGCGCGCTCACCACGCGGGCCACATCGCGCCGTCCATGCTGACCACCGATCTCTCGCTTCGGTTCGATCCGGCATACGAGAAGATCTCGCGACGCTTCATGGAGCATCCGGAAGAGTTCGCCGACGCGTTCGCTCGGGCATGGTTCAAGCTCACGCACCGCGACATGGGTCCGCGTGCGCGCTACCTCGGTCCGGAGGTTCCGAGCGAAGAGCTCATCTGGCAAGACCCGCTCCCCAAGGTCGAGCACCCGTTGATCGACGACGAGGACGTCGCGTCGTTGAAGAGCAAGCTCCTGGCCTCGGGGCTCTCCGTCTCGCAGCTGGTCTCGACCGCGTGGGCGTCGGCGTCCACGTTCCGTGGCTCCGACAAGCGCGGCGGCGCGAACGGCGCGCGCATTCGTCTCGCGCCGCAAAGGGACTGGGCGGTCAACCAGCCTGCGGAACTGACGAAGGTGCTCACGACGCTCGAGGCCGTCCAGCGCGCGTTCAACGGTGCGGCGACCGGAGGAAAAAAGGTTTCGCTCGCCGATCTGATCGTACTCGGCGGCGCCGCGGGCATCGAGCAGGCGGCGAAGAACGCCGGGCACGCAGTGACGGTTCCGTTCACGCCGGGGCGCTCCGATGCGACGCCGGAGCAGACCGACGCCGCGTCGTTCGCCGTACTCGAGCCCATCGCCGACGGGTTCCGCAACTACCAGAAGGCCACGTACAGCGTGCCATCCGAAGCGCTCTTGATCGACAAGGCGCAGCTCCTGACGCTGACCGCGCCCGAGATGACGGTGCTCGTCGGGGGTCTGCGTGTGCTCGGAGCCAACGCCGGATCGTCCAAGCACGGCGTCTTCACGAGCAAACCGGAGGCGCTGACCAACGACTTCTTCGTGAACCTGCTCGACATGGGCACGGAGTGGAAAGCCGTGTCTTCGGCGAAGGACGTGTTCGAGGGACGCGATCGGAAGACCGGCGAGGTGAAATGGACCGGTACGCGAGTCGATCTCGTCTTCGGCTCGAACGCGCAGCTCCGCGCGCTTTCGGAAGTCTACGGAAGCTCCGACGCGAAGGAGACGTTCGTCCGCGACTTCGTGGTCGCCTGGACGAAGGTGATGGATCTCGATCGGTTCGACGTCTCTCGCCAATCGACGCGGCGCGGTCATGACAGGGCGCGTTCCTCGATCCAGTCGACGTAGAGCCGGCGCTCGGCATACAGCCACACGCCGTCCTGCTTCACGTACGTGTCCGCGTAGCGAAGGGCGGCGACCATCAGGCTTCGCTTCGTACCATCGACGCTGAGATGGTGGGGCATGCAATAGACCTCGCCGGTCGCGCGATCGTTCGACAACGTGAGGAGCGTGCTTTGCCCCAGCAAGTGTAACGTCGCGGCGTACTTGTTCAGGTCGGCGAACACGGGAGCGAGTGATTCACGCCCGCGAAGCTCTTGTGTCGGCTCCGGAGCCTTCGCGTCCATATACACGACGAAGAGCGTGTCGTCGGTGAAGAGAGCCATCTGACCCTTCGCATCGCGCCGGTCGGCGCAGTGTGCGTAGGCCTCGACGAGCTCTCGGATGGCGAGGCGATCCGCGGCTTCTTCGGGGGAGATTGTGACGTGCTTGCTCATGAGAGGCCTCCTTCGGACTCGAGTATGGCGCGGGTTTCGGCGAACTGCGCAGGGGGAGCCGCGTTGGCGACTATTTGGCGCACGTTCGACCGACGTCAACTCGCGCCACGCTTAGTGTCCGAGGCATCGAAGGAGCGACGAACCGTCGTGACGCGCCTTCATACCGCCAGAAAAACAAGAAAATGAGCCTGAATAGCGTGCTCGGTCACGTGACTGCGTGAAGTGGCGCGCCGACGGTGTCTAGGAAACAAGAAGGCCGATCATGAACAAAGAGCTGGGTGTCTGGACCTATCAGGACTGTGCGCTGGTGCTCATCGACTACCAGAAAGAGATGTTCGACAGCATTCGCTCGGAGACGAATGCGGCCCTGGCCGACCTCAATGTCCGGCTCCTGGCCAGGACCGCCACGGCGTTCGGCATGCCGATCGTCCTTTCTACCGTCGGGGTGGCCTACAAGATCAACTCGCCCACGGTCCCCTCTATCGCAGCAGAGCTCTCCGGCATCGGGCCGATCGACCGGACCTCGATGAACGCGTTCGAGGACCACGCCTTCAGTGGGGCCGTGAAGAAAACGGGACGGAAGCGGCTGATCATCGGCGGCCTTCATACTGAAATCTGCCTCACGTTCGCCGTGGTCCAAGCCCTGAAGGATGGCTTCGACGTGATGTTCGTCACGGACGCAGTCGGTGGGAGGTCCCAGGTGGCGCACCGGACGGCGATCGAAAGGTTGTCGCACGCCGGGGCGGTGCCGAACACTGCGCTCGCCGTTACGACGGAACTCTTCCGCGATTGGAGCTCGCCCCTCGCCGACAAGGCGCGCGAGGTCATCTATTGGTACTTCGCCGAAGTTCCGAAGGTGACGTCCGAAGTGGGCGTGTAGCCGGTGCAACCAGGAAAGCCACGAAGACCGCGGAGGAATCGCAATGTCACCTAGGTTGTCGGGGAAAGTCTGCGTCATTACCGGCACCGGCGGGAGCATGGGCCGTGCAGCGGCCTCGGCCTTTGCTCGCGAGGGGGCGTCGGTCGTTGGCTGCGATCTGAACGTCGAATCTGCAGAGGCGACCGTTCAAATCGTTCGACGGGAGGGCGGAACGATGGAGTCGTTACAGCCCTGCCGTCTCAGCAACGCGGCTGAATGCCAGGCGCTCGTCGACTTTGCGGTGCGCACGTTCGGCCGTGTCGACGTGCTCTTCAACAATGCGGCCATGGCGTACTTCAATTGGCTCGAGGACATCACCGACGAAGAGTGGGACCGCAATCGTCGGGAAGAGGTCGATCTGGTCTTCTACCTCACGCGGGCGGCGTGGCCTCACCTCAAGAGCAGCCGCGGCGTCGTCGTGAACACCGCTTCGCTCACGGCATTGATGAGCTTCAAGAACCTCGGATCGCTGGCCCACACGACGGCGAAGGCTGGGATCATCGGGATGACGCGACAGCTGGCCATGGAGGGGCGAGAGCATGGGATTCGGGCCAACTCGATTTCGCCAGGCGTGATCGAAACCAACCAGACCTGGGAACAGCTGAAGGATCCCGAATGGGCAGGCTATATGCTCGGCAAAACTCTCCTAGGTCGTCTGGGCCGACCGGAGGAGGTGGCGAGCGTTGCGCTGTTCCTCGCCTCTGGAGACAGCTCGTACGTGACCGGTGTGGACATCGTGGTCGATGGCGGCATGAAGGTCTGGTGAACCGAGGCCTATCTCGGCGCGCGAGAAATTGGTTCGTTAGAGAAAGTATTGGAGGTCGACATGAAAATCGGTGTGAGTGGCGCCAGCGGACATTTGGGAAGGGCCGTCGTTTCGGAACTGCTCCAGCGTTCCGATGGGCACGAGATAGCGGCGATCACGCGCACGCCCGAAACCGTCTCTGGACCGGCTCAGGCACGATTCGGGGACTACAACCGCCCCGACAGTCTTGCGAAGGCCTATGCGGGTCTCGATCGTCTGCTCATCATCCCGACTCTGGATCCGCAACCAGGAAAGCGCGGGGCGCAGAACCTCGCTGCCATCGATGCGGCCGTGAGGGCAGGCGTCGAGCAAGTCGTTTTCATGTCGGCCGCGGGCGCGCGGCAGTCGGAGGAGCCGGTGCTCGGCGCCCCGTATTGGCAGGGCGAGCAGCATCTCATCGCAACGGCCCCAGCATGGACCATCTTGCGCATGAACTTTTATGCCGAAAGTTTCGTGCAACAGGCGCAGGCGTCGCTGGTTCAGGGCGTGCTCACTGGGCTTGCCGAGAACCGCGTGGCTTTCGTTGCGCGCGGTGACGTTGCGGCCGCCGCAGCGGGAATACTGACCGGCGACGGCCACGCAGGCGCGACCTACAACGCTACCGGCCCCGAGCGCCTGTCGGGTGTAGAGCGCGCAGCCCTCGTCGCCGAAATCGCCGGCAGACCGCTCGCGTTCCTTGCCATCACGGAAGAGCAACTGCGCGCCGGACTGACGAAGGCGGGTCTGCCGGCGGCGGTCGTCACCACCGTCATCAGTATCCAGGCGAGCTTCGCGGCGGGTGCGTTCGACATCGTGACCGGCGACGTCGAGCGCCTTGGCGGCCGGCCGCCCAAGCCTCTCCGCGAGGTGCTTGCTGGGACGCTGCAATCACCTTCGGCGTGAAGACCTGCACCCGACCCGAGAGAAGTTCCTCGTGAGGAGACGACAATGACAGAACCCGTTATCGGTGTGCTTGGGGGTACCGGTGCTCAGGGCGGCGGCGTGGTCGACGCGCTAGTCGCGGCGCGCAAATTCAAGGTGAGGGTGGGAAGTCGCAACCCGTTCAGCGACGCAGCGAAGGCGCTGACCGCACGCGGCATCGAGGTCGTGAACGCCGACCTGCTCGAGCCATCGAGCCTGAAGGCCCTTTTCAACGGAGCCCACGGCGCCTTCCTGGTCACCAATTTCGGCGATCCGGCTCAGGGCGAGCGCGAGGAGGAGATCGGCGCCAGTGCCGTGAACGCTGCCCGCTCCTCTGGGGTGAAGCATCTGATCTGGTCCACGCTGCCCGACGTGGAGAAGATAAGCGGCGGGCGTTTGAAGGTGCAGCACTTCACCATGAAGGCGCACGTGGATGCCGTGGTCCGGTCTGCCGGCTTCGAACGCTACACGTTTGTCGAGGCGCCGTTCTACTTCCAGAATCTTCTGAGGCTCGTACCGCAGCCTCTGCCCGACGGTCGTCGCGGTTGGGCGGTTCCGATCGACCCCGCGGCGCGCGTCATCCACGCCGGGGACATCACCGAGCTCGGCCGAACGGTGGCCGCCGCGTTCGGCGCCGGTGCCGAGCTGGCGAACGGTAGCTACCTCGCCGTCTGCGGCGGCCTGTACTCGTGGGACGATTTCGTGGCGACGCTCAATGCGCTGGGACACGACGTTGGAGTCGTAAGGGTCGCACCGGAGGTTTATGACGGCTTCTTCCCCGGCGCCAAGGAGGTACGCGAGATGTTCCAGTATTTCGAGGCGCATACCTATTTCGGCCCGGACGCGCGGACTGCCATCGCCGCAACGAATGCTCTCGTTCCCGGCGGTTTCACCTCCTTCTCCGAGTGGGCGCGCAAGAACATGAAACCCGGCGGCTGAGTCGCGCCGTGAGCGGCTCCGTACAACCGGATCCAAGACATGTGGGTGTGGACGCTAAGAAGAGAAGGAGTCTCGCATGAACAACGAGCAGATCATTCGCAACGCTTATCAGATGGCCGAGAAGGCAGACATCAAGGGTTGGGTCGCGTGCTTCACGCCGGATGGGACATTTACCGACATGTCGATCGGCGTCACGTACCAAGGGTCCGAGGGCCCGACCGGACTCGGCAAGACGGTCGAGGTCTACGCGAAGGCGTTCCCGGACATGCATCGCGAGCTGTATCGGGTCTTCACGGTCGGCGACACCGTCATCGTAGAACTCGCACTTCAGGGCACACACAAAGGACCGCTACCGATGCCGGCGGGGATCATTCCGGCGACCGGCAAGCGGATGGATGCGCCGTGCTGTGACGTCTTCCGGTTGGTGAACGGCAAGATACAGTCGTTCAATTGCTATCCATCAGGAACGGTCATCTTGGCTCAGCTCGGTGTACTCTCGAACCTGTCGGCAGCGGTCGCTCGCTCATAGCGTCCACGACCGGCGCGACGAAGCCGATCAGCGCCGGCTGGCGCACGAGCAAGCGCTAAGCGTCGAGTTCGACGACCGCTCGAGCCTCGATCACGTCGGCCGTGTCGTGTCCTTCCGTGATGACCGAAAGCAACCGGGCGATATCCTGACGCGCGCGCCTCTTTCGTTGACCCGCTGCGAGCGCGTGGAGGCTGAGAGTCGCGCGGAGCTCGAGCGACCGCGAACCTTGTTCCTTCGCCGTCTCGACGGCCATCACGAGCGACCGTTCCGCCTCTGCCACTTCGTTGCGCGATCGGAGCGCCTCACCATGTAGGCGGTGGATTTCCGGCTCGAGCCATCGCTCGTCGGTTCGCGCGATCGCGGTGAGCATGTTCGCGATTACCTCGAGTGCACGCTCCAGGCGCCCCACCCGAACGCACATCGCGACGTAGAGCATCGCATGCATCGTTCGGCCCACTGAACCGTCCTCCCAGGGCTTGCTCAAGAACTCTTCGACGCGGTCGCGCGGTAGAGTCGGAGCGAGCTCCGCCTCGGCCCAGCGCAGAATCAATTCTGATCGGCTCTGCCACTTGGAAAAGCCGCCCTTCTCCGAAAGGGTCAGCGCTCGTTTCGCGAGCTCCGAGGCCATTGCCGGTTCCCTGCGCCATGCGTGGAGCAAAGCTCCTTCCGCCAGCATGGCGGCGTGTTCGTGCTCGGATGGGTCGTAAGCGTGCTCGGCGATTTGCTGCGCCCGCCTGGACAGGGCCAGTGCGCCGTCCGGTTCACCCGTCAACCACAGGGCGAACGAGCCCATGGAGAACGCCAGAAGGTGCGCGCGCGCGGCTTCGAGCGCCGTCGGTTCTTCCGTCGCCTGGAATACTCCCAAGTCGCCGAGCAATCGACGAGCTTCTTGGAAGTTCCCGCGAAGGAGGACCGTCGTTGCCTCGACTTGTTTGGCGAGGAGTCGCACGGCGGCGTCGGGGACATCGTCGAACACGGGGGCGAGAGCGCGCGCTTGCTCGCTGGCTTCGTGAAGGTCGCCTTGCACCATGAGTATGGCCCCGAGGCGTATGAGAGCTTCGCCCAGCGAACCCTTGTCTTCCAAGCGACCAGCGAGCTCCTTCGCGCGCTCGAGCAATCGAACGGCCACGTCCACATTTCCATTCGCCTGAAAAACGCTCCACGCTTGGCTGAGCGAGACGCGAAGCTCGAGGACTTCATGATCTCTACTTTCGGACGTCCCGTCCAGCAGGGCGCGTGCGCGCTCGTGGTGCGCGGCAGCTTCTTTGTAGCCGCACCTGCGGGCCGCACGCTCACCGGCGACGACGTGATAGCGCGCGGCCTTGGCCGGCATTCGGCCATGCTCGAAGTGCACCGCCAACTCGCCTGCGACCTCCTCTTCGTGTCCAGGGTAGCCGGCTTCCAGGCGTTCGGCGATCTTCCGGTGCCACGTGCGGGCGGTCGCCGACGTGCTCCGCGCGAGGGCAGCGTGCTGGAAGAGCGCGTGCCGGAAGGCGTAACGCGACTGGATGGTGCCGTCGGGCCAGGTTTCCGCACGGACGTATTGAAGCAATCTGCGCTCGTTGGCGAGCGACTCACACGCCGAGTCCACGCCGTCCGCGTCTGCGTCCAACGCGTTCGCCACGACGCCCGCCGTGAACGTCATTCCCGCCACTCCCGCTACTTCGACGATGCGCTGCTCGACGGCGCCGAGTCGATCGATCTGTGTATCGATGAGACGCCGGATGCTGTCGGGGCGGCGGGCGGCCACATCCTCGACGTCGGTCAAGAGCTCCCAGTGACCCTCCCGCTCGCGGATGAGCCCCTGGCTCGTCAGGTCGTCCACGAGCGTCGTGAGGAACAGGGGATTGCCGGCCGTCGATCGTTCCAGCGTGCGCGCTAGCTCCCGCGGGAAAGTGTGCCCTGGAAATCGCTTCGACAGATACGCAGCGATCGCGTCGGAGCCGAGACCCTCGAGTGCGATCGATGTTGCGCGCCGATGCGCGACCAGCTCTCCCATGACCCTCGTGAGCGGATGGCCACGTGGGGCCTCCTCGGGTCGAAACGTGCCCACGATCAGCAGCTGCGCCGGTTCGCGCCGGCTGCTGAGGAATGCAAGGAGCTCCGCCGTCGACGGGTCGATCCATTGCATGTCCTCGAAGACGACGATGAGGGGCGCATCGACACTCAACGCTTCCGCGGCGTCGGCCAGCTCGCAAACCATGCGTGCCTGCGTCGCACCCGCCGCGCGCCGCTGCAGATCGTCGAGACGATCCGGGCGAACGACGCCCGGCGTCTGCACCAGCCACGCTGGCGCGTGCCTCGCGAACACGTCGATCACACGCTCCGCACCCCGCCCCCTGCAGAGCCCACCGATGGCGTCCAGAACGGGAAGGTACGTCTGCCCACTGCCGTACTGCTCGACGCACGCCCCGAACCCGACGAGCACGGGCCCCGAAGCGTTTGCCCGTTCGAGGAACGCATCGACCAGCGTCGTCTTGCCGGTGCCTGCTTCGCCCGTGACGAAGAGGGTGCTCCGAGTCCCGTGCTTGGCCGCCTCGAGCGCATCGCGCAGCGATCGAAGCTCGTCATCGCGGCCCACGACGACCCCGCCGTCGCCTTTTGCGGTGGTGCTGGTCGCGTCGTCCGGCGACGACGCATCGAGCCACACCTGCTTCACCTCCAGCGTGAACCGATAGCCCCGCCCGAGGAGGGTCTCGATGGCACCTTCGCCGAGCACACGCCGCAGCTCACTGACGTGAGTACGGAGCAGACTCTCGCTCATCGCGATGTTGCCCCACACGGCCTCGACGATCTCCGCGTGCGTGACGAGGCGTCGTGGATGCTGCACGAGATACCGCAAGATGGCGAACGGCTTGCGGCGGAGACTCAACTCGTTTCCGTTCTTCCATAGGCGCTCGTTGTCTAGATCCAGTTGGAAGGGCGGAAATGAGAGCACGATTGTTTCCGAGTCGCGCCGGCAACCCTACAGCGGCCCTGGGCACTGCTCAACGTCGAATGGATCAACTTGCGTCGCCCCGGTGCAGCTTCGCCGGCACGACCACGACCGCTCTTGGCGACGTCGCGGCCAACCGGTACGCCACCGTGCCGAGGAACCCTTCGCTCGAAGCACCGCGCTGGCCGTCCGCGCCGACCACGATGAGCTCCGCGCCGAGCTCCGTGGCCACGTTCGCGAGTTTCTCCCAGGGAGGGCCGCGACGCACGATGGGATCGACGTGGACCCTGGACTCCGCAGATTTGCATTGTGCGATCACCCCTGCGAGCCGTTCGCGTATCGCTTGCGACGGGTCATGGAATGCTGGCGTCTCTGGGGCGTCCTCGTAGGCGTGGACGCACGCGACATTCGCACTCACCGTGCTCGCGTGCGTGAGCGCGTACTCGAGCGCCCGGATGGACCCGTCGCTGAAGTCCACGCCCACCACGATCCATCGAGTGCGTTCCATCGCTGCGCGCTTGTCTCTGTCAGCTGGCACCCGTGATCAGCTCGGCCGCTCGACCGCCGATCATGAAGGACGGAGCGTTGGTGGGGCCGCACACGATGGTCGGCATCACGGATGCGTCCGCCACGCGCAGTCCCCGCACGCCGTGGACGCGAAGCTTGCTATCTACCACCGCATCCGAGTCGACACCGATCTTGGCGGTGCCGACTGCGTGTCCAAAGCTGGCGGACCCGGTCCGCGCGAGCTCCACCAGGTCTTGCCGGCTCGTAGCGTTCGGACCCGGAATCACCTCGGCTTCACGAACACCGTCGAGGGCTGCTTGACGACCCAGCTCCCGCGCGAGCTCGATCGCTCGCACGATCGCCGCCAGATCATGGTCGGTACCGAGGTGGTTGGCCTCGATGATCGGAGCAGCTCGCCAATCGGCGCTCGCGAGGCGCACCCGGCCGCGGCTCGTTGGTTGGATCAGCGCCGGCGCGATCGTGAAGCCTTCCTTCGGGAGTGTGCCGAACCGGGCACTGGCTTCCGGCGTCGCTATCGGCAGTTGCTCCAACACCAGATTGATGTCCGCGGGATGGCTCGAAAGGCCACTCGACGAATAGACCTCCGCTTCGACGGCATTACTGTCCACCGGTCGGTCCGGCATCTTGCCCTTGTACGTGTAAACCAGGCCGGAGACGAGGACGTGGTCCTGCAGGTTCTGTCCGACGCCGCGGAGATTGACGACCGCGGCGAGTCCCATCTTGCGGAGCTGATCTGCGTCGCCCACACCCGACAGCATTAGGAGCTTCGCGCTGTGAATCGTCCCGGCCGATAGAACCACTTCTCGCGTGGCGCGGATATTTCGCTCGCCGTTGCTCGTTACCAGATGCACGCCGGTGGCGCGATCGCCGTCGAAGAGGACCTTCGTTACGCTCGCGTTGAGCAACAGCTTGAGGTTCGAGCGACCTAGGTTCGGTCGCAGGAACGCGCGCGCGGCGCTGACCCGGGTACCGTCCGGAGCGATGTTCATGTTGATGTAGCCTGCTCCGGCCCGCATCGGGCCGTTCAGGTCATCGATGATGCGGAACCCCATCTGTTGCGCCGCTTCGAGGAACGCGGGAGCGGTAGGGTGGGGATCACGCGGCTTGCGAACATGAACGGGGCCGCCGGCACCGCGCCACACATTTTCGCCCCCTTCCCAGTCCTCCTGTGCCTTGAACGTCGGAAGCACATCCTTGAAACCCCAACCTGCTGCCCCCTCGGCTTCCCAGCGGTCGTAGTCACGCTCCATACCACGCGACCACACCATTGCATTGATGGAACTTCCCCCACCCAAGACATGGCCGAGAGCCATGTTGAACTTGCGGTCGTTCAGTTGCGGAACGGGAGCAATCGGCAGATTCCAGTCGATGGGGCCGCCGACGTTGTAAAACCAGATACTGGGATTGCTGATCGTCGCGGCTTCATCTGCGCCACCCGACTCGACCAACAATACCTCTGCGCCCGTCTTCGAGAGTTCAGCGGCGAGCACGGAACCGGAGGCACCGGCCCCGACGACAATGTAGTCGTAGGAGTCTTTGAATGGCATGACCTGCGACGTTTCAATGGAATCGCTCGACATTTGGACCCTTTCTTGTCGTATTGCGTGGGGCCTCGATTGTTCAGAACGGGTACTGCCGTTGGCCGCTGTGTGAGTTGATCCAGATGACGTCCTGGAACTCCTTCAGGCTATCCGGCCCGGTACGACCCCAGCCGCTGTCTCGCACTCCGCCCATCGGCGCGTGGATTTCGTCGTTCACCGTGGGCGAGTTGATGTTGACGATGCCGGCCAGCACTCTCGGCGCCAGCTCGAATGCCTTGTAGGTGTCGCCGGAAAGGATGGACGAGGTGAGGCCGTACATCGTGCGATTGGCGGCTTCGACCGCTTTTTCGGCAGTGTCGACTACTTCGACGACGACGACCGGACCGAAGGTTTCTTCGTTCGCGACGGCTGCGTCGAGCGGGACATTGCTCAAGATCGTCGGTTGGTAGATCTGGCCCTCGAAGACCCCGCCCGTGTGAAGCGTCGCGCCCTTGGAGACGGCCTCCTTCACGCGATCATCGACCAGCTTCACCGCGGCTGGCGTGATCAATGGTCCGATGATGGTTCGGTGATCCTGAGGATCGCCGGAGCGCAGCGTCTTGGTGCGCGCCACGAACTTTTCCAGGAATTCTCCCGCGATCTTACGCTGCACGATGATGCGACGGGTGTTGAGGCAGATCTGACCTTGATGGAAGAACGAACCGAACGTCGCGGTGCGGACCGCATAGTCCACGTCGACGTCGTCGAGAATGATCATGGGATTGTAGCCGCCGAGTTCCATGGTGGTCCGCTTGAGCGTCTCACCCGCTCGCTTCGCCAGCATGCGAGCGGTCTTCACGCCGCCGATCAGGTTGATGACGCGCACTTCGGGGCTTTCGAAAAACACGTCTGCAATCTCGGCGGCCGCGCCGGGAGCATGTGTCACGACGTTGATGACGCCCTTCGGGAAGCCGGCCTCCTCCGCGATTTGCGCGAGGACGAGTCCCGCCGAGATGGGAGCGAACTCGGAGGGTTTCACGACGACGGTGTTGCCGGCGGCGACGGGCGAAATGACGGCACGCCAGGAGAGCACATTGGCCCCATTCCAAGGTGTGAAGCTCGCCACCACACCGAGCGGTCGCCGTACCCCGATGGAGTGGGCGCCAGCGATATTGCTCTCGAGAACCTCGCCCTTCGGGAGGTACATCCAACCCGCAGCTTGCTCGATGGTGGCAGCGACGAGGTCCTGCTGGAAGGTAGCGAAAGAAATGGTGCTACCGGTTTCCATCGCGAGGATCTGGGCGATTTCGGCCCGGCGCCGCTTGACGATCTCGGCCGCGTTGAAGAACAGCTTGGCGCGCTCGGCGGGCGTCGTCCGTGACCACGCCGGAAAGGCCTGGGCGGCGGCATCGACGGCGATCTTGGCTTCAGCGCGACCACCGCTCGCGACGCGCGCATAGAGGGCGCGATCATACGGCTGATACACATCGAACAGCTTGTTCCCGTCGGCGGGCCGCCACTCACCGCCCACGAAATATCCGTATTCCTTGACCCCGTTGATCGCGAGAACACCCTTTGCTTCGGACATCGCTTCTCTCCCTTGCGACGGACGCTTCGCGCGACCTTACGCGCGTCAACGCTTGACCGCCGTTGAACCCACAGCGAATTGCCGTCAACGCCACGTCAACTGCGACGTGGGCCGATACGTCGCGGGTGCGCGGGCGTGCCGCGTCTGTCGGTTCCTAGCGCTTCACGCGATGCTCGCGACGCCACCGCCCCGGCGGCACGCCGACGACTCGGTGGAAGGTTCGAGTGAACGCCGCCTGGTCGCCGAACCCGCACTGCGACGCGACGACGGCGAGCGGCAGTGTCGTCCCGAGCAGCTCTTTGGTGCGCTCGATTCGGAGGTCGGTCAGCCACGCGTGCGACGTGACGCCGAGGCTCGCCTTGAACGACCTCGCGAAGTGGCTGACGGAGAGGTCGCACTCCCGCGCGAGGTCCGCGAGCCGAACGCTTCCATCGAGGTTTTCACGGAGAAGCTCGGTAGCGCGGATCTTCTGCCATTCGGCCAGACCGCCGCGGACTTCCGCGCGGCGACGCCGGGTTGCGCCGTAACGCTGAACGAGGTGCGCGCCGAGAAGCAGCTCCAGATGGTCGAAGGCGAGGTTCGACGCGCGGCGCGGGTAGCCGAGAATCGGAAGAACGCTCTTCGTCATTTGGGCCAGGACGATGTCGTCCTCGAGCACGGACAGTCGGAAGCCACCGACAGGCTCGTATCCGAGGCTCGTGGCCACATCGTCGATTGTCGCGCGCCGGACCTGGAAGTGGACATAGTCGAACCCCGCGCCCGCCCAACACGCGGGCGTCGTCGCAAAGTCGACGACGTTCGCCCGAAAGGCGGGGATCGCGCGCGTTGGGACGACCCTTTCATCGACCCAAAGGCGGTAGTCCCTCGCTGCAAGAGGTCGGATCGACACGGAGACGAGCAGGGCCGCGACGCTCGCGGATTTACGGATCGGCTCGGGCAGCGGGCACGTTGACTGAACTCGCGTGATGGAGAAACGGTCGTCGCCGCGATACTCCTTGAAGCAGCTCGACGCGTCGAGGCGGACGTGCGTCGTGAGCGGCTCCTCGGAAGCGACCTTCATGGCGACACCGTTTCCCGTCGCGCGGTTTCGCGGGACGCACACACCTGTTACCTTCGCGGCGTGGCCGACGCCAGCCTGGAGCCATGGACGAACGCGATGCGCCTCGACGAGTCGTCGACGCTGAGGACGCATCGCTACGCAGATCGCTTCTCGGTCGTCCGCGTCGAGACGACGGGCACGTTGCTCGAGCCGGTCCGCAAGTCGTCGAGCGTTCCAGCCGTGCTCGTCTCGGTCTTCATGCAGCCCGTGGCCACGCGGGGCTACCGGCTGTGGGTCGACGGCGCGACGGTCCCGACAGGTCCGATCCCCGCGTTTCGCGCGAATGTGATCGACCTCGCGACTGAGCCCGCGACGTGGGGGGCGGCCGGCATCGACTACGTACACTTCCACGTCCGCTACGACGCCATCGACGAGACGGCGGCCGAGCTGGGGTACGAGCGCGTCGGCGGCGTTCGACCCGTCGTCGCCAAGGACGACATCGTGCTCGCACAAATAGCGAAGAACGTCTTGCCGTTCCTCGGGCGCGCTTCCGAAGCGGACGCGCTCGCCCTGGACCGGCTCGAGCTCATCCTCGGCGCGCACCTCGTCCAGCGTTACGGCGCGACGAAGCAGAGGCGCACGGCCTCGAGCGGCGGGCTCGCGAACTGGCAACGGCAGCGCGCCACGGAGCTCCTGCGCGCGAACCTCGACGGCCAGCTCCGTCTGGCGGACCTCGCGCGCGCGTGCGGTCTATCGGTGAGCCACTTCGCGCGCGCCTTCAAGGCGAGCTTCGGCGTCCCCTGCCACCGCTGGTTGACGGAGCACCGCATCCAGCGCGCCCAGGAGATTCTCGCCGTGAAGGATACCCCGCTCGCCGACGTCGCCGACCAATGCGGCTTCAGTGACCAAGCAGCGTTCACGCGGACGTTCCACCGCGTCGTCGGCCTGACCCCGGGTCGATGGCGCCGGGAACACTCCAAGTAGTCGCGATTTCTTCGGGTAAAGGGGGTCGATTCGATCCTTACTTCGCGGCGACCGTGGCGGCGGCGCTGCGGATCACGTCGAGCACGTCGCGCGGCTGGGAGAGCATCGGGACGTGGCTGCTCTTCAACTCGACGGTCTTTGCGCCCATGCGCTTCGCGGCGGAACGTTCGAGGTCGGGATGGACGGTGCGATCCCCGGTCGCCACGATGGACCAGCTCGGTTTCGACCGCCAGGCGATGCCGTCGTGCTTCTGGTTGAACAGATCGAGGGCCGGCGCGAAGTGGGTCGCATAGACGACCCCCTGCTCGTCGGGAGACAGGTCGCCAGCGAAGCACGACACGCCGTCCGGACGCATCCAGACGCGGCCGTCCGCGACTTCCACGTACTTGAAGACGTCCGTCTTGGGGAATTTGTCCTGTTGGCCTTGAGACGTCTCGGTCTCATCCGGACCCAAGGCCGCGATGTAGACTAGAGCAGCGACGCGGGGGTCCACGCCGGCGTGCGTGATGACGGTGCCACCATACGAATGGCCGACAAGAACGATTGGAGCTCTGACTCGCCCGAACGTGCGGGTGGTCGCGTCGACGTCGCCTTTCAGCGTGTCCAGGCCGTACTGCGCAGCCATCACGTCATGACCCTCCGCCCGCAGCGTCGGGATCAACTTTTGGAAACAAGTGCCATCGGCCCAGATACCGTGAGCGAAGACAATGCTCGGCTTAATCATAGCCTTCTCCTTCTTTGGGTGTTCGCGGCGACTTCTGGAGAAGCTCCCGCGTCGTTGCGATGGCATACCGACGCCGCGCGCCCCGATCTTGTCGTGGTGTGCCGCGGGTTGTCGATTCTTGCTGTCACGACGACTCGACTCGCCGTCAGGCTGCCTCGTCAACCGCAACGCCGGCCGACGCGTCGCACCCTCCTCGTCCCGAGTTGCGCGTTCGATTCAGATCGCGTCGGGTGCGAGCTGCGCGCGCAGGAATGCGGAGATCAGATCCAGGGCAGCTCGCGCAGCCTCGAAAAGGCCGATGCTGCTCGGGAAGACGTGGGGCATGCCCTCCCACGTGTGCACCTCGACGCCATCCTGACGTCCTAGCCGGAGCGAATCGTCGAGGAGGATCTCCGCGGTCCCCACGTGAATCTGGATGCGAGCTCCGCGTGGCGGCCCATAGAGCGGGGATGCGCGCGGGTCCCGGCGATCGTGGTCGCCGAGGTATTGACGGGCGCCCGCTTCGAGGCCCGCTCGCGTCATGAACGGGTCGTCGTCGGCTTTGCTTTCCATGCTCTCTCCAGTGAGCGCGAGATCCGTCCAGGGGGACAGCAGCACACCGCAGCGCGCGTCGGCTTCCTCTTGGAGGAGCGTGAGTGCAAGCCCTCCTCCTGCAGAGTCTCCGACGAGCGCCACGTGTTCCGCGCCAAGCTGGCCCGCGAGGCTGCGATAAGCGGCTCCGGCATCGTCGAGTGCGGCAGGGAACGGGTGCTCCGGAGCGAGGCGATAGTCCGCGACGAACGCGGGCACGCCGGATCGCGCGGCGATATGCCCGACGAAGTGTCGATACGCCCGGGCGGTGCCGAAGACGAAGCCGCCGCCGTGGAGGTAAAGCATCGCGATCCCGGCCCGATGGGACGTCGGAAGGCACCAGACTCCGCGCACGCCTCCAACCTGCGATTCGGAGTATTCGACGCCGTCCGGGGGCGGCACTCGCTCGAAGAGGGCATCGTACGACGCACGCGTGATTGCCGTCGGGTTGGCGGCAAGCATCGCTCGCAGGCTCGTCATGGCCGCTCGGTCGGCGGCAGTCAGTTCGTGGTGAACTTCCGTCATTGGGAACCTCCTCGACAAAAGGGTCGTGCCAGCCCTGTCGTTGGGGGAAGCTACGTGGACGGCGCGTTGACCGACGTGAAACCTCCGGGAACTGGCGTCAAAACTACGCTGCGGGGGTGCCCGGGGGCGGGAAGCGGTCCCCAAACATCGGTAGCCCGCTCTTTGACTCTTCCTTGGTCGCTTCGTCTTGCAGCACATCCCAGTGCTCGACAAGAACGCCGTTCGCGATTCTCACGATGTCCGCGGCGATCCAAGCGCGGGGCCTCCCGTTGCCGGTAAAGCGGCCGTGAAGCAAGACGTACTCGCCTTCGGCGACGGCGACGGCGTTCTCGTACCGCAATTCGCGGGGTGCCGCTCTGACGAGATTGAAGAGCCCATCTCTTCCCGGAGCAATGTGCGCGCTATGTTGGATGTAATTTGGCGACCAGAATCGCGCTGCGGCCTCGTAGTCTCGCTTGTTGAAAAGCGCATCAAAGGCCTCGAGGACCATGGCTTTGTTCTCGGAGGGAGTCGTCATCTTGGAAGCCGAGATAGTCCCTCCAACGGGCGGCCTTCTTGTCGATCTTTGCTCCCGGTTGTCGATTCGTGCTGGCGCGCGATCTCGCTTTGCCTCGAAAGCTCACGCCGTTCGCCGATTGCGAATCAGGGCTGCGTCACGAGCCGCAGGGGCAGCAGTAGTAAGCGATACCCGCCGGACCGGCGCCTACCGAGTGACAACCGGCAGGCGGATCCGGAATGGGTCCCGGCCCCACGCCGCCGCACGAAGCGACGTACTCGCTCGCGCCGCATACGTCGTTACAGGGTGCGTTCCCGGAACCCGAACAATGCGGCGTCCCGTCCGTTTCACACGATTCAAAGACGTCGCCTGGCAGATTGCACGCAATGAAGGCGCGGGCCGCGTGGCAAGTCGCACGCGACGAAGCGTCGCCGTCGAGCTCGGGCGACCAGGTGCACGCCGACAAGCCACTGCCCTTGTTCGACACGACGCCGCCGTCTGCGGTCTTGCAAACGCCGTTCACGCACGTCGCGCCACTTTGGACCGCGATGCATTCCGAATCCGTCGAGCACGTGACCCAGTTGGTGTTCGTGCCTTCTAGCCCGGAGTTCGTGCTGCACGACGCGGCCATGGCCGTCAGGGCGAGTGCGAAGAAACAAAGGCGCACCGGCAAAAAATTAAGCTTCGTGTTCATGTCTTTTCTCCCATCGGAGTTCCCGCGAGCTCCCCGTCTTCGATGTATTGTCCGAAATAGAAAAACACGCGACGACGTCCCGGCATTTCGTCACGGTGCTCGGCGTTGTACGACTCGACGTCGGCCCACAGCGCGCCGACGTCGCGCCGTACGTCTTCCAGGAGTCGTTCCACGCGCGCGGCGAACGGATGCGCGTCGTGAATGTCGAACCCGAGCGTCGCGCCTCCGACCACGTCGTTCGTCGCGGAACGCGGCTGACCGCGGCGCACCTTGGCGGCGATGGCGTTCACCACGGCGCGGAAATGATCGAAGACGGCCACTTCCCAGCCGAGCTCCGCGCCGACCGGGACGAACAGATCGACGGCGCGAAGCGCGCCCTCGGCGCCCGCGCCGTCGCGCACTAGTTTTCCTTCCGCGATGAGCGTCTCGGTCGCTCGCTCGACGAGCGACGCGTCGAGGCCGAGCCGTTCGACGAGGGTTCGGAGCGTCGCGCCCGGATGGCGGTGCGCGGTGGTCCACACTACCGGCAGCGCAGACTCCGCTTCGTTCGCTTTGACGAGGTACGCGAGATCGGCGTCGCTGGTGATGCCGTAGAGCGCTTCGCCGCCGTGCCCGGTTTGATAGACGAGGCCCGAGCCGACCAGGTCGTTCAATACAGAGCCCACTTCGCGTTCGCCGTCCGCCGCGAAGCGCTTGAGCACGTCCGCTCGGCGCGCGCGCCCCTCGTGCCCGACGTATTCGAGCACTGCTTGCCACAATGTCTTGTCCGGGACGCTCGCGGACTCGGTGAGGCGCTGGACCTTTTTTTGATAGCTCCGGAGCGCGAGGCCGAACATGTCCGCCGCGACCCGCTGCGCGACGCCCTGCGCGTCGAGCTCGCGCGCGAGATCCAAGAAGACTTGGTCGGCGACCTTGGCGAGCGGCGCCCGCACCCCCGCCGCAGTCGACAATTGCCCGATGAGGACCGTGGTCTGCTGCATGATGCAGTCGATGAGGAGCCGGATATTCATGAAATGCTCTCGAGCCTGAGGAGCATACAGAGGCGAAAAACGGGCGGAAGACGCCCTAAAGTTCGCACCCTGAGCGCACCCCTAGAAGGCTTCGGAAATCGCGCGATCCGCCGAGTGCTCGAGCGATTTGCGAAGGAGAACGACACGAGGTAACCCTTCGGCGAGAGGAGGCGTCGCTACCGATGCACACGGTGAACCTGAGTCCGCTCGAACCAGCCGACGTCTCCAGCGTGTTCGGGCTGCTCGATGCCGCAAACTTGCCGACCGTGGGCGTCCAGGAGAACCCGAGCGCGTTCGTGGTCGCTCGCGTCGGCGACGAGATCGTGGGGTGCTGCGGCGTCGAGATACACGGCTCGCACGGGCTGCTCCGGAGCCTCGTCGTAGGACCGCGGCACCGCGGTAACGGAATTGCAAGAACGCTCGTCGAGCACGTGCTCTCGCTCCCGCAGCACGCTGGGATCACGGGGATATATCTGCTCACGACGACGGCGCGCGACTTCTTTCCGCGCTTCGGGTTCGAGGTCCTTCCTCGCGGCGAAGCGCCGGAGGGGATCCGCGCGTCGTGGGAGTTTCGAACGGGGTGTCCCGACACAGCGGTGTTCATGTGGCGCCAGGCCGGCGATCCATTCGCAATTCGGAGCCACGACGACCTCCGCGCCGTCGTCGCGGATGCAAAGGCATCGACGAAGGCGAAGGTCGTCGACCGCCTCGGCCGACTCGAACGCGAATTCATTTCGCGCGCCCCGTTGCTCTTCGTCGCAACGGCGAGCCCGGACGGTCGCGTCACGGTTTCACCGAAAGGAAACGGAGCCGGCATCGTTTCGATCGTCGACGATCGCACGTTGCTGATTCCGGAGCGCCCTGGCAACGGCCTGGCCTACGGGCTGTCGAACATGATCGACAACCCGCATGTCGGGATCATCTTCGTCATTCCCGGTTCTACCGAAACGTTCCGCGTCGATGGTCGCGTCGAACTAACGCGCGACCCTACCCTGCTGCGGAAATTTTCGGCGCGCGGCAAGGACGCGCTTCTCGCCATGCGTGTTCACATCGAGCGATGCTTCTTCCACTGTTCCAAAGCCTTTCTGCGCTCGGGTTTCTGGCGCACCGAAACCTGGCCGGAGCCGTTTGCGCTGTCGTGGGGCGAGTGGGCGAAGCAGTGGTACGACGTGCCGGACGGCGCGGCGAAGAAGCTCGACACGGACATCGCGAAGGACGAGGCGGAGAACCTCTGACGATCCAAGTCACCGCACGAGGACCGACTCGCAATCCGGGCGCGCCCCTTCCGTTCAGACCGCTTCCAGCCGCGCGATCGTCGTCAAAATTCGCTGACTCAATTGCTCGAGCTTGTCGACGTCGGTGATCTTGCCGCCGTCGGCGTCGGAGACATAAAAGACGTCGGCGACGCGTTCGCCCTCGGTGTTGATCTTGGCGAACCAGATCGACAGCTCGCAGAGCTGAATGGTGTTGGAGAGCGAGAAAAGGAGGGCGGGGCGGTCGCGGGTGATCACTTCGATGACGGTGTGGTTCGTCGCGGAGTGGTTGTCGAGGTTCACCTTGGTGGCGACGGGCGGCGTCGGGCGCCAGCTGGTGCGGCCTCGTGAAGAAGAGCCGGTCGCCAGCTCGACGGCATCGAGGTCGCCGGCGATGAGCTTCGCGAGGTTCTTTTCGAGCGTGGGCAAGAGGCGAGCGGCGTGGTTCGAGTCGCTCGTGCCGGTGAGGCAGAAGATGTCGAGCGAACGACTCTGCCCGTCCTGGCCGAGCCACGAGTAGACCTCGGCGCTCAAGACGCCGAGCTTCGCATTGGCGAGCGTGGCGGTGATCATCGCGAGGAGGCCGGGGCGATCGTCGGCGACGACCCAGAGCTCGAGGTTCGGGTCGCTCTTCGGGACGAGCCGCATGCTCGACGGCTGCGCCTGAGCGCGTTCGGCGAAGAGCGCGTGATCGACGACGACATGGGGCGAGTTCGCGACGAGGTAACGCTCGGGAAGTCCGTTCAAGAAGTGCTCGATGAAGGAGCGGTCGCGCTGCTCGGGCCAGAGGGCGAGCACGGATTGTCGTGCTTCGAGTCGGTTCGCGTGCGTGGCGCGCGAGCCGGCCATGTAGCGATCGGACGCGACGAAGAGCGCATCGAGCATGCGCCGCTTCCAGCCGGTCATCGACGTCGGGCTCGTCGTGGTCACGTCCGCGATCGTCATGAGGTAGAGCTCGCGGAGCGCTTCCGGCCCCCGCACTTCGGCGCAGAACTCGACCAGCGTCCGCGGATCGTCGAGGTCGCGTCGCGTTGCGACCTGGTACATCCGGAGGTGCGTCGCGACGTGGTGCTGCACGTCGAGGATCTCGCTGTCGGTCATACCCAGGCGCTCGAGGATCCCGCGGGAGAGATCCGCGCCGCGGGTCTGATGATCCTTGCCGCCGTGGTCCTTTCCGATGTCGTGAAGCAACGTCGCGAAGAACAAGGTGCGCGGGCGTGACACCTCGGCGGCGAGCCGACACGCGAGCGGATGGTCGTCCGCGAGATCGCCGCGCATGAGCGCGCGGAGCTGATCGACCGCGGCGACCGAGTGCACGTCGACCGTGTACACGTGATAAATGTCGTGGTGCACGCGGCCGACGACGGGGAGAAATTCCGGAATCATCGCGGTGAGCAAGCCGACCTCGTGGAGGTCGTAGAGCACCGAGCCGCTCTTCAGCTTGGTCTGTTGCACGACGCAGACGAGCTTGGTGAAGAGCTCGGCCGCCTCGCGACTGCCGCGAAGCGCCTCGCAATACTCCGGGTTCGACGTCGCGCGCGAAATCGAGTGGCGCGCAAAATCGTAGACGGGGACCCCGCGCTTCACGGCTTCGTCGTAGACGCGAAGGGCGAGCGCCGGATCGGTGTAGAGCGCCTTTCTCTCGACGAGCGAGACGCAGTCGCCTTGCAGCTTCACGCCGTTGCCGATCAAGACGTCGCGCGGGCGCTTTCGCGGCGGGGGCTTCGCGCGAAGTAGAAGCATTTCCCGGGCGCGCGACACAGCCCGCGCGCGCCGGTAATAGTCGCTCATGAAGCGTTCGACACCGGGCCCACCGGAACCGTAGCCGAGCTGTTCCGCGACGCGCTCTTGCTGGTCGAAGCTCAGCCGATCCGTGCGCCGGCCGCTCGAGAGGTGCAAGAGGTTCCGGATGCGGAGGAGCAAGCTCCGCGCTTCTTCGATCTCCGTCCACTCGCGCGCGACGAGGATGCCGATCTGGATCAGCTCCGACAGATCGTTCACGCGCCAACGCGCCCGCGCCGACCAGTGCATCACGTCGAGATCGCGCAGGCCGCCCTCGCCGTTCTTCACGTCGGGTTCGAGCAGGAACACCGAACCGCCGAACCGTTCGTGACGCGCCCGCGTTCGCGCTTCGAGCCGGTCGATGAAGTTTGCGAGATTGCCCGGTCCGAACACGCCTTGAAACGCGCGATCGAGGAGCGCATCTTCGAACTCCGCGTCGCCGCTGATTTTCCGCCAATCGAGGAGCGACGTTGCCGTCGGTAGATCTTCGCGCGCCAAATCGACGACGTCGGCCGCGGTGACGACTTGATGCCCGATGTTCAAGCCCGCATCCCAGAGCGGATAGAGAAGCGCCTCGGCGGCGGGGGCGACGGTCGCCGTATCGCCCTGGCAGAGCATGCGCACGTCGAGGTCGCTGTGTGGCGACAACGTCGCGCGCCCGTAGCTGCCGACGGCCGCCAAGGTGAGCGGCACCCAATCCCCACGCTGCTTCATCGTCGCGCGTGTCGCGAGGAACAGGCCCGACAGCACGCCGTCGTAGAGCTTCGCGTAGCGTCGACCCGCGGGGAGCCCAGCCTCGACCGCGCCGCTCGAGATGATGCCCTCGACATTCGCGCGATGCTGATCCAGATAGCGCTTGAGCTCGGGAACGAGGTTCGACGAGAACTGCTCGAGCAGCGGCTGCGCCTTGAATTCGGTCGGTGACGCCGCTGTGATCATCGAGGGTAGATGGTTGCCAGATCTCCGCGACATTGGCCACTCATCCGCACTTCATGGGGTCGCAGTCGTCCAGACATCGACGTGAAATGATCTCGACACGATTCGCGCTCGCGTTGTGAGCCCGAGTTTTATAGGGTCCGTGGCCGATCGATGGTCGGTACCAAGGCGGTCCTGTTCACGCCCACTCAGCGCCCCCCTGCTTCGTGGGAGCTGTGGGTGCGGCGGCTATGCTGGGGGATCGTCGCCTTGTCCTGCCTGCAGATCCTGCTCTTCAGTTACGGCAGAGATCAGGGGATCTACGCGGTCGTCGCCGACTCGATGTTGCACGGGAAGGTCCCGTATCGCGACGCCTGGGACTTCAAGCCGCCTGGTATTTTCTTCGTATTCGCGCTCGCGCAGGCCCTGTTCGGCAAGGCGATGGTGTCGATCCGCCTCGTCGAAATGGCTGGCGTCGTGGCGACCGTGTTCGGGTTTCGCGCGCTCGGACGCGAAACACTCGGTGACGACCTCGCCGGATTGATGGGGGGGGCCCTGTTCGCGCTGGTCTACGCGCAGCTCGAATTCTGGCACACCGCGCAGCCGGAATCGTTCGGTGGGATGCTCACCGTGTTCGCGCTCGTGCTCACGTTGAGCGCCGCCGAGACGCAGCAGCCGTCGCGTCGAGCCGTTGCCTGGGTGGGTATGGGTGCCTTGTTCGGCGCGGCGTTCGTGTTGAAACCGCCGCTCGGCGGAGGCGCCATCGTGTGCGCGGCGCACCTCGGTCGCGTCGAATTCGCGCGCACGCGTCGCGTCGGTCGCGCGCTGGCTCCCGTGTGCGTCGCCGCGGCGAGCTCGCTCGCGGTCGTGCTCGCCACTGCGCTCTGGTTCTGGGCTCGCGGCGGTTGGCCGGCGCTGCGCTGGACGCTCTTCGATTTCACCCCGGGCTACACCGCGCTCGGTTGGCAAGACCGAACACCGCTCGGCCTATTTCTTTACGCGCTCGAGGAAATGGCCATCAATTTTTCGTACGTCGTTCCCGTCGGGGTTCTCGCGGCGGTCGCCCTTCCGCCGATCCACGGGCGCGAACGCGAGGCGCTCTTCCTCACGTTCGGCATCGTGTCCGTCCACGCCGCGGGCATCGCGCTTCAGGCGAAGTTTTTTCAATACCACTACGCCGCGTCGATCCCGCTGCTCGCGTTCATCGCCGGCCTCGGGCTCTACAAGTTACTCCGCCGCGCGCTTCGCTTCGGCAGAGCGGCTACCGCGGCGTACGCCGGCGTGCTCGTCGCGCTCGTCCTGTCGCGTGTCGCCCTACGACACAATCCGGGCACGTACTGGGAGCGGAGCTTCGATCGCATGAAGTACCTCGTGCTCCGCAATCCGTCGCGCGCCGCCCTCGACGGCAAGCTCTATCGCGTCGCCGACTACGATCTCGGCGCCGATCGCCGCGCCGCGAACGTTCTCGCGGGTCTCGTCGCGCCGAACGAACCCATCTTCGTCTGGGGTTTCGAACCCGTCATTTACTGGCTCTCCGGGCGTCCGCCCGCGACGCGCTACCTGTACGACGTGCCGCAGCGCAGCTCATGGCTCCGCGACCACGCGCGCCGCGTCCTCCTCGACGATCTCGCGCGAACCCCGCCGCGCGCCATCGTCGTCCAACACGGCGACTCCTTCTCCTTCGTCACCGGCGACGACCTCGACTCTGCCGAGTCCCTCGCGACCTTTCCCGCCCTCGATCGAATCATCACCGACCAATTCCGCTTCGTCGAATCCGTCGATCGGCTGGACGTCTACGTTCGGAGGTAGAGCTGTACTTCCAAAATAATCGAAGATCAGACTTGCGGCTTGGTTCCAATTTGTTAGAACAAGGCGTGCCGTCGAAACTCGATCGACATGCCGAGCAGCTGAGCGCGCTCGGCCATCCCGCGCGTCTCGCCATCCTGCGCTTCGTCGTGCAGGGGGGTGCCGACGGAGCCGCCGCTGGCGAGATCCAGTCGCACGTCGACATGCCGGCGTCGACGCTGAGTCATCACCTCAAGCGTCTCGTCGATGCAGGGCTCCTCCAGAGCCGCGGCGAGGGGACGTTCAACTACTACTCGGCGGAGTACGGCGCGCTACGGGCGCTCACCGACTATCTCTGGGAAGACTGCTGCAAACGCGGCAAACCCGGGTGCTGCTGAGACCCTTTTTTTGCCCCAGTTATTCGAAAGTTTTGGAAGGAGTCGTTCATGCAAATCGTCAAACCGCACGTGTCCCTCAACGTCTCAAACATCGAAGCGTCCGTTTCCTTTTACGAGAAGGCATTCGGAGTCGCGGCGACGAAGCGCCGTCCCGGCTACGCGAAGTTCGATCTGACGGAGCCGTCCTTGAACCTCACCATGACCGAGGCTCCGCGCACGGGTATCAACGCGAGCCACTTCGGGATCCAGGTGGAGAGCTCCAACGACGTCGTCGAGGCGAAGGCACGATTCGAGGCCGTCGGGTTGGCGACCCTCACGGAGCAAGATACCGTGTGTTGCTACGCGGTGCAGGACAAGGTCTGGGTCGAAGACCCCGACGGAAACTCGTGGGAGGTATTCGTCGTCAAGAGTGACGCGCCCGTCATGAAAGCCGAGGGGAGCTCGTGTTGCGGACCCGTCGGGAAGTCGCCCAGCCCCCAAACCGCTGGACCCGGTTGCTGCGTCCCCAAGACATCGAATGCCGGCTGATCTCGGACGTCGCGTCGCTGCCGAGGCCGTCGGCACGGCATTCCTGCTCATGGTCGTGATCGGCTCCGGCATCATGGGCGAGCGCCTCGCCGGCGGAAATGTCGCCATGGCCCTCCTCGCCAACACGCTTGCGACGGGAGCGGGCCTGGTCGCCTTGATCCTCACCTTCGGTCCCATTTCGGGAGCGCACTTCAACCCCGCGGTGACCCTCGCCGACGCCGCGCGGGCCGGCACGCCCTGGCGCGACGTGCCCGCCTACGTCGCAGCGCAGATCGGCGGCGCGTTCGCCGGCGTCGCCATCGCGCACATCATGTTCGGTGAGCCAGTGTTCTTCGCTTCGACGCACGTCCGCGAAGGAGCCGCGCAGCTGGTGAGCGAATTCGTGGCCACCTTCGGCTTGCTCGCCACGATCTGGGGCACGGCTCGCACGCGCCCCACTACCGTTCCATTTGCCGTCGGCGCCTACATTACGGCGGCGTACTGGTTCACGTCGTCGACGTCGTTCGCGAACCCCGCGGTGACGCTCGCTCGCGCGGCGAGCAACACCTTTGCCGGCATCCGCCCCGCGGACGCGCCCGGCTTCGTCGTCGCTCAGATACTCGGAGCGTCGGCCGCGACGGGGTTGTTCGCGTGGCTCGCGCCGGAGTCGCCCGGTGCCGCTGGGCGCATCGTCTCGGCACGACAGGATCAGGAAGACCTCGCGTGACCCTCGTTCTTTTCGCCTGTGTTCACAACGCCGGCCGGTCCCAGATGGCCGCGGCGTGGTTCAACGCACTCTGCGACCCCCAAAAAGCGCGTGCCGACTCGGCGGGCACGGTGCCCGGCACGCGCGTGCACCCCGAGGTACTCACCGTGATGCGAGAGATCGGCATCGATCTGTCGGACCAAACGCCGCGGTTTCTCTCGGACGACCTCGCGCGAACGGCGACGCTGCTCGTCACGATGGGGTGCGGAGAAGCTTGCCCCGTGGTCCCGGGCTTGAAGCGGGCGGACTGGCCCCTCGAAGATCCGAAAGGCAAGCCGCTAGAACGTGTTCGCGAGATCCGCGACGAAGTGAAAACCAGAGTCCAGCGGCTGCTCACCGAAGAAGACTGGACGCGCAAGAGCTAAAGCCGGCTCCAAGCCGGTGTCTCTGCTCTGAAAACGCGTGCGAGTGGATCTCGAACGGGCAGGGCCCCGTTCGACGCCAAGACCTGATCAGTCTTGGCAGGCCAGATCGCGATCCACGAATGAGAAGCGAGTGAGACTACCGGCGAGCCCGGCGGGCGCATTTCTCACGATACGAGAGCCGCGTGAGGTCACTCGCGGATCTCGAGAAATCTCCCGAGTGAGACTACCGGCGAGCCCGGCGGGCGCATTTCTCACGATGCGAGAGCCGCGTGAGGCTACTTGCGGATCTCGAGAAATCTCCCGAGTGAGACTACCAGCGAGCCCGGCGCAGGTTGTTAGCAGCCCGCGAAGGTCGCGCGACGCTGCGAGCGGGTCTCGAAAATCAAACCGCCCCGTTCGACGCCAGGTCCCGATCGGTCTTGGCGGGCCAGATCACGATCAACCAATGAGAGGCCAGTGAGACTACCGGCGAGCCCGGCGCGGGTTGCTAGCAGCGAAGGTGAGTCGCCACGCTCGCACCCGTCGCGTCATCCCAAAACAAAACAAACAAAAGGACACGACGGCCCGGGTAGAGGGGGGGGATACCCGGACCGTCGTGTTGAGACTTGCATAGCGGCCCGAACGGAGGGGGGACGTTTCGGGCCGCTATGACTTTGACTGCGGGAGGCTCGTTGTCGTCGCCTACCTGCGAAGAGACATTGCGAGGACCGTTCCATGCCCTTCTCGACCAGGGAACGAGGGTTTAGACGCCGTGAATTCGAGTCACGTGCAACTTTGAAATATCACCCGCGCGGGAGCGAAGTGCGCATGGCACGCGTTTGCTTCCGGTGTGCAGTGCTACTTCACGGGCGAGCGTCGGTAGAGCCACCACGTGCCCCGATGGAGCACCAAGTGCACCGAAGGATCCGGGTCGAACAGTTCGTGCGGATCGATCCGATGCCGAACGAGGAAGGTGTCGAACCATGGTCCCAGCGTGAGCACGTTGAAGTACTGCGGTTCCCATTCGAAGTGTTCGGGTGGTGGCGGCGGAACCCAGTCGCCCGCTGCGCGATAGCGAACCGGGCTCTGGTTCCAGTCGACGAAGTGAAAGTCGAGCGCGCCGCCCTTTTCCGCCTGCACCCACGCAGGGAGATGGAGGAAGGGCGAGACGCGCTTGTTGGACGCGTCGCCGAGCCAGTACACGAGGTAGAAGAGCTTCGGGGAGCGCGGCATCGCGGCGACGACGTCGCGGAAATCGGCGGTGACGGTCTCGAATTCGCGGAAACGCGCGGACACGAAACGCGTCATCGGCGTCGCGCACGCGGCGAGGAGCGCGACGAACGCGAGCCGCTGCCAGAAGGATCGCGGTAAATCCGGCACGACCGCGACCAGGGCGAGCGCGACACCGACGATCTCGCGCGGGTAGACGTAGAACCAGTACCCGGCCTGGAAGGGCAAGGTCAGGTAGCCGACGAAAAAGCCGGCGGCGAGCAACAAGGCGAGCGCCGTGACGCCGCGGCCCCACCGAATTTCGGGGTCGCTCCGTTTGCGGCGGCGTCCGTCGCCGAGCGCGAGCACGGTCGCGGCGCCCATCGTGAAGAGCCCGAGAACGAGCATGTGCTTGGCGATCCGACGCTCGGCGACGCTCTCCGGCGTCGGCGGGGCCGGCTCGGTCGGGAGATACGCGCCGAAGAGGTGCCGCGGAATGAACGAGAAGCGCTCGGCGTGGAACCCGAGCTCGCTGAACGAGATGCCCATCCCTTTCGGACGGATCGCGATCCACACGACGAAGAGCGCGAGGGCCGGCACCAGGGGCCAGACCAACGGCGAAAATCGCTTCGTCACCGGGAAGACGACGGCGCCGGCGAGGAGCACGCCGAGCACCGCGTACGGGAAGCGATAGACGTGCGTGAAGAACAATAGGAGAAGCACGACGGCGAGACCGACCCGACGCGACCGCGTCGGTCGATCCACGACGAGCAAGGCGTAGCCCACGCTCGCCATGAAGAGCCCGGTGGCCCCCATGAAATTGAGAAATCCCCACTCTGTGTCGGTGCACCAGACGAACGCGAGCCCCGAGAGCCCCCAGAGCGGGCTCTTTTTCATGCCGTGAAAGAGCACGGCCATGCCGCCAGGGACCAACGCCAGCATGACGATGGCCATCACCTTCGACGCGGCCCAGATCGGCATGACGAGCGCGAGCAACGCTCCGACCACGTACATGGACAGATACGGAACGGTGAGCAGCTGGAGCGCGAACTGGTCTCTGAAATGCCAGGCCGGGTCGTAGTAGTGCCTCAAGATCGACGTGAGCGACGCGTGGAACGGCAGATCGGTGAGCGGCGGGTAGCGGACCAACGTGAACGGATACGCAATCACGAACGCCGAAAGTCCGAGGGCGCTCGCCAGGAGGAGCACCTGACGCGGATCCCCGATGGAGAAGGCGGTCCCGTCCCGCCCGCGCTGTGCCGGGTCCGTCATACGCCGCTCGTCTTTATCATTGCCGGGCCCGCGCCCGAGAGGCGCCGCCGCGCATCGGCGTCCCAGCGCCGAAATCGACTCGAAGACGGAGGGGTTTGATCCTAGTCTCGGGCCGCCGATGGCTCCGAAGACGCTCGCGTGGCTGCTCGTGCCCGCGCTCGGGCTCGGCGAGCTCTTCTCCGCGATGTACCTGTCGTCGCGGCCGCCGAAGCTCGAAGACTGGAGTCGTGCGGCGCCGGCTCTCGCCGCGATGAGAAAACAGCACGAGCTGGTCGTCATCGCGCCGGACTGGGCGGATCCGAACGCGCGGTACGCCTTCGGTGACGCGCTCATGCCGCTCGCCGACGTCGCGCGCCCCGACGAGAGCCGCTATGCGCGCGCCATCGAAGTGAGCATCCTCGGCGCCGACGCGCCGGAGCTTCGCGGCTGGCCCGTGGTCGACGAACGCCACAGCGGGAAATTCCGATTTCGGCTCGTCGAGAATCCGGCCCCCGCCAAGGTGCTCTACGACTTCGTCGATCACATCGCGGACGCCGACGTGTTCGACGCGCAAGGTGGCCACGAGGGGCACTGTAGCTGGAACAAGGCCGCGCGGCGCGAAGCGGGCGGTCTCCACGGCGATCCGGCGTATCCGTCGCAGCGCTGGGAATGTGCCGGCGGTGCGTGGCACTTCGTCGGCGCGACCGTCGTCGAAGACGAAAAATGGAGGGGCCGCCGGTGCCTCTGGTCGGAACCGGGCGCGGGTTACGTCGGGGTTCGCTTTCACGACGTGCCTCTCGGGAAGGTCGTCCGCGGGTACGCGACCTTGCCATGGTGGATCGAGCGCGAGCTCAAGGGCGCGCCGGTCGACATGAAGGTGCTCATCGGCGGTGACGTCGCGCTTCACTACGTGCACCGCGACGGCGACGGATGGAAGCCGTTTTCCGCGCCGACCGGGGCGCACGCCGGCACGCGCACCGATGTCGAATTCCAGGTCAGCTCGGTGCGTCCGCGCGAACGTCAATTTTGCTTTCAGGCCGACACTCGATGAAGCCGTCGTCGCTCCGCGGAAAGGTCTTCGACGCGTTCGTCGCCGTGCTCCTCGGCGCAGGCTACGTCGCGCTCTTACTCTGCACGGTGAAAAACCTGGGGTACGCGCGCGACGAAGGCTTCTATTTTCGCGCGGCCAGCGAGTACAAGAAGTGGTTCGACGTCCTCTTCACCGATCCGGCGCGCGCGCTCGACCAGAGCAGCGTCGATGCGTACTGGCGCGAGAACCACGAACACCCCGCGTTCGTGAAGTCGCTCTTCGCGCTGTCGTTCAAGTTCTTGAACGTGCAATGGCACGTGTTCCAGGAAGCCGGCACGGCGTTTCGCTTCCCCGGCATGGTCCTGAGCTCGCTCGGCGTCTCGGTCACGTATTTGTGGGGCCGTCGCGAGATTGGCCGACTCGCGGGTTTCGTCGCGGCGCTCCTTCTCGCGATGCAGCCGGCGATGTTCTACCACTCGCACCTCGCGTGCTTCGACGTCGCGGTGATGTCGATGTGGCTCGTGACGACGTACGCCTATTCGAGAAGCCTCGAAGGCGGGATCGGTTGGGCGGTCGTCACGGGAATCCTCTATGGGCTCGAGCTCGACACCAAGCACAACGCTTGGCTCCTGCCGCCCGCGCTCATCCTGCATTTTCTGGCGACGCGAGGCCTTCGCCTCCTCCGGCGCGATCTTCGTTCGGGCCGCACGCGGATGCCGCTCGCCTTGTTCACGATGGCGACGATCGGCCCGGTCGTCTTTTATCTCTGCTGGCCGTGGATCTGGTTCGACACCGGACATCGCTTGTCGGCGTACATCGCGTTCCACACGAACCACGAGTACTACAACATCGAATTCCTCGGCACGACGTACTTCCGGCCGCCGATGCCGCATCTCTATGCGTGGGTCATGACCGCGGCGACGGTGCCGACCATCACGCTCTCGTGCTTTCTGCTCGGCCTCGTAAAAAGCGGGATCGACTTTCCTTATTGGCGCGCGAAGCGGTCGCTTCCACTCGCTGAGCACGACGCGCTCGAAGCGTCGTGGTCGACGCGGTCGCTCTGGCTCCTCTGTCTTCTGACGAGCTATGCGCCGTGGTGGTCCGCCGACACGCCGATCTTCGGCGGAACGAAGCACTGGATCACCGCGTACCCCTTCATGTGCCTTTTTGCCGGTGTCGGGTTTCAATGGACGCGCGAGCGCTTGAAGACACTCGCGCCGGCCGCGCTCCGGCGTGCGAACGTGCCCGACGCCGCGCTCGCTGCTTCGGTGATCGCGGGCCCGGTCTTCATGACGCTTCACGCGCACCCGTGGGGGCTCGCGGCGTACGTGCCGCTCGTCGGCGGTGAAACCGGCGGCGCGAGCCTCGGGCTCAATCGCTCATTTTGGGGATACACGACCGGTGCCGTTCAAGACTTCTTGAACGCGCACGCGCCGCCGCACGCCGAGGTCTACATTCACGACACCGCGTACGACAGCTGGATCCGGATGGTTCGCGACGGCAGACTCCGGAGCGATCTATCCGGCACGCTGACGCTCAGTGCGTCGAACGTGTCGCTCTTTCACGACGAGCAACACATGGTACGCGTCGAGTACCAGCTCTGGGTCGACTACGGCACCGTCCGGCCTGCGACCGTCGGCGTGTACGACGGCGTTCCGATCGTCTGGGTCTACCTGCGTCCGCCGCTTCCCCTGCCCATTCACTGAGGTGGGCACCGATGGGATTGAATCGCACTCCCATGGGAGCAGCGATGTCCGGATCGGCTAGCCTGCAATTGTCCAAGAAGACCGAATTTGCCGGTGAAAATCGAGCTGCTCAGTCCTAAAATTGTGAGTTTGTCCCATTGAGCTAGTTATTCGTCGCGACATATCGTTCGCCCATGCTCCGCAACGTCACGACCATCGCGTTTGGATTTTCGCTCCTTTCAGCACTGGCCGCGTTGGCCTGCGGCAGCAGCAACAACTCGAGCAAGGGGAACCTCGGCGCGAAGTGCACGACGAACGCGAATTGCGCGAGCAACTCGTGTGTGTCGGGGCTCTGTGTGGCGGCGGGCACCGGCGGCAGTCCGTTCGGCAGTGGCGGTTTCCCGGCGACGGGCGGGGACACGTCGGTCGCGTCGGGTGGCTTTCCGGTGGGAACGGGCGGCGGCATCGTCATCAGCACTGGCGGATCGGCGACGGCGAGCGGCGGCGATGCGGGCGTGACCCCGTCGAGTGGAGGCTCCGCGAATCCGGACGCCGGAAGCGGCGGCTCGTCGGGCGACAGCGGCACGCCGTCGGGCGACGCGGGCCGGCCGCCGAAGCCGGGCACGGGCGACATTCTTTGCAACACCGGGGTCGATTGCAGTAACCGCGACACGTGCTGCGGCACCACGAACGGCAACTCGACGACGTATGCCTGCTCGCACGACGCCTGCAACGCCGGCGAGACGACGATCAACTGCGATGGCTACGAGGACTGCGGGTCGGGCAAGTGCTGCGTCACCGGCGGCTTCGGCGGCGGCGCGGTGGCCTATTCGTGTGCTGCGCAATGCACGGGCGCGGAGCTCCAGTGCTCGAGCTCGAAGAACTGCAACGCGAACCAGGTGTGCTGCGAGACGGTCGGTGCGTTCGGCGTCTCGAAAACATCGTGCGAAGACGGCACCGCTTGCGCGACCGGCGAGTTCCAGCTCTGCGCGGTGAACACCGATTGCGCGGCGCCGGCGACCTGCGCCGACTCGACGAATCTGCCCGGCTTCCGGCGTTGCAAGTGACCCTCGCCTGATAGACTCGCGGGGTGCCGTACCGGTTCGACCCCGCGGGCGACAATCCGGATCTCCTTCCGCTCGCGGCTCGACGCGCGCTCGATCGAGCCGGGCGACGGATGTCGCGCGTGTCGTGGCAAAGCCTCTCGCTCGATGCGCGGCGCGAGCTGATCGAGCTCGGCGAGGAAGCCACCATCGACGTTCCCGCCGTGCTCGCGGTGACGAACCTCGCGACGCCGCTCCCCGACGAAATCGAGCCGATCCCCGATCCCCCGGTGGATCGCGTTCCCGACGAGATCCCGCTCTCGCTCGGGCCCGCGCGGCGGCTGTCACTCGGCGTGTGGTCGTCGCTCGGTCCACTCGATCGATACGCGTTCGCGAAGATCGCGGAAAAAGGGCGCACCGATCGAGCCGCGGAGGCGTACGCGGAAATCATCGGGCAGACCGCGGTCTCGACGCACCTCGGCGCGAGCGGCGGCGCTCGCATGGTCGGCGTCGGTGAGAAACCGGTCACCGTGCGCACCGCGGTCGGACGAAGCGTGGTGACGATGAGCGAAACGGCATTTCGCAAGCTGGAAAGCGCCGACGTCGGCAAGGGCGACGTCCTCGGTACGGCGCGCATCGCCGGCATTCTCGCCGCGAAGCGAACGCCCGAGTTGATCCCGCTGTGCCACCACGTGGCGTTGACGCGGGTGAGCGTCGAGCTCGAGCTCGAGCCGGCGACGTGGTCGGTCCGCATCCTCGCGACGGCCGAAGCCGTCGATCGAACGGGCGTCGAAATGGAAGCGCTGGTCGCCGCGAGCGTCGCCGCGCTCACGGTCTACGACATGCTCAAATCGAGCGATCGCGGCATGGTGATCGGCCCGACCGAGCTCGTTTGGAAATCCGGCGGTCGCACCGGAGACTTCGAACGATGAGCAGGCTCCTTCAGGTCCGCGAGAGTCCGCTCTCCGTCGACGAATGCGTGAACGCCGTGGCGCGGCCGTCCGCCGGCGGAACGACGGTGTTCATCGGGACCGTGCGCGACGAAAGCGACGGTCAGCGGGTGACGTTGCTCGAGTATCAGGCCTACGCGTCCATGGCCGAAAAGGAGATGGGGCGGATCGCCCTGGCGATCGAAGCGGAGCTCCCCGGCGTCCTCCTCGCGGCGCTTCATCGCGTGGGCCCGCTCGCCGTGGGCGACGTCGCCGTCGTGTGCGCGGCGAGCGCCGCGCATCGACACGAAGCGTTCGTCGCGACGCGACGGTTCATCGATCGGATCAAGGAACAGGTCCCGATCTGGAAGCGCGAACACGGCCCCGACGGCCCTCACTGGGTCGGCTGGCAAGACGCTCGCTGCGCGCCGCACGGCGAGGATGAAGGATCGGGCCACGCACACTGAGCGGCGTCGAGATCGGTCCCTACGTCGGCGCCCGCGCCCTACGCTTTCCGGCACTACTCACTGCGGGGATTGACGTCGTCCGGCGAATCCCAGTCGCGAAGGAGCGGCGCCTCGTCGTCGCTCAATCGGAATTCGGCGGCGCCTTCGCCGAGCGCGTCGAGCACGCGATGAAGCGCGCGCGCCCCTCCGTCGAGCGCGCGGGCTGCCACATTGCCGCAAGCGTCGCACGCATATCGCGCGAAGAGCGGCTGCCAGATCCCGTCGGGGCGCGGCGCGAGTGCGGCGGCATCGGGCGCTTCTCGCGCGAGACGCGACAGGAGTCGTGCCGTGACGAACGGTAGATCACCGGCGAGGGCGATGGCGTCGCGCTCGCGACGGCCGCATTCGCCGAGCAGCGCGACGAGCCCGGCGAGCGGACCCTGGCCCGGCGCCTCGTCGGCGAGCGACGGCAAATCGAGGTCGCGGTACGCCTCGGCGTTTCCAACCAGGACGAGCTCCGCGTCGGGGATCGCTTCTCTCGCGAGCCGCGACAATCGTAGGACGAGCGGCTCGTGCGTATCCGGCGCTCGGAGCAGGCCCTTCGGAATGCCACCGAATCGCATCGCGCGGCCTCCGACGAAAATCCCGACGAGGAGCGGTCGCAGGGTCACGTCGTCCCCGTTCGCGCACCGGCGCGATCGAGCGCGCCGCGGTCCACTCGCGCTGCCGTCATAGCTCGGCGAGCATCAACGCCTCGGCGGCGTCGCCGGTTCGATACCCCGCGCAATCGGCGGGCACGATGACGAGCGCGTCGGCCCAAGCGAGCGCGGCGACGGAGCCCGAGGCTTGTCCCGGGAGCGGCGTCGCGACGTCGCCGGACACCGTGGCGGCGTAGAAGCCGCGCCGACCGATTTGCTGTGCGAGCGGCGCGCCGAGGCGGACGGCGCGCGCGGTAGCGACGGGACGGCGGTGTCCTTGCATCCGACGCAAGAGCGGCAAACCGAAGAGCGCGAACGTGACCTGGGCAGAAACCGGATTTCCCGGCAAGCCGATCACGACGGTGTCGCCGCGCCTTCCGAACGTGAGCGGTTTTCCTGGTTTCATGGCGACTTTGTAGAAGTCGAGGACGACGCCAGCCGCCTCGAGCGCGGGACGCACCACGTCGTGATCCCCGACGCTCACGCCGCCGATGGTCACCAGAAGATCGGCACCCTCGAGTGCAAGCGCGAGCTGCTCACGCGTCTCGCCCGGGTCGTCGCGAGCAATTTGCGCGAACCGAGTGATGGCGTTCGCACGAGCCGCGAGCGCCGCGATCGCCACGCTGTTCGATTCCGGAATCGTGCCGGCGACGGCTTCGGTGCCCGGCTTTCGGAGCTCGTCGCCGGTCGAAAGGATGACGACGCGCGGGCGGCGTGCGACGAGCACGTCACCGTGGTCGAGCGCCGCGACGAGACCGAGCGCGCCCGCGTCGAGCTCCGTCCCTCGCTCGAGCGCAAGCCGACCGACGGCGAGATCCTCGCCGGCTCGGCGGATGTGTGCGCCGAGCCCGGGGCGCGCCTTGAACACCGCGCGGTCGCCACGGCGTTCGACGTCTTCTTGCATCACCACGGCGTCGGCGCCTTCCGGGATCGGCGCGCCGGTGAAGATGCGGCACGCCGCGCCGGAGGTGAGCGGCGTGGCGAGGCGCCCGGTGCGGCTCTCACCGATGACCGGCAATTGCCAGGGACCGTCGCCGTCGAAGGAACGAACGCTCACCGCAAAGCCGTCCATCGCGCTGTAGTCGTAGGGAGGGAGCGGCGTCCGGGCGCGTAGCTCCTCTGCAAGCACCCGCTTTCGCGCGTCGGTGAGCGCGACGCGCTCCGTGGCGAGCGCGGGCGCACCGTGGAGCACCCGAATGCGAGCTTCTTCGAACGTGAGCACCGCCCCCAGTCTAAGCCGGGAACGCCGCCGTGCGTCAGGCGTGACCGCCGGAGCTCACGGGAACGTTTTTGGCGCGCCGGTGCTTCTAGGTAGAGGAGTTCGGGGGCCGTTCGTCGGCTCGGAGGTAGTGAGATGACTAGGTTCGGGCATTTTTTACGGGTTCTAGGAGCACTGGAGCGGGGTGTGGGTTCCACGACGACCGTTGCCCGCAGGCCTCTTCGGCCCCATGCTTTGTCCATGAGCGCGTACGCCGGCCCGTCCAGATTCTTCGCGTGCGCTCTCGCTGCTGCCCTGAGCGTGACCGCGGGAATGGCGCATGCCGATTCCACGGCGCCCGCGTACGGCGTCGAGACGGGCGCTGCGCCGGCCAACTCGGTGCCGCTGAATGCGTCGGCCACCGCAGGCGGTTCTGCCGCGGCTCAGGCGTCGGTCGCAACGGCGCCGCCGAGTGCACCCGCACCCGCGGCACCTCCCGCACCCGGCGTGTCTCCACAAGGTCCAACCGCGCCTCCCGTGGCGGGTACGCCGCAGGTCGTCCAGAGCGCGCCCGTCGGCGCAACCGACATGTCCGACGACGATCCGCGCGCGCTCGAGCAATTCAAGCCGCAGCTCGATCAGTACGGCTCGTGGGGACAAGACCCGAAGTACGGGCAAGTCTGGGTTCCGTCGCGCTCGGTCGTCGGGGACGACTTCGCTCCGTACGTGTCGTCGGGACACTGGGCGATGGACACCGAGGACAACTGGGTCTGGGTGAGCGACTACCCGTTCGGCGACGTGGTCTTCCACTACGGGCGCTGGGTCTGGACGTCGTTCGGCTGGTCGTGGATCCCCGGCGCACAATACGCTCCGGCATGGGTCGACTGGCGCGTCCCCACCGCTGACTACGGCTACGTCGGCTGGGCGCCGATGCCGCCGGACTACTACTGGTGGGGCGGCGCCGCGGTCGGGCTCTGGTGGGCGCCGACGTATTATTGGGCCTTCTGCCCGAGTCGCTACGTGTTTGCGAGATATCCCGGACTCTACGTCGTGCACAACCCGGCGTACGTTCGGACCATCGCCGGCTACACGCGGCGCTACACGCCGGCAACGGGGCGCGTCGCCGGACCGACGTTGCAAACGGCACGCGTGCCTCGCGGGGCCGGGCCGGCGAGTCGTGTCGCGACGAACGCCCACTTCAGCGGATTCGAGAGCACGGCTCGGTCGTTCAATCGAACGACCGCCTATTCGAGCGCGCGTGTCGGCGGCTCGGTGGCCTACCGCGGTTATGGAACCCCGGCGCGCGCATACGCCGGCCCGGCGCGCACGTACGGCTCGTCATTCTCCGTACGGCCGTATTCGACGCCACACACGTACTACCCAGCTTCGACAACGCTCGGCCGTTCGTACACGCCTTCGGCGTACGCGCCGCGTTCGTACGCGCCCGGGTACAGCCCCGCGCGTTCCTACTCGTCGCCCTACTCGGGGTCGCGGGTGTACGCTCCCGCGTCGCATGTTTATTCGCCCTCTTCTTTCCGCTCCGGGCCTTCGTATCAACCGTCGTACAGCGCTCCGCACTATTCGGGCGGAGGCGGCGGAGGCTTCCACTACTCGGGCGGGGGCGGCGCGCACTTTGGTGGAGGCGGCGGCGGAGCCCACTTCGGTGGGGGTGGCGGCGGGCACGGCGGCGGTCACCGCTGAGCGCCTCATGCGTGCGGCTCTCGTCGGCGGCGCCTTACTTCTCGCGGGGTGCAGCAGCGACGACACCGGCTACGTTCCGATCGGCGGCTCGGCCCCGAACAACGTGATCACCGAGAGCATCGACACGGGCGCCGCGCTCGACGTCGATCCCGGCAAAGGCGTGGGGCTCTTCGTCGAGTACGTCGCGGGCGGCACCTGGCACATCTACGCGACGTGCGACACCGTCACGAGTGGGTACGACTGCAGCTGGGACCTCGTCGCGAGCGTCGACCCCACGACGCGCCTCAAGGTCGCCGATCAGATGACCGAGTTCGACGCGACGAACGACAAGGTGCTCACCGTCGACAAGGGTTCGATTCGGATCATCTTCGGCGACAACTCCACGAAGATCGACGGGGTGAAGCTCGCGGGTCCGGCGGGCGCGCCGCTCACCCTCGACTGGTATTGGGACGACGACCGCGACCCGTCGCTCGTGAGCTTCGTTCAAGGCGGTGCGGCCATCCCAGGTGCCGCATCGGATCCCGCGGTGTTCGAGCCCACGACGCCGTAACGCAAACGCGCCAACGCCGTAGCGCAACGCCATCCTCCGTTGCGCTGTGAACGGAATTGATTCCGTCGTCGATCGACGACGCGCGTCGTCGCGGTGAGAGCGTGCGCCGAAATGCTCGAAGTCGCGGGTTGCGACTTGGGAAACGGATTACTAAGGTCGCGGCCCCTCGAAGGCCGCGCCCCAGGAGTCTCCATTGGCGAACGAGCTGTTACTCGCTCTCTACATCTTCGTACTGGCAGGGTTTCTCGGCCACCACGTCATCAGCAAGGTGCCGCCGCTGCTTCACACGCCGCTCATGGCCGGCACCAACGCGATCGCCGGAATTTCACTGGTCGGATCGCTGGTCGCTGCCGGCGGTGACTTCTCCAACGCGAGCACGATCCTCGGGTTCATCGCGGTGGTTTGCGCCGCGATCAACGCCGTCGGTGGCTTCTTGATCACCGACCGCATGCTCCGCATGTTCCGCAAGAAGGGGGAGCGTCGCTCGTGAACTCCCTCATCAACGCCTCGTATCTCGTCGCGTCGGTTTGCTTCATCCTGACGCTCCAGTTTCTGTCGTCGCCGAAGCACGCGCGTCAGGGGCTCCTCATCGGCGCGTTCGGGATGACCGTCGCGGTCGTCGCGACGCTCTTCAAGCCGGAGATCGTCACTTACAAGTGGATCATCCCGAGCTTCCTCGTCGGTTCGCTCATCGGCACCGCCATGTCGGCCTGGATCCCGATGACGAAGATGCCGGAACGGATCGCGCTATCGCATTCGTTCGGCGGTCTCGCCGCGTCGCTGGTCGGCATCTCCGAATACATCCGACACGATCCGATGGAAATGTCGCGCGTGACGGTCGCGGCGCTCGGCTTCGAGACGTTCTTCGGCTTCCTCACGTTCACCGGAAGCATGATGGCGTTCGGGAAACTCCAGGGTTTCATCACCGGCGCGCCCATCACGTTCAAGGGATTGAACGCCATCAACATCGCGGCCTTCCTCGGCTCGATCGTCGCGCTCGTCATCTTCGTGATTCATCCGGAGATGAAGGAGATTTTCTACACGGTCAGCGCGACCGGCCTGATCATCGGCGTGACGGCGGTCATTCCGATCGGCGGCGCCGACATGCCGGTGGTAATCTCGCTCTTGAACTCGTACGCGGGGCTCGCGTCGAGCGCGACGGGGTTTGCGATCGGGAACAACGTGCTCATCATCGCCGGCGCCCTCGACGGGACCAGCGGCTTCATCTTGTCGATGATGATGAGCAAGGCGATGAACCGCTCGTTCGCCAACGTGCTCTTCGGCGCATTCGGGACCGGCGGAGGGTCCGCACCCGCGACGGCAGGGACCGATGCGCGTGCCCCCCAATACAACCAAGGCACGATCGAAGACGCGGTCTCCACCCTCGAGGCGGCGCAATCGGTCATCATCGTGCCCGGCTACGGCATGGCCGTGTCGCAAGCGCAACACGCCGTTCGCGACCTCGGCGCGGCGCTCGAGAAGCGCGGCGCGACGGTGCGTTACGCAATTCACCCGGTCGCGGGTCGCATGCCGGGCCACATGAACGTGCTCCTCGCCGAAGCCGACGTCTCGTACGAGCAGTTGTTCGACATCGAGGACATCAACGACGACTTCGCGCAGAACGACGTGGTGCTCGTCGTGGGCGCCAACGACGTCGTGAACCCGGCGGCCAAGACCAACAAGCAGAGCCCGATCTACGGGATGCCGGTCTTCAACGTCGAGCAATCCCGGACGGTCATCGTGCTCAAGCGGAGCATGAACACCGGATTTTCCGGCCTCGACAACGAGCTTTTCTACCAGCCGAACACGATGGTCGTCCTCGGTGACGCCAAGAAGACGATTCAGGCGTTCAAGGCCGAGCTCGAGACCCGCGAATAGGATGGGGCGCCGAAACGCTCCCGGAACCGCCCAAAAACCGAGCGTTCGTCGACGGAGACCGCCAGGGCGCCTCGGCATCCGCCGGGCGCCATCGAGGCCCAGGCGGAAGCGTTCTCTCCCGGATGCGATCGTCGGCGTTGACGGCGCCGAGTTTCCTCGCCTAGATGACGCCCGACCGCTGGCCGGACCCTCGATTTTCCGGGGAAACGACCAGGGAGGTATGTGTTGGTGATCTACCTGATTTATGGGTGCGCTGCCTTGGCGCTCATCGCCTCGGCCGCCTACGCGCGACGAGTCATGGCCGTTTCCATCGACGGACCGGGCTCGGACCCGGAAATCACCGTTCGCTTCAAGGAGATTTCCGGAGCGATCGCTGAGGGCGCGATGGCGTTCCTATCGCGCGAGTACACGTACGTCGCGCTGTTCGTGGGCGTGTTCTCCGTCCTCATGGTGTTGCTCCTGAACCAGGGGGGCAGCGAGATCAACGAAGGGGTCTTCAGCGCCATCGCGTTCGCCGCGGGCGCCGGAACGTCGAGTCTCTGCGCGTTCCTCGGCATGAAGATCGCCACGCTCGGCAACGTGCGGACGACGGTGATGGCGCAGAAGGGCATCAGCGAAGCCTTCCGCGTGGCCTTCAACTCCGGCGCCGTCATGGGCTTCGGGCTCGTGGGCCTCGCGCTCGTCGGATTGACGAGCATCTATCTCATCTACACGATCTTCATTCACGACACGCATCTCCTCATGGAGATGCTCGCCGGCTTCGGGCTCGGCGGCTCGACGGTCGCGCTGTTCGGCCGAGTCGGCGGCGGGATCTACACGAAGGCCGCCGACGTCGGAGCGGATCTCGTCGGCAAGGTGGAGCAGGGGATCCCGGAGGACGACCCGCGAAACCCCGCGGTCATCGCCGACAACGTCGGCGACAACGTCGGCGACATCGCCGGAATGGGCGCGGACCTGTTCGGCTCTTGCGCCGAGGGCACCTGCGCGGCGCTCCTCATCGGCGCGACCGCGAGCGAGATCGTCGGACAACAGAGCGCGCTCCTCTATCCGATTCTGGTCACCGCCACCGGGATCCCGGTGTGCCTGGTGACCGCGTCGTTCGCGCGCCTCGGCGCGGGCGCGACGTCGGCGGAACCGACGCTCAAGCGCCAGCTCGTCCTCTCCACGGTGCTGATGAGCATCGCGCTGTATTTCGTCACCAACTGGGCGATGGTCGATTCGTTCACGCTCGGAACCAAGGTGGTTTCGCGGATGGGCGTGTTGGTGTCGGTGCTCTCGGGGCTCTGGGCCGGCCTCCTCATCGGCTACGTCACCGAATACTTCACGTCGCACGCTTACAAGCCGGTGCGCGAGGTCGCGGACGCGTCGCGAACGGGACCCGCGACGAACATCATCTATGGGCTCTCGCTCGGCTACGAGTCGTCGTTCATTCCGGTGGTCACGATCGCGGTCACCGTCTACGTCTCGTTTCACCTCGCCGGCATGTACGGCATCGCGATGGCCGCGATCGGGATGATCTCGACGATGGCCATCGGGCTCACGATCGACGCCTACGGCCCGGTCTCGGACAACGCGGGCGGCATCGCCGAGATGGCGCACCTCGACCCGGTGGTTCGAAAGCGTACCGATATGCTCGACGCCGCCGGCAACACCACGGCCGCGATCGGCAAGGGGTTCGCGATCGGCAGCGCGGTGCTCACGGCGCTGGCGCTGTTCGCCGCGTTCTTGACTCGCTCGCGCGTCGAGAGCCTCGACATTCTGTCGCCCGTCGTGTTCTCGGGGCTCCTCGTCGGCGGCGCGCTGCCCTTCTTGTTCACGGCGCAGACCATGAAGGCCGTCGGCAAGGCCGCGCTCGGCATGGTCGAAGAGGTCCGTCATCAGTTTCGGACCATCCCCGGATTGATGGAGGGAACGGCGCGCCCCGATTACGCGAGCTGCGTCGCCATCTCGACGACCGCAGCGCTCAAGGAGATGATCAAGCCGGCGATCCTCGTGATCACGACGCCGATCATCGTGGGGACGCTCTTCGGCGTGAACGCGCTCGCGGGTGTCCTTGCCGGGTCACTCGTGTCGGGCCTGGTCATGGCGCTCGCGTCGTCGAACGCGGGCGGCGCTTGGGACAACGCGAAGAAGTACATCGAGAGCGGGCAACTCGGCGGAAAAGGCTCGGACGCTCACAAGGCGGCCGTCGTGGGCGACACCGTCGGCGATCCTTTCAAGGACACGTCGGGCCCGTCGCTCAACATCCTCATGAAGCTCATGGCCATTCTGAGCCTCGTGTTCGCGCCGTTTTTCGAGCATCACGGTGGGATTTTGCTGAAGATGCTCGGGCTGGAATGAAGGGGCATGTAGCATGACGCCCAGACGTCATGGCGAACCCGCTCTTTGCGACGAAGTCCGTTGATCAGCTGCGAAAAGACGCGGGCGGTTCGCATCATCAGCTGAAGCGCACGCTGACGGCGCTCGATCTGACGATGCTCGGCATCGGCGCGATCATCGGGACCGGCATTTTCGTGCTCACCGGTCGTGCTGCGGCGGCGAACGCCGGGCCCGCGGTCGCGCTCTCGTTCATCGCGGCCGGCATCGCGTCGGTGTTCGCCGGGCTCTGCTACTCCGAAATGGCGTCGATGATCCCGGTCGCGGGGAGTGCGTACACCTACGCCTACGCGACGATGGGCGAGCTCGTCGCGTGGATCATCGGCTGGGATCTGATCCTCGAATACCTGGTCGGCGCGGCGACGGTCAGCGTGGGCTGGTCCGGGTATTTCTGCGCTTTCTTGAAGCAAGCCTTCGGCGTCGAGCTGCCCGCGACATGGACCAGCGCGCCCATCGTCTGGAGCGAAGCGGCGCACGAATTCAAGTTCACGGGCGCGGTGGTCAACCTGCCGGCGGTGCTCATCACCCTCGCCGTCACGACGATCCTCGTCGTCGGCATCAAGGAGTCCGCGCGAGTGAACACGATCATCGTGTTCGTGAAGCTCACGGTGGTCTTGCTGTTCCTCGCGTTCGCGGCGCCGTTCGTCCGCACCGAAAATTGGCATCCGTTCATCCCGCCGAACACCGGCGAGTTCGGTCACTTCGGCGTGTCCGGCGTCCTTCAGGGCGCGACGATGGTGTTCTTCGCGTACATCGGTTTCGACGCGGTCAGCACCGCGGCGCAGGAGTGCGTGGAGCCGCAGCGCGATCTCCCGATCGGCATCCTCGGCTCGCTCGCCATCTGCACGGTGCTCTACATCGCGGTGTCGCTGGTGCTCACCGGCGTCGTGCCGTACACGTCGCTCAACGTGCCGCACCCCATCGCCGTGGGCATCGCCGTCACGGGACGTCGCTGGCTCGAGACGACGGTCGACGTCGGCGCCGTCGCCGGGCTCTCGTCGGTCATGCTGGTCTTGCTCCTCGGCCAGCCCCGCATCTTCTATTCGATGGCCCACGACGGGCTCTTCCCGAAGTTCGCGGCGCGCGTCCACCCGCGGTTCGGCACGCCGCACGTCACGACGATCATCACCGGAGTCGCCTGCGCGATCGCCGGCGGTGTCCTGCCCATCGACATTCTCGGCGAGCTGACCAGCATCGGAACCTTGTTCGCCTTCGTGCTGGTGAGCATCGGCGTGATGATCCTCCGGCTCAAGCGGCCCGACATCCCGCGTTCGTTCCGCGTTCCCGGCGGCCCCTACGTGGTGCCGATTCTCGGCGCGGCGACGTCGGGCCTCCTGATGTACACGGCGACCACGTACACGCTGATCCGGCTTTTTGGGTGGATGGCGCTCGGGCTCGCCTTTTACGCTTTTTACGGCCGAAAGCATTCGCACCTCCGCCTCGGCACCTGACGTTCTCCGATCCGGGGCCCTCGGGTGGCGCCCGCCCGTTGAAAGGCGCTATCCTCTCGAGAAGAGTCGGAAGTCCCGAAGAAGCGGAGAACCAATCAGAATGGAAGAAGAGCGGACGACGGCGAGAACGAAGAGCGATGGAGGTCCGGCCCCGACGACGATGGTCGCGCGGATCGCAGCCCTGCAGGACTACGAGCGATATCGCGATCTCGCTTGGGAAGGATCGTTCGAGGAGTACCTGAACATCATCCGTGAACGACCCCAGGTGACGCGCAACGCGTTCCAGCGCGTCCACGACATGGTCATCTCCTACGGAACCGAAGAGTACATCGACAACAAGAAGAAGCTCGTTCGGTACAACTTCTTCCGCGATGAAATCGATGCCGGCAAAGACGGCGTCTTCGGACTCGATATCCCGCTCATGCGGCTCATGAACGTGCTCAAGGCCGCGGCCGAGGGCTACGGTCCGGAGAAGCGCGTCATCCTCCTTCACGGTCCGGTTGGTTCGAGTAAATCGACGATCGCGCGGCTTCTCAAGAAAGGCGTCGAGGCATATTCGCGAACGCCGGAAGGCGCGCTCTACACCTTCAAGTGGGTGAATCTCGGCGAGACCGGGCTCGCGAGCGGCGGCGCTCCCGAGTTCGCCTCGCCGATGCACGAGGAACCGCTCCGGCTCATCCCGCTCGATTGGCGCGTGCGCGTCATCGACGAGCTGAAGCTGTCGAACGACCAGTTCCGGGTTCGCGTCGAAGGCGACCTCGACCCCGCGAGCCGGTTCATCTTCCAGGGCCTGATGCACCAGTACAAGGGCGACTGGGGTCAGGTCGTGAACCACCATATCCGCGTCGAGCGCCTCATCCTGAGCGAGAAAGATCGCGTCGGCATCGGCACGTTCCAGCCGAAGGACGAGAAGAACCAGGACTCGACCGAGCTCACCGGCGACATCAACTACCGGAAGATCGCCGAGTACGGTTCCGACTCGGATCCGCGCGCGTTCAATTTCGACGGTGAATTCAACGTCGCCAACCGGGGCATCGTCGAGTTCGTCGAAATGCTCAAGCTCGACGTCGCGTTCCTTTACGACCTCCTCGGTGCCTCGCAAGAGCACAAGATCAAGCCGAAGAAGTTCGCTCAGACCGACATCGACGAAGTGATCATCGGTCACACGAACGAAGCGGAATACAAGCGCCTCATCAACAACGAGTTCATGGAAGCGCTCCGCGATCGCACAATCAAGATCGACATTCCGTACATCACTCGTCTCAAGGACGAGGTCCGCATCTACGACAAGGAATTCCACGCGTCGAAGGTGCGGGGCCGTCACATCGCTCCGCACACCTTCGAGGTCGCGGCGATGTGGGCCGTCCTGACCCGGCTCGAAGATCCGAAGAAGCACAATCTCCAGCTCCTTCAGAAGCTGAAGCTCTACGACGGCAAGGTGCTGCCCGGTTATACGCAGGACACCGTGAAGGAGCTCCGCAAGGAGGCGCGCCGCGAGGGCATGGAAGGCATCAGCCCGCGGTACGTGCAGGACAAGATCTCGAACGCGCTGGTGAGCGAGCTCGGCGAAGGGACCATCAACCCCTTCATGGTGATGAACGAGCTCGAAAAGGGTCTCACGCACCACTCGCTCGTGTCCGGCGAAGATCAGCGGAAGCGGTACCGCGACCTCATCGGGGTCGTGAAGCGCGAGTACGAGGAGATCGTCAAGAACGAGGTCCAGCGTGCGATCAGCGCGGACGAGGAAGCGATCGCCAAGCTCGCCGCGAACTACATCGACAACATCAAGGCGTACACCTTGAAGGAAAAGGTCAGAAATCCGTACACGGGCCAGTACGAGGAACCCGACGAGCGCCTCATGCGATCCATCGAGGAGAAAATCGACATTCCGGAGAACCGGAAGGACGACTTCCGCCGGGAGATCATGAACTTCATCGGAGCGAAGGCGATCGAAGGCAAGAAGTTCGACTGGCAGTCGAACGACCGCCTTCGCCGCGCGCTCGAACTCAAGCTGTTCGAAGATCAAAAAGACAGCATCAAGCTGAAGACGCTGGTGAGCGCCGTGGTCGACAAGGAAACGCAAGAGAAGATCGACATCATCAAGAGCCGCCTCATTCGCTACTTCGGTTACAACGAGGTGAGCGCGACCGACGTGCTCAACTACGTCGCGTCCATCTTCGCGCGCGGAGACGCAAAGGACTGAAGGTCGGGGTGTTTCGCTCGTGCGAGGCCCGTTGGGTGGCGGGCCTCGCGACCCTGCTCGCGCTGAGTGTCGTCACCGAGGAGGCGACCGCGCAGAGCACCGCTTCATTTCCCGTCGAGCCCGCGTCGTCCGCGGCGCCGCCCGCGCGCCCTCCGCCGCCCGCGCCGAGTCCGCCGCCCGCGCCAAGCCCGCCGTACGTGCCGTACGTCCCGAGCACGGCTCCGGGCCCGCCGCCGGGCCCGTATTACTCACCCGGTCAGCCCGTCGCGCCGTCGTATCCCGTCTCGCCGCTCCCCACGTTTCCGCCGCCATCTCGGGCGCCTTCGACCGCACCGGTCACCCCCCCGCCGGGGCCCTACTATCCCTCGTTGCCTTCCGACGCACCGGTGTCGAAACCACCGCCGAGCGCGCTCGTCGACGAAAATCTCCGTTACCGGCAAGTCCTCGGCGCCTACCAGCGGCCGTGGATGGTGGCGCCTCCACCGCCGCCTCGTCACGTCGCGTTCGTGCGCCTGAAGGATCGGACGAAGCGACGACACGACGGTTTCTACCTCCGGTTCGGCGGCGGCATCGGCGCCGGGCACGACTCCGTTCACGCCGGGGGTCCGATCCCGATTTCCTCCGATCTCGACCTCGGATTCTCTCCGGAGATCTATTACGGCGCGGGCACGACGTTCACGGCGCTGACCGAGCTCGCGGTCGGCTTCGCTCCGGCATCGGGCGTGGTGATCGGCATCGGTTCATACACCGCCAGCCTGCCGTCGCTGTCGGTCAGCGTGAAAGATCCCATTACCGGGAACTACGCGTATCGCGTCTCGCAACTCTCGGTGCTCGGGCCGTTCGTCGACTGGTACCCGCGCGACCAAGGTGGCTTTCACGTCGAGGGCAGCCCGGGTCTGGCCACTTACGTTGCCGGAGCCGCCGTGCCGGCCAACGCCGGGCCGATCGCGCGGGCCCACACCGCGGTGGGCTTCGGCTTCATGCTCGGCGTCGGGTACGAGTGGTGGATCGCCGATCAATGGAGTCTCGGCGTTCTCGCTCGCGTGACCTACGGAACCACGAACGGAACCGACGATCACGGTGTCGATTGGCATCACTCGACGTACTCGCCGGGAGTGCTCCTCACGCTCACGTATCAATGAGTGGTGGTCGGATTCGATGCGGCGTTGAGCGGGCAATCGATGATGAGATGACTCATGGCTTCGGGATCGCTCGGGCTCTCGATGTCGAACACCCAGGTGACCTGCGCCACGTCGTTCGGATCGTGGGTTCCGTAGCCGCCGGTATAGTTGTCACGATGCGATAGGATCATCGTGACGGTGTGGCAGCCGCTCAACGTTACATCGATCGGCGCCCACAGCCATCCGAACTCCCGGCCGTCCTGCTGGGAAAACGGGCGCGGGTCCGCCGGCACGTCGAATTGAATGAGCGCCCCCGGGGCACTCGCCGGATCCGCGGACGGATCGAAGTCGCGCACGAACGTCGCGAATAGATCTTTCCCGAGGTCGTCGGAGCGAAAGGGAATAGTGAACTGCAACTGAGGCGTCGTGAGCGGCTGGATCGCGCTCGTTAGAGGTACGACATTCGGAATCGAGACGACCGGGGGGATGAGCGCTGGCACCGAATATTGAGGCGTCGAATCGAGACACCCGGTGGAGAGGAGGGCCGCGGAAATCGCCGCGCAGGACACGAGCCATGGCGAGCTCGAAGCGGCTCTTCCTGCGGCGACGCGCGCTCGCCGAAAATTCACGATGGGCTCCGTGCTCGCACGACGACTTCAGCCGAGTGTACCTCAGTGCTCGATCAGAACACGCCGACGACTGCCGCGCCGCCGCCGTCCGGGCCGAACAAGGGGACCACTTCGACTCGCGCGACCCCCGACTCGTCGCGCACGGCCTGGCGGCCGCTCGCAACGAGCCCTCCGATGAGGAGACCGGCGCCCACTGTCTGGAAAAATCCGTCGATCGCGATGACGCCGCGCAAACTCTGTTGGCTATCGGCGACCTTGATCCAGGGTCCGAGCACGGGGACGTAGAGCCAGCTCACGTTGCCCGGGAGTGTGAGCGCGGCCACGTAGCTGACGCCGTAGCTCGCCCCGAGGGAGATGAAACCGAGTAGCCGGCAGGTCGCGGCGCCGTCGGTGCGGCTCACTTCGACGTGATACCCCCGCGGCGGGGGTTCCGTCGATTCGAGACGCTGCTCCTCGCACTTGCCTTCCGCGCACCGCCCGCTCTCGCAGTCGCGGGGATCGCTACACGCCTGCGAGACCAGACACGGGGTGCAATCGCCGCCACAATCCACGTCGGTCTCGAGTCCGTCCTTGGCCTGGTCGAAGCACGTCGCAAACGCCGGCGTGCCCCAGCCGAGTGCGATGCCGAGCGCCGCGAGCGCGAACCCCGTTGTTCTCATGACGAGCGCGCTCGCTCATTCCGGCGCGACCGAACGCCGCCCATTCGCCTCGGGCGCGGTCCTCGGGCTTGCCGCGGGCTCGGTTTGCGCGACCTTCGCGGCCGCTTCGGGCGTCGAGGCGACTCCGGCCGGGTTCGAGCGGTGTTCGAGCTCGTTCCACCCTCGCCCGAGCATCGTGCGTTCGACTTTGTCGAGGAGATCCGGATTGCCGTGGTCCATCGTGTACGCGTAGGCGAGCCACTGCCGCGCATTCTTCAGGTCGTCCAAGCGCAGGTACGTGAGCCCTCGATAAAGCCCGTATTCGGCGCGCACCTCCGCGGTCGACGCCGCGAGCCGCGCTTCGGTGAGCTCGAACATCTCCGCGGCCTCGATATACCTGCCGTCTTGATAGAGGACCTCGCCGCGCTGCACGTACGGACTGCACCCGACGCCCACCGCGCCGAGCAGCCCGAGCAACGAAACGTAACGCCTCACGGTTTTATTCTACCCTGGCGGCTCGCCGATCCCCAGCCCCGAGCGTTTTTCGCGTGACGGGATCTTGTCCGTGCTCGCTCGCGGCACATATGACGCGAGGCGAAAGTCGCGGTGGGCCTGCCCAAAGGTAAGACAAAATGAGCATCAAAGAAGAGATGATGAAGCGCGGAATGCAGATGATGAGCGACCCGCGAGTGATGAAGCTCATGCAAAATCCGCAATTCATGAAGGTGATGATGGCGGCCCTGCAGGTCCCCGGTAAGGTGAACACCTTCACGAACGAGCAGGCAAAGGCCGTCGCCGGCGCCCTCCGGTTCGCGACCGCCGAGGATCTCAAGGACCTTCAGCGAACGGTGAAGCGACTCGAGCGCGACATCGCCAAGCTCCAAGAGCAACTCCGCGACCGTCCGTGAAACGCGGTGAGGGGGGACCGTGGCCGCGACTGCGCGCGCCCGCTCGCTGAGGTTGCCCTCGGCTCGTACTGCGCCTTTTTGTGCCGAAATTTGGCGCAATGCAGGCGGCTCACGGCGCATCCCAGGCCGGCGTGTGCCGACGCCCTGCCGTCATCGAACGCGCACATTAAAGCATCCTGAGTGGGGAAATAGCTGCCGAAATCGTTTTCGGCGTTTACGGTTGGCACATTGCCATGGCACAATCGCTGCCGGGTTCGGGATGGGATGCGGAATGGCACAACGCCCGCGGCATGGCCTCGAGGGCGAAGGGACCGGCATCATGAGCAAGTTCACGACGGTGGGACGGGACGCGGCGGACGAAAGCGCCGCCACGACGGGTCGACCGCGGGGGTCCGTGCGAGTCGGCGTCGCGGGCGCGCTCGCGTTGTTTCTGGCAACTCTGCTTGTCGGATCCGTCGCTCGCGCGGCGCCCGAGGACGCCGACGACAGCGCGACCGACGACTCGACGGACAAGAAGGCGGCGGACTCGAACAGCGACGCGAAGGACACGAGCGACGCTGCCGAGAAAAAGGACGACGCCGACAAGCCGAAGAAGGATCAGGCGGTCGCCGACGCCGAAGCGGGAAACTCCCCCGTCGAGGAGCCCGGCAAGACTTATTACTTCGTCGGCCTCCGCTATCGCGCGATCGTCGTGCCGCAATTCTTCGAGGGCATCTTCGCCTCGGGCGGCGCCACGGTTCTGGTGAACTCGTTCGGGCCGGAGTTCGTCATCCGAAAGGACGACTTCGAATACAACCTCGGCCTATGGCTCGCCTTTTATCACATGGGCGACACGGCCTTCAAAGGCAAGAGCGACCCTGACACGGCGTGGGAGCTCATCAACGCCAAGCTCCAGATCCTCTACTTCACGTCGGACTTCATCTGGAGTCACGAGTTCACCCCGGCGTTCGCGCTGAACTACGGAGCCAGCGCAGGCGTGGGCATCGTCTTCGGCGATCTCTACCGAACTCAGTCGTATCCGACGTCGCCGGGCCAGGACCCGAACAACTACTCGAAGTGCAACAGCCTCGGTAATCCGAACCCCGTCTACTGCGACAATCAGAACAACCACTACCCTGGGTACACCGAGCCGAGCTGGGCGAACGGCGGCTCCAAGCCGAACATTTTTCCGTGGCTCGCGGTGCAAACCGGACTTCGCTACAAATTCTCTCGCGACATCGTCGCGCGTCTCGACGTGGGGTTCGGTTTGAGCGGTTTTTTCTTCGGGCTCGGAGGCGACTACGGGCTGTGATGATCGAGAAATGGGGTCGACTCGTGGCGCTCGAGTCGAAGTGAGGAATGGGGTTTAATGAACGCTCTCGAATTTCCAGAGCGCTTCGAACCGGTTCGGAGATTGGGCCAGGGCGGAGGCGGCGAGGTGTGGGCGGTCCGCGACCGCTACACCGGGGAACGTCGCGCGCTGAAAATGCTTTCGGCCGGCGCGACGGAAAACGAAATGTCCGCGCTCGTTCGCGAGGCGGTGACGCTCTCCGGCCTCGAAGGGCTCGGGGTGCCGCGCGTGCTCCGATTCGGGCGCCTCAGAAGTCGCCGGCCCTTCATGGTCCGCGAGCTCGTCGAGGGAAAGAGTCTCCTCGAGCTCATCGACGAACAAGTGGACGCGGCCGCGTGTCTCTTCGCCCTCGCCGGCGCCGCCGAACAAGCGACGCTCCTTCATCGCGCCGGGCTCCTCCACGGCGACATCAAGCCGGCCAACATCGTGGTCGACGGCGATGGTCGCGCGACGTTGGTCGACCTCGGACTCTCCGCGCCGTGGCGCGAAGGCGGAGGCGCGGTGAAGGGGCTCACCCCCAAGTACGCGGCGCCCGAACTCCTCCGCGGAAAGCCACTCACGGTTCGTGCGGAAGTGTACGCATTCGGAATCGCGCTCGCCGACTTGCTCGGCGCGGCACCGCGACGCGCTTTCGACGAGGCGACCCGCGATGGCCTCGCCGCGATCGCCGAGCGCGCAACGCGTCCGGACCCCGCCGAACGTTACCCATCAGCCGACGAGTTCGCGAGCGCCGTCCGTCGCGTCGGTCGACTCGGTGCGACACCGGCTCGTACCGCCACCAGCGATGAAGTCTGGCCGATCGCTGGGATCGAAACCACGGCAAGTCGATTGGTCGCTTCCGCGCTCGCGCTCGCGCCGGGCGCGGTGCTCGCCGTCGACGGGCCGCCGGGTTCCGGAAGAAGCGTCCTCTTGCAGCGGCTCGCGTGGTCGCTCGGCGTCGAGGGGCATCCGCTGTCGTGGATCGACGCGGCTCTGGTCGCGGACGACGAAGCGGCGCTCGCCGAGCTTCGCGAAGGCGGCTCTCTCCCGGGCGCCTTCGTGGTCATCGACGACGCGGACCGGCTTTCGAAAGCCGCCCATCGCTCGGTCGACGCCGCGCGGGGCAAAGGCGCGCGGCTCGTCGTGATCGGCGGCCGATTCGCCGAAGCTCCGAACGAGCGCTTCGTGGTGCCGCCTCTCGCGGAGCACGTCACGCGCGAGCTCTTGCGCCGCGCGGTGCCGGCGCTCACCGATCGACTCGTCTCGCAGGTCATTGACGCCGCGGGCGGCAGGCCCGGCGATCTCCGGCGCTCGGTGCGATTGATCGCCGAGCGAGCGGTCGCGTCGCCCGAAGAGCTGGAAGCCGTCCTGTCCGGCGAAAGCGACGGGCCTGCGTCGTTGGTTCCCGACGCACCGCTTTCACGTGCACTCTTCTTGCTCGATCGGGGTCGCTACACCGACGTGCGCGACGCGCTGCTCGAGGTCGACGACGCGGACGCGCTGGTGGTCGCCGTGGCGTGGGCGAGGCTCGAGCTCGGACTCGGAGATCCGCGCGCCGCGCTCGAGCGGCTGATCGGAGTGGAAGCGCTCGCAAAGGCCGATCCGAACAGCGCCACCGCGAAGGCGTGGGCCGTGTATCACGGCCGCGCGCGCATCGGGCTCGGCGAGTATCAGGTGGCGCTGTCGTTTCTCGACCCGCTTCGCGACGAACCGGGCGCCATCGGCGCCGAAGCGCTCGCCTATGCCGGGCTCGCGCTCGCGTATCTCGGCGACGAGGCGGAGGCGCGACGCGTGCTCGCCGAGGCCGTGCGCCGTGCCGAAGCGGCTGGTGCCGGGCGGCTTCAAGCGCTTGCTTACTCGTGCACTGGGTCCGTGCTCCAGCGAAGCGACGAGACCGAGGGCGCAAGGCAAGCGTACGAGAAGGCCATTTCGTTCGCCGAAGCCGCGGGGGACGCCGGGGCGCTCGCGACGGCGCAGGTGAACCTCGCCGGGCTCCTCAAGATCGGCGGCGACATCGCCGGCGCGATCGAGCACTACGAGTCCGCGGTCGACATGGGCCGTCGCTCGGGACGGCTCGCAACGGTGCGTCAGGCGCTTCTCAATCTCGCGAATCTGGATCTCGAGCTCGGGCGCGTCGCCCGCGCGCGGAGCAGCATCGAGAAGCTCGAAGCGCAGCGAGACGAACTGTCCCGCACGGCCAAAGCACAGCTGCTCGGACTCGAAGCGGAGCTCAGCGCTCGCGATCGCGAACCCGACAAAGCATTTCGTCTTTACGCCGATTGTGCCGACGCGTTCCAGGAGCTCGGGCTCGGCGTGGACGCGGCGGAGGCTCGCCTCGAGGGGATCCTCGTCGCCGCGCGCTCGGAGCGGGCGGATGCCGTCGCGCTCGCTGCCGCGCTCGCTCGCGCCACCGAAGAGCTCGGCGAATCGACGGCGCACCGGCCGCTGCTCGCACTCGCCCGGGCCACCGTTTCGCGCGCGGGGGGAGACGAAGACGGGGCGCGTCGAGGCGTGGAGGCCGCGCTCGCCGCCGCGCGGGGGTCGACGCAAAAGGACTGGATCTGGCGCACGCTCGAGGCCCGCTCGGACCTCGAGGAATCGGCGAACCAGTTCGTCCTCGCTCGCCGCGATCGCGAAGAGGCGCTCGCCGTCCTCGAAGAAATCGCGACGCGGCTGCCACGCGATCTGCGCGAGGTGTTCTGGAACGACCCGCGCCGTCGCAAGCTGCGGAACGGCGTTCAGGAGACGCTGGGCAGCGCCGCGACCGACCGCGCCGACGCGCTCCTTCGCCGACGCGATGGTTCATTTTCGTACGACACCCCGATCACGTCCATGACGTCTACCCCCCTCGAACACCGGCTCGCCAGGATTCTCGAGATCAACGCCGAGCTCCTCGGCGAGCTCGACGTCGATCGTCTCGCGGTTCGCGTCACCGACCACGCCGTCGACATGTTGCAGGCCGAGCGCGGCTTCGTGTTGCTCCGCGGCGCGGATGGCCGACTCGTGGCACACACGTCGCGCGGACGAAGCGGCGACGACGACCACGCCCAATTTTCGAGGTCGATCGCCGAACAAGTCGTGCGCACCGGAGAACCGGTCGTCGCCATGAACGCGAAAGGGGACTCGCGCCTCCGGAGCTTCGCGTCCGTCCACCAGCTCTCGCTCGAGAGCGTCGCTTGCGTGCCGATCAATTCGCGCAAAGGAGGCGCGATCGGCGCGCTCTACGTCGAGACGCGGCTCTTGCCGGCCGCGACGTTCGAACGCGAACTGCCGACCCTACGGGCTTTTTCCGATCAGGTCGCGATCGCGCTCGAGACGGCCGCGTTGGTTCGAGAAAACAAGGATCGCGCCGAGAAGCTCGACGAAGCGAATCGAGAGCTGCAAGAGGCGCAGGCGCAGTTGAAGGAGCTCCTCGGCGATCGCACCGAACAGCTCCGGCGAACGCGACGGAAGCTCCGCGATGCGCGCGACACCCTGTATGGTCACTTCGGCTACCAGGGTCTGGTCGGGACGAGCGCGTCGATGCGGAAGCTCTACGCGCTGATCGACCGGGTGAAATCCACCGACGTGCCCGTGCTGGTCACCGGCGAGAGCGGCACCGGAAAAGAGCTCGCGGCGCGCGCCATCCATCGCGCGTCCGAGCGCGGCGACAAGCCGTTCTTCGGATTGAACTGCGGCGCCGTGCCGGAGCATCTCCTCGAGAGCGAGCTCTTCGGTCACGTGCGCGGCGCGTTCACCGGCGCCGACCGCGAGCGCAAAGGGCTCTTCCGCGAAGCGTCGGGGGGCACGCTCCTCCTCGACGAGATCGGGGAGATGCCGCAGAAAATGCAGACCGGGATCCTCCGCGTGCTCCAGGAGCGCACGGTGCGACCGGTCGGTGGCTCTCAGGAGTTTCCGATCGACGTGCGCCTGGTGTTCGCGACGCACCGCGATCTCGAGGCCATGGTGAAGGCCGGCACGTTCCGCGAGGATCTATTTTATCGAATTCACGTGGTCGAGGTGAAGATCCCGCCGCTTCGCGAGCGCGTCGAAGACATCGCGCCCCTCATCGATCATTTCCTCGGTATCTTCGCGGCGCGTTACAAGCGCGACCGCCGCAGCGTCTCGCGCGAAGCCATGCGGCGGCTCCTCGGCTTCGCGTGGCCGGGCAACGTGCGCCAGCTCGAGCATGTTCTCTTGAACGCTTGGGTGTTGTCCGATAGCCCCGTGCTCGAGCCGGAGGATTTCGACCTCCCCGACGGCGTCTCCTTCGCGCCGCACTTCGACGACGAAGACGACGACGAAGACGCGCCCGACGAGCCCGACGAAGAAGAACGTCCCGCCGCCGACCCCCGCGCGGTCAAGGAGAACCTATCCAGACATAGGAACGACGAGAAGGATCGCATCATCCGCGCCCTTCAAGCGTGCAACTGGAATCGAGTGCAAGCCGCGAAGCTGAGTGGTATCCCGCGCCGCACGTTCTATCGTCGACTCCGGGAATACGGCATTCAATGATCCGGGTGGAACCCCGCACGCGCGCAATCGGCGCGATGGTTTCTCGCGCGCTCTCTCGTTCCACGAAGCTCGCCGTCGCGATCCTGTTCGCGGGTTGCCACGCGGCGGCGCACTCCGCGCCGGCCGGCGAAGGTTCGACGGCGCCGATCGTCGCGCTGCCTCTCGACACGAGCTTCGCGAAGGACCCCGGTCGATTGCTCGCCGCGGGCGATCGCGCCCCGGATTTCGAAGGCATCGCGCACACCGGCATGCGCGTCCGGCTCTCGCAATTTTTCGATCGGCCCGCCGTCGTCTACTTTTCCGGTCGCGTCGCGACCGCCGAGGCAGAAACCGAAGCGCGCGCGTTTCGCGACGGGTGGATGCGCTTCCGCGATCGCGTTTCGATGGTGTTCGGCGTCTCGCGCGACGACCGAGTCACCGACCAGGACTTCGCGACCAAGGAAGAGCTGCCGTTCTTGCTCGTCGAAGACCTCGACGGGAAAATCCAGCGCGCCTTCGGCGTCGCACCCGACCAGCGCGACGCGTTCGTCGTGGGCAAGGACGGCAAGGTGAACCGCGTGTTCGCCGCGAGCGCCGGGCAATCCCTCGCGGCGGGCGTGATTCAGTCGATGGTCGAGACTCCACCCTGAATAGGGACGCGACGCGCTCCGCTGGTAGGGTGCGCCGCGTCGAAGCCGGTTCACTTCCCGTCAGGATGCGGATCGCCGCAGTTCGACGGTGGGCCTTGGTCGCACACGGTCGCGGCGATGCGCGTCGGATTGGTGACCTGCGTGCCGTCCTTGATGCAATACGAACCTGCGATGGCGTTGCTCGCCGTGCTCAACGCGGACGGGACCAGGTTTTGACAGACGAACCCGCTCGGACACGTGCAATAGGTCGCGTTCATGTCGGGTCCGTCGCAGCGGCATGAGCATGTCACGACGTCAGCGGCGCGACGCGTGACGAGCTGCGGGTTTACCGGCACCGTGACGGCGTTGGCCGCGATCGCAGTGGTCCCCGGTAGAAAGCATTCTTGATCCGGAGTGAGTCCACTTTGCACGCCGCCCGTCGCCGGATCGGAGGGTTGGCCGTAAGGGCAGCTCACGCGTCCTCTGAAGTTCGCGGCGAGACAGACGTTGCCCCCGCAATCGGGCGCATTCGTTTCGACGTTGACCTCCGTTTCATCGAAACTCGAGAAGTCGGGTTTGCTTTCGTCGAGCGGGACGCAAGGGTCGCCGATGGCTCCCGGATTGCTCTTGGGCGGGCTCGCGGGTTCAGAAGTCTGCGATTGGCAGGTGATGAGTGTGTGAGCGTTGGCGCGTCCGGTGGGCAACTTCAGACGCAAGAGCTGCTGCTCGGTCGAGGGACAGCTCGCGGTGAGACTGGGAACGCCGATTCCGGCGACTGGATCGACGTAGCACCAACCCGGGGACGCGAGATCCCCGGTCGACAGACAGGCGTCGAGTGTGGGGCCGGAGAGCTCGGGGACACCGCAGAAGGAGAATGCAGAGCACGCGGGCGTCGATGGTGCGTCACAGAGGCTTCGCGCGCGCAACAGAACCATGAGGGGCGCGATGCTGAGGTCTGAAACCGGGTTCAGGCCCTCCGCGTCGCAGGTTTCAGACGACGTGGAGACCTCGACGATCTGACACGTCACCTGGCCGCTCGCGTCGACCGGCAACGCTTGCGGGAGGCATACTCCCGAAGGTTGCTGGGTCCCGCCGTCGCCGTCCGGACCGGCGTTGATCTCGTCGGTGAAATTCGAAAACGAGCTCGCGCCGAAGCCGCCCGTACCCACGTGCGACGGCACGCAAGCCGTGCCGATGCACGTCGACCCGGCCGCGCAACTCCGGCCGTTTCCGCAGCCCGTGAGACAAGCGCCGGTCATCACGGTCTGTGAGCCGCAGAGTGCGCCGAAGGCGGCGGTTCCGCGACTCGCGCAGGTGTCGAATTCACCGCCGCAAGATGTCGACTCGCTGCACTCCGTGGAACACACGCCGCACACGCACTGGCCGACGTGGCAGTCGGAATCGGACGAACACGCGCTGAGCCAGTTCGTTTCGCTGCCGGCGGTCGCCGGCGCTTGCGTGCTACACGCCGAAGCGGCCCCGAACACGAGTGCCAGGAGCCCCACCGCGGTCGCGAACGTCATCGATTTCATTCTCCGTCTCCTTCGGTCTCGAGCTCGAGCACGGTTTGCCCCACGTACGCGATCACATGACGTTCCGCGTTTGCGGGTGCTTCGTGCGATTTGTTGTGTTCCTCGACGCGTTTTCGGAGAGCGATCGCTCGCTCCCGCGTCGCTTGCAGAAATCCGACGACCTCGTCGTGGTCCGGGTGCCCTTCCCAGACGTCGAAGCCGTACGTGCTACCGCCCACCCATTCGCCGGGCACTGCGTGCGTCTTGCCGAGCCGGAGCTTCGTGCAGATCGCGGTGACCATCGCCTGATAGTGGTCGAACACCGCGGCTTCCCAGCCCGACGGATCGTTGAAGGGGATGATGCATTCGGCGCTCTCGTAGAACACCTTGCCGTCGCGCTCCGCGGACGTGATGCGACGGTCGCGGGCGAGCCGCGCGAGCGCCGTGTCGAGGACGTCCTCGCCGGCGGGCACGTGCTCCGCGAGCGTCGCGCGCGTCAGCGGTCCGTAGCGGTGAATCGCGACCCAGGCGAACGTCGTCGTGCGATCGTCGGGCGCGGACTCGATCGGTCCGTCCTCCGGAGTGGTCGCACGATACGTCGTGAAGTCGCCGCGACCCGCGCGGAAGAGCATCCCGCTGTCGACGAGATCCTTCAGCACGCCGCGAACCGTCGCCTCGTCGTCACCGCGGAAACGGTTGAGCACGTCGGAGCGCGTCGTCGCGCCGTGTTCGGTCACGTAGGCGAGCAGCGCTTCCCAGAGCGAACGGCCGCGCTCGGTCCCGCTCTCCGAGAGCCGCGCCATCTTGTTGTGGTAGGTGCGGAGCGAGAGGCCGAACATGTCGGCGATCACCTTGTTGCCGATGCCCTGGTCCTTCAGCTCGTGCACGAGATCCAGAAAGACCTGGTTCGCGGTGTGGGCGAGCTGGGCCCGGGCGCCGGCGGCGGTCGCGAGCTGGGCGACGAGCACCGTCGTCTGTCGGACGATGGCGTCGATGAGCAGATTGACGTTCACGTCCACGTTTTACGCGGCGAGTGATGATCGCGAATAGTGTCCGTTTTTTCACGAGCTCGATCCGGGGACGGCGGAAACCCGCGGGTTTCCCGGGTTCTTCAGAGCTTCAGTTGTCGAATCTTCTTGTGCAAGCCTTCTCGGGTGATCCCGAGGGCCTTGGCGGCACTGGTCTTGTTGTCGCCGTGCTCGCGGAGCGCTTCGACGATGAAGTGGCGTTCGACGCGCTCGACCATTTCCTTGAGCGTGCCTTTCTTGACGCCGGCATTCTCGACCATGCCCTCGACTTTTCGGATCTTCGCGCTCAGGAGCTCCGGGGTCAAAAACCCGCCGGCATCGACCTGGATGACGAGGCGTTGCACCTCGTTCTCGAGCTCGCGCACGTTGCCCGGAAAGTCGTAGGCACTGAGGAGCTCCATCGCCGACTGCGTGAACCCCGACACGGCTTTTCCGATCTCGGCGGTCGATCGCGCGAGAAAATGATTCGCCAGGAGCGCGATGTCGTCGCGACGCTCGCGGAGCGGGGGCACCCGCAGCGGGAACACCTTGAGCCGGTAGTAGAGGTCTTGCCGGAAGCGGCCCTCCTCCACTTCCTTCTCGATGTTTCGATTCGTCGCGGCCACGATGCGAACGTCGACGTGACGAGTCTGGGTCGAGCCGAGCGGACGCACGTCGCCCTCCTGCAAGACGCGGAGCAGCTTCGCCTGGAGCGCGAGCGGCATCTCGGTGACCTCGTCGAGGAACAACGTTCCGCCGTCGGCGACCTCGAAGAGCCCTTTTCGATCTTCGGTCGCGCCGGTGAACGCACCTCGACGATGTCCGAAGAGCTCGCTCTCGAGCAGATTTTCCGGAAGTGCCGCGCAGTTTTGCGCCACGAAGAGCCGCTCGCGACGCCGCGAACCGTAGTGCAGGCGCGACGCGACGAGCTCCTTGCCCGACCCGGTCTCGCCCTCGATGAGCACCGAGACGCGGGTGTCGGCGACTTTCTCGAGCTGCGACGCGAGCTCGGTCATGGCGCGGCTCGTGCCGATGATCGGCGTCGCTCCTTCGCGCCGCGAGCGCTCGCGGCCCTTCAAGAACCGGTTCTCGCGCTCCAGCTTTTCTTCGGCGAGCTCGAGCCGGTGGATCAATCGGGCGTTCGCGACGGCGAGCGACGCATTCGCGGCGAGGACGGCGATGGCGTCGACGTCCGCCGACGTGAACATCGCCGGCATCGCGCGATTGTCGATCTGAAGGACGCCGAGGATCCGCTCGCCCTTCCAGAGCGGAACTCCGAGCGTGCTGCGGATGCTCGCGCCGAGGAGCGACTCCGACGACAGATCGCCGGTCGGCGCATCCGCGGCGAGCACCGCCGCTCGCTCGCTCACCACCTTTCGAAAGACGCTGCGCGCCACTCGCACTGCGTCGGGCGACGACGCGCCGGTTCCCGAAGCGCCTCGCACGCGAGTGAGCACCGGAACGAACCCCTCGCTCGGGTCCGGCTCGGTTTCGTCACGGAGAATCAACGTCGCGTGCGTCGCGCGCGGTGCGACCACGAGCGCCGCGTCGGCGACCGCCGAGAGCACGCCGTCGAGATCGTCGGCGGCGCCGATGCGCCGTTGAAGCTCGGACAACGTACGGAGCACGGCGTCGCCGCTCGTCAGAGTCGCGCGCGCGGGAACCGGGAGCGCCGCGAGCGGCCGCGTCTCGACGATTCGAAGCGGCTCGGTCTCGGGCTCGATGTGCACGCGCAGCGTGGTCGTCTTATCTGCGTCGTTGGCGCCGAACGCGATGACGTCACCGGTCTCGAGCGAAAACCGCCGCCCCTCGTCGATGCGGTGCCGGTTCGCGCCGCGAAGCACCGACGTCGGACTTCCGTCCACGGCCTCGAGCGCCACGTCGCGACCCCCGGCGTGGATGCGCGCGTGCTCGAAGGCCACCTGGTCGTCGTCGAGGCGCAAGTCGCTGCCCGGCGCGCGGCCGATCCGCACCACATCGCCGTCCGGCTCGAGCTCCGACACCGCTTCGCCCCCCCGGACGACCACGATGCGAAGTCGACTCATCCGCTTAGCTTGCGGTTACGGCGACCGCGCCGCAACGGCGCTCGTTCGAAGGCGGCACGAACCGTTCACTGGGCGCGCGCGCGGATTCGAAACATGACTTGCTTCAGCGGCTCGTCGTTGGCGATCTTGTCCTTGTCGGCGGTCTTCGCGTTCTTGTCGATGATCTTCTCGAGAGCGTCCGCGGCGTCCGTGGAGCCCTTGGGCGACAGAAAATCGATGGTTTGCGCCGCCACGAATCGAAGGGCCGCGTTGTCGATCGACGAGAGTCCGTCGATGAGTTGCCCGCGCGCTTGGTCGTTGCCCAGGGCGCCGAACATGTAGCCGGCCTTGATTCCGATGGCTTGCTTCGAGCGGTCCTGATTTTCGCTCTTCTCGATGTTCGCGAGGAAGCACTCTTCCTTCGATCCACAGGCTTGCAGGAGGCCGCTCGACTGCTGGAAGGCGTCCTTCTCGATGGGGCTTCCCCACTTTTTGACGCCGTCTCCGACGATCGCCACCTGGTCTTGCTTCATCAGCTTGATCGCGGAGAGAAGCGCCGTGGTCTGGAGCAGCGACTTGTCTTCGCCGGTGCCCTTGGTCTTCTCGGCGCGCTCGAGGAGCCACGGAACGAACTCCGGGTCGTAAAACTGCGAGCTCGATTCGGTGAGTGTCTGGAGCGCGTTTGCGCCCGGCGGGATCTGCGTGTCGAGCGAGATGGACTCGTACGCCTGCCGGAACGCGAGCTTCGACGCGGGGGTCGGCGGGATCTTCGCGATCTCCCGCGCGATGATGGCGCGGGTCGACTCGTCGCTCGTGCCTTTCAGCGCCGTCACCATCGGGTCGAGCGTCTCGGGCCGCCCCATCACGCCGAGGATCACCGCGGCGGTCGAGATGTACGGCTTGTCCTTCGGCACTTCCTTGGCGCCGGTCGCCTTTTGCACCCGCGCGATCGAATACGCCGCGAGCGCCGGGTCCTGATCCGACACGAGCTTCACGGCGCGTGCGGCCGCGGGCTTTCCGATCTTCACGAGGGCGAGCGCCGCGGTCGCCTGCACGTCGGCCTTTGCCGGATCGAGCATCACCTTGATGAGCGGCTCGACGGCGCTCTCGTCTTTCAGCTCGCCGAGGAGCTGCGCCGCCACCGTTTGCCAGTACTGCTCATTGCGGAAGCGTTCGAGCACGGTCGGGTCCTTGCCGTCGCCGGGGGGAACGATGTCCGCGTCGAGCTTCGACTTCAGCATCGCGCTCCACGCGGGGCTCGGGTGCTTCACCATCGCCTCTTTGAGGTCGAGGTACACGCTCGCGCCGACGCGCGACGCCTTGAGCTGCGCGAATGCGTTGCCGATGGAGTCGTTCAAGGTGTCGAGCTTCATGTCGGCCTGAGCGCGCGACGCCCAGCGAACGTCTTCGCCGCCTTTGCCGGTCTTCGCGAACTCGTCGAACGACTTCTTCAGCGCCGGTTCGCCCCGCTTGTCGCGGAACGCCGCGATGAGCTTCACGAGCGACTCGCGCGTCTTGTCGTCGAGGTCGTCGTAGCTTCCGACGTAGAGTGCGGTCGCCGGGTCGATGACCTTGTCGGCGAGCGCTTTCACGTCGGGCGACGTGAGATCTTTGTTCGACCGCGTGAAGGTATCCTCGAAGAATTGCTCGAGGCGCTTCACCGCGTTCGACTGCCATGCGGGATCCTTCAGCTTGTCGACCCAGTACTCCGGCTGACTCTCGTCCTTACATCCGACGAGCGTGGTGGCAGCGAGGGTGCCGAGAACGAGCGGGGACAGGCTCAGTGAATGGACGAGCGACACCACGATGCGCGAAGAGCGGAGCATCTAGGATTCCTCCAGGGTTCGATGGCCCGGGGATGACCGTGCGATCGCGGAGCATTCGGCAACGCGCCGAAACGCCCACAATCCCTCGATTTCCCGGCGCTTTGGACGGTACGCCGCTCGCGTCCGTTCTGTCAACGCGGGGTGCCAGGTCTAACGCGATGCGCAAGGCGCTTTGCGGTCACGGTTCGAGTTTACGAAGACACTCGAGCACGGCCTCGTGGACGAGCCCGTTGGTCGCCGTGAGTCCACGATCGTTGACGAGACTGGGCGCTCGATAATCGAACGCCGCACCGCTCGTGTCGGTGAAACGGCCACCGGCGGCGACGATGATCGCGTCGATGGCGCAGGCGTCCCACCGTTTCCCCACCATTCCCGGCCCCACGTACACCTCGGCACCCCCGGCGGCGATCTCGGCACCCTTGAGCCCCGCGCTGCCGAGTGTGACCACCTCTCGTGCCGCAAGGAGCGCGAGGGTGCGCTCGAGCATCGGGCTCCGATGGGTGCGGCTCGTGACGACGCGCGACTCGGCGAGCGTGGCGACGGAGCTCACGCGAATCGGTTCGCGAAGTCCATTCGACGTCACTGACCACGCGCCTTGTCCCACCGCGCCGATCCAAGCGATGCCGCTCGCCGGCGCAAGGACCACCCCGGTGGTCGCGCAATCTCCATCGAAGAGTCCGATCATCACCACGAACTCGCCGTTCCGATTCACGAACTCCGCCGTGCCATCGAGCGGATCGACGAAGAACACGCGCTCCGCCGTGCGGTAACCGGCGAAGGTCTCGGGCTCGCTCTCTTCGGCGACGAGGGGAACGCCGGGGAACGCCTTGGAGAGCCGCTCGCAGATCAGCGTGTTCGCACGTCGATCGGCGGCGGTGACCGGATCTTCCGGCGCCTTGAAATCGACGGAGAACGGCGTCTCGTACACCTCGGCGATCACCGCCGACGCTTCGACGGCCACTCGGAGCATGACCTCGAGCGTCGTCACGACGTTATCCCCAGATCCTGGAGCCGCGCCTTGAACTTCGCGAGCCGCTCATCGCTCAGATACGGGCTCGTTCCGGCTTCGCGCACGAGCTGATCGAGTTGGAGGGTACTCTTGGGCCCGAGGATCGCCGAGTTGACGTCCGGGTTCGACAAGACGAACCGGAGCGCCGCTCCGCGTAGCGTGCCGACGTCGGAGCCGGTGAGCGCGCGGAGCGCGTTCAATTGGGGGACTCGCCGGCGGAGTTCGTCCCCGGTCCACCGATCGGCGCGATGATCGCCGGCCTCGAACACCTTGTGAAGCGACCAGTATCCGCAGAGCAGGCCGTGCCCGAGCACGCTGTGCGCGAGCAGGCCCACGCCCGATTTTTCGATGTCCGCATGGAGCGAACGGACGTCTTCGGAGAAGAGCGCGTGATGCGTCATCGAGAGCACCTCGGCGCCCTTCGACAGCGCCGCTCGCGCGACGTCGACCGTGCCGGCGCTGACTCCCCATGCGCGAATTTTTCCTTCGGACTTGAGCTCGGCGAGGGTGCTCGTTGCATCTCCGCGTTCCACCGTCACCTTGGCAGGGTTGTGGAGCAGGACGACGTCGACGGCGTTTCGTCGGAGGCGCTCCCGACTTCGCTCGAACGCTTCGCGAAGGTACGTCCGGTCGAAGCGCTTTCGCGGAGGGTTCGCGTCGCGATCGGTCCCGAGCTTCGTCGCGATGAGCACGTCGGGATCGTTTTCGAAGCGCAGCCCGAGACGGCGCTCCATCTCGCCGCGTCCGTAGACGTCCGCGGTTTCGTACAACGTCAACCCGAGCGAGCGCGCGCGGTCGATGACCGCGGCCTGATCCGTCTCGGCGACCGCGCCATAGCCGTCCCCCGAGAGCCCCCACGTGCCGAGCGAGAGCTCGGACACCACGAGCGAGGTCCTTCCGAGGGGCCGATGAAGCACGTGACTCGTATACCACCCGGCGGCGCTCCGCGATTACTCGAACGACCAGTAGTGGAGCGAGCTGAAGGTGCCGGTCACGGCGCGAACACGGATCTCGTGCACCGCGGGCGTCGCGTCGACGACGGGAATGACGAACTCGTGCCAGGGACCGTCGGGGACGTCGACCGACGTCGGGGACCGACCGTCGACCTCGACGCGGACGCGCACGGGCTCCGTCGCGGTTTCGTCCGCCCCCCATCGAGCCACGACGAAGCCGTGCGGCGCGAGGCGAAGCTCGAACCGGTCGAGCCTCCGTTCGAGCCTTGCCCCGTCGGCGCGGCCGTCGTCTTCGACGACCACGTCGTTGGTCTGAACCGCGTCGAACAGCGCGTAGCGATGGGCGGCTTCGCTGTCGATGTCGCATACATCGAGCGCGTCGATTTCACGGTGACCGGCGACGGCCGCGTCGAAGGGTTTTTCCGCGGAGCCGAGGGCGTCGTACTTCGCCCGGTACGCGCTCATCGTCGTACCGCCGAGGATGGTCGCGTGCACCGTTCGCGACGCGAGTTCGTCGCCGAGGAGCGCGTCGATTCCGAACCACTCCGGATAAACGATGAAATGCGTCGGCAGCCGTTCTCGCGGCAGGTGTTCGTAGTGTTCGAAGCGCGAACCGGGCCCCGCCGTCCAATAGCGAGCTTCGCCCGCGGTCGTCAGACCGACGACGTCGAACGTCGCGCGATCGGAAAAATACGCCATCGCGCCGGTGTCGTTCACGCCGAGGCGCGCGTTCGGCGGGAGCGCCGCGTGCGCCCAGTGCGCGAGAGAAACCTGCTGACGGCGCACTGCATCGGCGCTCTCGGCGAGGTCGTCGATGCTCCAGCCGAGGCGCGACGCGAAGAACCCCACGACGACGCCGGCGAGCAGCGGCGAAACGTCGTCGACGGCGACGCCGAGCTCTATCGCGACGCGTTCGAGCGTGGCGCCCGAAAGCTCCGCGAGCGCTCCGAGTCCGACGAACCACGCGGGCGCGAACGGCCAGATGTAGCGCACGCGATTGACGAGAAACGTCTCGTACGTCGCGGGGAGCAGCATGCCGAGCGCGAGCGCGAGCGTCGCGAGGGCGCGCGGCATGCGTCGCGTGTGAACGCCGGCAAGGACGATCGCGGCGAGCGCGAGCCAAGCGACGAGGCGGCCGCCGGACGGCAAAAAGACGCTCGTCCAGAGCCGTCCATCGAGCAAGGTGCCGAACAGGGTTCCCGCGTTGTCGAGAAACGCCCAGACGAAGCGACTCGCCGGATAGTACGGGTTCATCGGCAGCCATTTGGCGACGGCCGTCGAATTGACGGCCTGACCCGTCGCGACGAAGCACACGAGTGACGGCAGGAGCGGTGACAGCCACGCCGGGAGCGACGCGATGCGCTTCCCGCCGTGCGGACGCATCGCGAGCGCGAGCGCGATCGTCCACGACGCGAGCGCGCCCTCCGGTCGCATTGCCGGCGCGAGCGCCGCGAGCACGAGAAGCTCCCGACGGCTCGGCCATGGTGGTGACGGCGCGGAACTGCCGCGGTCGTCCGGAGCTTCGATCCATTCGGCAGCGCGCCGCGCCGCGCGGGTGATGAGCCACGCGAACGGGACGACCTCCATGCCGCTCGCGGCGAACCAGGTGAACCCCCCAAATGAAAGCACCATCGCGCCGGCCGCGAGCGCCACCGAGGGACGGACCAAGCCGCGCGCGAGCAACCGCGTTTCGTGGGCGAGCATCGCGAGCGACACCCATCCGATCAGCCAAGCCACCCAGACGAGGGACTCGCGTCGCGCTCCGAGCGCGTAGAACGGCGACAACAGGAGTGGCCAGAGCAAGCTCGTCGCGCCCGGCGTCGGCGCGGCGCCCGCGGTGTACCGGAACGGGTGCAGCTCGGCGATCGAGCGCGCGTATTGAAAATGGATGTACGCGTCGTCGAGCGGAACCGCGGGCACGCCGCCCGTCGTGTGGAGGACGGCGCGCGTCGTCAGACCGGCGAGTACCAGCGTGGCGAGCCCGAGCGGAGCGAAGCGGAGCGCCCGCGGCGTGAGCTCGGCGAGAGGAGAAAGCCGGGGCATCGGAGAAGTCGCCCGGCGATTGTTCCTCGGCTCCGCTCGCCCGATCAAACGGCGTGCGAAAAAACGCGGTTCGAGCTATCTGCGCGGTGCCTCATGGCGAACGATCCTTACGCCGCCGCGCCCGTCCTTCCCGAAAGCGACGCGATCGATCCGCGTCAGGTGCTCGGTTCGGAAGGCCGGCCCGTCGAAGTCGAAATTGGGTCGGGCCGCGGCCAGTTCATCGTGGAGCGTCTCGAAGCGAACGCCGAGGTGTTCATGCTCGGGCTCGAGGTGCGCCGGAAATGGGCGTTCATCGTCGACGAGCGCTTGCGCGAAAAGGGTCTCGGCGCACGCGGCCGCGTCTTCTCGGACGACGCGCGTTCCGTGCTCCGAAAAATGACCGCGGGGAGCGTCGAGCGCGTGTTCGTGCATTTCCCCGATCCGTGGTGGAAGAAGCGCCACCAAAAGCGACGCGTCGTGACGCCGGAGCTCTTTCACGACGTCGCGCGCGTGCTCGTGCCGGAAGGGCACTTTTTCTTGCAAACCGACGTCCTCCACCGCGCCGAGGAGTTCGAGCAAATGGCGCTCACCGAGCCGCGCCTGGTTCCCCTCGGTGAAACCGTCGGCGACAGGCGAACTGCGCGGCTGCGGGAAAACCCTTATGGAGCGATGAGTCTTCGTGAGCGACACGCGACCCGAGACGGGTTGCCCATCGCGCGCATTCTCTACGGTCGGACCGCGTAGCTTCGTCTCCGCCTTGCTTCTATGCGCGAGGTGGCGTTACCCTTCTCGTCACCCATGAAGCCGTTCGGTCGTGTCGCCGCCCTCACGGCTCTGATCGTCACTGCGTGCGTCACGTATCGCGAAGGCCTGAACCGCGGACAGCGGCTTTACGACGAGAACGAGTACGACAAGGCGCTCGCGATCTGGCGAGACCTCGAACCGGACATGGACTCGCTTAGCGTCAACGATCAATCGCGATACGCGTATCTGCGCGGCATGACCGACTATCGCCTCGGCTATCGCCCCGATGCGCGCCACTGGCTCGCGATCGCGAAGGCCATCGACGACAAGAATCCGGGCGGCCTCAACGACGACTGGAAGGGCCGTACCAACGACGCCCTCAACGACTTGAATCGTGAAGTGTACGGCGGACCGGAAGCCGCCGATGGTGGTCCGCCGCGCAACGGCCCCGATCCGGGGACGGTCGCCGCGGGTGGCATGGCCGGGACGTACAATCCCGACACCGACACGCACTGACGCACGCGCCGTCATCGACGGCGACGCCTCTAGCTCGTGGAGCGAACGGAGCTCAGCGTGCGCGGAGCGCGAAGAGCCGGTCCTTCGCGAACAGCTTTCGCCGCTTCAGCTCGGATGCTTCCTGTTGCTCGGACGGAGTCAAGTAGGCGCGTCGAACCAAAATTCGAAGTCGCTCATCCAGAATTTGGTGTTCCCGCTCGAGTTGGCTGACTCGATCGACCGCGCTGCCCGTACTCTGCTTCATGAGCGCCTCCTTGGTTCGTGACGAAGGTTCGTTCTCATGGACCCCGCTCCTACGCTCGAGTGAGCGCTGGAATTCCCACGGGACGAACTCACCACATCTATCAAGGTATGGATCCACGATGCTCGGTCAATCCCCTTTCTCGATGCCGCGCGTCTCATTTTTCTTTCGCGTCCTCGCCCCGCTCACGTGTGCGGCGCTTCTCGCACGCGCACTGAACGCGCGGCGTCCGGTTGTTTCTTCAGGTTTTCACGCTCGGGGTAGTCGCGGCGTTGATCGACGCGGCGTGTTGCTCGTTGCCACGGCGCTCGTCGCGTGTGGGACGCAAACGGTCGCGCGGGCTCCGCGCACGTCGTCGAGTGGAAACACGACGAGGGGGCCGGAATCCGTCGCGGTCCCACGGACCATCGTCACGCCGGGAAACACGACCAGCGTCGACGAGCTCTTCGATGAAGCGGAGACGAACTTCGCCGACCGACATTTCGATCTCGCGGCTTCCCAATTCGATCGAATTACTGCACTCGATCCGGACGGGGAGTTCGCGGTGAGGGCGCTGTTCGACGGCGCGGCGGCTCACGACGAGCTCGGCGATTTCGAAGGCGCCGCGACTCGGTATCAAGAAGTCGCGCGACGTTTTCCGAACGACCCTGCGTCGCGAAGCGCGCTCGTCCGCGCCGTTCGGTTGCTCGCGTATCTCGAGCGATGGGACGACGCCGGACGCGTCGCGGACGCGTCGCTCGCTCACGTCAGCGAACTACCGCCGGTCGACCGCATCGCGGTGTACGCGGGCAAGGCGCTGTCGCTCGTGTTCTCGAGCGATCCGGAAACGGCGGAGTACTTCCTGAACAAGGGTCGAGACGTGGTCGACTCGGAGCGCCTCGACGCGGCCGGCGCGCTTCCTCGCGATCTCGCGGCGCTCTATTTCGCGCTCGGCGAGCTCCGTCGCGTTCGCGGCGAGAAGATCCATTTCACGCCGACGCCGCCCAATTTCGCCCAGGTCCTCGAAGCTCGGTGCCAGCTCTTGCTCGACGCCCAGAGCGCGTACTCGGACGCGATGCGCGCGTACGACGCGCATTGGTCGGCGATGGCCGGTTATCGCGTCGGCGAGCTCTACGAAAATCTGCACCGCGACGTGATGAGCATCACACCGCCAGCGACCGCGAACACGCCGGCAAAGGCGCAGCTCTTCGAGGGCGCGATGCGCCTCCGCTACGCGATCCTTCTCGAGAAGGGGCTGACGATGCTCGAGCACACCCTCGCCCTCGCGGAACGAACCGGCGAGCATTCCGAATGGACCACCAAAGCCGCCGAAGCGAAGCAGACCGTCGAAACGGCGATGAAAGACGACCAAGCCGCGCTCGCTCGTCTTCCGTATAGTAAGGAGCAGCTCGAGCGTGCTCTGGACGATCTCGGTCGCCGCAAGGCCGCGCCGGGTACCCGCACGGGGCCTTGAGAAAAGTACCTGAATATACGAGCAGATAGTTCGCGGTACGGAATGTGCTTGACACCCCCCGTACCTGGCGCTACCCATGCGCGGTCCGCTCGGGTCCCCGCACTTGCCCCTCTCGTTCGAGTGGCAGTTAAACGGGGAGACGGGTGGAGTGCCTTTTTATTCTGGTGCTCCGACCGGGTCGACCTTCGGGTCGGTTCGGTTGCCCCGTAACCCCAAGTGGAACGAACCGCCCCCTACGACGGGTTCAGGCAAGGGAACGTGACGCGAGGTCTGGTTCAAGGTTTCCGTACCCCGGCTCTGGGGGTTTTGTCGTGTTTGTCTCGGCAGACACGTCGTGGCCCCGGTGCGCGACGGCTTCGCCGACCTCGCTGGCGTAGCTCAACCGGTAGAGCACCTGTTTTGTAAACAGGCGGTTAGGGGTTCGAGTCCCCTCGCTAGCTCGAACGGGTCGGTAGGCCTGAGGGTCGACGCTTCGACTCAGGATTCAGAAGACGAGAAAGGCACTTTTTTCGAAGGAATTTGAAGAGCTTGGAGGGTTGCCCGAGTGGCCAAAGGGAGCAGGCTGTAAACCTGCCGGTTCACGCCTACGTTGGTTCGAATCCAACACCCTCCACCCGCCTCGGGGCAACCGGAGGCCAGACACGATTCGATGGAGAGAACGGACGCAGAGAATTTCAGGCGGGAGTAGCTCAGTTGGTAGAGCGTCAGCCTTCCAAGCTGAACGTCGCCGGTTCGAATCCGGTCTCCCGCTCGAAGAGGAGTGCCCACCTAGCTCAGTTGGTAGAGCACGTCCTTGGTAAGGACGAGGTCACCAGTTCAATCCTGGTGGTGGGCTCGAAGGGCACCCAGTCGAAGAGAAGTCGCAACCGAGACTGAGAAAGCGAAAGCACGATGGCCAAGGAGAAGTTCGTACGGAGCAAGCCCCATATCAACGTGGGGACGATCGGTCACATCG
>CAZDNG010000008.1:0-160781 GCA_964506835.1 uncultured Polyangiaceae bacterium
GAGCTCCCGCGTGAGCCGCTGCACTTCGGCGTCCTTCGAGGCTTCGCGGTGCACGGCGTCTTCGAACGCGAGCGTCCGCGACTCGGCCTCGCGGAGCTGCTTCTCGAGCTCGCGAACGCGTTCGGTCTTCGCGACGATCTCGTCGCGCAGCGACTGGTCGATGCTGTCGGGTCGAGGACGCGGTGGAATGGACGCGGCGCGCGCGGCGAAATCCGTCGGGGGCGACGACACCCTGGGCGCGATCTCGGGCGGCAGCGACGGGAGCTTCGGCGCGGATTCGGGCGGAGGTCCGGCGCTGGGGGCGAGCCCCCCAGTCTCGTCGGTCGGCGGCGCGATCTCCGGTGGAGCGTGCGAGACCGGCTCCCCGCGCGGCTCGTCCATCATCGCGCCGAACGCCGACTCGGCGAACGCGTCGACCTCGTCGTCCACGGCGCCGCTCGAGTCGGAATGACTCCTCGGTTGCTCCACGGGGGTCGACGCGACGACTTCCGTCGTCGCCGTGAACGCGGCAGATTCCGACGACGTCTCTTCGGCGACCACGCTCTCTTGCGTCTCCTCGAAGTCGATGTCGTCGTCGATGACGATGTCTTCGAGGCCCCCGCCGTTCGTCTCCCCGATGGGCACGAGCCGGCTCAAGCGCGGCAGAAGATCCGTAAACCCGATGGGTTTGTGGACATAGTCCTCGGCGTGCGTCCGGAGCCGCCGATGCTGTTCGAACGTCTCTTCGGTCGAGTCGCTGCTCAAGATGACGAGCGGGATCTCCTTGAGAGCCGGGTCGCGCTTCAACTTGTTGCAGACCGAAAAGCCGTTCATCCGCGGCAGCTCGATCGTGAGCAGGATGAGGTCCGGTTTGTCGCTGGCCGCGGTCTGCAGACCGACGCTCGCGTCGTCGACGACGGTCACGCTGCAGCCCCGTTGCTCGAGCTCGGCCTTGAGCTCGCCCGCGAATGCGGAGTCGCTTTCGAAGACCAGTACGTTCGGCATGGAGGAACTCGGAGGGCGGGACGGACCGAGACCGAGCAAGGCCTGTCCCGAACGTAACCAGATTACGATAACTTCAGGCCGCGCTGCGCCTTTTCGTCGTGTCCGCTCGTCCCGCTACGTGTTGAAAGGACTTCGATAACTCGCCGAAGCGAGACCCCACGAAGACGCAGCCCGACGAGCGCGTGATAAATCAAATCGGCAGCTTCGCTCGCGACGCGTTCATCGGTTTCGTGATCGAGCGCGTCTGCGAATTCACCGGCTTCTTCGAGCAGTTTTGCTCGAATTTTGGGCACTCCGCCGTCGAGGAGGCTCTTCGTGTAGCTCGCCTTGGCGCTGCTCGAGGCGCGCGCGGCGAGCTCGGCCTCGAGCTCTTCGAGGAAGGGAGTTGCCTCGCACTGGACGTCGGTGAGCGTCCCATCCGCGCCCACACGGCGAAAGAAGCACGTTGGCCGGCCGGTATGACACGAGGGCCCGCGCGGCTCGACGAGGAGCAACAACGTATCGGCGTCGCAGTCCGCAAAGACCGCGTGCACCTCGAGGACATGCCCGCTCGTTTCGCCTTTTTCCCAGAGCTTCTGTCGCGACCGGCTGAAGAACGTCGCGCGCCCCGTCTCGAGCGTCCGCGCGAGCGCCTCGCGGTTCATCCAGGCGACCATTCGGACCTGGCCCGTCAGTCGATCTTGAGCGACCGCGGCCACCAACCCCTGTTCGTTGAATGCGATGCCTTCGGACACGCGACGGAGCCTAGTACAGACGGCAATACCTGGGTGCTAGCCCCCACACCTACCCTGGATTGGGGGCCGACGGCCCGTAAGTCGAACAAAAAGTCTCATCATTTCAACGGGCTCCACTTGGCCCGGCTCATGCTCTAGCAGTGAAGGCACCCATGTCGCGCCGGAGGAAAATCATGCCCCGCCCCCTCACTGCTCGTTCCGTTCTCGGACCGCTGCTCTTGCCTGCGTCCCTCGCTCTCGCGGCGCCGCTCGCCGGCTGCACGTCGAACAGCCCGCAAGACCCGAACGAGCAGAGCGGCTTTCAGCAGATCGTCTACGCCGTCCGGCAGACGACGGTCGCCGACGGCAAGAGCGTCGACATCCACGTCGCCGACGGGATGGGGCAGGTGATGGATTACGGGCGCTACGTTCCGGGCGCGCGCATCGAGCTCCGCAATCTGACCACCGGAGCGGTCGAAAATATCATCGAGGGCACTCGCTACAAGACGGCGGACGTCGAAGGGCTCGACCTCAGCTTCGACGCGACGAAGATCGTGTTCGCGATGAAGCTCGACGACCAGGACAACTACCACATCTACACCGCGAACCTCGCGAGGAGCGGCGACGGGTCGAACCCCTACGGGATCCGCGAGCTCACCGCTGGCGCTTACGACGATCTCACTCCGGTCTGGGTCGCCGGCGGTCGCATCGCGTTCATCACGAACCAGAGCTACGCCGAGTTCACCGCGATGGGAACCCGCGCCGACGAGTACAACCACGCCGCGCGCGTGACGCAGATCGGCACGGTCACCGAGGTCGGCGGCGACGCCGATCGGAAGCTCTGCTCGCAGAACCTCTCGCACGTCTTCAATCTGTTCCACCTGCAGAGCGGCCAGATCGGCTACTCGCGCTGGGAGCATCTCGAGAACGTGAACGACTCGAAGCTCTTCGCGATGAACCCCGACTGCACGCAGATGGTGGCGCTCGCCGGCCAGCACGGCGGCAAGCCGTCGAACTCGCTCGTACAGACGACGGAGACCTTGCAGCAAAACGTGTTCGTCTCGGTCGGCACGAGCCGCGAAAAGACGATCCAGGCCGGCGCCTTGATTCAAATCGACGCCCGCGACGCGGCCGGCGACAACCGTCACGACGAAGAGCGCGCCAAGTACTCGGTGCTCACTCCCGGCGTCCCGACCGACGACAGCGACTCGGCCCTCGGTCGCTACCGCTCGCCGCACGTGCTCCCCGACGGCCGCATCATGGTGTCGTGGGCCGACGGCTACGTGAGCGACATCAACGAGCTCTCGATGACACCGCCCGATTTCGGCATCTACATCTACGACACCAAGACGCACGCGAATCAGCTCGTCTACAACGACGAGAGCACGTGGGAGCTCTACGCGCAGGCCGTCGCGCCGACCAAGACGCCGCCGGTGCTCACCTCGGTGTCGACCCTGCAAGACGCGACCGTCCCGCTCACCATCGGGTCGATCGACGTCCGTCAAACGACGCTCACGTCGCTCTTCGGCGAGAGCGTGCACGGCGCTCAATTCGGAACCGGCACCCCGACCGAAGACGCGCTGAAGCAAGCCGTCGCGGTGCGCATCATCGAAGGGTTCTCGAGCGAGTCCGCGCCGAACGTGACGATGTTCGGCTTGACGATGGCGGAGGGCGCGGCCGTCCTCGGCGAAGCGCCGGTGCAGCCCGACGGATCGTGGCGCGCCAACGTGCCGCCCTTCATTCCGATGCATCTCCAGCCGGTCGACGAGTTCGACATGGCGATCCGCAGCCAGACCTTGTGGATGCAAGGGCTCCCCGGCGAAAGCCGGATCTGCGGCGGCTGCCACGAGTCGCGCACGGCGCCGAACAATCCGACCATGCAGGCGCTCCCGCTCGCTGCGGCGACGCCGTCGACGTTCATGGAGCCCATCGCGGCTCGCACGGAGTATCCGTGGCAGGTGAACACGCAGTACCCGGGGACGCTCGCGCCGACGTCACTCGAGGTGCAGAGCATCTTCAGGAACAAGTGCGTGAGCTGCCACAACGACACTCAGAACGGCAACGACGCGCAGGAGTTCTACCAGGTCACGATGAACAACGAGACGACCGGCAAGGCGACGACCTACAAGATCGCCCGGTTCGACCTGAGCGAGACGCCGATCACCGTCGTTTACGACAAGCGCGCCGCGACGTACCCGATGTCGTACGTGTCGATCTTCTACCCCGCGACGCTCCAGATGATGGCGGAGATGGGAACGAAGGTCGTCGGAACGGTGCCGCCCGAGTGGGGCATTCCGAGCGACTCGCGTAACAGCAAGATGATCGAGAAGCTCAACGTCGTGAGCACGATCGATTCGTCGAAGACGGCGTGGCCCCTCGGTCAGCCCTTCTCGGACACCAATATCCACGGCGCCAGCCGCACGATGCACCCCGACGACGTCGGTGTGACGCTGACGACCGACGAGCGACATGCGCTGATTCGCGCCTTCGACATGGGCGGTCAGTTCTATTCACGCCAGAACACCGGCTTCAAACCCGACACCGTCGCCGCTGCAGCCGGCCAGATGTATCAGAACTGAGGAGCGAGCCATGAAGACCATCCTTCGAAGCCTCACGGTCACCACCATCGCCTCCGCTCTCGGCGTGCTCGTCACTCGAGCCGGCGTCGCGGACACGGGAACGAGCGCCGGGTCGAACGTCTACGCGGGTCGCTCGAGTGTCTATCAAGACCTGCAAGTGAACTCGCTCGAGTCGCTGACTACACCCGACCACATCATGGAGGTCGCGCAGGGCGGCACCGCGCCGACGGAGATCTGGCGAGCGCTCGAGCACGGCGAGAAGGTCGAGTGCCTCGACTGCATCCCCGCCGTGTCGAACCTGCTCTACGACGGCAACGCGAAGACCCGCGAGATCAGTGCGTGGTGGCTCCGCCGGAGGATCTTCGGGGTGTTTGGCCCCGGCGAGGTGTACTCCCAGGTGCTCTCCACACTCACGACCGATACGTCGGAGACGCGTCGCGCCTACGCCGCGTCGGCGATCGGCGAATTCTTGCTCGGCGCGGGTGTGGCTCCCGTCGCGACCGCCGCGGTGACCGATACGTCGGCGCTCGTCCGCACCAACGCCGTCGCGGCGCTCGAGCGGCTCAACAACGAGGGCCCGAACGGCGAGCTCGGCAAGGCGCTCTCCGATTCGTCGTCCGACGTGCGGCTCGCGGCGCTCCACGCTTCGGTAAGAATTAACGTGTTTTCCGGCATCGCGTCGATCGCGTCGCTTCTCAGCGACCCGGTTCCGGAGGTGCGCCGTCGCGCCGCGGAAGTGCTCGGCGTCTTCCGTTCGAGCGACGCGGTGGTGGGCTTGATCGCGCTCACGTCGCCGAATCAGGAGTCGGATCCGCGCGTGCGCACGGCTGCGGTCGCGGCGCTCGGCAAGATCGCCGATCCCAGCGCACAGGGTGCGGTCCAAGCTGCAACGACGGATCCGGACGCGCTCGTCCAATCCGTCGCGACCATCGCGCTTCGTCGCCTCTGATCTTCGGAACGCATTCGGAAGGTGGTCGCGCTCGGCCGTTCGGCCCCGGCGACCATCGCTGATCGCGGTGTCAGTGCCACGTTCTTCTCGACCGGTTGCCCCCGGCACCCGTAATATGGAACTCGTGAAGGACTCTCGCCCTTCGGTCGCGCGCGCGTTCGGCGTCCTCGCGTTCGCGATGGTGCTCCTCACTGGCTGTCAGGGGCCGAAGTACGAACCCACCTCGACGTTCTTCGATCGCAACATCGGGCCGATTTTGAAGCAGTCCTGTGCGGACAGCCCGACGCAGTCCGGCTGTCACGTCGCGCAAAATGATCGCGGCAACGCCTTCGGCAACCTGAACGTCACGAGCTACGACACGCTCATCAAGCGGCACGACCTCCTGGTCACGTACGGCCCTTACGATCTGCCGGCGTTGATCGTGAAAGCGCTGAAGCCGTTCCAGGTTCGACTCACGACGTGGGACTCGGCGGATCCCACCATCATCACGACGGACATTCCTCACGCCGGCGGCACGTTGCTCGACGTCACGAGCACGTCGTACTTGCAGCTCCTCCAGTGGATCCAGCGCGGCGCGACCGAAAATGACTCGCTCGTGCCACCGGTCGATCTCGGCCGCACGCCGTGCAGCCACGTGCTCGGCACCGATCCGGAGTTCGACCCGACGACGGATCCGACGTCGCCGGACTACCCCTTGTTCGTCGGCACCACCGGGCTTCCCGGCAACGGCGTGAACGGCGTGCTCGCGCAAAACTGTGCGGCGGGCAATTGCCACGGCTCCCCGGCGAACGAACTCTACCTCACTTGCGGCACGACGCCCGAAGAGGTCCGCTGGAACTACTTCATCGCCGGCGACTACGTCTCGGTCGACCCCGCCGCGAGCGAAATCTTGCGACGGCCGCTCGCGACGGCCGCGGGCGGCGTCTATCACGAGGGCGGCGACGTGTTCATGTCGCTCACCGACCCCGGCTATCTCGCGATCCAAAACTGGGCGAAGGTCAAAGGGGGACCGACGCACGTCTCGACCGATCCCGGCTTCTTGTTTTTTGCTCATCGGGTGCAGCCGATGCTCGTCAAGAAGGGCTGCATGCTCCTCGGCTGTCATTCGCCGGCCATGGGCCACGACTACCGGCTCCGCGCGGGCAGCGGCGGCAACTTCGGTCTTCCCACGACGCGCCGGAACTACGACCTCTCGATCAACCAGATCGCGCTCGAATCACCGGACCCCAACGTCAGCCGCATCATTCGAAAGAACGTCGCGCCGCCGATCGACGACAGTCCGGTGCCACAGACGGCGCACGGCATTCTTCACCGTGGCAACTCGTTGTTCGGGCAGATCCGCACCGACTGCGACGACGACGCCGCCGCGAACGGCGATCTCGATTCGCAAGATCCGTATTGCGTCATCGTTCATTGGATCAAGCTCGAGAGCGCGGCGCGGATGGCCGGTCGCGCGCCGTTTACCGGGATCGTCTACGTCAAGCGAACGGCGGCGCCCGGACCCGATCGCCCGCAGGACTACGAGACATACGCCAGCGGCGCCGATCTGATGAAAGCGCCCGCGACGCTCGCCGCCGACGGCACGCTCTCCGTTCAAGCGGGCACGAGCTTGCTCGGCGCGTGCGGTCTCACGGCGGGCATCGACGTCCGGCGTCCGGCGGTGTCGTGGGACGGCACGCAGATCGCGTTCTCGGCGCGCGCGTCGGCGACGGTTCCTTGGAAGATCTACGTCGTCGATGCCGCCGGCGGTTGCGCGGTGGAACCGCACATCGACGCCGCGCCGGTCGACGACGGCGGCAACGCGATCGTCGACAACGGCGAGCTGATCCACAACTTCGACCCGGCGTTCGCGCCGGACGGACGCATCGTGTTCGCGTCGACGCGGGGCAACGTGATGAACGCCGGGATCTTCGACTACCAGGGTCCGCAGCGCACGCCCGCCGATCCGTCGAAGCTCAACGCGAACCTCTACGTCGTCGACGCCGACGGGAGCATTCGCCAGCTCACGTTCCTGTTGAATCAGGAAATGACGCCGTCGTTCATGTCCGACGGTCGCCTGACGATGACGACCGAGAAGCGCGCGAACGGCTTTTATCAGCTGTCGGGCCGTCGCGAGAACCTCGACGGAGGCGACTACCATCCGCTCTTCGGACAGCGCGCGACCATCGGCTATCACCAGGTGACCGACATCGTCGAGCTCACCGACAAGAACTTCGCGGCGATCTTCAGCGACCCCGGCGCCCAGCACGGCGGCGGCGTGCTCGGCGTGGTCAATCGAAGCCTCGGCCCGGATCAACACAGCCAAAACGCGGCCGACTATCTGCAAGATCCGACGGCCAAGGATTGGCCGGATCCCAAGTTTTATCAGCACTCGGTCCGGTTTCTCGACGGCACGGGCACGCCGGGCCAGGGCGGCGGCGTCTACCGCAATCCGACGCCCCTTCCGAACGGCTCGATCCTCGTGAGCTACGCGGCCAACGTCGGCGACGTCGGCAACTTCAGCGGCAACTTCGACCTCGTCGTGGTCGATCCCGTCAACGGCACGCGCTCGGCGCCGGTCGTGAGCAGTGCCGACGACGAAGTGTGGCCCGTCGCGATCTATGCGCGCCCCGATCGCGGCGTGTACGTATCGAAGCTCGACGAGCCAAACGGCGCGACGCGAGTCAGCACCGACCCCGCCGACAAGCCCCGCGCCGACGTCACGATCCTCGATCTCCCGCTCCTCGCGAGCCTGCTGTTCCAGAATACGCGGTCGCAACGCATCATCACCGAGCCGCCCGCGGCGCTCCAAGTCTGGGAAGATCTGCCGCCCGACACCGGCGTGACCAGCTACGACAACGGCGGCGACTTCGTGATCAGCGACGCTTTCGGCAAGCTCTACGTGCGGCGGCGGCTCCTCGGCGCCCTCGCGCCGTTCGGCGACGGCTCGGCGCATCTCACCGTGCCGGGCGGCGCGGCGATCGTGCTCGAGCCGATCGTCAAGCTCGCGAAGGACAAGCAACCCACCCAGCACCAACAGCTCGAAGAGATGCAATTTTACCCCGGTGAGTTCGTCCGCCAGGGGTTCCAGCAGCACCTCTTCAACGGGATCTGCGCCGGCTGTCACAGCGCCGTGAGTGGACGCGACGAAGACATCTCGGTGAACCCCGACATTCTCACACAGGCGTCGCGCGTCGCCGTGTATGGGAAAAGTCCGACGTCGGTGACATCCACGTCGGGCGCGCCGCAAAAGCCTCCGTTTCCCTAACTCCACTACCGTATCGCACACCCGCCCACCCGGGCGCGGGGCGAGGCGAAATACGACGCTCGCCGGTCGCGAGGACAGTGACGAAAAGCGTCGCTCGTGCGAGCGGCGGACCGTGTATCAAGATCGTGGTGTGACCGAAGACGTCGCCCCCGCCGCCGTCGGAGATCCCGACGAGTTTCTGGGTCGAACGATCGACGGCAAGTTCCTTCTCGAGCGGAGCATCGGTCGAGGGGCGGACTCGATCGTTTTTCGCGCGCGCCAGTTGAACTTGCAGCGCGACGTCGCCGTGAAGATCCTTCTCGCGGACCCCGAGGGCGTCTGGCAGCTCGGCGCGCGGCTTCGTCGCGAAGCGAAACTCGTCGCGGGGCTCGGTCATCCCGGGCTCGCCGAAGTGTACGACGAAGGCGTCACGCCCGACGGGCTCCCGTACATCGTGATGGAGCTCCTCCGCGGCTCGACGCTCGAGCGCTATCTCGAACTTCGCGGCAGGCTCGAAGCGGCGGAAGCGGTGCGCATCGCCACCGCGATCGCTTCGGTCGTCTCGGCGGTGCACGCCGCGGGCTTCGTCCATCGCGATCTGAAACCGAGTAACATCTTCGTCGAGCCGGCGGGGCCGTCGGGCCCGAACGTCAAGGTCATCGATTTCGGCGCCGTGCGACGGCTCGCGTCGGTGCCGTCGGAATCGCCGCCGTCGATCACTTTGAAGGGCCTCGGCGACGCGAAGAAGCCGCGCCGCCGCGCGTCCACCTTGATCCAGACCGCGCCCGGCGTCGCCATCGGAACCCCGCAATACATGAGTCCCGAGCAATGCCGCGCCGACGCGCTCGACGAGCGCTCGGACGTCTACTCGCTCGCGGTCGTTCTCTACGAGCTCCTCGCCGGTGAGCTGCCGTTCGGCGGCGGCGATTCCTCGTCGATGATGGCCGCGCACCTGCTCGCGCCCGTTCCGCCATTCGAACGAAAGGGCTCCATCGTGCCGCGACGGCTCGCGGCGGTCGTCTATCGCGCGCTCGACAAAGAGCCGTCGCGCCGATTCGAGTCGATGGGTGCATTCGCCGAAGCGCTTCGCGCCGCGACCGAGACGGCCTCCGCCGACGCTCGGGCGATCGCCGTGTCTACCGCCACACGGCCTGTCGTGTCGCGCTCCGTCGAGCCCGCCGGCGTTCCGTCCGCACGCTCGCGGAGCACCGAGCCCGCAGGGCACGCGGAGAGCGACGCTGCTCGAGCTTGGGGCGCGCGGGTCTCATTGGTGCTCGCTGCGGTCATCGTCGGCGCGGCCATTCTCATCGCGACGTTCCATCACGCGTCGAACGGTGTCGCACAGTCACCGACAGGCGTAGACGTGGACCCCGCAAAGAATGGCGCGCCCACCTCACCGGCCGATGTCGCGCGCGGTGGGGCAGTTTTCGCTCCTTCCGCCGCTGCTTCGACCGGTCTGGTAGCCGGTTCTCCCGCGGCCAGAGCGACCGTTCCTCTGAGCGCCAAGGGCGTCGTGTCGGTTCGGCCGCCGGAATCCGCCGTCGTCCGATACCATCTCGAAGAACTGAAGACCCCGCCGGTGCATTCTTAGGAGATCGTAGCAGCATGAAACGCGTCTGGTCGCTGGTCACCTTGGCCCTCGCGATGGCGATCCTGTTCATCGCGCCGTTCGCGCGCGGCGCCGAAGGCGACAACTCCGCGAAGACGCTCTTCGAGAACGGCGCTCGCGCGTATCAAGAGGGTCGATACGAAGACGCGGTCGACCTTTTTCTCAAGGCCTACGCGCTCGATCCGCAGCCCGAGCTCCTCTACAACACCGCGCAGGCGTACGAACGGCTCGGCGACATTCGCAACGCACTCCGCTGTTACCGCGACTACTTGAGGCAAGGCCCGAGCGCGCAGGACCGTAGCTTCGTCGAAACGCGGGTCTCGAATCTCGAACGGCGCCTGCGCGAGCAAGGCGTTCAACAAGTTTCCGTCTTCACGACGCCCGCGGGCGCGACCGTCGTTCTCGACGGCACCGAAGTCGGTAAGACGCCGTGGACCGGCGAAGCGCCGTCGGGCCGCCACGTCGTCATCCTCAGGCTCGCCGGCTACGTCGAAGAGAAAAAGGATTTGCTCCTCACGGATCGCGCGATCGATCTCGACGTCACGCTCTCGGTGCCGCCGCAGGGCAGCGCGGCGACCCCCGTCGCTCCCGTCGTTCCCGGATCGGCAGCGACGCCGATGGCGCCCCCCAATCAAACGCCGACCGCGCTTCCCGAGCCCGAACCCGAGACGACTTCGCACGGACTCAAAGCGATTCGTCCGTGGACCTGGGCCGCGCTCGGCGTCGGCGTCGCCGCGCTCGGCGGTTCGCTCACCTTCGAGTTCTTGCGCAAAGGCGCCGAGTCCGACGCCGAAAACGCACCGACGCAGATCTCGTATCACGATCAGTACGAAACGATGAAAGGGCGCCAGACCGCCGCGCGCGTGCTGCTCGGCGTGGGCGCCACCGGCGTGGTGGCGGGCGGGGTGCTCCTTTATTTCGACTTGAGTAGGGGGCACGCGAGCGACGCGAAGCCCGCGGTGGGGGCCGGTTGCGGCCCGCGGCTTTGCGGCGCGGCGTTCGCGACGTCGTTTTAGGAAGAACACGAAACTCATGCGACGCATCTTCGCCTGTCTTCTCTTGCTCCTCGCGGTGCTCGCTCCGGGCTGCTCCAGCGACCTCGACGCGTTCGGCGAGGGACGTCCGTGCGACGCTCACCGCAATTGCCTGAGCGGCTTCACGTGCAGCGCGAAGAACACCTGCCTGCGCACCGTCTCGAAGCCGAGCCCCGAAGGCGGAGTCGTCGCGTGCAAGCAAGGGCAGACCAACTGCGACAACAAATGCGTCAATCTCTCGACCGATCCCGAAAACTGCGGCGGCTGCGCGGCCGCGTGCACGGCTCCGCCGGGTGGAACGCCGACCTGCGCGAAGAGCCAGTGTAACTTCACGTGCACGGGCGCTGCGGGCGACGCGGGCGCCGATGCGGGAACGCTGACCCGATGCGGTGACCTCTGCGTCGACACCGGCTCGGACTCGGGCAACTGCGGCGCGTGCGGCAACGCTTGCCCCGCGGTCGCCGGCGGTCAGCCCTCGTGCGCCGGGGGCGTCTGCGGCGTGAAGTGCGATCCGTCGCTCGCCAACTGCGGCGGCACCTGCATCGACGTGACGAACGACGTCGACAACTGCGGGTCGTGCAACACGCAGTGCTCGCTGACGCAGGTGTGCGACAGCAAGGCGTGTAGCGCGACCTGTTCGAACGGCCTCACGGCGTGCAGCCGTTCCTGCGTCGACCTCCAAACCGACGCCGACCACTGCGGCGCGTGCACGACCCAATGCCCGACCTCCCCGAACGCGACGGCGACGTGCGCCACCGGCGCGTGCGACTTCACGTGCAACGACGGCTACACCAAGTGCCAGAGCTCGTGCACGAAGACCGACACCGATCCGCAGAACTGCGGCACTTGCGGCACCGTCTGCACCGTTCCCGCGAACGGAAGCGCCGTTTGCTCGGGCGGCGGTTGTGCGTTCACCTGCAACTCAGGCTTCGTCCAATGCGGCTCGCTCTGCATCGACGTCGATTCGGATCCCCAAAACTGCGGCGGCTGCGGCAAGGCATGCGGCGATGGACAGGTGTGCTCGAACGGCGGTTGCACGTCGTCGTGTGCCGCCGACCAGACGAACTGCCGCGGACGCTGCGTGGACACGACGACCGATCCGTCGAACTGCTCGGGCTGCGGCATCGCTTGCAGCAATCCGACCAACTCGACGGCCACGTGCTCCGGCTCGAGCTGCGGGTTCACCTGCGACGGGGGCTACAAGGCCTGCGGCAGCGAATGCCGGAGCGTGAACACCGACACCCAGAACTGCGGCGACTGCGACCACACCTGCCCGGCTCCAGCGAACGGCGCGGCGTCGTGCGCGAACGGCAACTGCGGCATCGCTTGCAACTCGGGCTTCACCGACTGCGACGGCGCTTGCGTGAGCTTGCAGAGCGACCGCAATCACTGCGGCAAATGCGGCACGACGTGCACCGCGAATCAGGTGTGCGCGAGCGGCTCGTGCACGTCGACGTGCACCTCGGGCACAACGAACTGCGACGGCTCGTGCGTCAACGTCGGCAGCGACACCAGCAATTGCGGCACTTGCGGCACGGTGTGCACCGCGCCGGCGAACGGCGCGCCGAGCTGCAACGGCGGCACGTGCGACTTCACGTGCGCCGCCGGGTTCACCAAGTGCAACGGCCAGTGCATCAACACGCAGACGAACGTGGCCGACTGCGGCTCGTGCAACAACGCGTGCTCCACGCCGACGAACGGCACCCCCCAGTGCCTCAACGGAACCTGCTCGAGCTCCTGCAACGCCGGGTTCTCGGCGTGCGGCAACGACTGCGTGAGCCTCTCGAGCAACAACGCGAATTGCGGCACCTGTGGCCACGCTTGCACCGGTAACCAGGTGTGCTCGAGCGGCTCTTGCGTCGTGAGCTGCCCGCAAGGCACGACGAACTGCGACGGCCAATGCGTCGACACCTCGAGCGACCCCGACGATTGCGGCACGTGCGACGTGGTCTGCGGTGGGCCCATCTCCGGCGGCGGCACCGGCTCGCGCGGCTGCCTCCAGAACAACTGCGGGCTCATCTGCGCCGGCTCGGTCCCGACGTCTTGCCCGACGCCGAACGGCCTCGCCTGCGTCGACACCACCGCGGATCCACAGCACTGCATGGCGTGCGGAACGTCATGCGCGGCGGGGCAAAAGTGCAAAGGCAGCGCCTGCGTCACCGACGCCTGCGCGCCGGGCTTGGCTTTGTGCGGCAGCGCCTGCGTGAACACCACGGACAACCCGAACGATTGCGGTTCCTGCAGCAAGGCTTGCGGTTTGCTCACGATCCTGGGTCTCAGCAATTCGAGCTGTCAGGCGTCCAAATGCGTCACCACGTGCACCGGCGGACTCACCAAGTGCAGCGTCGGACTGAACCTCGGCGCGTGCACCGACACGACGACCGATCCGGCAAATTGCGGCGCGTGCGGCACCGTGTGCGCGCCTGGCCAGGGTTGCCTCTCCGGCAAATGCACGAGCTTCCTCTACGCCTCCGCCTGCTGGGAATGCGGCGACGGCAATGCGTTCCCCACGTGCTGCCAATCCGGCGGGAGCACCGTGTGTCTGCCGGCGGGCGCGGCGTGTCCGTGAACTAAGCGTCGCGGCGGACGCGACGTGTCGCACCGAGGCGGGGACCATGATCGGAATCGCGAACGCCCGTCGACTCCCTTCGCTGGCGTTGGTCGGTGTCGTCCTCGCCGGCGCGGTCGGCGTGCGCGCGCCGTTAGAAGACGAAAGCGCCCGCGACGCCGCGTGCGTCCCACAGGATCAGTGCTGCAAGGTGTGCGACCGCGGAAAAGCCTGCGGCAACACGTGCATTAGCCGCGCCAAGAATTGCCACAAAGGACGAGGCTGCGCGTGCAACGTTGATGAGGTCTGTGAGTAGCAGGCTCCCAGGAGCCTCCGACGGGGGTGAGCAATAGCACCTCGCAGCGTTCAATCAGAGCCGTCGAGGGCCTTGCCGAGGGCGGCGAGCTCCGCCTTGCCTTTGTTCACCCCGGCGCTCGCCATCGCTTTCACCAGGGCGCCGAGCACACGCGGATTGGCGACGAGTAACCTCGCGAGAGCATCGCTGTTCTGCTCCATGCCCGAGAGAAACGCGCGCCGGGCATCGCCGTTCTTTTCTACTTCCTTCACCAGCGCGGTGAACGTCAGGATGATCGCTTCCTGGCGCTGCGACATGATCATGGCCGCGACCTGTGGTCGCTCCGACAGCGCCTTCGCGACGGCGTCCATCGCGGGCTGCTTGTCGCTGATGGCGTCCAGCGTCTTCAGCATCGTCCGATAGAGGCCTTCGGGATGCGCGGCCAGATGAGCGGCGGTCCGCGTTGCCAACTCGTCGTCCGACAGTGCCTGAGCGTCGTCCTCGAGCAACCGGTCGAGGGCGGATGGGTGCTTTCGCGCCAGCTGGAAGAGCTCGTCGACGTACTCGGGATGCTGGTCCAGCACCCGAAGTGTCGCCTCGAACGTTTCGTGGCGAGCGTCGCCGTTCGACAGCACCGCCTGGAGAGCGGGCTTCTCCGTCGACGCGCTACATCCGAATGCGAATGCGGCCGCAAGGCAAGCCGCCTTGAGGCAGTGCACCGAGGCGTGGTTGGTCGATGTGGACGTCGGCATCGAGGAAGCTCCCTTCAGCTCCGGCAATGACGACCACCTTCCCCGCTCAGCCAACGTCCGTGAGTCATCTTAGTCTTCTAAGACCCGTCATCGGAGTGGCCAGCCATCCGGCGTGGCCCGACGTTTGCACTAGCTCGAAACATGACGATCGCCGAACCATCGTGGGCGTTCCTGGATTCAGACGAGGATCAGCGTCGCTTCCATCAAACGCTGAGCCATTTGAAACGCGGTCGTCTTTCACCCCGCGGAGATTGCGACGCGAACCTGGTCATCGATCGTGAGTGCGCTCTTTCGGGTACCGCGCTGCTCGGTCCGAGAGGACGAGGTGCCGCGATCATTTCCGCGCTGACTGACCGTCATGGACGCCGTTGCTATGCCCAACGCGAGGAGCGATAGCGGCGGCCGAGACGAGCAGGCACGTCGAGGTTGCTGAGCCTGCGACACTCAATCGATGCGAGTGTTTCGCACGATCGTCGTTCGTCGATCGCGCGGCGTCTTCCGTTGACGGACGTCGTGCGCTCCGATACTTCCGTCGGCGATGCTTCGACGGATGGTGGTGGTGCGGGTGGCAGTGGTGGCGTTCGTGGCGTTCGCTCCGAGCGCCTGCTCGAGTTCGTCACCGGGAAGGGCGGCCCATACGGGAGCTCCGGACGCTGGAGCCGGCGACCTCGTCGGGCCGTCGGGGGGTACGGTCTCGGGAGATGGCGTGGAGCTCGTCATTCCGCCGGGCGCCCTCTCGAAGAACGTGCTCATCACGATCGAGCCGAGCCCGTCGGCTCCGAGTCCGCTCGACGCGCGCGTCGTCGGTGCGACTTATCTGCTCGGACCCGAGGGGCTCACCTTCGGAAAACCGGTGACGCTGACCTTGCCCTTCGAGCCGGCTCGCGTCCCGGCCGGAACCAGCTCGAGCGCCATCGAGATCCTGACGGCGCCGCGCGGCTCTGATGCCTACGCGCCCCTACCGACCACCGCGGTGGACGGAACCCACGTGCGGGCAGAGGCTTCGCACTTCTCGTACTTCGTGCCCGCCGTCCCCGGCGCCGACGCCGGCGTGCAAGACGGCGCGAGCTCGAGCCCGGCGAATCCCGACGGCGCCGCTCGCACCGATGCCGGCAATTCCAACTGCCAATACACGAAGGACGCGTTCGCCTCGACCACTCCGGGCGGCCCCTCGGGCTACGACGTGGACGTGTCGTGCGCGGGACACGCATCCGCGCTCCATTGCTCCTGCGCCTCGGCAGCAACGGCGATTTGCTCCTGCACACGCGACGGCGCGAGCACGAGCGCAGAGCTGAATGGTCCGAGCTGCGGCGCCGCGAGCGCCATGCAAGCTGCGACCCTGTTCGACGAGGTGTGCGGTCACTCGACGACGGGCACCGTCTCGGACGGAGGCAAGGACGCCTCCCAGCCGCAAGGGTCGCTCGACGCGAGCGCGCCGCCTGCGGACGCCGCGACGGACGCGCACGCCAATCCGTACGGCGAGCAAGATCTCTTCTACCCCCGCGACCTCAACGCCTTCGCCATTTCCGGGAACGAGGTGTACTGGGTGAATGGAAACACCAACCCTATGGTCTTCTACCAGGCTGGGCTCGACGGCTCGAACCAAGCGACCGTCGATACGGTGGACGGCATCGTGGGAGCGGATTCGTCGGTCGTCGTGGACGCGAGCAACGTCTATTGGACCACCAACACGAGCCCCGGCTTCGTCAACCGACGCTCGCTTTCCGGCGGCGCGATTACCGCGCTCGCCTCGGGAGAGGATTCGCCCGGATCGCTGGTCGTCGATCGAAACAACGCGTACTTCATCGCTGGCGGGTACATCAAAAGTGTTCCGCTCGGTGGCGGCACGGTCACCACGCTCGCGTTCAGTTCGGGACACCCGACTCGCCTCGCCGTCAACTCCACTCGCCTGTTCTGGACGGAGAACACGGGCGATTCCGTGATGAGCGTCTCGCTGACGAGCGGCAGCACGCCGACGGTGTTCGCCTCGAATCAGGCGGCCGCGTGGGCCATCGCGGCCAACGACTCCAACGTATATTGGACGACGTTGGGCTCGGGCTCCGGGACGGACGCCGGAGTGCAACGTGCACCGGTCGCGGGAGGAGCACCGGTCTCCGTGGGCCCCGGCGACTGGCCGTACGCGCTGGTCATCGACGACCAGCGCGTGTACTGGGCGAACGGCGGAAATGGCAACTACACCGGTCAGATCTTGAGCGCGCCGCTCACCGGCGGCGCGGCCACGACGCTCGCGTCGAAGGTGCTCTACCCGCTGACGATCGAGGTCGCCGGGGGCTACGTGTACTTCATCGATCCCGTGGACCTGGCCCGGGTGCCCGCCCGCTAGACGCCTGGGGCCCGTTGCCCACTCGCTAGACCAAGTCTAGTGATACGTCGCGACGAAGGCGATCTCCGGGATCGCGAGGACCTTGTAGTTCCATTGTTCGTATTCGTCGCGGCCGCTTCCGACGGTGCCGTAGAGCAAACGAACGATGCCGCCCATGCTCCACTGGTCGGCGACCCACCATTCGTAGCCGGTGCCGAGCATGAACCCGAGGCCGCCCAGGGTTTGATCGTAGCTGTGCGGGCCGTCGTCGCCTCTGCCGACGGTCACGAACGCGAGGCCGAGGGCGGCTTGCACGTGAAAGCCGAGACGCGGGTTGATGTAGTAGTCGACGAAGGGACCGATCAAGCCGAGGTCGACCCCGTCGAACCTGACGTTCTGCGTCGGAACGCCGTTCACTTTGAGGTCGTGGGTTGCGTGCCGACCGGTCCCGTCGAACCAGAGCCCGCCGCCGAGCACGAGCCCCGGCGCGGGAGTGCCGCCGACCGCGACCTCGAAGACGCCGGACACGTTCGCGACCGAGCCGTCGACGCTTCCGCCGAAGTCGGCGCTATTGTCGGTGGTGAAGTGCGCACCGAGCCGACCGATGCCGAGCCCGAGCCGCAAATACAATCCGTCGTGCACGTGCGGGCGATTGAGGTGCATCGGCGGCGGTGGCCCGTAGTAGCCGCCGTAACCGTAGGGCGGCGGATAGTAAGCAGGTCCGTATCCGGGCGGCGGCGGATAGCCCGGCGCGAACTCGGGCGGCGGACCCGGTGGCGGCCCGGGCGGCGAACCGAGTGGCGGCGTGATCACGGCTGCTTGCGCCGCGCCGCTCGCTGACGGCGTCGCTGCGGGCGCCGGTGCGATCGCGACGCTGCCCGGTGGTGCCGCGGCGGGAGCGGACGCGGTCGCGGCGGCGGTGACGGTTGCTCCCGATTTGACGGGCGTCGTGGCCGGCGCTGCGGCGGCCGGCGCCGTCGTGGTTGCCGTCGGTGCGGGCGCCGTCTGCGCGTCGGCGAGGTCCGTCCGAGAAACGACGACGACCATCGCACCCAATGACACCGCGAAACGACCCATGATCGATCAGTATTCGGCGGCGTGGGACTTCGAGCAAGCACGAGCCCGTGTGGCACGCGAAACGCGCGCGATCACTCGATGACGACGTGCTTCGTCACGGTGACACGCTCGCCGCCGTACGGAGGCACTTGCGCCTTGCGCAGGATGTCGGCGATGCATCCGCCCGTCGACGTGCCCGCGAACGGCGGACCTTCGATGACGGCGCGGGTCGCGCGTCCCGCGTTCGAGAACGTGACGTGCACGGTGGCGACACCGCTCGGGTCCCCCGGCTTGCGACACGACGAGGCTTGTCGCGCCGACGCGCCGAGCGCGGCTGCGGCGGCACTCTTGTCGAAGTCGGCATCGACGTTGACTTCGGGCTGCGCCTTCACAGAAGTCGGCGTGCCAGGTGCCTTGTCGGGTGTCGTCTTTGCGGGCGCCTCGGCAGCCGGCGTGGTCGCGGCTTTCGTCGTGGGGATCGCGATCGCGGTGTTCGGTTCGCTTGCTTTCGTGTGGCCCGGCGCAGCGGTGTTCGGCGTCGCGGCAGCGCTGGGGGGCACGCCGGCGGGTGCTGCCGGTGCCGCGGGAGCGGCGCTCGCCGACGCGGCGGGCGCTTCTGCCGTGGGTGCGGACGGCGTCGTGCTCACCGCGGCGGGTTCCGCCGTCGCCGTGGGTGGTGCTTCGGGCTTCACTTCCGCGGTGGGCTCTTGTGGCGCGCTCGACGGCCTGAACATTAGGAACGCGAGCGCGAGCAGGCCGAGCCCCACGAGGAGGAGCGGCACGATGGGCGCGCGCTTTTTTTCCGTGGGCGGCGGCGCCTTCGAGATGGTGCTCGTCGTAACGGCGGCCGCGCGAGGCGCGGTCGGGGCGCGCGCAGCCGGAGGTACGGCGATCGGCGCGAGGCGCGCTTCGGCGAGGGGCACCGTCTTCGCGTTCGACTCGGTCTCGGTGGGGTCGGTCTCTTCGACGAGCGGGACGTCGTACGTCGCCTCGTCCTCGGCCGCCGGCGGCGCGAGGAGCGGGGACACCAAGAGCGGCGTCTCGGATTTCTCCGACGTCTCCGGGGGACCCATCAAACTGGCAACGTCGATGGTCGGAGCGCCGAGCGGCGGCGCTTCGGCCTGGCTGTGCGACAGAAGCGACTCGTAGTCGTCCACCGTGCGCGTGGGGAAGAGGGCTGCGAGCTCGTTCGCGGCGGGAGCGGCGAGCTCGACCTGGGTCTCTGTCGCGGGCGGCGGAGTTTCTTTGACGGGCCGTTTCTCGCGAGGCGCGGGCGGAGCAGGCGGCTTCTTGACCGCCAGGATTCCGGGCGAGAGCGCCTTTGCACGCCGGATGGCGCGCGCTTCGGTCGGGCTCGGCGGGCGAACGGGGTCGGGCACGATGCTGATCGGCTCGGCCTCGTCGCTTTCGTCCTTCCAGATGTCGGGGTTCGAATTCGCACGCGCGCGATACGGCACCGGCGTTTCCGTCGAACTCGCGCCGCGCGGCGACGGCGGCTTCGGCGAAACTTTCGGCGCTCCCGGCGTCGTTGTCTTCGGCGCTCCCGGCGTCGTTGCCTTCGGCACCGTCGGTGCCGTCACTTTCGGGGACGGCGTCGGATCGGGCTTCCGCGCACTGGCGTCGGGCTTGGCCGACACGCTCGTCGTGCTCTTCGCCGTCGGTGCGGGCGCTTTTGGCGCCGGCGAAGGCGCGTCGGGCTTCGTCTCGATCGGCGTTCCGCTCTTCGCGGCGGCGAGACGTTCCGCGGCGGCCTTCACCGGGAGCGGCGTCGCGCCCGGCTTGGGGAGGGTGCGCTCGCCGACCGGTCTCCCTCCGGGCAGCGGCGTCTGCGTCGCGGGCGACGTCCCTTTCAGCGGTAACGGCGTGCCGTCGGAAAGTCGCTGAAGTGCCGGACGCACCGGCTCGACCTTCGGAATACCGATCTTCGTCGTTCCCTTCGCGAACGGGACTCGAGGCTCGGCGGGCTTCGCGGCCGCGGGACGCTGGGCTTCGGCGCGCGCGGGTTCCGCGTTCACGAAAGTGGGTTCGTCCTTCGCGCTCTCGGGTTTCGGCGCGGTCGCCGCGGCGGGCGAGGGCTTCGGCGCGGCGAGGGGCGCCGTCGCCGTTTCACCCGACGACGGAATCAGTCGCGCCAACGACGGCACCGTCGAAAGCTGAACCCAATCCGGCAACCCTTCGCGCCACACGATGGTGTCGACGTCGATCTCCCCGCGCACGAGGGCTTCGGCGATCGCCGAAGGCGTGAGCTCGCGATCGTCTTCATCGCTGAAGCTCACGAGCCACACGGCTTCGTCGGAACCGGTGACGGGCATCGGATGCGTCGTGAAGTCGCCATCGTCGGGCGATGGGGACCGAAGCTTCGAGATCGGAGACGCTACGTCGTCGGTCTTATTCACGATTCAGGTCTTCGCGCTGGGCTTGAACAGGAGAGAAGTAACACTACCGTGCGGCCGCAGTAACTGCGACTCGCGCCGACAGTCTCGCCGGCCTGGCCGAACCATTCTTTCAAGTGCCGAATAGAACAACAAATTTCGGAGCGTCCAGAACGTTTCGGCGGTGCGGCGGTTCGCGGTAGACAAGTAGTGGTAAGGCACGCATGGAAAGCCCCTGAGATGGAGGATCTCCAAGATAATCGCCCGTTTCGAGTCGTGGGCCGCTACGCCCTCTACGGCAGGCTGGCGTCCGGCGGCATGGCGACGGTGCATTTCGGTCGCCTCCTCGGGCCCGCCGGGTTTTCGCGCACGGTCGCGATCAAGCGGCTGCACCCGCAGTTTGCCAAAGACCCCGAGTTCGTCGCGATGTTCCTCGACGAGGCGCGCCTCGCCGCGCGCATCCAGCACCCGAACGTCGTCGCGACCGTGGACGTCGTTGCTCGAGAGGAAGAGCTCTTCCTCGTCATGGACTACATCCGTGGCGAGTCGTTCTCGCGGCTCCTGAAGGCGTCGCGTCGCCTTCACATCGACGTTCCGGTCGGCGTCATCACCGGGATTGTTTCGGGCATGCTGCACGGACTCCACGCGGCGCACGAAGCGAAGGACGAACAAGGGCGGCCGCTCGCGGTCGTGCATCGCGACGTCTCGCCGCAGAACGTGCTCGTCGGCGTCGACGGAGTCGCGCGAGTGCTCGACTTCGGTGTCGCCAAGGCCGCCGCGCGCGTTCAGGTGACGCGCGACGGGCAGATGAAAGGGAAGCTGTCGTACATGGCTCCCGAGCAACTGCAGGCGAAGGGCGTCGATCGCCGGACCGACGTTTTCGCCGCAGGAATCGTGCTCTGGGAGGCGCTCACCGGGCGACGCCTCTTCGACGCGGAGCACGCTTCCGAAGTGCTGCGCATGATCCTCTCCGAGGAGATCCCGCCGCCGAGCGCCGTCGTGCCGTCGATTGCGCGCAGCATCGACGAGGTCGTGATGAAGGCGCTCTCGCGCGACCCGGACGATCGCTACGCGACGGCACGCGCGTTCGGCATTGCGGTGGAAGAAGCGGTTCAAGTCGCTTCGGCACGCGAAGTCGGCGAGTGGGTCGAAAAGGTTGCCGGTGATACTTTGTTGCACCGCGAGCGCGCGGTCGCGGAAATGGAAGCGACCCCGACGGTCTCCGACGCTTCGCTCGTCACCGACAGCTCTCCGGGTTTCTTGAAGACGCTCGACGATCTATCGCCCGTCGCGCCGCCCGCCGAACCGTCGACCATCTGGGACGAAGGCCCGACCAGCGTCTACGAGCCGCTGCGACCGTCGTCACCGACGTCGAGCCGGCTCGACAAGACGAGCGTCGAAGTGCCGCGACCGCCTTTCGCGAGCGACCCGTCGCTCGACGCTCATGCGCCGACCGATCCGACCTTCGCGATCCCGTATTCGTCGCCGGGCGAATCGACTGCGATCACCCATTTGTCGCTCACCGAGCTCGACGCGACCGAGCCACTCGCGATCGCGCCGGCCATCGCGGTCGCGCCGTCGGAGGACGACGCTCCGACGCCGCACCTCGCCGAAGTATCGACGGACGAGGCGACGCCGCTCATCCCGGAAGCTCCGTTCTTCGCCGAAGCACCGCCGGAAACCGACGACCCGACGCCGTTCTTCAAGAGCGCGGCCTCGACGGAGCCGACGCTGGTCCCCGCGGAAGCCGCGTCGCTCCGCAAGAGCACGCCGCCGCCGAAACCGGCGTGGGCTCTTCGCTCGAGCCGGCCCCCTCCCGCCCTGCTCGAGGTGGAAGTCCCGAAGCGGACGATCCCCTCCGTCGTGCCCACCGCGCTCGGGCTCGCGCCTCCGGCGGCCGAATCGTTCGACGACTCGAACGAGACGACGACGGTCTACAACGAGAAGCCCACGGCGCCCGTCGCCGGCGAGGGCCCGCACGCGATCGTCCCGGCGCCGACCTTCGACGAAGACAACGAAGACACGTCGGTCTACTCGGGCAAGGGGTCGTCGTCGCCCTCGATCAGCATCGCCACGGAGACCGTACCGGTCGCGCCCGAGTCGCCCGGTCGCGCGAGCGCGACCGACGAGACGAAATCACCCGAGGACGTTCCGAGCATCATCATCGCCGAGCAATCGCGGCCGCATGCGGCCGAAGCTCCGCCGGTCCCCGCCGCCGCGTCGTATCGCGCGAAACAAGACACGCTGAAGCTCGACCGCCGCCCGCTCTCCGCCGTTCCTTCGTCGGTCGCGACGTCGCAAGAGCGCACCAATCCGGCGCTGTTTCGGCGCAAGCCCAAGCCCGTCGTCGATTGGTTCTGGGCCGATCCCGGCGAACGCGTCCTTCGCGTCGGCGGGGTCGCCGCGATCGTCGTGTTCTTCGGCGTCTTCTTCGCGACGGTGACGTCGGGAAGAAAACCCGTCGCACCGGTCGCGGAAGAGGCGCCCGTGGCCGAGCCGGCGCCGAAGCCGGAGCTGCCACGGAAGGCCGAGCTGTCGTCGAAGACCGAGCCGTTGCCGACCGGGCCGCTCGCCAACGAGCCTCCTGCGGCTCCAGCGACTGCTCCTCCGGCCGAAGCGGCGCCGCGTCGGGAGTCGCGCACCGACGAGTCACGTGTGACTACTCGAGTGGACGGAGAACAACAGGCCTCCCCGAAGCGGCACGCCCCCGTGGCGCGCGTCGCTCGCGTCGCGACGCCCGAAACGCCGCCCGAAACGCCGGCGGCGCCTGCGCCGACGGAGTCGGCAGCGCCCGCGCCAACGGTCGTCGAAGCCCCGCCGACTCCGACGCCGCTTCCCGAGCCGGACATGTCCGACCCTTACGCGCCCATCGAGAACCCCTACTCGAAGAAGCTCGACAATTCGTCGCTGGCTTCGCCTCCGAGCGTTCGCGCCGGCAAAGCGCGCGCCGGCGCTCCTCCCGCCGATTGCGCGACGCCGTACTACACCGACGAACACGGCATTCGTCATCCGCGCCCGGAGTGCCTCTGAGCACTGGGTCGGGGGCTCGACCTCGGCTCCCACCCCAGGGCGCCCTCGACTAACCTTGCGGCACGATGGCCGCGAGATGCCGTCCGCTGCGCGCGCCGTCGCGGCGGTACGAGAAGAACGCGCCGGGCTCCGACACGGTGCAACCAGGCACCCGATCGACGGAATTGTCCGACAACCCAATTTGTCGCAATTTCGCCGAAGCGATGGCGCCGAGATCGACGTGCGGCTTCGCGCCGAAAGACCGATCGACGACGGCGGGGTCCGGTGAGCACGACAGAAGCGTCGTCGCGACGTCGTCGGACACCTCGAACGCGGGTAAGGTGATGTGGGGGCCAATCGCGGCCACGAGGTCGCCCGGGCCTCCGACGAGCTCACGCAGTCGGTCGACGGCGCGTTCGATCACGCCGGCGACCACGCCGCGCCAGCCGGCGTGGATCGCGAGCGCCGCGCCGCTCGCTCGGTCTCCGACGAGGATCGGGATGCAATCGGCGATGCGAACGGCAACCGCGCTCGCCGGGTCGACGCCGATGAGCGCGTCCGCTTCGCAGAACAGCACGTCTTGCCGCTGGTCGCCCTCTCCGAGGACCCGGGCGTCCGCTCCGTGGACCTGCGAAAGAAAAAACGTCCTCGACGGATCGACGCCGAGCGCCGCCGCCGCGCGCTCGAGGTTCGTCTGGACCGACGACGCCGAGTCTCCGACTTTCACGGAGAAATTGAGCGAAGCGTAGGGTCCCGTCGAAACGCCGCCGCGCCTCGTGAAGAATGCATGCCGGAACCCGGCGCCGGCGAGCAGTGGACTCGTGCGAAACTCCGCGAGATTCGGCGTGACGTCTTCACTCATGACCAAGGTCCTGCCCTCGTAGTCTATCGCCAGGTCTGGTATCCCTGCGAGCGTGGTGCAGGCCCGGCCGAACGATCCCTTCCTGGGTCGCGAGATCTTGAACGGCGAATTCCGGATCGTCCAACGGATCGGAACCGGGGGTATGGGATCGGTGTACCGGGCCGAGCAGCCCGACATGAGCCGGATGGTGGCGATCAAGATCCTCCATCCGAAGCTCACGAACCGGCAAGATCTGGCGTCGCGTTTTCGACGCGAGGCGCGCGCCATGGCGCAGCTCAACCACCCGAACACGGTGAAGGTGTTCTCGTACGGCGAGCTCGACGACGGCTCGCTCTACATCGTGATGGAGTTTCTCGAGGGAAGAAACCTGAACCGCGCCGTCAAACGCGACGGGCCGATGACCGTCGAGCGCGCCGTTCCGATCCTCATTCAGGCCTGTGGGGCGCTGCAAGAAGCGCACTCGATGGGGATCATCCATCGCGATCTCAAGCCCGAGAACATCTTCCTGTCGAAGCAGATGGGCATCGAGGAATACCCGAAGCTCCTCGACTTCGGGCTCGCCAAGGTCACCGAGCAACAGATGCGCCCCGGTTCGGTGAACCTCACCCAAGAGGGAATGGTCTTCGGCACGCCGGAGTTCATGTCTCCCGAGCAGGCGCAAGGCCACAGCTTGGAGGCGACGAGCGATATCTATTCGCTCGCCGTCATCTTGTACGAGGCGCTCACCGGCAAGCTCCCTTTCGACGCGAAGAGCCCGATGGAATACATCCAGAAGCACGTCGTCGAACCGCCGATTCCTCTGAGCGCACGCGTCGAAGGGCTGAAGTTTCCGCGCGGGCTCGACGAGGTCGTCGCCAAGGCCCTCTCCAAGAGCCCGAAAGATCGCTTTCAGAGCGCGATCGAATTCGCGGTCGCGCTTCGCCCGTTCGGCGGCGACGCCGGGGCTCTGGTCGACAGCATCTTCGAGATGACTCCTGCTCCTCCGAGCGCGGCCCTTTCCGCGGCGATGGCGTCGGCCACCACGCATGGCACGAGCCAACCCCGGCGTCCGGGGCTCGGTCTTCTCGTCGTCGTGGCGGTCGTGTGCTTGCTCTTCGGCGTGGCACTCGCGATCGGTATCATGAAGATCCTTGGAAAGTAGGACCTCGCGAGCCGACGTTTCGAAGGCGGAACCCGGACCGGGCCGTCTTTCAGAGCGGATTCTTCCGGCGCTCAAGGTGGCCGGTGTCGTCGTGCTCGCCGCAATCGTGCTCGGCGCGACGGCGACTTACCTCGTCGTGTCGCACTACTCGGCGGACCTGCCGAGCATCGTCGAGCTGAAGTCCGGCTACAGCCCGCTCCAGCTCACCCGCGTGCTCGCGAAAGACGGGACCGTGCTCGCCGATCTGTTCACCGAGCGACGCACCGTGATTCCGTTCAAGGACGTCCCCGACGGCACGAAGCTCGCGTTCCTCGCCGCCGAGGACGCGAGCTTCTACGAGCATCAGGGGTTGAACTACCTCGGCATGCTCCGCGCGCTCTCCGCCGATCTTCGTGCGGGCGCGACGCGGCAAGGCGGGAGCACGATCACTCAGCAAGTCGTGAAGAACGTGCTCCTCGATCCCGAGCGCACCTTGAAGCGGAAGATCAAGGAGACGATCCTCGCGCGGCGCCTGGAGCAGTATCTGACCAAGGACGAGATCTTCAATCTCTACCTGAACCACATCTATCTCGGGCACGGCCGCTACGGCATCGAAGAGGCGTCGCGCTACTACTTCGGGAAGAAGGCGCGGGCGCTCGATCTTCCTGAGTCGGCCGTTCTTGCCGGGCTCGTCGCGGCACCGGAGCGGTTTTCGCCGCGACGGAGCCCCGAGCGCGCGCTCGAGCGACGGCGCTACGTGCTCGACCAGATGCTCGCGAAGGGGTTCATCACGAAAGCGCTTCACGACGAGGTGCGCGACGCCCCGCTCAAGCTCGCGCCCGAGGCGGATCGCGAGAGCGAGCTCTGTCCCGAAGCGGTCGACGCCGCGAAGGACCTCTTGCAGACCGTGGCCGGCCCTGCCGCGGCGCGCGGCGGTTTCGAGATCGCGACGACGATTTCACCCGCGCTCGAGGCTGCGGCGCGTCATGCCGTTCGCGAGAACCTCGACGCCTATGCGACGCGCCACAATCTGAAGCCGCCTTACTTGGCGACGGCGCATGCGTCGTGGGGAACACCGTTCACCGGGACGCCGCTTCCGAATCACGTGTACGTCGGCGTCGTCACCCGGACCGACGATCGCCTCGGCACGATCGACGTGCGCGTCGGAACGGTGACGGGACGCGTTTTTCTGTCGCTCGAGAGCCGCTACAACCCAGGTGGCCTCTCGCCGTCGCAGTTCACGAGCAAGGACGCGGTGCTCCGCGTGAGCCTCGGCGTGCCGCCGGAGGGTGCGGAAGAGCCGCCGCTCCGGCTCGAGCTCGGCCCCGAATCGGCGCTCGTCGCGATCGACGTCCGGACGCACGAGGTGCTCGCGCTGGTCGGCAGCGCCGAGGGCGTTCCCGGCGGTCTCGACCGTGCCACCGCCGCGCATCGACAACCCGGGTCGTCGTTCAAGGCCTTCCTCTATAGCTACGCGCTCCACGCGCGTCAGATCACGCCGGCCACGGTGCTCGAAGTGCCGAACGTCGTGCACAAGCGCGGCGATCCATCGACGCACCGCATCTCGGTTCGCGACGCGGTCGCTCGCAGCGACAACGCCGCGGCGGTGCGCGTCTTTCGCGACGCGGGCGGCGCGAACGTCGTCGAATGGGCGCACGCGGCGGGCATCGAGTCGCGCCTCGGCGCGGACGATTCCTTGGCGCTCGGGTCGTACGAGGTCACGCCCCTCGAGCTGACCAACGCGTTCGACACGTTCGCGAGCGGCGGCGAGGTCGCCTCGCCGATCCTCATCGAGAAAATAGTCGATTTTCACGGCAATTCCTTGCCGCTCCCGCCGAAGCCGCCGTCGCGGCGCGTGATGGACCCGGACGACGCCTACCTGGTCACCAGCTTGCTGCGCAGTGTGGTCACCTACGGAACCGGACGTCGTGCGCTCGCGCTCGCCAGACCGGTCGCCGGAAAAACCGGAACGACGAACGCCGCGAAGGACGCCTGGTTCGTCGGCTACTCGACCGACATGGTGGTCGGGGTCTGGGTCGGTTACGACGACGCGTTGCCGCTCGGTCCCGGCGAGTCCGGGTCCTCGACGGCACTCCCGGCATGGGTGTCGTTCATGAAAGCCGCGAACGAAGGCCGCCCCGTGACGGATTTTTCGCGACCGAGCACCATCGTGACCGCGCGCATCGATCCGCTGACTGGTCTTCTCGCGCGCGACGGCCAGGACGGCGCGATCGACGAGGAGTTCATCGATGGGACGGCGCCGACGACCGTCGCTCCGCCGCCCGACGCCGGCGCGCCGCCCGCGGAGCTGGCCGCCCCCGCGAAGCGCGCGCACTCGGACGCCGGCACTCCCGACGAACCGCCGCCCTTCTGAGCGATCAGAGCTCGACTTGGCCGACGCGCGCCGTCGTTTTCGTCTCGTGGGACGCGCCCACGAAATGCCGAAAATCGTAGCGCTCGACGTCGACGCCGACCTGGTCGAGGACGCTTTCGGCGACATAGAGCGGCACCGCGTCGCCGAGTGCCAGCGCGACCGCGTCGCTCGCCCGCGCGTCGACGTCGAGCAAGCGCCCGTCTTTGCGGATGAGCACCGAGCCGTAGAACACTTCGTCTTCGTAGCGATCGACGCGCGCGGCCACGACGTCACCGCCCAACTTTTTCACGACGTCGTCGAGGAGATCTTGCGTCAGCGGGCGCGCGAACTTCTTGTGCTCGAGTCGAAGCGCGATGGCCAGCGCCTCGGTGCCGCCGACGTCGAGAATGAGCCCGGTTCTTTCGGCATCGTCGGTGAGCACGACGGCCTGTCCGTCGGACGTCGGCGCGATCCCGCCGACGGCCATGCGCCGGTAGCCTTGCGGGGGCTTGAGCGATGGATCATGCGACGGGACATCATCGGGAACGCGGCGCTCGCGAGGCGCTTCGGGCGTCGCACTGACGCTTGGCGTCGGAGCCGGTCGCGTGCGTCCGTCGACCCTCGCGCGCGAGCACGCCGCAATGGAGACGGCGGCCGCGATCATTGCCGTCTTGAGCGCCCGGCCGACCATGGCGATGAAAAAACTGTAGCGCCGACGGCAGCGTTGCGCCCGAAGAAGCCAATGTAACCAGGTTCACGCCGGCACCCTACGCTTCACGGGACCCGTCGGGTTTGCATTGACCCCACGCCGGTTTTCACCGAGCATCGCCCGCCAAAAGAACATGATTTCCAAGCGTTCGAAGGTCATCGGCGCGGCGCTTCTCCTCTCGTTCTCGGCGTCCGGCTGTGGTGGCGGGGGTAGCCACGCCCGTACACCGGAGCCGCCGAACATCGGCGCACCGGATGTGCCGTGGCACCAGAAAACGCACGACGAAAAGCAGGGATTCATGGCCGCTCAGGTCGAGCCGACGATGCGCCACCTGTTCCAATCGTACGACGCGAAGGGCTACACGAAGTTCGACTGCACCACGTGTCACGGCGACGACATGGATCGCGTCGACTTCAAGATGCCGAACTCGCTCTACGCGCTCGCCGAGAAGGACCCCATCGCCGCCGGCAAGGACGACGACGAGAAGATCACCGAGTTCATGATGGGGCAGGTCGTGCCCACGTTCGCGAAGCTCCTCAAGGAGCCACCCGGGAGCGCCGCGGGGGTCAGCTGCTTTTCCTGCCATCCGAAGGAGTGATCGCTCGCCACTCTATCGGGCAAGTGAGCTGGTCGAATTCGACCGGCGTTTCTGGTTTCGTGACCGTACCTGCGGGGCTCGACGTAACTCGCCGCCCCCGCGCCACGTAGGACAAAGACCATGGCCTCAGGCGATGAAAAAGACCGGGGAAATCCCGTCGCGCGCTCGGCCGCGCCCGAAGATTCGCGCCGCCACTTTCTGAAGACGGTGGGCATCGGCGGCATCGGCGTCGGGCTTGCGGCCGTCGTCGCCGGGCCGGCGGCCGCGTACGTGACGTATCCGCTCGGCCATCCGACGGTCACCGGTGCGAACGGGTTCGTCCCAGTCGGCAAATCCACGACCTTCAAGGAGGGCCAGCCGCTCAAGGTCGACGTCTTCGCCGACAGGCGCGACGCCTGGAACCGCATCTTGCAGGTGAAAGTCGGCTCGGTGTGGATCATCCGCAAAGGCGACAAGCTCCGCGCGTTCAGCTCGGTGTGTCCACACCTCGGCTGCGCCTTCGACTTCGAATCGGACGCGCAAAAGTTCAAGTGTCCTTGTCACAACGCGTTCTACACGATCGACGGGCAAGTCGCGGGCGGCCCCGCGCCGCGCCCGATGGACGAGCTCGAGCTCGAAGAGAAGGACGGCAAAGTCGCCGTTCGCTATCAGAGGTTCCGAACCGGCACTGCGACCAAGGAGGTCGTCTGAATGAAGGCGCTCGTCGATTGGCTCGACGATCGCGCTTCGATCCGAGCCGTGTGGTCCTGGTTCGCCGACCAAGAGCTCCCGGGCGGCGCGAGGCTCCGTTACTCGTTCGGCAGCGTGCTCGTCTTTCTCGTCGTGCAGCAAGCCGTGCTCGGCATCTTGCTCGCGAGCTACTACAGCCCGTCCGCGACCGATGCATGGGCGAGCGTCGAATACCTGAACGACCAGGTCACCGCAGGTTGGTTCCTTCGCGGGCTCCACCATCACGGGTCGTCCGCGGTCGTCGTGATGACGGTCCTGCACGTGTTGCAGACGGCCCTCGCCGGCGCCTACCGGAAGCCGCGTGAGCTCAATTGGCTGAGCGGCCTCGTCATGGCCGCGCCGGTGCTCGGCTTCGCGCTCACCGGCTATCTCTTGCCCTGGGATCAAAAGGGATACTGGGCCACGCAAGTTGCCACCAGCATTCTCGGCAGCATGCCCGGCGGCGCGCCTCTTCGCGTCTTGCTTCAGGGCGGCACCGAGTGCGGCAACCTCACCCTCACGCGGTTTTTCACGCTGCACGTCTTCGTGCTGCCGATCGCGCTCTTCAGCTTGCTCGCGGTGCACATCGCGCTCGTGAAGAAGCACGGCGTCACGCCGCCCGAGCTTCCCAAGGCCGAGCTCGAGCAAAAGAAGCAGCGGTACTTTCCGAGCCAGTTGTTTTGGGACGTCCTCTTGATGGCGCTCACGTCGTGCGTGCTCGTCCTTTTGACGTTCAGCACGCACGGCGCGACGTTGTACGCGCCGGCGCAGCCCGCCTCGAATTTCCAGGCGCGCCCCGAGTGGTACTTCTTGCCGCTCTTTCAGCTGCTCAAGTACTTCGAAGGTCCGACGCAGTTCATCGGCACGGCGGTCATCCCGGGCGCGCTCGCGGCGTTCCTCGCGGGTCTCCCGTGGATCGATCGCGCGCAGAGCCGGAAAATGGGCGAGCGCATGCCGGTCGTGGCGGGGCTCGCCCTCATCATGAGCGGCATCATCGTCCTCATCACGATGGCGCTCCACGACGACGCGAAGGACCTCAAATACCAGAAGGCCGTCATCGCGCAGGTGCACGAGGGCACGCGCTCGCGCGAGCTCGCCAAAGCCGGCGTCTTGCCGCAAGGCGGAGACGCGGTGTTCGAGAACGACCCGCAGGTCGCCGCGCGGCGGCTCTTCAAAGACAGCTGCGAGAATTGTCACACGCTCGAAGCGTCGGGCGGCGAAGAAGCCCCGAACCTCACGCAGTTCAAGGATCGCGAGTGGCTCAGCGCCGTCATTCGCAACCCGCACGACAAGCGGTTCTTCGGCGGCACGAAAACTCACAAGGAGATGGAGCCGTACGCGGCCAAAGATCTCCCCGACGCGAAGCTGAAGCCGCTCGTCGAATACCTCTACAGCATTCAAGGCGACGGCCTCGGTCCGGTGGACGCGGCGCTCGCCGCGCAAGGTCAAAAGCTCTTCGCCGACGACGTCGATTGCAACACCTGTCACGAGGTGAAGCCGGGCGAGACGTCGGACGGCCCCAATCTTTTCCACGCCGCGTCGAAGGATTGGATCGTCCGCGTCATTCGCGACTCGTCGGCGCCGGACCTGTTCGGCAAGGTGGCGTCGATGCCGAGCTTCAAGAAGAAGCTCTCCGACGACGACATCCAGAAGCTCGCCGAGCTCATCACGTCGCAGACCACCAACAAGGGCGGCACTTAGGGATTTTCACCCTCCTGCGGTGCGTCATTCGAATTGACGGCCCCGACCGGCCGTCGAATGAGGCCGCATCCCACCCGGATCCAACTTTTTGGTGAGCCGGAGGGAATATTCAAAGTTTCTTTCGCGTAAAACGTCCCGACCAAGGAGTTCACCGAATGTCTTTCTCTCGCACCTCACGATTTTCCTCGTTCGTCCTCGCGGCCGCGCTCGCCGGCGGCGCCATGGTCGGCGTGTTCGCACCCGCGGTCGCGCACGCTGGCGACGACTGTACGGCGACCAAGTTCCACTACCCGGCGGTTCAGAGCGCCTGCAAATCGGGGGGACGCAAGGCAGCCAAGGACCTCATGAAGACCTCGGTGAAGAAGATGAAAGCCGATGGCAAGGACGTGAAGTGCACGTCGTGTCACGAGGACGCGAAGGAATTCAAGTTGAAGGACAACGCGGTCAAAGACCTGAAACCGTACATCTGAGCCCACTTGCCTCACATTGAATCGGCGAGCGCGTCCTCGAGACGCTCTCGCCGATGTCGTTTTGTCGGCTACGGTGTCGCTCAACATGGCCGCCAAGAAGCGAGCGAAGAAGGCACCGAAGGCGCCGAAAGCACCAGGGACGAAAAAACGGCGCGGCGTGAAGCTCGAGCCGACCGGGCTCGTCTCGACGGAGCTCGCGATCGATCCGCTCGAGGGCACGCTGCTCGAGCTCGCGGAGAAAGTGCGCGCCGACGGCGGCGCGGTGCTCGGCGCGTATCGCGAGCCGCTCGGCGGCCATGCGCTGCTCCTCACCGCGCTTCCGCTCGAAAAAGTCGCGCCGACGCCGTTTCAGCGCGACGTCTCCGACGCGCACGTCCGCAAGCTGACGGTCGCGATGGACAAGACGCGCCGGTTTCTCGATCCGATCATCGCCGTGCGCGACGAAGAGAAGTACCTGACGCCGAACGGCAATCACCGGCTCACCGCGCTCCGCGAGCTCGGCGCGAAGACCGTCGTGGCGCTCCTCGTGCCCGAGCGCGCCGTCGCGTATCAGATCCTCGCGCTCAACATCGAGAAGGCGCACAACCTGCGGGAACGCGCGCTCGAGGTCGTGCGGATGTATCGCGACCTCGCGACGCTGAGCGAGCAGAAGGAAACCGAGTATCAGCTCGAGTTCGAGGAGCCCGCGCTCGCGACGCTCGGCTTCGCGTATCAGGAGCGGCCGCGACTCTCCGGCGGCGCGTACAATCCGGTCCTCCGCAAGGTCGATACGTGGATCGACGCGCCACTCGCCGACGCCGCGAAAGAGCGCGAACGTCGCGCCGGCCTCGTGCTCGCATTCGACGACGCGGTATCCGTCGCGGTCGCGAAGCTCAAGGACGCCGGTCACACGAGCCCGTACTTGAAGACCTTCATCGTCGCGCGGGTGAACCCGCTCCGGTTCATCAAGGGCGCCTTGCCGTCGCTCGACGAGTTGTTCCAGACCATGACCAAGCGCGCGTCCGGCATGGATCCGTCGAAGGTGAAGGCCGAGGATCTCGCGCGTTCGGGCGGCGCCCCCGACGAGGAATAACGTCGTCTCGGACGAGCTCGCGCTCTTTTCTTCTACTGAAGGACGGCGATCGTCACGAGCACGAATCGGCCCGAAGGGCGCTGAAAATAGGCCTTGCCGGCCTTCCCCGGCGTCGGCGCCTCGAAACCGAGCGACAGCGGGCCGTTGTCGATCGGGCGATCGGAGAGCGTCACGTTCAATTCGAGGGTCTCGTCGCCGTCGGCGGTGCCAATCGGTGCGAAGCGTCCTCCGGCGATGAGCGCCAAGGTCCGATGGATGAGACGCGACAGCGTTTCCGGTGGAGGGTCCGGCTTGTCGTGGATCGTCGAGCTCGCGATGTTGCCGTTTTCGTCCACCACGATGGTCACACGCGCGCTCCCGACGGCGCCCGTCGGCAAGGTGTCCCAAGCGTCGTCGCCCGAGTTTGCGATGGGGATCGCGCGCGCAAAGGCGCGAGCGAAGACCCGCGACGAGCTCGGCGCCGACGCCCCGCCAACCGGTTCCGCTCCGTTCGTCGATGCCGCGGCCGCCGCCCGAGGTTCGGCGCGCGCCGCCTCCGACTCGTGCGTCGACGCTCCGCTCGTCGGCGCATAGTCGAGAATTTTCCGAGCGAGCGCGTCCGCCGGATCCTCCGTCTTTGTTTTTTGGGGGGGCACCTGGCGCGACGCGGAGCGCCTTGAGACGGCAGTGCCGTCGGCGTTTCGGAGCGGCGGGGGCTGCGTTCGTTCCGGCGGCGGCGCATGCGCCGCCCGAGACGCGGCGGTGCTTGCCGCTTCCGGCGCATCGCCGCCCGTCGTGTTCGCCGTTGACGGCGTTTCGGGGTGTTCCCCCGCGAAGGCAGGGCTCGGGCCGCGCGCAGGTTCGGCGAGGTCGGAAATCTCCATCGTGTCGCCGGCCCAGACGTCGGAGCTCGGAGGCTCGCGCCGGTCGTGCGGGCGCGGCATGGCGAAGACCAGCCCGAGGACGACGCCGGCCGCGACGTGCACGCCCAGCGACGACGCGAGCGCCCAGCGCGGGAGCCGGTCCGGTGCGGCCACGGCCTTATTGTGACAAATCGACGGGGGAAGAGCCCACACCAGACCCTGCAATTCCCGAACACAATGCGCGGGACCTTGGACGAGTGTGGACGAGTCAAACGTGTAGTTTGCAGGGGAATTTCGATGCCCTCCCCCCATGCGGGGGCGTCGAAATTCCCATCGCTTCGATGGACTCGTCCTACTAGGTTACTCGGCCGAGATGGCCTATCGACGTTCGTCCTTCATCGGCGTGGCTCTTGCGCTCCTCGTTTCGACCGCGTGCGACAAAAAGGAAGGCACGGCGGCCACCGCGGAAACGGCGAAGCCGTCCGACGGCGGCGTCCCGCACTCGTCGGCGGAGGACAAGAGCATCGCCGAGGCCGTCGCTCAGGTCGCGCAGGGGAGCGGCGGTCCCGGAACGCCCGCGGGGGGTCCGCCGGAAAACGGCGTCTTCGCGCCCGGGGTTGCCGATCGTGAAATGCGCCCCGGCGACCTCCCGAAGATCGCCGTGGGCTCGAAGGGCAGCGGCCCGACCGTGCATCTCGTCGGCGGCATTCCGAAGGCCGGCAAAAAGTTCGGCGCGCGAATGCAGATCGCGCTTCAGATGGGGCCGCGCGCGGCGATGCCGACCATCGAGCTGATGTTCGCTCTCGATTCGCCTGCCGCTTCCACGGACCCCGCCGCGCCCGCCGGCCCGTCGAAGGTCGTCGCGCGCGTCGTCGGCGCGAAGCCCGCGGCTGCTTCCGAACAGCCCGGCGAACTGCCGCCCGGCACCGACAAGCAGATCGGCAAGATCAAAGGAAGCAAGGTCGAGCTCGACGTCGGACCGAACGGCGGCGCGCGCGTGACGGCGGTGACGGCATCGCCCGACATGGATGAAGCGCTCGGCGTGCTCCTCCGCTCGGCCAGCGAATCACTCGTGCTCTTGTTCTTGCCGTACCCCACCGATCCCGTGGGCGCGGACGCTTACTGGATGGTGACCAGTCGCGAGACCTTCGCCGGACTCGACGTGCTCTCGTATCGCATGGTGAAGGTCGCGAGCATCGAAGGGGATCACGCGAGCCTCGGCATCACGACGAAGCGCTACGTGGCCGGCGGTCAGCTCGGCTTTCAAGGCATTCCGCCGCACCACATCGAGGAATTCAACGGCTCGGCGACCGACCAGCTCATCGTGACGGCGTCCGATCCGACGATGTTGCACGCCGATCTCGACGACCAGCTCCTCGGCAATCTCACGCCCGACGGACAGTCGGCGCCGCCGGGGCAGCCGGGCGGGCACATGCAAGTGCACCTCGAATTTCGGTCGAAGGTCGCGACGGGGATCTGAACCGCCGCCGAAAAGCGCACGCGACCCGCGGCGCTCACCGCGCGCCGTACTGTTTCCGATAGTCGGCGATGCGCGCGCCGAGCTCTTCGGTGATGATGCGCACGCCGTCCACGTCGTGGGTGCTCAGGTACGAGACCACGTCGTCGATCGTGACGATGGAGAACGTCGGCATCTCGTAGGTGCGGCCGACCTCGGCGAGCGCGCTCGTCTCGCCGGTTCCGCGCTCTTGCCGATCGACGCCCACGACGAGGCCGGCGAGCTTCACCCCGTCGTGCGCGCGGAGGAGCGGCACCGTTTCGCGAATCGACGTTCCCGCGGTGGTCACGTCTTCGACGATGAGGACCCGGTCGTCTCTTCGAAGCTCCCAGCCGATGAGGGTGCCCCCCTCCCCATGATCTTTGGCCTCTTTGCGGTTGAACGCAAAGCCCACGTCGCGTCCGCGATTCTGGAACTCCATCGCCGTCGCGACGACGAGCGGGATCCCTTTGTACGCCGGGCCGAACAGCACGTCGAACGCGTCGCCGAGGCGCGCTTCGATCGCGTCCGCGTACGCTCTGCCGAGTCGCGCGAGCTGCGCGCCCGATCGATAGCGTCCCGTGTTCACGAAGTACGGCGTTTTCCGTCCGCTCTTCGCGACGAAGTCGCCGAACGTGAGCACGTTCGACCGCACCATAAATTCGATGAAGTCCCGCTGAAATTGCTCCATAGCGGGGCGGACGTTACCACGGCGTCGTTCGAGTTTCCTCGGCGGCGAGGCGGGTGTAGCTCTTCCGCATGGACCCGATGGTGGTGTGCGTGACGTCGCTCGCGACGGCGCTCTCCGAGATGGTGGCGTGGCAAGACGGCGCCGACGTCATCGAAGAAACCGGGGCGCTCTTCGTGCGCGGTAAGAGCCGTTTTCCGACGCCGTACTCCAACGCGGCGCTCTTCGTCGACGAACCGCCGTCGCCGGAGCGCGCGATCGAAAAATCGAATCGCGTCTTTCCGGATCGACGCTACGTGCTCTGGGATCGCGAAGCGGGCGGCGGCGAGCTCAGCCGCTACGCCCGAGCGCACGGATTCGTTTCGCTCGACGAGCTGCCGGCGATGGTGATCGACGCGCCAGTTTCCCGCGAGCCGAAGCCCGACGTCGTCATTCGACCGGTCACGAACGCCGGCGCGCTTTCGGATTTCGTCGGCGCGAGCCTGAAAGCGTACGCGGAGTTCGGCTTGCCGCCGAAGGTCGCCGATTCGCTCTTCGCGCGGCCCGCCTCGGTGCTCGCGTCGTGCGCGAGCATCGTCGTCGCCGAGGTGGACGGAACGCCCGCGGGCGGTGCCTTGTCCATCGTGAACGCCGCGAGGGGCGTGGGCGGTGTTTATTGGGTGGGCACCGTGCCCGGCGCGCGCCGTCGCGGAGTCGGCGAAGCGGTCGCGCGTTTCGTGACCAACGCCGCGTTCGCGCGCGGCGCGCGGCGCGTGACGCTCGAAGCGAGTCGCGGCGGTGAACCGATCTATTCGCGTATGGGTTATCGGCAGGTCGGGCGCTACGCGCGCCTGCTCTCGCCGCCCCTCGATCCGACGTAGCGCCGACGTAGCCGCGCAAAGTTCCGTCGCGAACGGTAATGGTTGCCGGGCGCGTGAAGGTCGCGGAAAGCTCCAGCACGCATGACACGCGCGCAGTGGGTCGCTTCGCTATGGCTCGGGCTGTTCGGCGTGTGCGGCGTCGCCTGCGGATCGAAGGGCGGCTCCTCCGACGATTCCACCGGCGGAACCGGCGCGTCGTCGGGAACCGGCGGAGATTCGAATCAGCCGCCCGGAGGCGGAGGCAGCACCGGCGTCGATCCGTCGTGCACGCCGGGTGACGTGGAGTCGTGCACCTGTCCGGCGCCCGCGACCGGTCAGCACCTCTGCGACTCGACGGGACACTTCGGCGCGTGTCTCTGCATCACGCCCGCGGGCTCGCTCGTGTGCGGCGGGAAATCGTGTCGCGGCGGCGGCACGTGCAACGCCGATGGCAGCTGTCCCGCGTTCCTCGGCGATTGCTTTCATCAATCGAACGGGTTTGCCACGTGCAACCAGGCGTGCAGCGCGCAGGGGTTCACGTGCGCACAGAGCTCGTGCTCGCCCGACGGCACGGGCGACACCGGCGGCTACACCTGGGTGAGCTACGCCGCCGCGGATCCGAATGCGTGCACGTCCTACGGCGCGAACGGTCCCGTCAGTCTCGACCAATGCGTGACGCCGATCTGGCTCAGCCCGACGGTGCCCACCGACAACGCGATCCGCTGCTGCTGCCGCGCACCGTGAACGCGCGCCTCACTGACAACCGCTCACGTCGGTGACGGTAATGCGATCGCGGTGGCTTGCGGCGACGAGCAATCGGCGACCGTCGCGGGAGAGGCTCAGCGAGTGAACGCCGGCCGTGTAGTCTCCGAGCGTCGCCAGGGTGTCGAGTCGGTCCGCGCCGACGTGATGAAATCGAACCGTGTCGTCGTGCCCGGCGGAGAACGCGCTCGCGCCGTCGGGCCGCCAGGTGATCGATTTCAATCCGCTCGAATGCAAGACGAGCACCTCGCGAGGTTCGACCACGGCGTTGGCGACGTTCCAGAGCTCGAGCGCGTTGCAGGGGAGCCAGGTGCCTTCGAGCACCGCCGTGCCCGTCGGCGCCGGTTCGAGCGCCGTCACCCACGATTGCCGATGCACGACCGTGACCTCGCGAAGCGACGGACTACCCGTGCTCGCGCCGTCCACCGCGAGCAAGTACGCCCCATCCTGAGCGGCGAGCCACACGCTCTTTCCATCCGGCGACCACGCGGACTCGTAGACTCGCGTCTTCGGTGCCGTGAACATCGCGGCCAGGGTGAGCGTCGCGCTCGGCCCATCGACGGCGAGGAGCCGAGCGGTGCCGTCGTCGCCCGTCGTGAACGCGTATTTTCCGTCCGGCGAGATCGTCACCGAGTAGATGCTGCCCTTGTGCCCGGTGTACGTCGCGACCTGGGTGATCGACGGCGGCGTGCGACCGACGGCGTAGAGCCGAACGTCGAGGCTCGCCGCGACCGCGAACTGTCCGTCCGGGAGCCATCCGACGAAGATGCGGTCCTGCTGGTGATCGAATTCCGCGACCTTCGTCAGTGAATCGGTCTCTGCGTTCCAGGCGAGCAAGCGAAGCATGTCTTCGGCGCCGGAGAGCGCGTAGGCGTCGACGGGTGACCAGCGTACGGAAATGCTGAGCCCGTTCGACGGCTCTCCGAGCGGCGTCGTGCCGTCGTAGAACGAGAGCGTGCGCAGGCACGAGCTACCGCCATCGGTCGTCGGCGCGGCGCCGGCATCGACGAGGTCGTTCTTGCACAGCGGCGCGCCCGCCGTTTTGCACACGTTGCACTCGGTCGCAGGCTCTTTCGTCACGGCGCAACCCGTCCAGGTCGCCGCGAGCGCGACGCCGAATGCTCGGGCCATCGAACACCGAACAAGGAAGTGACGCACGACGACCGTTTGTCACGGGTTCTCGGGGAGGTCGAGCCGAGCGGCCGACGAAGCACCGCGCGCCGGAAACGCGGTTTCGGCCCTTCGAATCGGGCCCGTTGGTCCGTTTCGCGGGCTGGCGGTACAAGAGGGGGACATGCTGCGCCTCCTCTCGCCCGCTCCGCGGCCCGGTGAATCCGCGGCCGAGCGGCCGCGAGAAGTGCCGGAAGCCCGCGAGCCCAACGCTTCCGAGCCTTTGGCGGAGCTGGCCGCGCTGTGCCGCGAGGGCGACGCGGGCGCCCAGCGCACCCTCCTCGTCGCGGTCGGCCCGGCGATGCTGCGGGTGATCCGCGGGGTCCTCGGCGCGAACCACCCGGACGTCGAGGATACGCTGCAAGACTCGATGGTCGCGCTCCACCTGTCGCTCGGCGGGTTCCGCGGCGAGTGCACGACGATGCACTTCGCTTGCCGGATTGCGGTGCAAACGGCGATGAACGCGCGGCGGCGCGCCGGCTATCGCCTGCGGCACACGCCGAACAGTCCGCCGGAAGAGCTCGCGCACCTCGCCCGCGACGACCGTTCGCCCGCCGACCTGGTCGCCGCCGATCGCCGGCGCCAGGGGCTTCGTTCCCTGGTCGCCGAGTTGCCGGAGCTGCAAGCGGAGGTGCTCGCGCTGCACGCGGTGCTCGGGTACACGATCGAGGAGACGGCCGCCGTGACGGCCGCGCCGATCAACACCGTGCGGAGCCGCCTGCGCAACGCGCTCGCCAAGCTTCGGATCCGCGTCGCGTCGGACCCTGCGTTGCGCGAGACGATCGAGGGGGCCTCGTGACGCGCCGCGATCCGGACCTTGCCCTCGCCATGGAGGATCTGAGCGCGCGCGCTCGGCGGCAGCTTTTGTCGGAGTCGGAAGAGGCGTTGCTCGAGCAAGCGCTCGAGCGAGACGAAACCCTGCGCGTCGCGCATCGCGTGGGGCTCGATCTGGATCGCGTGACGGCGGTTCGCGTCGGGGACGAGGCGTTGATCGCGCGCGCGGCGGAGGCCGCCCTCGGTCGCGTCGCGGCGAGCGGGCTCGGCGTGCCGCACCTCGAGTCGGCCGAGCCGAATCGCGCTCTGCGTTCGCCGTCGGTGTCGCCGAAGCGGCGCCGGCGGGTCGCGGTGCTCGCTGCGGCGGCCCTCGTGTGCGCGACGGGGATGGCCGCGGCGATGTTCGCCGGCGTCGTGCCGGCGCCGTTCTTCGCGTCGACGACGCACGCGTCCACGCCGGCGGCGAACGCGACGAAGGCGGCGACCCCGCGAAGCGCCGCGCCGTCCGCGCCGCGAGCGGAAGCGCCCACACCCGCGCCGTCCGCGCCGCAAATGGAGCCCCCAATACAAATCGAAGAAGCGACGCCGGAACGCGCGGACCCGAGCACGAATGCGGCGCGTCCGAAGCGCGTCGTGCCGAGCGCCGACGTGACGGCGCCGGCGCTCTTCAAGAGTGCGAACGCGGCTCGACGCGACGGCGATTTCGCGGTGGCGAAGCGGATTTACTCCGAGCTCATCGACCGGTTTCCGTCGTCGGACGAAGCGGGCCTCGCGCGCGTGTCGCTCGGCAAGCTCTTGCTCGCGAGCGGCGATCCGTCCGACGCGGAACGACAGTTCGGACAATATTTGAAGGGCGCGCCCGGGCAGCTCGCCGAAGAAGCGCTCGTGAATCGCGCCGAGAGCTTCCAGAAAATGGGACGCACGAAGGCCGAGCGAACGACGTGGCAACGGCTGCTCGCGGAATATCCGAATAGCGTTTACGCTGCCGAAGCGAGAGCGAGACTCGTCGCGCTGCCCGGTCCGACCGTCACGCCCGCTCCCTGATCGTGCTCACTCGGATTGCTCGCTGCTTCGCCCGCTTCGTCGCGCCGCTGGTCCTCGTCGCTCTCGGGCTCGTGAGCCGACGCGGCATCGCGGCGTCCCGAGACGAAGCGCGGGCGCTCGTCGTCTTGATCGGCGACGCCGGCGCGAGCGACGAGCTCCGCTCGGTGCTGTCCGAGCTCCTCGAGCGGCGAGGGATCGCCGTCGAATACGAAACGCGAGAACGATTTTCGTCGCGCGCGCTCCTTTCCGAAAATCAAGACGGGCGCGTGTGGGTGTTCGTGTCCGATCCGGGTCGTCGCGTCGCCAAGTTGTATTTTCGCGGCCCCACCGGCGAGCGCTTCCTGCTCCGGCGGCTCGCCTTGAAGAACGGCCTCGACGAGCTCGGACGCGAATTGATCGGCCAGGTCGTGGAGACGTCGACCGTCGCGCTCCTCCGCTCCGACGCCGGCGTGAGCCGCGAAGAAGCGCGCGCCGGCATCAGCGCAGAAGGCGACGACCCCGAATCCGCAGGCAACGACGCAGTGCATTTAGGGGGGGCACCATCGCCGGAAGAGGGCGACGCGGGCGCGGACGCTCGCCGGCGATCGTCGTTCGACTTCGACGTGGACGCGCGCGGGTTCGCGAAATGGTCCGGGCACGAGCTCGGGTTCGATCACGGCGTCGGCGCCGAGGTCGCGCTCGCGTTTCGCGCGTCGCCGCGTTGGTTCGTCGGAGGCCGCGCGGAGCTCGAGACCGGCTTCGGGCAATCGATCGAAACCGACGCGCTCGACGCGGACGTCCACGCGACGTCGTTTCGCATCGGCCCGGAAATCGGCGCCCGGAACGGGATCAGCGCGCTCTCGCTCGGGCTCCTCGCCGGCGCGGATTTCACGAAAACGACGCCGAAGGCGACCGCGGATCCGACGCTCGCGCTGTCCGGTTCGAGCAGCAGCACGGTGCCCGTCTTGCGACTCGAGGCGCGGTACGTCGTTGCGCTCGGCGTGTTTCGAATGTCGGCGGGGATCTTCGGGGACGCGTCCCTCGCCGACACGCACTACGACGTCGAAGACGCGAGCGGGTCGCATCGCGTCGCGGCGCCGTGGCCGGTGCGCCCTGGGGTAGCGTTGACCCTGGGACTTCGTTCGGGTTTGTAAAAAAGGCGTGGTCCGTTTTTCAGAGCCGACACACTAGTGGCGACGATGATAGAGCGCTCGAGGTGGGTCGCGCCGGGCTTGGCCGTTGTTCTTCTCGCGGGATGCGGCTCGGATTCGCACGTGCTCGCGAAGCGAACGGGGCCGAAACCCGTCGCGTCGTCGCCCGACGGCGGCAGCACGGGCGGCAATCCCGGCAGCGGCGGCACGACCAGCACGGGCGGCACGAGTCCGGCGACCGGCGGCGCGCCGAGCTGCACGTCGACCGCGACGACGGAGACGAACTGCAGCGACGGCGTGGACGACGATTGCGACGGCTATGTCGATTGCCTCGACCCCGACTGCGAGGGGAAATCGTGTGGCGGCGCGCTCACCTGCACGGCGGGCGCGTGTCTCGGCGCGTCCGACGGCGGGCTTCCGGCGCTGCCGACGATGAACAACGTCCACGTCACCCAGCGCGGCGACACGACGATCGTCGACTTCGAGCCCGTCGCCGGCGCGCTCGACTACCGGATCTACCCGATGCCCGCGCCCGGCGACGTGCTCGTCGGAGCAAACGGCGAGCTGTCGGTGAAGAACGCGATCTACCGCTGCGCCGGCGATCGTCCGTTCACGGCGCGAAAAGACGACACCGGCGCGCTCTACGACGCGTCGCTCACCGGCGGCCAGGACGGGAACCTCATCAACAACTACGTGCGGAGTCCGGCGGACGCGGTGCTCGGCTACGTGTACCTCACGCCGGGCGACGGTCGACAGCCGGTCTACAAGGTGAGCGACCCCAACGGCACCGGCGGCTTCATGAACGCGAGCTACCTCGTACCGATCTACGGCGAGGCGAGTCTCGCCGATTACGTGGTCGGAACCGATGCGCGCGATGCGCTGGTCGCGAAGGGGTTTCGCGATGACGGCGTCCAGTTTTACGTCCCCGACAGCGGGACGAAACCGGTTTATCGAAAGCTCTACACCGGGCTCTGGGACGGCAACGTGTCGGTGCTGTTCACCGACGGCCCCGAAGCCGATGCGCGGATGATGGACGACCCGAAGATCGTCGCGGACTTCGGCGAGCGTTTCAAGATTCTCGACACCCAGGCGGCCGGCAGCGTCGCGCTTCACCGCGTGCTCTACAGCGGGAACAACAGCTTCGACGTCCTCGCCGCGGGCGACGCGCGCTATCAACGCGTGCTCGAGCAAGGGAACGTGCCGTTTTCGTCGCTCACCTGGCCCGGTCTGACGGGAGCGACCACGTTGGTGGTCGAAGCGCTCGATCAAGGGTGCCCGTTTCCCGGCGGATACGTCGCATCGGAGGCCGCGCCGGCCGATTCGTTCAATTCTCCGTCGCTGACCGTCGACCAGGCGCGCTTGCCGTCGGGTGAAGTGTTCATCAACGGCCAGCACGACCCTGGAAATCGTCCGAAGCCGCTCGCGCGGTCGTTCGTGAACGCGACGCCCGAAGCCAAACCGCAAATGGACTGGTTCGAAGGATTCGACGCGAACGAGACGTGGGACCCGTTCACGATCACGTCGGGGAACAACGGCGTTTACATCTATCGCAACGACAAGTGGGCGATCGATTTCTCCGGGTGCACGCCGAACCTCACGGTCGGCCCGATGCTCGGCCAGCTCGTCACCGGGTTCGCCGACAGCGGGTCGAGCTGCAACATGAGCATGGTGCGCCTCGGGCTCGGGACCGCGGTCGCGCAGGGAAGCTTCTTACACGTGCGCATGTCGACGGAGATCCCTTCGACGGCGCGCCGCTACCCGCAGCTCATGATCACGACGGCCAAGGTGCTGAACCCGGGCGACGTCCAGCCGCTCGATTCCGTCCCGCTTCACGCGCGACTCGGGCCGTTGCCCTTCGACATGGGCGCGCCTCCGGGCACCGATCAGACGATCATCGTGCAGCCGTTCGCGTCGTATCATCAACTCCAGGTCGAGTTCTGCGATCAGCGCGGGTGGGGCGTGTCGGTGCAATGCCCCGAAGCGAATCTCTACGGCGACGACGCGGGCGACTACTCCGACAACTGGATGGTCCCGTGGCTCCCGGTTCCGGTGCTCGGCGACGTCGCGGGGTTCGACCGCCCGGTGAAGTTCGACGTCTACACGTCGACCGAGCGCGTGTACGTGTTCATGGACGATCAACCGGCCGGTTGCGCCGTGCTTCCCGCGGGGCGAATGCCCGCCGGTCCGGTCACCGTCGCGTTCCGCGGCGTCCTCTATCACTCGGCGATCGACGAATCGGTCGTGCCCGCCGGTTCGCCCATGCAGTACTTGCAACGCTACAGCGTGTCGCACTTCGATCGGCACATGGACGACTTCGGCGTCGATTTGAGCGTACCCGCGCCGGCGTGGGACGAGCAGCGCTTGCCGTGCGGCAGCCGGTGGTACGGTGGGAGCTGAGCTTAGGCTCGCGGTAGCCGTCGTTCTTTCGTGCGCCGCGTGTGGCTCGGGAAGCGAAGGCAATACGCCGCCCGCGCCGCCGGCTCGCCCCACCGCGCTCTCCGCGCTCCACTACGACGCTGCGCCGCCCGACGTCGACCCGAGTAACCGCGTCGCCGACGATCCCGTCGCGCGCGCGTTCGGACAGCGCCTATTCTTCGACCCGTCGCTCTCCGGTCCGCTCATCGAGGGCGACAACGACGGCAGCGGCGGCACGCTCGGCGTGAAAGGCCAAGCCGGGCGCGTGAGCTGCGCCGGCTGCCACGTCCCTGCGTCGGGGTACGTCGACACGCGGAGCCCCCATCACCAAATTTCCCTCGGTGCTCAGTGGACGACGCGCCGTACTCCCGTGCTCCTCGAGGTCGCGTTTGCGCCGCTCTACAACTGGGACGGCCGTCGCGACTCGATCTGGGGCCAGGCCGTGGGGGTGATGGAGGGGAATCGCGAATTCAACTCGGGGCGCCTCTTCGTCGCGACGCAGATGTTCCACCTCTATCGCGCCGAGTACGAGGCGCTCTTCGGCGCGATGCCGCCGCTCGACGACGCGACGCGATTTCCGGCGCTCACTCCCGAGGAAGCGGGCTGCGTCGAGGTCGAGACGATGAGCGGCGCGACGTACCAGTGCCGCGGAATGCCCGGTGACGGCGCCGACTACGACGGCATGGCTCCCGCCGACCAAGACGCCGTCACGCGCGTCACGGTGAACACCGCGAAAGTCATCGAGGCTTACGTGCGCGAGCTCCGGTGCGGACCCAGTCGCTTCGATGCATGGCTCGACGGCGACGACACGGCGCTCGACGCCTCCGAACAACGCGGCGCGGCGCTCTTCATCGGCGCCGGAAAATGCGTCGATTGTCACTCCGGGCCGAACCTCACCGACGAGAAATTTCACGACGTGGGGCTCTCGCCCGCCCCGGTCGCCGTCGCGTTCACCGATTCCAACGATCGCGGCGCCGCGGACGGCATCGACGCGCTTCGACAAGATCCGCTCCAGACGAGCGGCGCGTACAGCGACGGCGATCGTCACGCGATTCCGGCCACGACCGATCCGTCCCTGGTCGGAGCGTTCCGCACTCCGCCCCTCCGCTGTCTCTCGTCGCATCCGAGCTTCATGCACACCGCGCAGCTCGCGACCCTCGATGAGGTCGTCGCGTTCCACGATCGCGGCGGCGACCCTCCCGGCAACTACCCGGGTCAGAGCGAGCTCACGCGGCTCGGTCTCACCGACGAACAAAAATCCGATCTCGTCGCGTTCCTCGGAGCCCTCGACGGACCCGGCCCTGCCGCGGACCTCGTCGCGCCGCCCGGAGGCGCGACCACGCCGTGAAAGTCCTCTCTGCCGTTGCCCTGTCCGCGTTCGTGACGAGCGCGTGCACGAGTAGCTCCGATCATTTGGGTGGGGGCTCCCATTCCGGCGCGGACACCGGCGGTGCGTCCAGCGTCGGCGCGGACGGCTCCGTCACGGGCGCCGGCGCGCGCGGCGCGAATCTCGACGGGGGCTCGCGTCTCGCCGACGCGGGCGGTCGGTTCTACGACGCGCCGTTCGAGCGACCCGATGCGAGCAAGCCGTACATGCCGCAAACCGGGACGTGCGGCTTCGACGCGCCGGCGTTCTGCGACACGTTCGAGACCGGTCCCCACGCGGGCGGCGGGCGCGAAGGCGAGCTCGATCCCGCGCTCTGGAGCGTCACGCGCGGCGCTCCATCGAATCCCCCGTCGCTCGGCGGCACTTTCGCGATCGGTCCGGCGCTCGTTCCCGCGTGCCGTGCCGGTCTGCCCGCGCGCATGCTGCCGGATTCGGACGTCTTGATCTGCGATCCCACGGCGCTCGCGCCGAGCCGGCACTTGCTCACCACCACGGCCGCTCAGAACTACGGGCTCAGCACGTATCGCATCCGTCAGCCCTTCGATTTTTCGGGCCGCACCGGCACGTTGAAGTTCGACGTGAGCCTCGAGAATCAGGGGCTCGGCGGTTGGCCCGCGATTTCCATTTCCCGCGATCCGTCGCCCGCGCCGAGCTTCGACTGGGAAGAGCGCGGGTCGGGTCCGCGAGACGGGATCGAAATCGAATTCGATACGGGTTGGTGCAACACCCCCCACACGGTCGAAGTGGGACTCTTCACGTTCCAGGACTACGACCAAACCGCCGCGCGAGGCTCGTTCGACTGCGGAACACCGCATGCGACCACCCGACCGGACGCGTTGAATCACGTCGAGGTGTACCTCTCCGCGAACCACCTGGAAGTCTGGGCGTCGGATCCGTCCCCCGACGGCACGACGTTCCCGAATTTTCACGAGCTCTATGCAGCGGATGTGAATCTGCCGTTCGAGCGCGGTTCGGTGAACCTCAATGTGCGCAATCACGCGACCATGAAATACTGGGTCGGCTCCGCGTGGTCCGTTCGCTGGGACAACGTCGGGTTCGACGGTCCGGTCGTCGCGGACACTCGCGAGTACGACGTTCCCGACTCGCTCACGCCGACCGACGGCATCGACGGCTGCCGCCTCGAAGGTGGCTGCCAGTGGCGCGGCGACGTCATCGCCGCGAACCCCGGCGACAATACCTTGTGCGACCCCGACGTGACTTGCACCGCGGACGGCCAGCGAATGAACGTCGGCTACGTCGTCCCTCGCGACGACGAAGCGTCGCCCGTTGCACTTCACATCCCCGGCGTGAAGCTCGACGGCGCGACCGCGGCGCGGCTCGTGCTCGCCGCGACGTATCCGTCGTTCGATTGGAACGGCGTGTCGAAGCCGCCCACGGCCATCGATCTCCAATATCGCCTGAACGGCGGCGCGTTCCACGATCGCTTCATCACTGCCGTCGAAGCGACCGCCTTCACCGACTTCAACCCGACGCTCGGCGGCGCGGGCGCGGGCGCCGGCTTTCTGAATCAAGTGATCGACCTCGACATCGCCGAGCTGAAGAGCGGCGATAACTTGCTCGAGCTCCAGACGTCGGGCACCTGGACCGGCGACTATCGCGCGGGCGTGACCGGCGTGGATCTCCTGCTCTCGACGGCGCAATAGGTCGCGCCCGACGCGTCGGGTCTTCCGGAGCGCCATTCACTCGAATTCGAGGAGCTGCAGGTTCAAGAGCGCGACGCGTTCGCTCGGTTCCGAGGCGGCCACGATGGACTGAATTTCGCGAAAGGTATGCCGGAGCAATTCGCGGATCTTGTCGTAGTCGGCGCGGGAACAGCTCATGACGTTGTACGCGAAGAGGTCTCGCTCTCGCCGCTCGGCGATCCGACGATAACCGACGGCGTTCCAGTGCCGGAGGAGCACGCTCCGATCATCGCGGGCGCCCCGGGTATCGACGCTGAGCGGTCGGTCTTCGCGCCAGCGTCCGTTCTCCATTCGAATGACCGCGGCTTCTTCCAGACGGTTCAACGCGGCGCGCGCGACTTCTGCCGGGACGTCGAGACGTCGCGCGACGAACCCGTCGTCGTGAGTCGTCAATGCCTGGTAGTCCTGCGTCTCCAGAACCCGAAGAACGGCTTCCGTCCAGGGCGCGTCGAAGGCGAGCCGACGCGCGGCCTGCATGGCTCGATGGCGCCGCGACAGCGACGGCACGAGCTCGATGGGAACGAGCGCCGCGACCAGATCGGGGAGACGACCGGTGAGTGCGTCGACGCAACGGAAGAAATCCGGCAAGCGCGGCTCCGCCCCCGCGCCAAGCCAGCGCGCCATCGCGAAACGCGAGCAGCCCACGCGGGCCGCGACGTGCGCGATCGGCGTCGTCCCTCGGGTTGCCGTGAGCCAGGGCGCAATCGCGAAGCGTCCCGCTGAATCGTGCTCGGGCGGCGGCGCCGGATGAAACTCGGAGAACGCGCGAGTCACGTTCACACCGACGAGATGCGCGGCGCGCAACGTTTCGATCGCCGTCGGGAACCGGCGCGCGTGCTCCCAATCCGTGATCGGATTGGCTCGATAGCCGAGCCGGCGAGCGAACCCGCGTTGCGAGCGGTTGCCGCGGAGCGCGCGGAGCACCTCCGCGGCGCTTCGTTCGAATGCCTCCTCGCGGCCACCCGTTGCCACGGAGTTTCCCAGATTCGCTCCCATAGGTACGATTCTGCGTAGAGAAAGTTCGAAATTGGGAAAAATTTGCTCGGCAACGCCGCGCTTCACCCGCACAATCGCCAATGGAGACGGCGATGCCGGCGCCGTTGAAGGAGCGAACGATGCGACGTTGGGGACTTATCTTGATTCTGCTGGGCTCGTTCGAGTCCGCCGGTTGCTTCTTGGGGGGTCAATCGGGCGGGGAGAACGGCGTCGCGGAGCTCCCTGGTACCGGAGGTGTCTCGGGATTCGGAGGTCTCTCGGGATTTGGAGGGATGCCGTCCGGAGGTTCCCTGGGAACCGGGGGCGGCACCGCAACCGGAGGCATCTCGGGAATCGATGCGGGCGCGAGCTCGGGCGGCGCGATCGGGACCGGCGGGGTCCACGATGCGGGCGCCCACAAGGACGCAGGCGAGGGGCACGATGCGAGCACACGATAGCCGCCCCAAGCCCGACCTTCCGAGCGGTGAGCGTGTCGGACGCGTCCGAACGGCGGGACGACGACCTTTGTCGCACCTCCTGACTATCCCGCGGTCACCCTTGCGTGCACGAGCGTGCGCCGCATAAATGATCCTCCATTCGATTCAGGAGGCTCATCATGACATCACAAGAAGTCGCCAAGAAATACGTTTCGCTCGTCAAGGAAGGTCGGAACGCGGAGTGTCTCGACACCCTGTTCAGCAAGGACGCGATCAGCGTCGAGGCGGGGGGCCCGCCGGGAATGGATCGCACGGCCAAGGGCCTCGAGGCGATTCGCGGGAAGTCGAAGTGGTGGAACGACAACCACACGGTTCACAAGGCCGAAGTGACCGGACCGTATCCGCACGACGACCGATTCGCGGTGCGGTTCACGTACGACATCACCCACAAGCCGAGCAACAAGCGCATGACGATGGACGAGATCGGCCTCTTCACGGTTCAAGACGGCAAGATCACCCGCGAGGAATTTTTCTACACGGCCGGTTGATCGGACGGCGCGTAGAGCGGGCGAGGGCGGCCCCCGCGCTCGCTCGCTTCGCTGTGATCGACGCGGGCCCTAGTCCCCCGGATCCAAGATTCGTCGGAGAATTTTCGAGGCCCCGACGGGGCAAGGGCCTCGAAAATTCAGCACTCAGCCACGGTTCTGATCCGGGTACTGACTTTCTCGCTTAGTCCCCTGAATCAATGATTCAGGGGACTAGAGAAACGGGCTCGCGTCGCCCGCGCCTTCACGGACGACCTTCGGCGTCGCGCCCGTCAAGTCGATGATCGTCGTCGGGAGCAGGCCGCCCGCGCCGCCGTCGAGCACGAGGTCGAGCCCTGGGAAGTCGAGATCCAGCTCCTTGGGATCGACATGGATCTCGGCGCCCGTGCGCGCGGCGGTGCTGGAGATGATCGGGTGGCCGAGCTCGCTGACGATCGCGAGCGCGACGGGATGATTCGGAATGCGGATGCCGACGTGCTTGCGCGGCGATTGGACGATGCGTGGCACCTCGCGCGTGGCCTGGAGGATGAAGCAATAGGGGCCGGGCAGGAACGTCCGAAGGATGCGGTACTCGCGATCGTTCACGACGGCGAACTGCGTGATCTCACCGATGTCGCGGCACACGAAGGCGAGCTGCTGCGAGCGCTCCATCCCTTTGATCTGATAGAGACGATCGACGGCTTTCTTGTTGAATAGATCGCACCCGAGCCCGTAGACGGTGTCCGTCGGGTAAGCGATGACGCCGCCGTCGAGCAACGAATCGACGGCTCTTCGAATTTTACGCGGCTCCGGGTTGTCCGGATTGACCTCGACGACCATTTGAACGCCGGGCGTCTACTACGAACGCGACGTAAGCTCCAGCATCCGCGCCGAATGTTTCTCGATTGAAACCACGACGTGTTCGCCGGTCACCAGGACGTCTTCGAACGTCAGGGCATCCCGCGCCGACCGAACCCGCGGCGCGAGAACGACGGCTTCTACCGCGCTTTCGGTCGGATTGATGACGAAGAGCACGCGCGGCTCGCCGCCGACGTCGACGTGGACCGTGCTGAAAACCGAGCTCGGTTCGGCAGCGAGGCGTTCTGCGCCAGTCGCCACGAGCGCCCGATCCACCGCGTCCGCGAGCGGCGCGTAGCCCGAAGGCATGAGCATCGGCACGCCGACCGGGAGGGTCACCGGGACGTGGAGGTTCATCGGTTTCATCGCGGCGGTGCGTTCCGGAAGTCGCGGTCCGAAACTCACCGGGCGGCCACGGCGAACGCGATCGAGGAGCAGCGTCGTGAGCTCGGACTCGAGCGCGCCGGGGCACACGACGATGGTCCACGGCGCGTCGAACGACGCGTCGCCGAGCAGATCGGCGGCCACGACGGCGTGCGCCACGTGCATGCGCTCGAGGACGAGGACGAGGTCTCGCACGAATCGCTCCGTCTCGAGCACGGCGCCGCCGGTCGGATCGTCGCCGTCTTCGAGTGCGCCTCGTTCGGCGCCTTCCCCTCCGAGAGCGAAGAACGTCGGCGGCAGCGCGCCGAAGGCATGGCACACGCGCACCAGTCGGTCGAAGCTTCGTGGTACGGCGACGGCGACGGCCACGCGACGGGTGAGCTCGTGAAACCGCGTGCGTTCGAGCGCCGCAAAAAGGCGTCGCCAGAAATCTGCCGAGGCGCGCGGCTTGCCGTCGGTGTCGATGGCGCCGCCGATCCAGCGATCGCGCGTGACGGCCATGTACATGTTCAATCCGCGCAGCCCGTAGGCGAGCGCGGTGAGCACGCTGAAGGCGTTGTCCCCTTCGCTGAGCGGTGGAAAATACGGTGCGAAGCCGGCCGCCATTTCGGCGGCGAACGCCGGCGCGTTCTTGAGTCGCGATCGCTCGGCGAGCCCGCTCGTTCGCCGCGCGATCTCGCGGCGCGTTTTCTCGGAGGCGTGGTGGTAGTAGTCGAGCGCCACGAAACCGACGGCGCGTTCGACGCGCTTCGGGTCGAGGGGCGTCGACGTCTCGGCGAGCGGCAAGTTGTGAAACATCGGTACCCGGTCGAGACCGTGTTTCTCGAGGGTCACGCGAAAGCGATAGAGCGCGGCCTCGAGCAGCGCCTCTTGGAACTCCGCCCAATCCAGGTGGCGCGCGAGCTCGTCCGGCGACGTCGCGTCGAGCTCGTGGGGCGGCTCGATGGTCGCGAGCGAGCCCGCGGAAGCGCCGTGCGCGGCACGAAGCGCCACGTCGTTCGGGTACCGTTGGCGTAAAAAGCGCCGGTACTGCGCGATCGCGTCGGGGTGATAATCCTGGTCGTACGGACCGTCGCGGAAGTAGAGCGCGCCCTCGTTGTCGACTTGCCCGAGAACGACCGGACCGTCCGGCCATTGGAGCGGCGCGAGCTCGGTCGCCGCGGCTGCGAGCCACCGCGCGGCCTCGACGTGAAACGCTTTGCTCGCATAGCTCGGCACCGGAAAGGCGAGCGGAGGGATCGGGAGCACGACGCGTGCGCCGTTCGGAGAACGCGCCTGACACGCTTCATTCCAGATCACGCGTTCGGGGATCCCGAAAAGCGTGAGCTCCGAGTTGATGTGGGGACCCGGACGGACGATCGCGTAGAGTCCGAGCTCGTGCGCCGTCTTCAAAAAATGCGCGACGTCGAGACGCGGGTCGACGCTGCCGAAGTCGAACGAGCCGTCCGGCCGCTCGTGAACGGCCCAGGGAAGGTAGACGTCGACCATCGTCGCGCCGAGTCGGCGCAACGCGTCGAGAGCGGGACGCCACGCGCTCCTCGCGAGACGAAAATAGTGAACGCTCCCGGAGAGTAGCGGCACCGTTTTCTCACCCAAAACGAGCCCGGACGCCGAGAGGCGAACGGAAGCGGCGGACGGCATGGCGCGCGAACGTAGCTCATTTCTTGCCCTCACGTTCGTCTCGCGGAAAGACTCGGCGCGATGGCCCGCGCTCGAGCAACGGCAGCGCTGGCGTTCGCCGGGTACGGGCTTGCCGCGAGTCTCCTCGCAAGCGGTTGCGCGCGCGAAGCAGTCGCTCCGCGCGCGCCCGAGTTTGCGAGTGCGGGCCCCGTCTATCACTCGCGCTCCACGGATGCCGGGCCGCGCACGCCGCGCTCGACGGACCCGGGGCGACGGTCGCGCGCCGGAAGCGGGGTGCCGTCGGCCGACGAGACGCAGCTCGAGGCCGAGTACGGTGCGCTCCATCCGCTCTCCGTCCAGCGCGGGAAAGCGACGTACTACGGTAAGGGGTTCGTGGGCCGAAATACCGCGAGCGGCATCCGCTACGACCCCGCCAAATTCACGGCTGCCCACCGCACGCTCGCGTTCGGGACGGTGGTGCGCGTCGTCCGCACCGACACGAACGGCGCGACGTACGTGCGCATCACCGACCGCGGCCCTTATGGCGACGCGGGGCGCATCATCGATCTGTCCGTCGCTGCGGCGTCGCGTCTCAGCATGCTGCGCAAGGGTGTCGCCGACGTGCGCGTCGAAGTGCTCGAGTACGGCCGCAAGCGTTGAGCCCCGGCGTCACTCGTTGTCGATCAGGCGCACCCCGCCGCGTTGCAACCGATCTGCTTCGGCCGCGGCGCGAAGGGCCTCGTAGAGCCGAACCACGTCGGTGCGCAGGTTTCTGAGCTCCATCGACGGTGTCGTCTTGTCCATCGTCAACAGGATCAGGTTCCCGGTGCCGAGCAAGCGCTGCCCGAATGGGCGATCGACGATGTAGTCGCGGATCCGATAAGCGTCGACTTGCTCGAGCCGCTTCGAGAGCACGCCGCGCTCCACCAGGACGCGCTTGGTGGTGACCTTGTAGGAAATTCCGCTCGCGCGAAGGAAAAAATACAGCGCGCCGAGGCCCAGCGTCAGAATCGAAATCAAGAGCGCGCCGACGCCCGCGATGGCGGCGGGACGACCCTCGAAAAGGACGGTTTCGGCGAGGTTGTCGGAGTGGAGTGTGGGCGTCACGGTGGTCAGGCGGTTGGAAGCGACCAGAAGCGGTCCGAAAATGTCGCGACCGTCTCGCTCCCCTCTCATGATAGCGCGTTTGACTCGCTCGCCGCGCGAGATAGCGTCCATGCTTCGAAGCCCGTTTCCGGGCTCGTGAGCTCTCATGCGCATTCGGTTCGGTGATGATGCTGCTCGTCGTGCGTTCGACGAAAGCCCGCTCGTGGCGCGCATCGACGGATTCTGGGGTGAGCTCACGAGTCTCGAGCCGTCGCTCGCGGCGCTTCGGAGCACTCAGATGGCGTCCGATCATCTCGAGGCGCGGCTCACCAAGGCGGTGCAGGCCGTCGACCGCAGCCTGGTCGTCGAGCTCGACGGACCGCCGGACGCGACGCGGCTCGCGCTGCTTCCCGGGGACGATCCGGGTCTCGAACCGCTCATCGAGCGGATCCTCCGCCGTGCACCCGCGATCGCCCGGTTGACGCCGGTTCGATACCGCATCGCGCTCGAACCGCCCGCGGCGCTCGACGAGATCCGTGCGCGCGTCGGCGTCGATCTCGCCCTTGCCCGGGCGCGCATCGGATTTTCGCGGGGCCATTTGCTCGACGTGGTGGTCTATGCGCCGGGGTTCGGGAGCGCGTCCGACGAGCGCGCGCTCGACGCCGCGAACCTCTTGCTCCCGCGCCTCCTCGGCGACGACGTGTTCGACACGTGGATCGGCTCGGTCGACGTCGCGCCGATGCCTCGACCGAGCGTGCTCCGCGTGCTCGACGACAAGAGCGCGCGCGTCGAGACGCTGTCGCTCGACGACGTGGCCCCCGCCGTCGGCGCCGCGATTCGCGGCGTTCACGACGCGCTGCCCGACGAGCCGTGGCACGCGCTCGCCCGCGGCGAAAAGTGGACGCTCCTCGAAAGCGAGCCGCCCATCGCCCAGGACTACTCACGACAGGACGACATCGCGATCGTCAGCACGGTGATTCCCGAGGCGATGAAATGCTTCCTCGAGGGCGATCGATTCGCGTCGCGTCGCTTTTCGAAGCGCGGCGAGCGCTTCGCCTACGTCAAAGTCGACGCTCGCGACGAGTCGACGGAGCGGCGTCACGCGCTCCAGCTCGAGCTCGAAGATGCGCTGAACGCGGCGCTCGTTCCCTCGGCGCTCGGCGCGGTCGTCGGCGTCGGAATGGGCGCGCGCTACGTGTACGTCGATGTCGCGCTCGCAGACGTCGACGCGTGCGTCACCGTCGCCTGCGACGCGCTCCGTCGGATCGGCGTGAACCGCCGGTCGTGGATCCTCTTTCTCGATTCCGAATGGGATCGCGAATGGATCGGCGTCTGGGACGACGCGACTCCACCGTGACGAGAACCGTCCTGAACGTCTGACATGCATGTCGCGCGCCCACAGTGCGTGCCGACGTGACACCAAACGTCGTGAGTTCGACCGATCGCGATTGGGGTGAACGGAAATCTTGAGTATTGTTGAAAGTCCGATCGACCATGGGATTGTTCTCGAAGATCTTCGGCAGTGAGAACGAGCAGGATCCCAAGGCTCCTGGCGGCGAGGCACTGAAGAGTGAACCTCGTCGCGCCGTTGTTGAAGGTTCCGAGGCGAAACCCTCGCACCCGGCTTCGAACGCCGCCGAACCCAACGACTCACCGGATAATCGCATGGACGCACCCAATGGAAGGCGCACGCCGCCGCATTCCGAATCGAAGCCCGATGGTGCATCGCGCGGCGACAAGGTCGATCGCAAGGCAGCCGCCAACGCCAAGTCCGAGTCGCGCGTGAACCCGAGCGACGCGAGCGGACCGCGATCGCGTCCGTCGGTGCCGGCAAAAGTAGAGGCGCGCCTCCACGTGTCTCCGACGTATTCGGTCACGAGTGGAACGACGCCGAAGAAACCCGAGGCGCCGAGTCCCGTCGCGCCGAACGCGACGGTGAAGGTGCCGCGCAGCGAAGCGGTGCCGATCCCGGCGGCAGGAGTCGCGCACGTTCGCAGTGCAACGACCGTGGTCGTCGCCGTGGGGCCGCCGCCGATGCCCGTTCGCGGTCCGAACGACTCGCGAGGTCCCACGCCGGCCAAGAAGCCGGTCGAGACGTCCGCCGTTCGCGTCGAAGCCGCCGAGCTGACGCTCGAACCGCTCGCGGTCGAATCGCCGGCGAAGGTGGCTGCGGAACGCGACGAGATCGACCATGCCTTCGACCGGATCGCGAGCGCCTCGCCTGGTCAGGGCGGGAAACTCTCCGACGATTCGGCCATCCGCGAGGAAAATGCGCGGATGTTCCGCGAGATGCTCCTCGGTCACGCCCGTCCGATCCGGCAATTCATGATGGAGCTCCAGGTCGGATCGACGACCCGGCAGTGGTTCGACATCGCGAAGCCTGCCGTGAAGGGCATGCTCGAGGGCGCTCGCGCGCTCGAACAGACCGCGCTCGCGCAGGCCCTCGCCGACTACGAGCACGCGCTCGACGTCGCCGCGGAGGCGTTCGCGCCGAGGATCGACGGCGTCGAGCGCGACCGCTTGCTCACCGGATACAGAAAGCTCGTGGAGGCGTTGCCGTCCGCGTTCGACGTGAAAAACGAGCGGGATCGCTCCGAGCCGATCGTCGTGCACCAACTCTTGTTACAGGCACCGGGCGTGAACAAGCTCGCCATCGACAAGCTGTATGCAGCCGGGCTCGCGTCGCTCGATGCCCTGTGCCGGGCGTCGGTCGACGATCTGATCGCGCTCGGGCGGCTCGAAGTGGAGAGCGCTCGCGCCATCGTCGAGCGGTTCCAATCGTACTGGCGAGAGCGCACCGCGCAGGTCCCTCAGCGTGCCGAAGAGCAGACCAAGCAAAAGCTCCGCGGCCTCGCCGAGGCGCTCCGGCGCGCGCACGAGGACTTCGAACAGGCCGAGAGCGACGACGATCGCGAACGCAAGCGGCGTGCGCGCAGTGAACGGCGCTCGCGCGCCCTCGAACTGAACGTCGTGCTCGCACAGCTCGGTGAAGTGGAGCTGGTCGCCGAGCTCGAGCGTTCACCGACCGAACGGCGCGTCGAACGCGTCCTTTCATACATCGAGCGCGGACGCGCTCACGACGCAGCCTGAGACGAAGGGAGGCCGCATGAATCCAGAGACTCGCGAGAGTGTCGAACGACGAATTGCCGCTGGCGAAAAGCTCGAGCGCTCGGATCTCCGCGGCGCAAATCTTTCGAAAATTTCGCTGAATGGCGAGAACCTCGCGCGCGCCGAGATGGACGGCGCGAATCTCGAAGGGGCGAAGCTCGCCGGTGCCGACCTGACCGGCGCTTCCTTGCGAGAGGCCTTCCTCGAAGGTGCGAACCTAGAAAAGGCGATCCTCGTCAAAGCGGATCTCGACGGCGCCAATCTCCGCGGCGCGAATCTGAAGGGTGCCGACCTCCGGCGCGCGAACCTCGAAGGCGCGAACCTCGAAGGCGCGAACCTCGAAGGCGCGAACCTCACCTACGCGCAGCTCGACTCGGCGAGTCTCGGCGGCGCCAAGCTCGCGGGCGCCAATTTCACCCAGGCCGATCTGTCCGAGGCGTACCTCGGGTCGGTCGCCGCAAACGCCGCCGTATTCGCCCGAGCATCGCTGTCGTCCGCGAAGCTCGAGGAAGTGGATTTATCCGGCGCGAATCTCGAAGAAGCGATGCTCACCGGCGCGGTCTTGAAGAAGGTCCGGCTCTCGCGGGCTTCGCTCGGCGACGCCGATCTATCGCGCGCTCGGCTCTACGAGGTGGATCTGTCCGAGGCCGATTTGCGCCGCGCGGTGTTCGCCGGATCGCACCTCGAAGGGTGCGTGCTCACCGGCGCGAAGGTGCATCGCGCCGAGATGCTCGAGTGCCGGATGGTGTCGTCGCGCGCCGATTGGCTCGACGCGAGCCGTGACGGCGACGGCAGCGAGCGCGTCACGCTCGACGCCTTCCTGCGCGGCCTCGGGCGGCGCGACAGCCTCGCGCCGGCGCCGATTCGCCGGTACATCGGCGTCGGCGACACGCTGAAGAACGCCGAGCTCGAGTTCGGCGACGGCGCCGAGGTTCAAGTCGATGGGCGCCTCGAAGGGTGCTCCATCACGCTCGCGCCGAACGCGAGTCTCGTCATCGGCGAGGAGGGCGTGCTCGAACATTGCCAGGTCAAGGGCGGAAACATCGAGATTCACGGCCGATTCCTCGAAATGAATCGGATCGGATTCGTGCGCCCGGGTCAGTTACTCGTGAGCATGCGCGGCGCGGTCTCCGCGACCATCGAGCAAGCTCACGACAAGACGCGCTTCGGTTTCGCCTCCGGATGCCGTCTTCGATTGAACATCAAGGACCCCGGCCAAGCCGCCTGAAGGGAAGGAACAGATTCGCCATGGACAAGTCGAAGATTATTAGCAGCGGAAAGCAAACCCTCGTCGAAGAGGGGACCGAGCTCAAAGGCACGCTCAAGTCGAGCTGCCAGGTCGTCGTGAACGGAACCATCGACGGTACGATCGAGGCTCCTTCTCTCACGATCGCCGAGACGGGTACCGTCCTCGGAAACGTCAAAGCGGCAAAGCTGCGTTCGGAAGGGACGCTGGCCGGGAACATCGACGCGGAAGAGGTGTATCTATCGGGCACGGTGCGGAGCAATACGATGATCCGCGCGAACAAGCTCGAGGTGAAGCTGTCTCAAGAGCGCGGCAAGCTCGAGGTGACGTTCGGCGAGTGCTTGCTCGAAGTCGGCGACGATCCGGCGAAGAAAGCCGACGCGCCGAAGGACGGTCCTGCCCCGATGCTCGCGAAGCCCGCGGAGAGCGCCGTCATGGCGCCGGCCGTCGCCGACGGGCCGCTCTCGGCTCGAGTGAACGCCGAGCTCGCGAAAGCCGAAGGCGACGATCCCGGGCGCCGGGGTGGTCAGAAAAAGAACGCGGAGCGTCGCGAATCGCAACCGCCGCCGGCGGAGTGAACGCGTCGACGAAGGCGTCCGAGCGGCGGAGCGCCTGCGCGGCGCTCACAGACGGTCGAGCAAGGCGGCGAGTTTGACGAGCGGCTCGGCGTCTTCGAATCGTGACAGAGCGCGGCGCGCCTTGGCGATGGTCGGCTCGACGAACCGAAGATAGGCCGAGTCGCCCTTTTTGTGCTGAATGAACACGAAGCGCCCCGCGTCCTTCAGCTTTCGCTGAATCGTGACGAGGTGAAACTCGCGTTCCACGTCGCGGCGGCCGTTCGCATCGAGGCCGCGGTGCGCGGCGTATTCGTCGAGACGCGTCTCGATGAACGCGTCGTCGAAGGTCTGATAGCTGTCGCCGAGAAGCGCGACCAAGTCGTACACGCGAGGCCCGAGGAGCGCGTCCTGAAAGTCGATCCATGCGAGCCGCTCGCCCTCGCCGTCACGCTCGCGGACGACCATCAAGTTGCGGCTCTGGTAGTCGCGATGAACGAAGCCTTTCGGTAGCTTCGCGATCTCGCGGGCCACGTATTCGGCGGCGCCGTCGAAGGCCACGCGCTCGGCGGCGTCCAATCGAATTCCGCGCGCTTCGAGCGCCCATTCGCGAAAATGGTCGATCTCCCAGTGGAGCAAATCGTAGTCGAACGCGCGCTCGTTCACGATCGACCCGCGCGGGAGCTCGTCGAGCGCATGCTGCGCGCGGGCTAGATCGGCGATCGCCATTCGGTACAGCGCTTCGCGTCGATCCGGCGAGTGCTCGAGATAGCGCGCGAGCGTGTCGTCGCCGAGATCTTCGACGAGGAGAAACCCGTCCGCGCAGGCGTCGCCGACGACCTTCGGAACCCGGACGCCGCGCTGCTCGAGCAGGTCGCGCACTTCGAGAAACGGCCAGCGCCGCCCGCGCTCGTCGACCTTGGCGATTTCGTCGGGCCTGCCTGCCTCGGGTACGTACATCGCGACCGCGGTCCGCCCTTCGGCGAGGCGCACGCGGAAAAAACGGCGCGTCGAGGCGCCGCCCGGCATCTCCGTCGCCGAAAGCGGCTCGGTCCCACCCGTCACGCGCCGGACGAGGCGCGTCAGAGGCTCGAGCGAAACGTCGGCTGCCGGACGGGACACGGGAGGCACTACTACCCCGCTCCCAGCCCGCGCGGTAGACGTTCGGGGTGTCTCTCGAGTCCCCGCAAAAAGGCTGGGCGCCGCTCCTCGAACGGGCGCTCGAGGCCCTTCCGCCGACCCACGGCGACACGCCGGTCCACGAGCTGTCGCTTTATCTCGACGAGCTCGTCGTGTGGAATCGCCGTACCGACCTGACCGCGGCGCGAAGTGCCGAAGAGCTGGTGGACCTTTCTGTCGCGGACGCGCAGATCATCGCCGCAGCGTCCGTCGGCGATCGCGGTGTCTGGGTCGACGTCGGGAGTGGCGCCGGCGCGCCCGGCCTCGTGCTCGCCCTGCTCTTGCCGAATATTCGCGTGACATTGGTCGAGCCCAAAGATCGACGCGTCGCGTTTCTCAGGAACGTGCTCGGCAAGCTCGATTTCCGGCGTGCGGTGGTCGAGCGCGGTCGAAGCGACAAGGTCGCTTCTCGAAGTTGCGATACCGCGGTGTCGCGCGCGACGTTGCCGCCGCCCGAGTGGCTCCGTGAAGGCGCACGGCTCGCGCGCACCGCCGTATGGGTGCTTCTGGCTCGCGAGGAGCCGCCCGTCCTCGACGGCTTTCAGGCCGACCAGGACGTTCGCTACGAATGGCCCCTGACCGGCGCCAAACGACGAGCCGTTCGTTACTCGCCCGAGCATACGCCCGAGGTTCCGTGATGGTTACGAAGTTCCCGTAAAACGGCTGCCGGCAGAGCGGTCGGAACGACGGATGGGTTCGTGCGTACGCCGATGCGCGTCGACTCCGATCGTCACGACGACGTTGACGGCCAGGCGGCCCTCGGCGAAATGTAGCGCCCATGTGGAGTAGCGGGCGAAGCCCCGGTCATCTTTCGAGTTCTCTCTGCCGGGCGCTCGTCGTGGTCGCCGCAACCCTGTCGATCTTCGCGTGGTCACGCCCTGCCGCTGCGTACCCCTGGATGATCCGGCATGGCTTCGACAAGTGCGCGTCGTGTCACACCGATCCGATGGGCGGCGAGCTCCTGACCGGCTTCGGTCGGGTCATCAGCAACACCACGCTCACCACGCGCTACGACGGTGGGACCGATCCGCAGCGCACCGCGATGCTCTTCTTCGGCGTCGCGGAGCCGGACTGGCTTCGGCTCGGTGGCAGCGTCCGCGTCATGGACGCGGACTACACATTCAAGAACGGCAAGTCGCCGAGCAGTTTCGACTACTTCCCGATGCAAATGGACACGTACGGACAGGCGACGATCTGGAAGCGTCTCCGCATTTCCGGAAGTATCGGCCTCGGCGACGCGACGAAGGGCCGCATCGAGACGCGCGCCGCTCAGATCACGAAAGCGAGCGCCACCGCTAACGGCGACGTCACGCTCATCTCGCGCACGCACTGGATCGGCTACGACGTTTCGGACGACGTGTTGATTCGCGCCGGTCGCATCAACCTACCCTTCGGATTGCGTATCCCGGAGCACGTGATGTGGGTGCGTAACGCGACGCGAACCGATCGCGAGAGCGATCAGCAAGATGGAGTCGCGATCGACTACAGCCATGGTCGCCTCCGGGGCGAGATCATGGGCATCGCGGGCAACTACCAGATCAGCCCCGACAAGTTCCGAGAGCGCGGCTACAGCGCGTACGCCGAGTACATGCTGAGCCCGCACACCGCCATCGGCGTGAGCAGCCTCGTGACGCACGCCGCCGATGATCGGCTCCTGGTGAACGGGCAAGGCTACACGCGCGGCGCTCATGGATTGACCGCACGCGTCTCGCCGGTCGAACCGCTCGTTTTCATGGCGGAGGCCGACTTGTTGGCCTCCAATCAGACGCTCCTCGGGTACGTCGGGATGCTGCAGATGGATTGGGAATTCGTGCAGGGGCTCCACGCGATGGTTACCGGCGAGGTGCTCGATGCCGGAGAATCGGCCGCCGCGAACGTCGGTCCAACGACGGGTCACGGCCAACCGAAATTCGATCAGTGGGTCACGTTCGCTTGGTTTTTCTTCACGCACTTCGACTTCAGGACGGACTTCATCTTGACCGAGCCGAAGAGCGTGGCCGCACCGGTGGTGCTATCGCAATTCCACTACTACTTCTGAGAACACCACTATGCGCCGCCTATCGACCTCGCTTGGATTGGAGTTCATCGCCATGACTCGACGCGATCACGCTGACCGAGGTGACCCTCGAAACTCGGTCGACGCGCGGCGCGTTCGTCGCGTCTGGAGCGCCGCGGCTCTGTTCGCGGCCGGTGTACTGTTCGTCGCGGCGAGCGCCGGGGCCGACCCATTGGTTCCTCCGTTTCTTGCTTCGCACGTTCCGATGCCGTGCACGCCGGATTGCATCCTTTGCCACAACGACGACACGGGCGGGACCGCCAACCTGCGTAACGCGGTCAAGAATGGTCAATCGGTTCCCGGTTTCGGAAGCACCCTCCGAGACGATTGCGGGTTCACCGTCGAACAACAGGACACGTACGCGAGCGGCCTCGCCACATGCGTGGCGAAAAAAATCGACACCGACGGCGACGGCGTGGACGACATCGACGAGCTCAAGGCCGGGACGGATCCGAATGATCCGACGAACAGCAATTCGATCTGCAACAACGGCGGTCCGACCTACGGCTGCGCCCGCTTGAGCCCGAAGGGCTCCGTCGACGGCATCGCCAGTGCCGCGAGCGGCGCGGTGCTCGTCCTCGGGTTCGGTCTCATGCGGCGGCGTCGAAGCAAAACGTACTCGTCGTAGCGCTCTTCGTTATTTCGGCAGACCGAACCACGTCGAAGTCCCCACTCACCAGGTCTGCTGGGAGGGGCACGGGATGCATTCGCGCGGGTGGATCGGGTCGATCGTGGGGAGTGCGCTGTTCGTCGCGGGGAGCGCCGGGGCCGACCCACAGGTTCCGCCGTGGCTTGCTTCGCACGTTCCCATGCCGTGCACGCCGGATTGCATCCTTTGCCACAACGACGACACCGGCGGTTCGGCGAACCTGAAGAACGCGGTCAAGAACGGTAAATCGGTGCCCGGCTTCGGAGCCACCCTGCGAGACGATTGCGAGTTCACCGTCAGAGTAGCGAAAACTTTCCCGGGTGGCCTCGCCGAATGCGTGGCGAAAAAAATCGACACCGACGGCGACGGCGTGGACGACATCGACGAGCTCAAGGCGGGGACGGATCCGAACGATCCGACGAACAGCAATTCGATCTGCAACAACGGCGGTCCGACCTACGGTTGCGTGCGCGTGAGCCCGAAAGGCCCCGTCGATGGCGTCGCCAGTGCCGCGAGCGGCGCGGTGCTCGTCCTCGGACTCGGGCTCATGCGACGGCGTTGCAACGACGCGCGTCGACGGTGAGCGCCCGCGCACCCGTTTCGGCGCGCGCTCAGCCGCCGGCTGCAGCGTCGGACGAGCCGCCCGCGGCCGCGTCTGACGTGCCACCGCTCGCCGTCGTGCCACCGCTCGCCGTCGTGCCACCGCTCGCCGTCGTCCCGCCGGTACTCGTCTTGCCACCGGTGCCCGTCGTCCCGCCGGTGCTCGTCTTGCCACCGGTCCCCGTCGTGCCACCGGTGCTCGTCTTGCCGCCCGTGCCCGTCGTCCCGCCGGTGCTGGTCTTCCCGCCGGTCGCCGTGGTTCCGCCGGTGCTCGTCGTCCCGCCGCTCCCGGCTTCTACCGAAGCGTCGCCGCCGGTGCCGCCCGCGCTGCTATCGATCGAGCTGTCGAGCGGCGACGTGCCGCCCGTTCCTGGACCGCTGTCCGGCTTGCCCCCGCTTCCCGGAGAACCGCCGGTGCCGGCCGACCCGCCCGTGGAGCTGTCCGGGAGAAACCCGGCGTCGGTGCTGCCGCCCTTGATCTTGCTCCGATCGATATCGACGAGCAGGGTGCACGAAGCTACGGGGAGCACGAAAGCGATGAGGCTGAGTCGAGAAAGCGATGCCATGGGTACTGATCCGCTAGAGGAATCTTGACCCTGCTTGTCGTCCCGTTGCAAGCGCCGTCGCTCCTATTGCACCGAGCCTCGGCGCCGACGCCCTCGCGGTGGATGCCCGGAACTCGTTCGGGCCCCCGTTTTTCACGCGATTCCACGAATCCGGCCGCCGCGTGCGACGACCGAATTTCTCGTCACACGTCGTTCACTGGCCGGCGATCGAGAAGCACGAGATCGCAGGTGTACGCGCCCGTGGACTTCACCGTCCGATCGGGCGCCGGGTTGTTCGTCATCGCGTTGTAGATGTACGTCGGCGACTCTTCCCAGTCGTACATGTCGTACACGATGCTCGTGCCGTCCGGCTCGTCGCGGAACACCACGAAGCGCGTGTCGTGCGCGTGCACGTGTCCGAACGAGGCGACGACGCGTTCCTCCTTCGCGCCCGCCGGCGGAAATGAATCTTTCTCGTCGCAGGGTCGCGCTCGTCGTGACCGACGTGTGCGGCGAGGTTCACCTTGCCCGCCGCGAAGGTGAGCGAATACGAGGCGAATCTGCGGCGAAAACCGGCGTTTCATGAGCCCGTGGGAAGCTCCTGGCCGAGTGATAAGCTCTCCCGCATGCATCTAGCAGTGAGTGGCGCGGCGCTCTCGGTGGCCGTCCTTTCGACGAACACGGTGCTCGCGCAGGCGGTCGGGCAAATGCCGACGCAGAGTCCGCCGAGTGCCAGCTACGGCTATCAGCCGCCGAGCACTGCGACGCCCGCCCCGCAGCAGCAATACGGGAATCCGCAATACGGGACTCAAGGGTACGGCACACCGCCCACTTATGGAGCTCAACCCGCCTACGGCACGCAGCCGGCCGCAGCACAGCCGGGGCTCCAAGCGGGCGGCCTGACCGCGCCGCCACCGGTGGTCGAGGACGCGGCGACCGTGCAGACCGAGCAAACGCTCGACGACGCCGACAAGAAGGATTCGGGTCGCGGTCTCGAGTTCTTTTATCTGAACGCCGAGCTCGGCTTCGAGACGCTCGGGCTCGACACGCTGCACGCGAACAAGATCGTCGACGCGGGCACGGTGCACACGTCGAACACCGGATTTCTTTGGGGCGCCGGACTCGGGCTCCGGCTCTTGTTCTTCACCGCCGGCGCGCGGTTCCGGATGGCGTCGTTCAGCGACTACGACGTGTGGACCCTGGACGCCGAGCTCGGGCTCCACATCCCGATCGGGCGCGTCGAACCCTATCTCCAGCTCGCCGGCGGCTACGCGTCGCTGAGCGGGCTCTCCGATTCGAACGTCAACACGAACAGCGTCGACGTGCACGGCTACAACGTGCGCGCCGGAGGCGGCCTCGACGTGTACGTGACGCCGGTGTTCTCCGTGAGCGTGAATCTGACCGGCGAACTCCTCGGGCTCACGCGTCCCGGCGTGAGTCTCTCTCAGGTCGAGAAGGCGACGTCGACCGGCACGCCGACCACGACGGCGCAGGCGAATCAAGACAAGGCGCAACTCTACGCCGCGAGCGGCTCGAGCATCGGGCTCGGCATCAACGGCACGTTCGTCGTCGGGCTCCACTTTTGACCGCGACCCGCCTCGTCGTGGGGCTCGTCTGCGCGCTGCCGGCGCTCGGCGGCGCGGGAGCTCTGGTTCGTCGATTCCGTCATGTACACGCCGTTTCGAACGGTCTCGTCGCGGCCCTCGCCGCGTTCGGGGCGGCTGCCGGGCTCGGGTCATTTTTCGTCGAGCGCGCAGTCTTCCATTTCACCGATTGGTCGATCGAAGCGAGTCCGACTTCGAGCACCGCGGCGTTGCTCACGGTGCTCTTGTTCGCGGCGCCGCTCGAGGAAGCGACCAAGGTCGTGGTCGTATGGCCCACGATGCTCTTCCGGAAGCTCGAAGGGCAGGGACAGGGCGTCGTGTTCGCGGTCATTGCCGCGTCGGGGTTCGCAGCGGCGGAAACCGCCGCCTACCTGGCCAGCGACGCGCTCTCCCTGGTCCGCGTGTTGCGCGCACTCGCCGGCATCCCTGCGCACCTGTTCTGCGCCGGCCTCTGGGGCTACGCGCTCGGCTCGCGGGCGCGACGGCGGAGCCGTTGGTTTTTGCCGATGTGGCTCCTCGCGGTCGCGGTGCACGCCCTCTACGACCACATCGTGTTCGGCCGGGGGCCGGGCATGCTCGCGGTCGCCGCTCCGATGCTCGCCGCTATGGCGTTCATCGCGTGGAGCGTGCTCGCCGACATCGCGCCGCACGAGCCGCATTCCCACTCGACGTTTTCCTTGCCGGAACCGCCGTCGCTCACCGCCGTGCGTCAGGCGCTCCGGCACGCCGATCGGCCGCTGGTCTTGCGGTGGATCCTCGGCGGCGCCCTCGTGAATACGGGCGCGGTCATCGTGTGCCTCGCCGTCGCCGTCTTCGGGGCGCGCCGGCTCGGCGTCGATCTGTCGCTCGCCGACGAGGCGGACATGAGCTCGAACGTGCCGCTCGCGCTCCTCGGCTCTTCGGTGCTCGCCGCCTTTCCGATCGCGGGTTTTCTGGTCGCCCGTGCGAGCGGCGCACACACCGTGCTCGAGCCGGCGTTCGCCGCAGGGCTCGCCATCGCCGTCGCCGTCGTGCTGCTTTCCGTCTCGGCGCCGACGGCGGTCATCTTCGCGCTCGCGCTCTCGCCGGTGGCGTTCGGCCTCTCGTGTGGCGGCGCTTGGTTGGGCATGGACCATTGATTTCACGCTATCCTCGGGGTTGTGTCCGACGACGCCCCGATGTCGCTCTTCCCGCGCCGGCCGGAGAGCGAGCCGCCCGGTGTGGTGCAGAACGTCGGCAAGCGCACGATGGGTGCTTACCGCGAGACGTGGGGCCTCGCGCAGACACTGGTCGGCGCGCTCGCCGCGCCGTTCGAGCCGGGCGTGTCGGCGCGGGCCGTCTCGAGCCGCCTCGCGATTCGACAAGTGTTCTTCACCGGTTTCGAAGCGCTGCCCCTGGTCAGTGTGATCGCGATCTTCGTCGGCGCGACCATCGTCATTCAAATGCAAATGCTCGCCGCGCAGCTGCCGGGCGAGCTCATCGGGCGCATCATCGTCGCGGTGGTCCTGCGTGAGCTCGCGCCGCTCACGACGGCGATCATCGTCACCAGCCGCTCCGGCACCGCGATCGCGACGGAGCTCGGCAACATGAAGTCGAATTCCGAGATCCTCGCGCTCTCCTCGCTCGGCATCGACCCCCTCCGGTTCATCGTCTGGCCGCGCCTCGTCGGCGTCATCGTGAGCGTCCTCGTGCTCACCGTGTATTTCGGCATCCTCGCGATCATGAGCGCGTACCTCGTCGGCGTGTGGATCGGCGCGTCGAGCTTCGCCGCGCTCCAAGCCGGGTTCGCCGAGGCGCTCGTGCCCGAAGATCTCGTGCTCTATCTCGTGAAATGCGCGGGGCTCGGGCTCCTCGTCGGGTGGCTGTCGTGCCACTACGGCCTGCAAGTGCGAGGCCCGACGGAGGTGCCCGAGAAGGCGAGCCGCGCGGTGATCATGAGCCTCGTCGTGAGCGTCGTGTTCAACGCCGCGGTGACGCTCGGGTTTTACATGATGGTGGGGTCGCCGGTGCGATGACCGAGATCCCGCGGTCGTCCCGGCGCGCGCACGGCGTACGCGGCGGCATCAGCCTCCGCGGCGTCACTTTTCGTTATCCGCGCAGCGACGTTCTCGTGAACGCGTCGCTCGAAATCGAGAAGGGCGGCACGACGGTCGTGACCGGAGCGAACGGCTCCGGCAAGAGCACGCTGCTCTACATCGGCGCGGGCCTCCTCGCCGTCGAGCGCGGCGCGGTGACGATCGGCGGTCACCCGACCGATCCGGTTCATCCGAGCGAGCTCACCCGGCGCGGCGTACGGCGCGGCTTCGTGTTCCAGGAGGGTGGCCTGGTCGCGAACATGAACGCGCTCGCGAACGTCGCGCTGCCGCTGCGGTATCACATGGATTTGATCGGCATCACCTTGGCCACCGTCGAAAAGCGCGCCAAGAGCGCGCTCGAACGCGTCGGGCTCACGAACAACGAGATGTACGAGCTTCCGGCGTATCTCTCGTTCGGCGTTCGAAAACGCGTCGCGCTCGCGCGGGCCATCGCGATCGAACCCAATTTCTTCTACTTCGACGACCCCGACGTCGGGCTCGATCCGAAGACCGCGGCGCTCGTCCACGAAATCCTGTGTGGATATCGCGACGACCCAGAAGTGACCATGCTCGTGGCCACGAACCGGGAGATTCTCGTCGATCGCCTCGGCGTGCCGGGCTACGTGCTTCTCGGCGGCCGGCTCCTCGAGCGGAAAGTGCCCGGCCCGGTCGAATCGACGCGGAACCGGGCTTGAGCTTCGCCGTTTCTCGAGCGCCGGGCGCGTCTCAGACGTGCTTTTGCATGTAGCGCCACACCCGGCCGGTGAAGGTTCCCCCGAGGCGCGGCGAGAGGCGTTGCGCGAAATCGAGTGCGTGCGCTTCTTTCGTGATCACGACGCGCGGGCGGTTCTTGCGAACGGCGGTGATGATTTGCCGAGCCGCCTCTTCGGGCGGCATGGCGCGACGCGCGAACTGCGACACCAGACCGCTCTTTCGCTGCTCTGCTTCGCCGACGTAGCGCGCGTCGCGGGCGATGTTCGTCGCGATGCCGCCCGGGTGCACGCTGGTCAGGCCGACGGTGGTGTCGTCGAGCTCGGCGCGGAGCGACTCCGAGAAGCCGCGCACCGCGAATTTGCTCGCGCAATACGACGTTTGCAGCGGGACCCCGATGATCCCGAAGACGCTCGAGATGTTGACGATGTGCGCCTCTTCGGCGCGGAGAAGCGCCGGCAGGAAGAATTTGCACCCGTAGACGACACCCCAAAAATTGATACCCATGAGCCACTCGAAGTCGTCGAGCGAGACGGTCTGGAAACTCGACACGACGGTGACGCCCGCGTTGTTGAACAGCATGTGCACCCCGCCGTGCTGCGCGAGCACCTCGTCGACGAGCGCCCGCATCCGCTCCTTGTTCGCGACGTCGACGCCGTGGCGGCTCACGCGCCGGCCCATGCTTTCGATCTCGGTTGCTACCTCGGCGAGCTTGGCTTCGTCCCGGTCGACGAGCGCGAGATGGCACCCTTTTTGGGCGAGTTCCGTCGCGAGCGCCCTACCGATGCCGCTCGCCGCTCCTGTGACTACCGCTGTGCGTCCTTCGAATCGTCGCATGGCGGATGCGTATCATTCCTGTTCGATTCTGGGCAGCGCAGATCGCGAATAGTGGCCAAAAACGAGCCTCCCCATGCGTGCGAGGGTCGATGGTACGGGTCCGGCCGATTCGGTCCCGCCATCGAGCTCTCGGCCGTCCGTCGAACCCGACCCTGGGTGCTACGATGCGCGCAGTGATGTTCGACGGCGGTCTCGGTGCACTGATACGGGAAAAGGTCGAACAGGCCATGAACGAACGCGGGCACGCGACGATTCTCGTCGCCGGCCGGAGCGGCGTCGGCAAGAGCACGCTGATCAACGCGGTGTTTCAGGGGAACCTCGCCGAGACGGGTCACGGCCGACCCGTGACGCGCGAAATTCGCGAATACACCAAGCCGGGGCTGCCGCTCTCTCTCATCGACTCCCGCGGGCTCGAGCTCGAACACTATCGTGAGACCTTGGCGGAGCTCGCGCGCCTGGTGGACGAACGACGGCGCGACGGAGACCCGAATCGTCACGTGCACTGCGGGTGGGTCTGCATCAGCGAAGACTCGCGCCGGGTCGATCCCGGCGAGACGAAGCTGGTCGAGATGCTCTCCGAACGCGGCGTTCCCGTCGTCGGCGTCGTCACGAAAGCGCGCGCCGATCAGGGGTTTCGCGCCGAGGTGCAGCGACTCTTGCCGCTCGCGAAGAACGTCGTGTCGGTGCGCGCCCTGCACGAGATCCTCGACGAAGGGCACGAGCTCCCGCCGCGCGGGCTCCCGGAGCTCGTCGAAGCAACGATGGTGCTGATCCCCGAAGGACAGAAGACGGCCTTCGTGGCCGCACAAAAAGTGAGCCTCGGGCTCAAGCAACGGCGAGCGCGCGGGGTGGTCGCCGGGGCCGCTGCTGCGGCGGCAGCCGTCGGAGCGACCCCGATCCCGTTCGCGGACGCGACGCTCCTCGTCCCGATTCAGATCGGCATGCTCGCCGGCATCGGTGCGACGTTCGGGCTCGATCTCGACGAGTCGTTCATGGGCACGTTGCTCTCGTCGCTGACCGGTTCGTTCGGCGCGACGCTCGCAGGACGAGCCATCGTGGGGGCGCTCTTCAAGATGATCCCCGGCGCGGGTTCGGTCATCGGCGGCGCGATTTCCGGCGCGACGGCCGCGACCCTCACGACGACGCTCGGCGAAACCTACGTCGCCGTGCTCACGCGGGTCCTCGAGAATTCGCACGGCGAAAAGCCCGAACCGGGCGTCATCGCCAAGGCCTTCGCCCGCGCCCTCGAAAAAAAGCGCGGCGGCGGCTCATGACGCGCGCTACTTCGCCGCGGCCCGAGCGCGTAGGTAGCGGTCGTAGGCACCGTCGGTGAGCATCGGGTCGGCGGCGAGCTCCGGATGCGGGACGTCCGACGGCATGCCGCCGTCGAAGAGTCGGAGTAGGTCGAACGCGACGAATTTGCCGAGCACGTGCGGCGCTTCGCTGACCCACAGCCGCCGCGTCGCCGTCTCCATGACGACGGAGTGAGTGGCGATCAGGGCGTCGATGGCCCGGCGATCGCCGAGCGCGAGGGACGCGCCGTTCGCGCCCTGTCGATCGCGCAGGAGCGTGATCGCGTCGCTCGCGCCGACCGGCTGGGTGGCGCTTCGGACGAGCTCGTCGCCGCGCGCGCGTCGCGGTAACGTCGACGAGATCTGCCGGATGCGGAGGTTCTTCGGGTCGGACGCGTACGGCCCTTCCAGGTGGTTCGTCACGACGGCCTTGTCGCCGAGCGCGCGCACGAACGGCGCCGCTCCCGGCACGCGCTCGACCGCGACGGCGTGTCCCGCCGCGTCGTTCACGATGACGATGTGGCTCACCAGCGGGTCGGTGACGGCGAGCGCGCGGATCGCTTCATCGGTGGTGCGCGCCGTCGACAAGACGCGTCTGAGCTCGTGCACGACGGTCTCGCCCGTCGTGCGCGTGGGTCCGGCGCGCGCGCCGTGCACGACGACCGCGACGCCGTCGCGGTTCATGCCGCTCACGACCCCGACGAGCCCCGCCCACGCGACCGACGCGAACGGAATCGCGCCGGTCTCTTCGACGAAGAATACGGCTTTTTTCTGGCCGAATATGTCGTCCACGTCGAAGTCGAAATTGCGCGCGAGGATCGGCGAGCCCAGGGCGGCGGCGCCGCCGAAGGTGAACGTCGTGCACCCGACGAGCGGCGAGCGTTCGTAACCGAGCGAGATGTCGTAGAGCGCCGTGAGGTAGACGAAGCGCTGGTACGTGTCGAAGTGAGCGAGAAACGGATCCGGGCTGAACGCGAGCGCCTGGGCGGCGAGCTCCCGGCGCCGAGCGTCGGACATCGAGCGTTCGACGTGGCGGTACGAAAAGCCGGCGACGTCGAGCAAGAGCGCGCGCGCCGCGTAGCTCGGCACCTTTTCGGAGAAGAGACGCCAGACGACGCCCTCGGTCGCGACCATCTCGTCGTGCAAGAGGACGGAGTGCGCCGCGCCGATTTCCTCGGGAGATCCGACGAGGTGCACTTCCAGGATGCCGTCGACGCTGCGCACGTACGAGCGGCCGGCGCGCCGTATTCCGTTTTCCGTGACGACGGGGAGCGTCGAAAAGTGGACCGGGTCGGGCACGATCTTCGATGCAGCGCGGACGCCGAGGTGCACGCCGAGCAGGACGGCGACGACCGACGCGAGCCCGATCGCGGCGCGACGGATCATCGCCGCGGCTCGGTGCGCGCGGTCGCCAAGGTCGAAAGCACACGAAAGACGATGCGCGCCGGATCGCGGACCGAATCGAAGTGCGTCACGCGCAGGGCCTCGGGCGGATAGAACACGCGCACCGGCACTTCGCGGATCGCGACGCCGGCCTTCGCCGCGCGGAGGACGCACTCGGCCTCGAACGCGTAGCCGTCGTCGACCGCGCCGAGCTCGAGCGCGAGGGGCAAGGGATACCGCCGGAGTCCGCATTGCGTGTCGGCGAGCGGGCGGCCGGCGAAGTACGACAGAAAGAAGTTCGACACGCCGTTCGAGAACCGATTTTTCTTCGGCGCTCCGTCGCGCGACAGATCGCGCACGCCGAGGATCAACGTGTCCGGCGCGGACGAGTCGTTCGCGAGCTTCAGCGCCTCGTCGGGGTAGTGCTGGCCATCGGCGTCGACGGTGACGGCCGCGCGCGCGCCGAGTGACAGCGCGTGCGACAAACCGGTGCGAAGCGCGGCGCCCTTGCCGCGGTTCGTCTCGTGACGAATCACGTGGGCGCCGGCGCGCGACGCCGCGCGCGACGTGCCGTCGCTCGAGCCATCGTCGACGACGATGACCGAGCCGCCGGGGTGCTTCCAGGGCCAGACCCGGACGAGCTCTTCGACGACGCTCCCGACCGTTTTTTCGGCGTCGAAGGCGGGCACGACGGCCGCGACCCGAAGCGGCGCGCCAGCGCCGTTCTCGCCGTTCAGGGCCGCTGAAGCCAAGCGGGTAGACCGTGCTTTTGAGCGACTTGCGACGCGTAGAACCCGAGCGCACCCGCGGCGACGAGCGACACCACGAGCATCAACCAAAATGCGGGTCCACTTCCCTTTTTTCGAACCCGGATGAGGCGTGTTTTTTCGTGCTGGAGCCCCGGCGGGGGTCGTCCCGGCGCGCGCTTGCCGATGACCGTCGCGGTCATGCTCGTCGCCGATGGCGGCAAGCGCAACTTCGGCTCCGCCGGCGCGACGACGATGGTCGGCCCAGGTTCGGGCTCGAGATGCGGACGGGGTGCCACGTCGACGCGCGCCGGCATCGGTGGCGATTCCGGAAGCGGCTCTGGTTTTGGCTCGGGAGAGGGGACAGCGGGGGGAACCGACGGGACGAGCAGGGGCGGCGGAGGCGGGGGCGCGGTGCGCGCGTCGCTCAGGTTCGGCTCGCGGGCGAGCGTAACTTCGTCGCCGCCGAACCCGAACGCGAACGGTGTTTCGTTCGCCACGGCGGCGCTCTTCGCTGCCTCGCCTTCGAGAAGCGCGCGCGCCTTGTCCGCCGAGAACACCGCGGTGGCTTCGTCTTCGAACCCGAACTCGTTGCCCGCGGTCTTCGGCGGTGGGGCGGTGATGGCAGCGGGCTTGTCGGAGATTGGTGCGGGTGCTTCTGGCGCCGCGGCGGCGACGTTCGCGGGCGCCGTGATCGCCCCGGGGCGAGGCGGCGCGGCCGGCGACCCTCGACGTTGCGCTCCGAGGATCGGTCGCGGCGGTCCACTCAACGCCGGGCGCGGCGCGTCGCTGCGTTTCGGCAGCGCGGGATCGCGCGGCGGGACGGGGCTCGGGACGCGCAGCTTCGGCGCCGCCGGCGTCGTGCGCACGGGCTTCGGCGGGGCCGACGATCGAATCGGCGATCTCACGGGAGGCTCGAGCGGAGGCGGGATCTTCGAATCCGGGGTCGCGCGCGGCGTCGGTCGTCGCGGCATCGGAGAAGCGACGCGCGCGCGCTCGGCCTCACCGGCGAGCAGCGCCTGCGCTCGCTCCGGAGCGAGGACTTGAGTCGCTTCGTCGTCGTCCCATTGGTTCGACGGATCGGATCGCTCACCGAGCATCGGAGGCGGCGGCAGCGAATCCGACGCGCCAGGTCGATTCGAGTCGGTCGGCTCGAAACCGCGCGACCGGAGCGCCAGCGCGATCGCCGGGACGTCGAAGGGCGCCGCCCACTCGATCATGCCTTGCTTCCAAACGAGCGCGTGACGCCCGAGCGCGCCAATCGCGTACGCTTCCACGAGCTCACTCGTGGTCATCTGGCGCCGCTCGAGCCGATCGCTCGAGACGGTCCACGGCTCTTCGGGTCCTTTGGACGACGGCGGTTGGGCGACCGGCTCCTCGGGCGGCCCTTCGACGAAGATCTCCGCGCCGCACCGTCGACATTTCGTACGGATGCGCTTGCCACGCACCTTCTCGTCGGGCACCGCGTAACGCGTCGAGCATTCGCCGCAAGAAAACTGCATGGGTCGCCGGCCGTCCGATTCTAAATCCTAAGTCGTCGATTCTCGAACGAATCTTCGCACGCAATCATTCGCAAGCGAGCGGCCGTGTGGGATAAGTGCACATGGATATCGAGGGGCCCGTCCTCGAACGGCTTACGGCGCGCGCAAAGGAGCAAATCCGTCGTCGTGCGAGAGCCCTCCGAAGCGCGGTGCCCGAGTCTGCACTTTTGGCGCGCAGCCAGCACCTCTGCGCTCGGCTTCTCGCCATGGCGGAGCTGCGGTCGCCCCGTGGCGTCGCCCTGTTCTGGCCGATACCCGGACGCCGCGAGGTGGACTTGCGGAGCGCGGACGTCGAGTGTCGGCTGCGGGGTGCCGCCATTTTCTATCCGTTCATGGGCCGTCGGGGGGACGCCGACGGGGGCTTCGCCGCGGTTGCCGACGCATCGCTCCTTCAAAGCGGCGGGCACGGATTTCTGGAACCGCCCGACGGCGCAGAGCTCGCTCGGCCCGAGGACATCGACGTGGTCGTGGTTCCGGCGCTCGCGGTGAGCGCCACCGGCCATCGGCTCGGCTACGGAGCGGGCTTTTACGACACCGTGCTGCCGCGCTTCGCGCCGCCCGCGTTTTCCATCGTCGTCGCGTACGGGTTCGAGCTCGCCGGCGAGCTTCCCACGCAAGATCACGACGTCGCGTGCGACTTCGTGCTCACCGACGAAGACTCGTTCGATCAGCGGGGCGCTTCGAGTTTCTCGACGCACGAGCGGCAAAGCCCGTAGAGCTCGTGCTTGTGGTGGCGCACGCGAAAGCCGTGGCGCTCGGCGACGCGGTCTTGGAGCTCCTCGATCTGCGGCTCCTCGAACTCTTCGATGGTGCCGCACTCGAGACAAATCAGGTGGTCATGGTGCGCGTCTTCGTCGGCGAGCTCGTACCGCGTGAAGCCGTCGCCGAATTTGCGTTCGTGCGCGATGCCGCCCTCGGCGAGCATCTTCATGGTGCGGTAGACCGTCGCGTAGCCGATGCGTGAATCGGCGGCGCGCACCCGCTCGAGCAACGTGTCGAGCGTGACGTGGGCGCGCGTCTCGAAGAACGTCTCGATGATGAGCCGCCGCTGCTCCGTGGAACGGAGACCCTGACGCGCCATGTACGTGTCGAGGTTCCGGCGCAGTCGCTCCACGTCGGGGCTCCGATGCTCGTCGGACGGAGCGATTTCCTGAGACGGTTCCACCATGGGTACCAACACAAGCTATCGCGCCCGGCGGCCGCGCGGTCAAGGCGCGAGGCTCATCCCCGAGCCCGAAGCCGCGCGATGGCGACCGCGGAGCCGGCCAGGGCCGTCAAAGGAAGCGCAAAAGCGGGGATGATGCCGAGCACCATGAACAGCGCCGCCGTGACGCCGGGCACGATGGCGAGCGCGAGCCCGAGCTGTGCGTTCTTCCGAGAATCGTGCGCGAGCCGAAGCGCGAATGCGCCATCGCGGACATCATCGGACGCGAGCTGAACCCCCCACTCCGCGACGCTCGACCCGGCAGCGCCGAGCGCGACCGACACCAGCGCGGCGGACAGCGCAGCATCGTCTCTCGGGCTCCGTCCGAGCACCGCGAGCGTCGCTCCGCCATCGGCCAGCCGCCGGATCTCTTCGCCGCGCTCGGCGGGAAGCACCTCTGGCCGAATGTGATCGATGTCCACGGCACGACCGAGGGCTTCCGACGTCTCTCGCGTGTCACCCGAAAGCAGCACGGGCTCGATGCCGACGTCGAGCAAGTGTTGGACCGCCGCGCGCGCGCCCGGACGAAGGCCGTCTTGCAATCCGATGAGCCCGGCGAGTTTTCCGCCGAGGGCCACGAGGATGACGGTGCGTCCCATCGCCTCGAGGTCCGTGATGCGTGCTTCGGCGAGCGCGACGCTGATGCGCTCCCGAAGCATCAAGCCGCGGCTGCCGACGACGAGGGTCTGTCCGCTGGACGCGACGGCGGTCGTGCCGAGTCCGGCGAGCGTCGCCGGACTGCGAACGCCGTCGGGGCGCACGTTCCGCGCGCGAGCGGCGCGTTGAATCGCGATGGCCGTCGGACGAGCGCCGCCGCTCTCCGCGCCGGCGACCAGCGCGAGGACTCGGTCCGCGTCGAAGTTGCCGAACGCTTCGATGTTGGCGACCTCGGGCTCGCCGAGGAGCAAGGTGCCGCGCGCGCAGAACACCGCGGTCGACACGCGCCCCGCGCGATCGAGCGACTCCGCGGTGCGGAACACGACGCCGCGCCGGAGCGCGGCGTGCACCGTTTCGATGACGTGGAGCGAGGCGATCTTCGCGACCGCCGCGTTGGCGAGGACGGCGTAGGCAGCGATGGCGAACGTCGCGATCGTGACCCAGTCGCGATCGCTCGAAAAAGCGGCGAGGGCGACCAGCACCGCGAGCACGAGCGACGCGCGCGTCGCGACGTTGCGACCGAAGCGGCTGAGCGGCGCGTGCACGTCGGCGCGGCGCCGGGGGTCGTGCGTGAGGCGCATGAACGAGCGGTCATTTCCGCCCCAACCGGCGATGGCGCGGAGCCGCCCGGAGACGACGCGAGCACCGGCGACCACGACGTCTTCTTCGCCACGCGGCGCGGTCGTCGTCGCGCCGAGCCACGGAAACACCTCGGCTTCGCCGGCCATGATCGTCGCATCGACGGGCACCGTTTCGCCGGCTTCCACGACGAGCTCTTCGCCAGGGCGCAAATCGTCGGAGTGCGCGTCGGCAACGTCGTCTCCGATGATCCGGTGCCCCATGACCGAGAGGCTCGCCTTGATGAAGTCCTGCTCGACGCGCACCGGGTGGTTGGCACGCTCGACGAGGCGAACCACGCCGGCGAGCGCCGCGATCGTGATCCCGGCGAAGCTCGCCGCGGCTCCGGCGTCCGGGTTGTCGCCGAGGAGGGCCAACAGCGCGACGATGGCCGCGCCGCCCGGCGCGATCGCGGCGGCGATGGGGTGAAGCCCGGCGACGTCGCGTTCGGTCGTGAAGGCGTGCGCGACGAACGCGCCCGCCGCAACCACGACGAGCACGACGCGCGCCGTGAGCGCGATCGGAGACGGACCCAAGAGGACCAGGGCCGCCGACAGCGCCCCGGCGACGATGGCGATCGCGACGAGCAGCGCGCCGACGTCGGTGGGCGCCGGAACATCGTCGGCCGCGCTCGGCGCTTCCGTCGTCGATTCCGGCTCCGGCAATGCCTCGAGCGTCGCTTGCACGCGTCGCGCTCGCGAACCGACGTCGGCGAGGCCGTCGCCCTCGACCGCTTCGAGCGCGGCAGCGGTGCTTCGCCGCGTTGCGCGCGCCGCGTCGTCGGACAGATCGGGCTCGGACGAGTCTTTGTCGGCGCGACGCGCGCGACGCGGGAGCGGCAGCGGCGTGCGCCCCGCGTTCGGGTCGTAGCCGTGACGGCAATCGGCGCTGCAAAAATACCGGAATTTGTCGTAAAAAATCGCGACGCGCGCCGCGCGCAGCGGATCCACCGGCTGTCCGCACGCCGCGCAGCGTACCGCATGAGCGCCGCGCGGTGCTTCCGTCGCGGCGTCCGCGGTCGACGGATCAGCCATTTTTTTCCGGCGCTCGGGCGAGCGCCCAGACCAGCGCGGCCTTCGCGGTGTGCAGGCGCGCTTCGGCCTCTTCCCACACTGCGCTCGCGGGTCCGTCGATGACGTCGGCGTCGATTTCTTCGCCGCGGTGCGCCGGCAAGCAATGCAGGACCATGACGTCCTTCGCCGCGAGCTGGACGAGCTTGGACGTCACCGAGAAGCCGCGGAACGCCTTCAGGCGCGCTTCCTGTTCGTCTTCTTGTCCCATGCTCGCGAACACGTCGGTGCTGAGCACGTGCGCGCCCTGCGCGGCTTCGTCGGCGCTCCGGACGACGCGCACGCTTCCGCCGCGGCTCTTTGCGCGCGCGAGCTCGGCGGCGCTCGGGTCGTAACCTTCGGGGCACGCGAGCACGAGCTCGAGGCCGAGCAACCCCGCGGCTTCGATCCACGAATTGGCCATGTTGTTGCCGTCGCCGACCCAGGCGTACTTGAGCCCGGCGAGGCGGCCGAACCGCGTGCGCACCGTCTGCAGATCGGCGAGGAGCTGCATCGGATGACCGCCGTCGGTGAGCGCGTTCAAGACCGGCACCGTGCTGTGCTTCACGAGCTCTGCGAGGCGCTCGTCGCCGAAGGTGCGGAACGTGATCGCGTGGACCATGCGCGTGAGGACCCGCGCGGTGTCGGCGATCGGTTCGCCCCGGGCGATCTGCGAGCCGGCACTGGTGACGACCACCGGGTGACCGCCGAGCTCCGCTACCGCGACCTCGAGCGAGAGCCGCGTGCGCGTCGACGCCTTTTCGAAGACGAGCGCGACGGATTTTCCGGCGAGTGGCTTCGGCGCGTCGGGCGAACCGCGCGTGCTCCGGAACTGGTCAGCTGCGTCCAGGACGCCTGGGAGGCCCTCTTTCCCGAGATCGGACAGCGAAAGGAGATGGCGCGGCATGGCGACCCCGGGGACCTTACAGCGCTCCGAGCACTCGGTCGACGATGGCGGCACCCTCGTCGAGCTCGACGACGCTCACGACGAGCGGCGGAGAGAACCGGAGCCCGCGGCCGCCGGCCAGGGTCACGAGGAGGCCCGCGTCGCGGAGTTTGGCGACCACGTCGCGTGCGTCGATGGTTTCTTTGAGGACCAAGGCTTGCAGGAGGCCGAGACCGCGAGCGCCCTCGACGAATTTTCCGTGGCGCTCGGCAAGGGACGCGAGGAGGCGCGCCAAATGGTCGCCTTTTTCGATGATTTTCGGGATCAGGTGCTCGCTCTCGAGCACCTCGAGCACCGTGAGGGCGGCGGTCGACGCGAGCGCGTTGCCGCCGAAGGTCGACCCGTGGCTGCCCGCGGGCAGCGCCTCGGAGAGACGTTCCTTCGTCAGCATGGCGCCGATCGGAACGCCGCCGCCGAGCCCTTTGGCGAGGGCGACGACGTCGGCTTGGATGCCCGCGTGCTCGAGCGCCAGGAATTTTCCGGTGCGGCCCACGCCGGTTTGCACCTCGTCGACGACGAGGAGCGCGCCGCGAGCATCGGCGATCTGACGGAGCTTCGCGAGAAAGCCGGGCGGCGCGGGAAGCACGCCGCCTTCGCCTTGCACCGGCTCGACGAGGATCGCCGCGACGTCCGGGCCCATCGCTCGTTCGACGGCCAGGACGTCGCCGTACGGCACGTGCGTCACGCCGCCGAGCGGTCCGAACCCTTCGCGGTAACCCGGTTGTCCCGTCGCCGCGAGCGAGCCGAGCGTTCTGCCGTGGAACGATTGCTCGAACGCCAGCACACGGAATCGTTCTTTCTCGCCCTTCGCGAAGAAGAAACGCCGCGCGAGCTTCAGCGACGCTTCGATCGCCTCGGTGCCCGAGTTGCAAAAAAAGACGCGGTCCATCTTCGTGACGGCCGTGAGCTTCTGCGCGAGCCGGACGTTCGGCTCGTTGTAGAAGTAGTTGGACATGTGGATGAGTCGGCCCGCTTGCTCGGCGAGCGCTCGCGACAGCGCCGGGTGCGCGTGGCCGAGCGAGCTGACCGCGATGCCCGCGCACAAGTCGAGGTAGCGCCTGCCCGAGTGATCCCAGACTTCGCATCCCTTGCCGCGTTCGAGGACGAACGGCGGTTGGCGGTAGTTCGGGTACAGGCAGCGAAGAGCGGTGGCGACGAGTTCCGTCTCGGAGAGCTCCATGGGGCCCTCACTTAGCATCCTTTTGGCCCGTCGCGCGCCGCGCCACGAGGACGCTCGCGGCCTCGGCGAAGCCGGTTCCGCGGTCGCCTTTCGTGACGAATCTCGGCGGAACCGTGAGCCGCGCCCGGAAATTGTGAACGGCGAACGTCGTCCGGAAGGCGCCGAAGCACGCCGCGTCGTTCTCGCTGTCCCCGATGAAGGCCGAAAGCGACGTGGATTCCGTGAAATCCCAGCCGAATCGCCCGCCCAGAAACCGGACCGCGCCGGCGGCCTTGTCGAGGCCGTCGAGGGTGACGTGCAGGTGGACGCTCGACGTCGTCGTGCGCGCGCCGAGCCCGCGGACGAACGCGCGCACGTCCTCGACGACGGCGCGCGGCACGCGCTCGTGCTCGCCGATGTCGATCGTGAAATCGCTCCGCCGCGCCGACACGTCGTCGCTCGCGCGCAGCTCGGGGAACCGCTCGAACACCGCCCGGACGATGGCGTCGAGGCGCGCGCGACGTTCGGCGCGGTGCGGGCCCGCGAAGTCGGAAAGCTCGAGCTTGCCGCTTTCGAGCTGGCACGCGATCGCTCCGTTCTCCGTCACCGCGCCGTCGATCGGCCACTGCCGCGCGATGACCTCACCCCAGCCCGAAGGTCGTCCGGTGACGGCTACGAGCGCGAGCCCCGACTCGCGAAGCCGGAACAAGGACGAGTACGCCGCTTCGCTGAGCGTCGTTCCGTCGAGCAACGTATCGTCGAGATCGAAGAGCAGCGCGCGCAGGCGCCGCGCTTCTTCTTCGGACAAGTCGGCGATCGGTCGCATGAGACGACAAACGCGAAAATCCCCGACGCCTACTCGAAACGCCGGGGATTCACCTGGCGGGATTACCGCTCTACGCAGTCGATACGCGAAGCACGCTCTACTGAACGAGGTCCTTCAGATTCTTCAGCGCAGTCGCACGAACCTTCTTGCTCGCGGGCTTTGCCGGGATGGTGATGGGTTCCTTGGTGAAGGGATTGATGCCTTGTCGCTCTTTCGTTGCGGGCTTCTTCACCACGCGGAGCTTCACGAGCCCCGGGATGACGAACTCGCCCGGGCCACGACCCGTGAGCTGTTTCCTGATGAGATCCTGCAGAGAATCGAAGATCCGCGCGACACTCTTCTTATCGAGTTCCGTGCCGCCGGAGATCTCCGCGATGACCTGAGCCTTGGTGAGCCTCTTGCCAGCCATGCTATTTCCTCCTGGAAAAGTCCTAGTAGAACGCCGTTTCCCGCCCTCTTGGTTCCCGAAAGAACGATGCAGTCGTTCGCCGGTCTCCGCCAAAGGCATGCGACGGATAACAGGCCCACCTAGCCCTTTCAAGCAAAAATAGGCGGAATCTGGGCTGGATCGTGATCGAAGCGGTCCGTCGTGTACGCGCGATGTGGCGAATGGACGCACACCGACGTCCCGTTACGACGCCCAGCGGCACCCTCCATGGACGCATAAATCTAGCGGAAAAGAAGCCACTTCGCGTGGCCGACTTGTTCAACGAGCGCGCGACGTTAGGCGCGATCTCGCACGCGATTGCACAGCGTTTCCACGTCGCGCGACGCGCTCGTTCGCTCTGTCGACGAGACGCCGCGCGACGGCGTTCATCGCGCGTTCCTCGGCGTCCGTCCGATGGTCGTACCCGACGAGGTGCAATACCCCGTGCGCCAAGAGATGGGTGACCTCCGCCATGAGCTCACGCCGCCGCTCGCGGGCCTGGCGGGCCGCGGTGTCGAGCGAGATGACCACGTCGCCCAGGAGGCGGATCTGCCCGCTCGGGCTTCCGCCGCCTTCGTCCATGGGGAAAGCGAGCACGTCGGTCGGCTTGGCCTTCCGCCGATGCGTGCGGTTCAACGCTTCGATTTCGGTGTCGTCCGTGAGCACCACGCTGAGCTCGGAGCGCTCTTCTCCGAGCTCTTTCAGCATGCGTTCGGCGCGCCGCTTCAACGCTCGCGCGTCGAGCGACGGAGCGCCGCGCGCGTTTCTGACGATGACGGCGGGCACGCGCCCGATCAGCCCTTCGGGATCTTCTTCGCGTCCTCGAGGAACTTCGCGAGGCCGGCGTCGGTGAGCGGATGCTTCACGAGCTGCTGGATGATCTTGAACGGAATCGTGCACACGTCGGCGCCGATGAGTGCCGCTTCGGTGACGTGCATCGGGTGCCGCACGCTCGCGACGAGCACCTCGGTGTCGAAGTCGTAGTTGTTGTAGATCTGCACGATCTGCTCGATGAGCTTCATGCCTTCTTCGGCGATGTCGTCGAGCCGTCCGATGAACGGCGAGATGAACGACGCGCCGGCCTTGGCCGCCATGAGCGCCTGCGTCGGCGAGAAACAGAGCGTCACGTTCGTGCGGATGCCTTCCTTGGCGAACTGACGAACGGCCTTCAACCCATCCGAGATGAGCGGCACCTTCACGACGACGTTCTTGTGAATCTTCGCGAGCTCGTGCCCTTCTTCGAGAATGCCGGCGGTGTCCGTCGCGAGGACCTCCGCCGAGATCGGGCCGTCCACGATCTCGCAGATCTGCGCGATCGCCTTCTTGGTGGGGAGTCCACCCTTCGAGAGCAGCGACGGATTCGTCGTCACGCCGTCGATGGCGCCCATGGCCGCCGCCTCACGGATTTCTCCGATGTCTCCGCTGTCGATGAAGAATTTCATTTTGGTTCGCCTTTTCTACACGGGAAAATGGTGGAAGTACGTCCCCTCGCGAGGATTCCGAGGGGCCGAGCCCTCGCACACTCTCGGCTAACTCCCCCGATGCTTCGCCGCAAGCTGCCCTCGGTTTCCTCGGCAGTCGCCCCGCGATACGTTTAGCACGTGGCGCGACGTTCCAGGCCTCCGGGCTTCGATATGACCTACCGGCCCCAGGAGTCGGTCTTCGGGCCGCCGTTTCTGGCTCGAGTCCCGTCGTTCGCCTATTTCGCCGCCGCGGTGTTCATTCTCGGCGCGGTCTTGGTAGGCCAGCACTCGGATTCCGGCACGTGGTTGTTTCACTACGTCGTCGAAGAAGACGTGCGTCGCGTGATGAGCATCCGCACCTTCGCGATCATCCTCTTGGTGAGCTCGCTGTCGTCGGTGCTCCGCGCCGGCATGCGCGGCGTTCGCATCTACTCGGACGGCGTCGAGTCGCGTGACGTCTTGAACTTCATCGTGCCGAAACTGCGGCGCTACCGATGGCCGCAGATAGAACGGATCATTCTCGACGGCGCGTCACGCATTGGGCTCGATCTCTGGGACGGGAGCCGCACCTATCTACCCGAGGTCGGCGATCGCGCGACGCTCGCCGCGGCGCTCGAACACATCGCCGCGGCGCGGGCGATCCCGGTTCGCGGCGGAACGCTCGCCGTCGAAGACCTCGACGACGAGTCCGGCGAGGACTGAATTCTTCGCGCTACGGAGCGCGTCACTCACGCGTCCATGGGCCGACGTGGTCAATTGTTTGCCCGCGATCGCGAGGCAATTCGGAACAGCGCGGCGTTGAGCCACGAACCGACGGCCGTTTTCGACGTCGCCCTCTTCGAGTCGCCGTTTTCGAGTGGCGTGTCCGAACGACGGTTGCACATTGACCGCATGGCTTCCACTCGACACATCGACGCCAGTGGTTTCGAAACCGATTCGTTCGACGGGGCTCCGCGCGCGCGAGATGACTCGCTCGCCGCAGATTGGGCAAGAACGACGGAACGTCAATCGTCCGTCGCGTTGCCTGCGGGTGCCCAGTGGCGACCCGGAAAGCCCGTGCAAACGATGCTCGCGACCATGGCCGCGGGTGCGATCGGCGGCGTGGTGTTCCTGTTCGTCGCCCGGAGTGTCGCGTGGCTGCATGCCGGAAGTGTCGACACGGTCGCGCTCGCCGGTCACGCCGCACAACGCATCGTTCCCGCGGGCGACCTCCTTCAATCTGCCGTCGTGTTCGCGCTCGCGTCGGGTGCCGTCTTCGGCGCGTTCGCAGGTCTCCTCACGCTTCGCCTCACGCGAATCGCGGCGCGCGTCCTGTTCTTCGCGGTCCTCGTGCCCGCGGTCTGGATCCTGATTCAGGCGTTCGTCATTCGGCCGCTCGCGCCCTGGACGGTCGACGGCCTTCCGTTCACGCCGTTTCTCGCCGGTTCGCTCGCGTATGCGCTGTGCGTCGCGCTGGTTCGCCCGATCGGCGCGGTCGACGTGAAAATTCCGAAACGCCAGCGCATGCTCGACGACGATGACGACGAGGAGCCGGTGCGGCTCGTCATTCGCCGCTAGTCGGCGCGCGGAGCACGTGGACTTTGTCGGTCAGGCGATTGCTGACCCAGACCTTGTTGTCCTTGTCGACGATCACCGCGCCCGCGTCGGGAAGCTTCTCGATGATCGGAAGGCCCTTTTCGGGGCCGAGAATGAAGATGGCGTCGTCGATCGCGTCGGCCGTGAATGCGTCGGCGGCCCAGACCGTCACGCTGCGACACGCGGTCGCCGGGTAACCGGTCCGCGGATCGATGATGTGGTGGTAGCGCTTCCCACCGATGAAGAAGGCGCGCGCATAGTCCCCAGCGGTAGAAAACGCGTGATTCGTGAGCTCGATCGTCGCGAAGAATTCGCCTTCGGGGCCGCGCGGGTCCTGGATCCCGCTGACCCACGGTGAGCCGTCCGGTTTTCTCCCCGCGCCGTACAAGTCTCCGCCGGCTTGCGCGAGAAAGTCGTGAACCCCGGCGGCTTCGAGCACCTTCGCGGCGCGATCGACCGCGTATCCCTTGGCGATGCCACCGAGGTCGATGCGCATCCCCTTGCCGATCGTCACGGTGTGCGCCGCCTCGTCGACCTTGATCTTCCGGTAGTCGACGAGCTTCCGCTTTTCGGCCAGCACCTTCGGGTCGGGGAGCTTCGGATTCGGTTCCGCTGCATCGCCGAACTTCCACAGATCGCCGAGCGCGTGGAAGCTGATGTCGAAAACGCCGCTCGAGAGCTTGCTCGACCAGAGGCTTTTCTGAATGACCTCGAGGGTCTCGTCGCCGACCTGAACCGGGCTGCCGGCGTGCACGTTGATCTGGCCGACCTCGCTGTCGTCGCGCCAAGACGTCATCACGCCCTCGAGTCGTTTGATCTCCGCGTGGGCGCGACCCATCGCGTCGCGAAGCGCGCGCTCACCGAGCGCCGGCGTCGTGTACGCGACGAAATGGACGGCGGTGCCCATCGCGAGCTGCTCGAAGTCGACCTTCACCGGCGTGAACGATGGAGCGACGCCGCTCGATACCGATGCCGGCGGGGGCGCCGGCGGCGTACCCGGGTGCGCGCTCGGTTCGGCGCGTGCGCCCTCTTCGTGGTGGCAGGCGAACGCGAGCCCTATGGAGAGCGCCGCGATCGCCGCCGGAAGCCTCGGTTTCGTCGTTCGCGAGCCCCACATCGTCAGCGCCCCTTGAAGTTCGGTCTTCGCTTCTCGGAAAATGCGAGGAGCGCCTCTCGACGATCTTCGGTTCCGAGGCATTCGTCGTATAGCGCGAGCTCGCGCGCGAGGCCCGCCTCGAGGTCGAGCGTCCGTGTCGCGTCCGCGGCGGCCAGCGCGAGCCGCTGGGCGATCGGCGCCCCCTCGACGATGGGTTTGATCCACTCCAACGTGTCTTCGAGGACGTCCTTGCCCGGCCGCGTGACGCGATTCACGAGCCCGATCGCCAGAGCGTGCGACGCGGTGATGCGCTTGCCGAGCAACAGGAGCTCCTTGGCGCGCGCTTCGCCGACGATTCGCGGGAGTCGTTGCGTGCCGCCCGAACCCGGGATGATACCCAGCGTCGTTTCCGGAAGGCCGACCAATGCATGCTCCGCCGCGACGCGCAGATCGCACATCAGGGCGAGCTCGAGCCCGCCGCCGAGCGCCACGCCGTTGATGGCCGCGATCACGGGCGCGGGAAAGGGGTCGACCCATGCGAGCTCGCTCCGATAGAGGGCGAGCTGCGCGCGGACTTCGTCGTCGCTCATCCCTTTGCGTTCCTTCAGATCGGCCCCCGACGAGAACGCCTGATTGCCGGAACCGGTGAGCACGACGGCGCGCACGGTCGGATCCGCGGCGAGCGCTTTGCCGACTTTGCCGAGCTCGAGCACCATGTCGCGACTCATGGCGTTCGCCTTCTTCGGGCGATCGAGCGTCACGATGGCGACGCCCTTCTTCGTCTCGACGCGAACCGGGCGCTCGTCGCTCATCGCTTGTGCCGCGCCTTCTTCGCTCCCTCGACCTTCGCGAGTCGGGTCTTCAGGTCGCCGAGGTCGCGCCGGAGCTGCTCGAGCTCGTCGGAGAGCCGCTTGTGGTCCGCGCTCGGCCCTTGTCCGAGCCCCTTCAGCGCCTCGCGAAGCCGTCGCGTGACGCGCCCGTCGAGCTCGCGATCGAGCCGGCGGCGGAGCGCTCCGCGCGCGCGAGCGTCGCCGATCGTTTCGAGCGCGCGGACGACGGAGATGCGAAAATGCGGATCGTCGTCGTCGAGCAAATCTTCGAGCCGCTCGCGCACTTTGCGATCGTCCGAGAGTCGCGCCAGGGACGACACCGCCGCGCGCCGAGCAGGCGTCGAATTGCCGTACGCCGTGCGCTCGAGCACGTGAGGTACCGCGGCTTCGGAGCGCAGCGCAGCGAGCCCGTCGAGAGCGCCGGCGCGTTTGACGTCGGCCCACGACGTGGTGCCGAGTAAGCGGACGAGCGTGTCGAACGCCTGGGGGCGCCGTGTCTCGCCGAGCGCGCGCGCGGCTTCGGCGGACACCAGGTAGCTTCGGTCTTTCTCGGCCGCGGTGGCGAGCAGCTTCGCGGCAGGGTCGGTACGGAATTCGCCGAGCGCGGCGACGACGGCGCGACGCACCTTCGGGTGCGCGACGGTGGCGTGCTTCGACAGAGCCGCGAAAGCGTCGCTGCCGCGGATCTTCCCGAGCGCCTGGGCGACTTCGGCGCGGACCATCCAGCTCTCGGATTTTTTCGCGAGCGACGTGGACAGCGCCCGAACGGTCTCCGGATCCGTTCGCTTGGCGAGCGCTTGCGCCGCGAGATAGCGCACGCGCGCCGTCGTGCCGTGGGCGAGCTGTTGTCGGAGCATGTCGGCGGGGCCCTCGACGGTGATCGCGCCGATCACGCGGAACGACGGATCGAACGCCACCCACGCCGGGCGCTCGGACAACGGAATGACGAGCGCGTCGCTCTCCGTCTCGATCCATTTCTCGTAGCGATGCACCTTGCCGGACTTCGTCCCCACCTCGACCTCGAGAAGGAAGACGAACAGCGGCACTTCGCCGCTCTTCTGGCTCTGCTTCACCTTCACGTCGAGCGAGCCGTTTTCGAACCCGATTTGCACCTTGAGCACCGGGTGACCGGGCCGGAAGATCCACTGATCGAAGAATTGTTCGAGCGAGCGTCCGCTCACTTCTTCGAACGCCCGCTCGAGGTCGTTGGTTTCGACCAACCCGCCGCCATGCCTCGTCAGATAGACGTTCACCCCCTTCCAGAACAGCTCGTCGCCGAGCTCGCGGCGCAGCATGTGGAGGACGAGCGCCCCTTTTTCGTAGAGGTGTCGATCGAACAGATCGATCGGTTCCTGGTAATCGCGGCACACGACCGGGCGGGTGTAGCGGCCGTTTGCCTCCGACAAGTACGCGCCGACGTCGCTTTGTACGCCGTACTCGTATTCGTCGAGATCGAGCCGATCCTCGCGCTCGACGTGCTCGAAATACGTCGCGAAGCCCTCATTCAACCAGGCGTGCGACCAATCCCGGCACGTGACGTAGTCCCCGAACCACTGGTGCGCGAGCTCGTGCGCGACGAGGTCGTTGCTCGACACGTCGAGGGCCGCGCGCTCGTCGACCAGGACGTGCTCGTACATCGTGGTCGCCGTCGTGTTCTCCATGCCGCCGAAGATGAAGTCGCTCACGACGACCTGCGAATAGCGGCTCCACGGAAACGGCACGCCGGTGAGGCGGCCGAACAGCTCGACCATTCGCGGAGTTTCGCCGAACGCCCGGCGTCCGTCCGCTTCACGACCGGGGGGAACCAGATACGCGATTGGCGTCGACGGGAGCCCCGGTCGCATCGCCGGGCGATCGTCGACCACGTCGAAGTGCCCCACGACGAGCGTGAAGAGATAGCTCGGGATGGGCTGGCGCATCTCGAAGCGGTAAGTCCACGCCTTTCCGCGCGGCGTGGTCTTGCCGACGAGCTCGCCGTTCGACAGCGCGGTGAAGCCGGCGGGAACGCGCACGGTCACCGCCGTGGTCATCTTGACGTGGGGCTTGTCGTGGCACGGAATGAAGTGCCGCGCGTCTTCGTCCTGGCACTGGCTCCACACCTGAAGCGGCCGCTCCTTCACCTGCTCGTCGGGCGCGAGGAAATAGAGCCCGCGCTTCGGTTCCGCGCGGTAGACGATCTCGACTTTGCCTTTCTTCACCGCCTTCGGGACGACGACGGCGATGTGGTCGCCCCCGTACGAGTACTCGGCGGCGCGGAACCCTTTGCCCGCGTCGAGGCGAACGTGCGCGATCTGAAAGCCGAGCGCGTCGAGCTCGAGCTCGGGCGCCGTCGGAGATTTTCGAACGAAGTCGAGCGTCGCGGTCGCGGAAATCGAGCGCTCCGTGAGGTTCACGTCGAGCGACAGAGCCAGGTGCTCGATCGAAAAGGGCCGCGAGCGCTCGTATTTCCGGTCGGTGCCGGCGAGGACGAACGAACCCGACGCCCCGGCGCATGCGCAGCGAGCGTGCAATCTTTGGGACAGAACCATCGCGCGTCCACGGGTAGCCGGTCCGCCGGCGACCGGCAAGATGGCGAGCGTCGCGGCGACCGAGCCTCGACTCGAAACGGCCGGGCGTCTCGCTCGGGGGGCAGACGCCGAGGCGTCGATACATCGTCGCGTTCGACGTTGTAGAGTCCGAAAGTGCCGACGACGGTGACCGGCGAAGTCGAGCGCGTGACCTACGAGAACGAGGAAACGGGCTTTCGCGTCATTCGCCTGGGCGGGGTCGAAGGACGGGGCGGTATTTCCGTGGTCGGGCGATTTGCGGCGGTCGGGCCCGGTTCCAGGATCCGGGTGACGGGCGACATCGTCAAAGATCCTCGCCACGGCGAGCAGCTCCGTGCCGACGCGGTCGTCGTCGTCGCTCCCGACACCTTGGTTGGCCTCGAGAGATACCTCGGCTCGGGTCTCGTCCCGGGGATCGGGCCGGGGTTCGCGAAGCGCATCGTCGAGGTGTTCGGCATGGACACCTTGAAGGTGCTCGACCAATCGCCGGAACGACTCGCCGAGGTGCCGGGGCTCGGACCGCGGCGCATCGAGGACATCCAGAAGAAGTGGATTTCGGCGCGCGCGATTTCGAGCATCATGCTCGTGCTCTCGACGCACGGCGCGTCGCCCGCGCTCGCGTCGCGCATCTACGAGCGATACGGCGATCGCGCTGCCGAGATCGTCCAGTTGCATCCGTATCGGCTCGCGCTCGAGGTGCGCGGCGTCGGATTCAAGACGGCCGATCGCATCGCGCGCTCGCTCGGGATCGCCGGGGACCACCCCGAACGCGCACAAGCGGGCGTGCTCCACATGCTCGAGTCGCTCGCCGATCAAGGGCACGTCGCGGCGCCGCGCACGGCGCTCGTCGACAAGACCGCGCAGATGCTCGTCGTCGATCCGGCTCACGTCGAGGCGGCGATCGATGCGCTCTTCGGCGCCGGCCGCGTCCACGTCGAAGACGGCCTCGTTTTTTCGGCGCGGCTCTACGGCGCGGAGACGACCCTCGCCGCCGAAATTCTCCGGCTTCGCGAGAGCGCGTCGCGTCCGCTCCATGGGCTCGAGGGGGCGATCGCGGCGTTCGAAGCGGCGCTCGGGTTCGCGCTCGCCGAGTCGCAGCGCGCCGCGGTGCGCGCCGCCGCCGAGCAGAAAATCATCGTGATCACCGGCGGACCGGGCGTCGGCAAGACCACCATCGTGCGCGCGATCTTGAGCGTCTTCGAGCGGGCGCGTCTCTCGGTGAAGCTCGCGGCGCCGACCGGACGCGCCGCGAAGCGGCTCTCCGAAGCCACGAAACGACCGGCGTCCACGATCCATCGCTTGCTCGAGTACGACCCCCGGCTCCGAAAATTCGCGCTCGGCGCGGACCGGCCGCTCGACACCGACGCGCTGGTCGTCGACGAGGCGTCGATGATCGATCTCGAGCTCGCGGTCGCGTTGTTCTCGGCGGTGCCGCCGGCCGCGCGCGTCGTCATCGTCGGCGATTCCGATCAGTTGCCGTCGGTCGGTCCGGGCGCGGTGCTTCGCGACATCATCGACAGCCGCGTCGTGCCCGTGGTCACGCTCGACGAGATTTTCCGTCAGGCCGCAGAGAGCCGGATCGTCAAGAACGCACACGCGATCTTGCGCGGCGAAATGCCGGAGAGCTCGGACCCCAAGGCGCCGCAGGCCGACTTTTTCGTCATTTCACGACGCGACCCCGACGAGGCGGCGCGCACCTTGCTCGAGCTCGTCACCGACCGCATCCCGAAGCGATTTTCGCTGTCGCCCCGCGACGACATCCAGGTGCTCACGCCGATGCACCGCGGTCCGGCAGGGACGATCGCGTTGAACCAGGCCCTCCAGAAAGCTCTGAATCCGTCCGGGCCCGCGCTCGAACGACGCGGCACGCACTACCGGGTCGGCGACAAGGTGATGCAAACGAAGAACGACTACGACCGCGACGTGTACAACGGCGACGTCGGGATCGTCGTTCGCGTGGAGCCCGAGGAAGAACGCCTCGCGGTGAAGTTCGACGAACGCGAAGTGGTGTACGAAGACGCCGCGCTCGACCTCTTGACGCTCGCGTACGCGACCAGCATTCACAAGAGCCAGGGCAGTGAATACGCCGCGGTCGTCGTGCCGCTCCTCACGACGCACTTCGTGATGCTGTCGCGCAATCTCGTGTACACCGCGGTCACGCGCGCGAAGCGACTCTGCGTGCTGGTCGCCGATCCCCGCGCACTCGCGCTAGCCCTCGCCGAAACGCGACGCGAAGAACGAGTGACGCGGCTCGCCGAGCGGCTGCGGCGCGGGTAGCAATCACGGGACGTCGCGCGATCGACCACCCTCCGAGATTGAACCGCAGAGTGCGACTCCGGGCCGGTCCGGTTTCGTCCCGATGGTAACTCGTGCGCGTTGACCGTCGCGAATCGGTCGCGGGGCGCAAGAGGGTCGCTTTCCGCGGCTCCGATTTTCGCCCTCGATTTCGAGGGGTCTGGCAGACCATCGTAGATACTTCGATGCATCGAAGTATCGCAAACGCGAGCTCTCGATGGGCCGGCGACGCCCCGAACATTTCGGGGCTAACGAACGCGGGTACGCTCTAGAATCCCGGCGATCGCTTCTCTGCAACTCGCCCGCTCCAGTGCTCCGCGTGGCGAAGCGACGAACAAAACTGGTGCACGCGAGCCACCACGAGGCAGCCCTCTCCCTCTCCCTCTCCCTCTCCCTCTCCCCCAAGCTCTAGCTCTAGCTCTAGCTCTCTAGCTCTAGCCCGACCTCGGCCTCACTCGCCTCACTCCGGAATACTGAAACTCTTCGACACCGTGACCGGGTCGCCGACGAACGCCGGAACTTGAGCCATGCGAAAGAGGCGCGCGACGCAGCTCGCGACGGACGTGCCGGCGAAGTCGCCGCCGACGACGTTGGCGGCGGAGGCGTGGCCGCTCGGCGAGAAAGTGACTTGTACCTTGCCCTTGCCTGTCGGGCCGTCCGCCGACTTGCACGACAGGGCGTTCGCCGCGGCGGCCTCGAGCGCCGACTTGGCCGCGCTCGTGTCGAAGGAAGGGCCCGCGGGGATCGCCGGGGCCGGCGCAGGATCGGCCTTGCTCGGCGGATCGGGCGGTGACGAATTGTCTTCGGCGAGCACGACTTTTTCGGCCGCTGGCCCCCCGGAACTCGGCGCGGACGGCTTCGGATCGGACGCGTTGTTTGCGCGGAGCGCGGCCTCGAAATCAGCGGTTTTGTCGTGCGCGGGTTCCGTTGCGGCTTTCGGCGTCGATCGCTCCGTGGTGGCAACGTGGGCCGGTGGCGCCGCGGGGGCGGGGGACGCCTTGGGCGCTACTGCGGGCTCGGCGGGCGCGGGAGGCGCAGTCGACGGAGGGGCCGCGGCCGCCGGTGGAGTCGGCGCGGGATCCGCGGCCGGCTTCGGTGCGGCCGCCGCGGGAGTCGGGGTCGGCGCTTCGGCTTGTGCCGTGGGCGCGCCCGGATCCACATCCGCTGGCGAGTGCGCGTAGCGGGCGCGGAAGAAGAAGATGCTGAACATGGCGACCACGCCTGCCGCGCCGACGACGACCGCGGCGAGCACGGCGTTCTTTCGCGAACGAAACGCGGGCGGCGTGGTGTCGATGCGGCTCCGGTACGGCGCTTCGGGTGCGGCGAGCACCGCCGCCGGCGTTTGAAACATCGGCGCCGAGTACAGCGGCGCGTTGCGGTCGGTTCCGGGGAGCGCTCCGCTCGCGTCGAGGCCGAGGATGTCGGCCGCGGTGGGCTGCGAGGTGAGCGTCGCTTTCGGCGGCGCGCTCGACGGACCGCGCGCCGTCGCCTTCAACGTGTTGAGCGAGAACAACACCGAGCTTTCGTTGCGCACGCCGGTCGGCTTTTCGTCGTATTGCTCGAGCGGCATCGACGAGCTGCGGAGGAGCTCGTCCTCGCTGCCCGCGCTGTCGACGCCGCCGAAGAGATCGCCGCTGCGCGCCTCGCGCACTCGCGCCGGGGCACGCCGCGACGGGCTGGTCGGCAAGCGCGCGAGCGAAACGCCGGGCGGCGATCCCGGCGAATACTCGACGCTCTTTCGCGGCTCTTCGTTCGCCCGCTGAGCGCGCGGCGGCGCTGACGGCGCCGAATACGCGACCGCGGGTGCCGGAGAATCCGTGCTCGGCGCGAGCGGCGGCGGGGACGGAATTTGGGTCGACGGCAGCGTGGGCGAGGAGGGCTTTCGAAACGACTCCAGGCCCGGTACGGCGCCGTTCAACGGCCCACGGGGCGCGAGCGCCGGCGACAGGTTCTTCGGGCTGACGACCTTCGTCGCCTCTCCGGATTCGAGCGCCGTGCGAATCTCGGCGATTTCGCCGATCGGGAGCCAGTCGCTCATCCCGTCGCGCCACGCGAAGGCGTCTTCCTTGAGCGCCCCGGTGTTGCGCGCCTCGACGATGTCATCGAGGCTCATCGTCCGCTGCTCGGTCGGACTCAGATTGACCATCCACTCTTCGGGGCCGGGTTCGCGGTACTCGTGGACGCTCGCGAACATGACGCGCGTCGCCTCTTCCGGCTCGTCCTCTTCCGTCTTGGGGTCGAACCTCGGAGGCTGATAGACGCGGGTCCGGTCTTCGGCGACGAGCGTCTCTCCGTCTACGATGATGGCCGCACTACAGCTCTTGCAGCGGACGCGGACGCGCCGACCGCGCACTTTTTCGTCCGAAATATTGTAGGTGGCGCCACACGAATGGCAGTCGACGATCATATCGGCCCGTCCAGCGTGAGGGAGCGTAGCGCAATCCCCGCCCCCGTCCTATCTAACGCCGAAGGGAACCCATTACTGATTGAGCGGCAATAAGGTCGCTCCATCCCGCCCGCAAAATCGCGATTCAGCGCCATATTGGGTCCCGCAGACGGGGCAGATGGTCTTTCGCAAGACGGGTGGCGCGGGGATGGGTGACGGCTTGGCCGGTGACGGAACGGGCGGTGCGGCAGGTGGCGGCTGTGCCGCCGCGGGTGACACGGCGACCGCGATCTTCGCTTTCGCCGGAGCCGGCGCAGCCGCGGTCGCGTCGAGGTTTGGTTTCTCGGGGCGGGGGGCGCGCGCCGCTCGCGCGACGCGTCGAGAGCGCCGGAGCGCCCACAAGCCGACCAGCGCGAGAATCCCGGCCACCCCGGCGACGATGGCGACGAAGAGCTCTTTCCGCGACCGGGCACGATCTTCGGCGACCGCCGACGCGGCGCCGATGGCTTGCGACGCGACCGCTGCGGGGGCCGTTTGCTCGGCTTCCCCGGCATTGTCGAATGCGCCGCTGCGAAGCAAGGCGTCGTAGCGCGCCGTCGACGCGACCTCGACGGTGACGACCGTCGAACGCCCCTCGAGCGATGCCCCGAGTCGGACCTCGCCCTCGGCGGCGTCGGGATGCACGTGCACCACACCGGTGGCCGAAAGATCGGCCAGGGTCGCGCCGCTCTCGATGGCCCACGTGAGCTTGCCGTAGATCGGGCATCCGTTGGCGTCGCTCGCAGACGCGCGAAACGTGAAGTCCTCGCCCGCGCGGAGCAGCTTTTGAAGCGGGCGCACCTCGAGTTTTTCAACGGGTCCTGGGTGCGCGCAGCGACTCTCGGCACGCGGTGGGGGCGCGGCCGATGCACTTGCGCTCGCGCTCGCGCTCGCGGAAGCCGAGGGCGCTGCCGCGGCTTGCGACGCGCCGTCCCGTTCGACGAGCGTGTACGTGCGGTAGCGCCCGACGCTCGCCGTGCAGTTCTGGCCCTTGATGATGAATTGGTACTGGCCCGATTCGTAAAACGAGATGCTCGTGTCGTTCGCGTTGAGCGACGTGACGAGCGTCGCTTGACGCGGGTCGGTCGCGGCCGTCTTGCACGTCGTCTTCCAGGCGCGGGGCGACTCCGAGTGCCCGACCGGACGCACGCCCGGGTAGAGCTCCCAGCACGACGTCGTCACGTACGTCCGGCCACCGCCGATGATGACGAGCTCGCCGCTCGACTCGTCGATGCGAACCGATGCGGCGCCTTCGTCGCCACCCGAGGGGCGCGGGCCGCACGAGTCTCCCCAATCACCGACGATCCACCGCGTGCTGAGCGTCCCCGCCTGCCAGCGTCCCGCAAGTGAGACCGGCTCGTCTGCGCGAGCGGACACCGCGAGCGACACGCAAAAGTAAGCGGTCGTCACGGCGACGAACGCACGGAAGCGAGCCCCGATCACGTGCCGCGAGGTTAGCAGATGACGCGCCTCGAAGGTCCGAGCGAAGTACCGAGCTTCATCGCCGCGCGACGAGCCCCAGCCGACGATGTTGAAGCCGCTCACGGCGGCTCATCGGTGCCGAGCGGTATCGCGAACTCGCGTTGACACCCCATTTTGGGCGATGATAGGTTCCGACTGCGAATATTAGGCAGAATTTGCGCGAATTCGTGATCAGGAGATCGAGCATGGCGAGGATGCGGGGCCGCTGGTTGGGACTTCACAGCGCCGGTTGCGCCCTTGCCCTGGTGGCGCATTCGCTCCCTGCGTTCGCCCAGCAGCTGCCGGCGTACGGTCAGCGAGCTCCGTCCGCAGGTCACAACGAGGGGGCCGATACGCACCTGTTTCGCCCCGCGGTGGATTCCAAGGGGTTCTTCTCGGTCAACGGCTCGGACATCCTCGGCGCGAACGACGTCAGCTTCGGCCTCATCCTCGACTACGGCCGCAACATTCTCCGGACCTCGAATAGCCATGTCCCGCTGACCCAGGTGAACCAGCAGATCATCGGCGATGACGGCAATCCGGTCATCGGCCCGAACGGCCTGCCCACGACGCAGCTCACGACCGTGAATTGCCAGCCGAACACCTGCAACACCGGGTTCGATCCGAAGCACGGCGCCGGCGTTCACGCGCTCGTCCGCGACTCGTTCCAGGGCACCTTCGCGTTCAACTACGGCATCGCCAACAAGGCCGTGGTCGGGATCTCGATTCCCGTCATTCTCATGGCCGGCGATCCCGCGTTCGACATCGGTCCCGACGGACGCCAATACAACGCCGCGCAGCTGAACCAGCAGGGGTTCAGCACCATCGCGCTCCACGGCAAGGTCCGCTTCACGCGGGTCGAGAAGGGGATCGGCCTTGCGGCGATCGTCCAGGTCGGCGTTCCGGTCAGCAGCGCGGCTCAGAATCTAGGCACCGACACCGGGGCATGGTTCTGGCCGCAGCTCGTCGGTGAAAAGCGCTTCGGCGCCACCGGCCGATTCAAGATCGGCCTGAACGTCGGCTATCGGGCGCATACCGGGGCGAACGCGCAGTTCGGCAAGGACGTCTTCGGCGCGAACCAGCTCGCCGAAGGGCCGTTTCAATACAGTAACCTCGGGACGTTCCAGGCCGGGCTTGCCTGGCGCGCGCTCGACGGCTTCGATCTGGTCGCGGAGACGTACGGCACTTACCAGACGGACGGTCACTCCGACTCGAAGCAGAAGCTCAGTGAAGAGGTCGTCGGGGGCGTCAAGCTGTTCGTCGAGCGCAACAGCTACCTGATGATGGGCGGCGGTTCGCGCGCGTGGAGCACCGGCTTCGAGGCTGCGGATCTCCGTCTCTTGCTCGGGTTCGTCTTCGAGCCGTCGATCGGCGATCGCGACGGGGACGGCTACAAGGACGACGAAGATCAGTGCCCGGACGACCCGGAAGACTTCGACGGCTTCAAGGACGAAGACGGCTGCCCCGACCCAGACAACGACAACGACGGGATCCTCGACGTCGACGACCGTTGTCCGAATACACCGGAAGACCGCGACGGCGACGAAGACGAGGACGGCTGCCCGGAAGGGTCGGACGGCGATCGCGACGGCGACGGCATCCTCGATTCGCACGACAAGTGCCCCGACGATCCGGAAGATCGCGACGGGTTCGAAGACCAAGACGGCTGCCCGGACCCGGACAACGACAAGGACGGCATCCCCGACAAAGAGGATCAGTGCCCGAACGATCCCGAGGACAAGGACGGCTTCGAGGACAAGGACGGCTGCCCGGATCCCGACAACGACAAGGACGGCATCCCCGACGTCAAGGACAAGTGCCCGAACGATCCCGAGACGTACAACGGGTTCGAAGACGAGGACGGTTGCCCCGACAAGGGCAAGGTCATCATCGAGGGCAACGACATCCTCATCTTGGACAAGGTGCTCTTCCAGACCGGCAGCGCCGAGATCTTGCCGGAGTCGTTCCCGATTCTCGACGCCGTCTCGACGACCCTGAAGCATCACCCTGAGTTCTTGGTGGTCGAAATCGCCGGCCACGCCGACGAGCGATCGAGCGACGACTACAACTTGAAGCTCACGCAAGACCGCGCGCGGTCCGTCGTGGAAGCGGTGGTTCAGCGCGGCGTCGAACGCACGCGGCTCGTTTCCCAAGGGTACGGCGAGTACTGCCCGGTCGACACCGGACACAATCCGGCCGCATGGGACAAGAACCGCCGCGTCGAGTTCAAGGTCGTGAAGACCGAGGATGGGCTCACGAGCGTCGAGCGCGGGTGCCCCGGTGCGCGTGCGAAGGGCGTCGTCCCGCCGAACGTCGAATGAACCGGTGAACCGGGCGGCGGCGCGCCGCCCGCAGTCGTGTTACGCGGATCGCATGCCGTCACGCCCCGCGTTCGCCTGGTTCGAAGGCAAGGTCGTCCCGTTCGCCGACGCGAAGGTGCCCATCGACGATCGCGGGCTCCAGTTCGGCGAGAGCCTCTACGAAGTCGTCGCGATCGCCGGCGGTCGGCCCCGCTTGCTCGCCGAGCACGTCGCGCGGATGGAGCACGCACTGCCCGCGCTCGGGCTCACGGGCGCGCTTCCGGCAGTTGCCGAGTGGGAACGATTCATCGCGGAGCTCCTCGCACGCGAACCGGTTGGCGAGGGGCTTCTCTATGCGCAGCTCACCGGCGGCGCTTCCCCGCGCGAGCACATCCCGAGCGTCCCGCCGCCGCCGACGTTCTTCGCCTACGTCGCGCCGTATCGGTTCCCTCGCGCCCCGCAGGTTTCGCGCGGCGTCACCGCGATCTCGCTCCTCGATCCGCGCTGGGCACGTCGCGACTTGAAGACGACCATGTTGCTCCCGGCGGTGCTCGCGAAGCGCGAGGCGCGGCGTCAGGGCGCCGACGAAGCGGTGCTGGTCGGCGCTGACGGGTTCGTGCACGAAGGCGCGTCGAGCAACGTGTTCGGGCTGGCCGAAGGGGTGCTCTTTTCTCCCGCGCAGTCGGAAGCGCTACTCCCGGGTACGATGCGCCCGCTCGTGGCCAGCGTCGCGCGCGACGCCGGCCTCACGGTCCGGAACGAGCCGGTCACGCTCGCCCGGCTCGCGGCGGCCGACGAAGTGTTCGTCACGTCGTCGTCGCAACTCGTCATGCCGGTGCTGTCCGTCGACGGAAAACCGATCGGCAGCGGGGACGCCGGCCCTGTCGCCCGCGACCTCGCGCGCCGGGTTCGAGCCCGGTTCGAGCTCGACGACGGTTGAGCGCGCCGCGCCAGCGCGCCAAACCGCGCCGGAGCGCTCAGGCCTCTGTCGTCTCGGCGTGCAAGGTGATCGCCTCGATGAAGCGTTCTTCGAGGTACTCGCGCCAGCGGCCGGCCGGCATGGGTGGCACCGATTCCACGCGCCCTTCGTGGTCGCGCACGTGCCAGCCGCGCCGGGTCGTCTCGACCTTCAACCGGTACTTCTGGCCGAGCCCGTGCTCGGTCCGGATCTCGGAAGCAATGTGTTCGGCTTCGACGGGATTGAGCAGGTTTTTCACGGTCATCACCCTTCAGTTTAGCGCTTTCCGAGTTCCTCTCGATCATACGGCTCGAAGCGGCGCCGCCATTAACTGCGTGCCGAACTCACTCCGACGTCGGTTTGCGCCATCGTCGTCGCGTCGCGCACATTGGCGCCCCTCCCAGTGCCGACCTGAACGGTCGCGCTAGCCACTCCACATTTTCCAGGGAATACTGGAGCTCCGTGGGGCGGAGCGCCGGCCGTTTCTTGTGCTCAAAGGCCCTACCTATGCGCCTTCATAATTCGAGCTCCCCGGTTCCGAGATGCATTCGGAAATCGGCTAAGATGAGAGATCCGGACGCATGCCATCAGCCAGACTTTTCGATCATCTCGAGCCCGCGGAGATCGCGGAAGCAGCAACTACGCGGGACCAGCGCGGCTTTCTCACGCTGTACGGAGACACGCTTCTCCTGCTCGTACGGCTTCGAGCAGATGACACCGAGCTCGCGTCGGGCCTCGGCGCCACGGCGGTGCGCGGCAACGCCGGAACGCCGGTAAAGCCCGCGATGGGTTCGATGGATTTTCACACCGTCATCCAAACCTCGCCGACGACGGATTTGCCGCGGCGGATCCCCGACGGCAAACGCCAAGAGACGGAAGCCGCCGTCCTCGCGAAGCGCCTCGAAGAGGTGCCGCACTTTGCCGTGCCGCTTCGCAAACGCAGTGACGCGGACGCGCTCTACATGGATCGGATTTCGATCGGCCGTGCTCGGAACAAGGACATCGTTCTTCGTCATCCGAGCGTGTCGAAGTTCCACTGCTGGTTCGAGATGGACGAGAGCGGCGCCTTCTACCTCGCCGATGCCGGGAGCAAGAACTCGACGCGCCTCAACGCCGTGGTGCTTGCGCCGCGCGAGCGCACTCGCGTCGAGCCGGGCGACTCGGTTCGCTTCGGGTCCGTCGAGGGCGTCGTGAGTTCGCCGCGCGCGCTCTGGACCGCGCTCGCCGGCGTGGCCAAGCGCACCGGCTGAGCGCGCTTCGCGTTTCACTCGGCGGCGCTGGCGTTCGCGACCGAGAGTCGCGGCGCTTCGATGATCGCGTCGAGCTCGGCGAGGGTCCGGTAGACGTACGCGCCGCCCTGGCCCGACGGCCATCGCTCGCGCAACATTTTCACCGGCGCGCCGTCGAACGGGACACCTCGCTCCACGAGCGCACGAGCGGCGCTCTCGCTCGCGATGACGAGTACGGTTTCGAGGGCAGACGCGAGCTCGGCCGTGCCGTTCGTCACCAGCGCGCGGTCCCAGAGCCAAGCCACGTCCGTGCCATCGGCAAACACGACCGCGTTCGTCGCTCCGTGCCCGAGGGCCGCGATGAGCTCGCTCGCGGCGTCGGTGACGGGCGTTTGCTTCGCGAGGAACACTTCGGCGCCCGCGCGCTCGAGCCACTTCAAGACCTCGGCATTTTCGCCCGAATCCCAGGGCTGGAGCGCGACGGTTCGCCCGTGCACGTGCACGCGCGACATCACCTCGAGAAGAGCATCGGTGTCGTCGGACGTCGAACGCGCCGACGCGCGGAGCCCGAATTCGGAAAGCGCGCGAGCGGTCCGCGGGCCCTGCGCGATGATCCGGGTGCCGCGCAGCGCCTCCAGCACCGCGGGCTGTCGGTCGAGCTGGCGCGATAGCTCGCATACGAGCCGCACGCCATGGGCGGTGAAGAAGACGACGTCGTCGAATTGCCCTTCGCACAACTCGCGGAACCACTGTTCGATGCCGGGTTGGCTCGACGTCGCGCCATGCTCGAACCTCACGATCCGCGCGCCACCGCGTTCGAGGAGCCGCGCGAGGTCTTCGACGTCGAAGGCGCCGGGCAGTGCGACGGACACACCGTCCAAGAGACCGATGCTTGCCGATCCGAGATCCTCCGTCGCATCCACCGTCGCCATGTTCTCAAGGTACGGATACGCGCCCGTTGATCAAGGGGCAAAAGTGCGACAACTGCTCGAGACTATTGAGTAATTCTTGAGGCGATGAAACTCGTCGGAAATACTCGGTCGCACTCTGCAAACGGAAACGACGCCTCGGCATTTCGCCGACGCGTCGAAAATCTGCGCCTGCTTGGCGCCAACGTCGCGATTCAATCCGGTTTGCGCTGCATCACCGCGGCTGCCGTCGCGAGCGGGCTCGCTTCCAACGTTGCGGCCTTGTCACCAGCAGGCGTCGCCTCGTCGAACGCGTCTCGCGCGGGTTTTCCGCTGCGCGATTGCAGGTACGCTTTGTAGGCGAGCACTCGACGAGCGAGCGTCGTCGAAGTGTCGCCGCGAGCGGAAACCGCCGCTCCGTCCACGGCTTCTTGTTCGGGCTCCGCGACGAGGAAGTCATCCGGCGCCCGGCTTGCGAGTCCCGACGGATCGACGGTATAGCTCTGTAGAAGCCGCAGGCGCTCGGGGCCGCCCGTGTTGGTCTCGCCAAGTGGCGCCGCGGTGAGCCAGCCGTCGGTCAACGACCGCAAGTACCGCATGCTGGTTCCCACGTGAGGAACCCCGGTGAGCGCGCTCTCCACGTTCGCGAGCGAGCGATGAGACGAAGCGTCCACGGCTTCGCGATTCGCGGCGTAGAAGGCGCCGAGGGCCGCAGCGAAGGTCGCAAGCGCCGCGATCTTGAAATTCGACGGGCGGCGCGCGGGTCGTATCTGCGAGATCACGACGGGCTCTTCGACGATTTCTTCGACGACGAGCTCGTCGCGCTCGCCGCGTTTCCACGCTTCGAGCGCCTCGGCGAGGGCGTCGACCGATTGAAAGCGCTTCTCGAGGTCCTTCTGCAGGCAGCGTGCGATGATCTGGTCGATGGTCCCGTCCACTGCGCCGCCCGCTTCGGATGGGATCGACGCGTCGGCGTTCAACACGCGCGCGCACACCTCCATGAACGTCACGCCGTCGAAGGGCAGCTTATTGGTCAAGAGGCGGAAAAAAACGACGCCGAGTGACCAAACGTCCGTGCGTTGATCGACGGCGTGTGCGGCCGACATTTGCTCCGGCGACATGTACGACGGCGACCCCATGTGATCTTCGGGACCGGTCAGCGCACGCGCGGAAGCGAATCGCTTGGCGATTCCGAAGTCGACGATCTTGAGGACGGACTTGTTCGCTCCGACCCGCGTCAGCACCAAGTTTTCCGGTTTGATGTCGCGATGCACGATGCCGGCGCGGTGCACCTCGCGAAGGGCCTCGCACGCTTGCAGGACGTATTCGACGGCTAGGTCCACGCCGAGCGCGCCGTCTTGTTCGAGCAAGGTCTCGAGATCGACTCCGTCCAGGTGCTCCATCACGAAGTACGGAATGCCGTGCGGCAATTGTCCGACGTCGGTGACGCGAACGACGTGCTCGCTCCTCAAACTGGCCGCGGCCCGCGCCTCTTCGAGGAACCGCGCAACGATCGTCTCGCGGTGTGCAAATGCCGGGCGGAGGAATTTTATCGCCACGGCGTGCTCGAGGTCGACGTGGCGCGCCAAATAAACGACGCCCATGCCACCGGCGCCGAGGATGCTCTCGATGACGTAGCGGCCGGCGATGACGTCGCCCGGCAGCACCGGGATCTCACGGGCAGAATCGACGGAAGACCCATCGCCGAATGACTTCATCGGAGTCACGTCGGCGATCAGTTGAATCGGTTCCACAGCGGACATGGTCTGTTCCTTCGGCAATCGCTGCGTAATAGCTTTCGCGGAAAACCAAGAGAAGCAGCGAGACGTCACTCCACTGAGCAACTCTCGTTCCAGGGCTCGTTCTCTGACGCGGCGCGCGGAATTGGCCGGCTTCGGCTCGCGCGTCCGCGATCATCTTGCCGTGCACCCGCCCACTCGAGCGACATTTGGCCTCACGGGAGGGCCGCGAGACAAACCGCTACGTCGAGAAAACAACGCGAAACGCGCTCGCGGAAGTGTCTCCGAACGACGACTCGGGTGGGCGCGCCACGCACGCAAAACGCGTCGCGCGCTTCTCATAGAAACGTCACGCGGTCGCAAAAGCGACGCGCGTGGGGAAACATCACGCGGTCGCAAAGCGACGCGCGTGGGGAAACGTCACGCGGTCGCAAAAGCGATGCACGTGGGGAAACGTCACGCGATCTCGAAGAGACCCGCGCCGCCCATGCCGCCACCGATGCACATCGTGACGACCACGTAGCGCGCCTTTCGGCGTCGACCTTCGATGAGCGCGTGGCCGATCATCCGCGCGCCGCTCATGCCGTACGGGTGCCCGATGCTGATCGCGCCGCCATTCACGTTCAGGATGTCGTTCGGAATGCCGAGCTGGTCACGGCAATAGATGACCTGCACCGCGAAGGCTTCGTTCAGCTCGAAGAGCCCCACGTCCTTCAGCTTCAGGCCGTTCCGTTCGAGGAGCCGCGGCACCGCGAAGACCGGTCCAATGCCCATCTCGTCGGGCGCACACCCCGCGACGGCCATGCCGCGATAAATGCCGAGCGGCGTGAGCCCGCGCTTCTCGGCGAGCTTTGCCTCCATGAGCACGCACGCGCTGGCGCCGTCGGAGAGCTGGCTCGCGTTGCCGGCGGTGACCGAGAACCCTTCGCCGCGCACGGGCTTCAGCGAGCGGAGCCCGTCGAGCGTCGTCTCGGGGCGATTCCCTTCGTCCTTCTTCAAAGTGACGTCGACGTAGCTCACCTGCTTGGTGTCCTTCGCGACGACGGCTTGACGGGTCGGCATCGGGACGATCTCGTCGTCGAACTTGCCGGCTTGTTGCCCGGCCGCGGTCCGGCGCTGGCTCTCGAGCGCGTACTCGTCTTGCAGCTCGCGCGAGATGCCGTAGCGCTTCGTCACGACCTCCGCCGTGTCGATCATCGGCATGTACATGTCGGGGTGGAGGGCGAGCAGCGCCTCGTCGGTCGTTCGATAGCGGTTCGCGTGCTCGTTCTGCACGAGGCTGATCGATTCGAGTCCGCCGCCGACGGCGATGTTCACGCCGTCGGTGATGATCTCCTTCGCGGCCGTCGCGATGGCCATGAGCCCGCTCGAACACTGTCGATCGACGGTCATGCCGCTCACGGTGACCGGGAGTCCGCCGGCGAGGGCTGCTTGTCTCGCGAGGTTGAACCGCTGCGAGCCTTCTTGCATCGCCGCGCCGAGGATGACTTCTTCGACTTCTTCGGGAGAGAGCTTCGCGCGCTTCACGGCTTCGCGGATCACGTGTCCGCCGAGCTCTTGCGATTGGGTGTCGTTGAAGGCGCCGCGGTAGGCCTTTCCGATCGGGGTACGGGCGGTCGAAACGATGACGGCTTCTCTCATGGGTCGGCTCCTTGAAGGGTCCGCGAGGCTACACCGAGGTCGTCGTGCGAGCGAGGCTTCGTCAGCGCAGGAGATCGACGCGCGGCGGCGTCCACGGCGGAACATTTTTCGGGCAAGGGGCGGCGCCTGCGGTGACCTCGGCAAAGCCGAATCCCTGGTTTCCGCGAAACCGCAAATCGCCGATCGTGCGCCATCCACTTCCCGGGGGCGTCCAGAACGGCGCGCGCGCGAACCGGAGAAACGCCGCGGCCGTGCAATTGGCGCGCGGAAGATCGCGAAGCTCGGAGACCGGACGGGCAAACGTCGAGTACCAGGCGACCGCGTGGTCGGCGGTGATTTGCGTCGGTCGTGACGCGACGGGTGCATTTCGTTCGAGCCCCGCGCATCGCTCGGACGACACGGCGCCGGGCCACACCGAGACGACGGCCTTTCGCGCCACGTAGTCCGGGCCGTCCGTGCCGAGCACCCAGATCGACCAGCAGAGCGGATCGGCCGGCATCGGCGTTCGAACGTCATCGACCACCTCGGTGGTCGGAAAAAATGACGCGCTCGACGCCCGGACGAGGTGCGACGCCAGTTTCCCCGCGACGATGAACGTCAGGGTGATCGCAACCCAGCCGGCGATGCCGACGAACGCGCGGGCGTCCGGACGACAGCGCGACGCGACGAACGTCGAGCCGACGGCGAGCACCGAGATGGCGAGCGCCGAGCCGAGTGGAACGAAGCGACGCGTCGCTCCCGCGACGATGATCGCGGCCAAGAGCACCCCCAACAAACCGCGAACGAGCCGGCTCTCGGCGAGGAAAATGAGCGGCGGGAGCGCGACGGCGAAGAGCAGCGGTTCGACGATGAAGATCGAATCGCCGTAAAACCAACCGTCGTAGAGCGGCCAGAACGGGTGCACCCCGTAGCTGTTCTGGAAATCCATCGTGACGTGAAGGAGCGGACCGGCGAGCGCGAGCGCGACCACGGTGAGCCGTTCGGCGGGAAGAAACGTCGCGCGTCGCCATCGCGAAACGCCGAGCGCGACGGCGAGCGCCAGGACGCCGAGGGCGAGCGCGCCGGGCACGGTGTGCGTGTGCCCGCGATGGTGCAAGAGATAGCCGAGCTTCCCGGGGGTGATGCCGCGATAGAGAAAGTCGAAGTCCGGCAGGTTGTTCGCGACGATCGACGTCGCGACGAGCGTCGTTCGAAAGCCTGCGCTCGGCGCGCCGGGGGAACGCGAGCCCGCGCGCATCGCGAGCGTCGCTTCGGCGACGAGCCAGCCCGCGAGCGAATGCGTGACGTTGTCCATGAACGAGGGCTGCGGCTCGAGCGGGTCAGGGCGCAGCGGCGACCGGGCTCTTCGCCGAGGGTACGGGCACCGCGTCCGGCATTTTCCATTTGAGGGGGCCCCCTGCGAGGTGCGTGGCGTCGGCGGTTCGACCTTCGGCGACGAGCAGCGCCCCGTCCACGGCGAGGGCAAGGGCGGGTAGCTCGCTTTGCCCGAGCAGCACGTCGCGGTTCAGATCGACGACGTACGGCGCGACGAAGAACGTCGAGCCGGCGCGCAAGTAGTGCGAAAAATGCGCGAGCTCGCGATCGAAGCGCTGCTCTTTGCCGCCGAGCTCGTGGACGACGAGGGACGCGCCGCGAAGGACGAGGGCGCGCCGACCAGAGGTCGCGATGACGTGATCGCCGGCCTGGAGGTGCTCGAGCTCGCGTCGATCCAGATCGAGCAAGACCGCGTCGGTTCCCGGATGCATCGGAACGAGGCGCGGCAATTCGGCGAACGTCGAATCGCCGCCGCCCACGGTGAGCTCGACGCCGAGTGGCAACACTTTCCCTTCGGCGACCAGGTCGACGTCGGTGCGATACTTCTTCTTCGACGCGCACGTGATCACGAGGAGGTGCCGCACCGGGTCGCCGTGCACGAGGCGTGACTCGCACGTCTTTTTGGCGACCGTCACCCGGACGCCGCCCGGTTTCACGACGGTGAGGGTTTCGTCGGGGTCGCGCACGAGCCACGCGCCGTCGAGGGGCAAGACGAGTCCCGGCGCGTCGATGGCGCCGCCGGCGCCGTCGGTGCGGACGATGCGGGTGAGCGGTTCGCCGCGCGGATGGGCGGGCAAGCGATAGCGCGGCAGGGGGCCGCCACAGCGAAGGTTTTGCCCCTTCGCCTCGGCGAAGGGCCATTCGAGACGCCGGCCGTCGTTTGCGTCGCCGGTCACGACGCGCAGAATGACCCAGGCTCCGGTCACGTCGAATTCGGCGCGCCAGAGGAGGCCCGGCCCCGGATCCAGCGCCGTTTCCGCCCCCGTCGCGAGCTCCCGCACGACGACGAGCGACGCCTCCCCGCGGAGCCGGAGATAGAGCATCCGCTTTCCGGTCGGATCGAACGCGACGGCGCGTGGATGCACGAACGGGCTCTCGTCGTCACGGACGTCGGCGCCTTGGGCGGACAAGTCCGTGTCCACGTGGGTGGTCGTATCGACCAGACGGAGCTTGCCGTCGCGGACCAGCGCGACGTATCTGCCCGTGGGATCGCTTCCGCCGAACGCGTCGATTTTCGTGCCGACGCCGGGCGCGTCGATGAAATAGCCGTCGAGACGATCGCCGCCGAGCGCGCCCTGTGCGCCGACCGTCACCGTGGTTTTGCCGTCGCCGTTCGTGTCGGTGCGGGCTTGGCAAATCGCGACCCAGCGGCGATCGGGCGCCGCCGCGACGAGCGTCAGCGGATCGGCCGAGCCGAACGTCGCGGAGAGCGGAATGACGCTGCGCGGCGCCTGCTCGGGGTTCGTCGGCGAGGTTACCGCGACGGACGCGCCGGGCGCGACGGGAAGGGCCGGCGCGATCGGCAAGCGGGTTCCCGTCGTTGCTAGCAATTTTCCCGGTGATCGCAGCGTCGAAAGGCTCGGCAACGGCGCGACGGCCGGCGCGGGGTGCGCTCCGCAACCGGCCAGCACGGTCACCAATGCGGACGCGAACGCGCACGCCAATGTGAAGGGGATGCTGCGACGAGACCGCGACACTCGGTCGTTACTATATCGCTTCGAAAGCGTCGGGCCCGAACGCCTTGCTCGCCCGCTTCGGGCGTGTGACCCTCCCGCGGTGGTGCGGAGCCCATCCTTGCTCGTTCTCGCGTTCGCGCTCGGTGCGACCGCCTGTGTGGACACCAGTCCGGACCGCGTGAAGCTCACGGCGGACGTAACCGGCGCGACGCTCTCGGTGACCGCTGGGTCCCTCGTCACGGCGCTTTCCGGGGCCTTCGCGCTCGATCTGGCGCTCGGCGACCTCGCGTCGCACGATTCGACGGTCGCGACCGCGCCGAGCATCGACCTCGTCACGGCAAATACCAACGCGACGCTCCACGTCCTCGACGCGACCCCTTCCGGCGATGGTTTCCCCCTGACGTTGAAGCCCGGCGACCACCCGTCGCTCGCGTTCACGCTCACCGACCAGAACACGCTGTCGACGAGCGACGAGACGGCGGCTTGTGCGGGCCCCGTGCGGATTTCGGTGACCGTCGTCGACGCGGCCAACGGCGACGAACCGACGCTCGCGACGAGCGGTGACGTCTCCATTTCTGGATGCCCCTGATTTTTTCTCGAAGCGGGGGGATGAGTCGCGAAGGTAGTACGTAGAGGCGGAAGCGAACCGATGGGAACAGCTAGATGAGCGCAGTAGTCGTTAGAATCGCATATCACGACGGCCGCACCGAGGAGCGCTCGCTCGCGGTGGGCGCGTACCAAATTGGGCGCGACATGGGCGACATCGTCCTCGGCGACGTCAATTCGTCGGCGCGTCACGCGATGCTCGAGGTGCAGCCGAGTCGCGTGCTCGTCACCGACACCGGGTCGACCAACGGCACCTATGATCCGCAGGGGCGCCGATTGACGGCCCCGCACGTGATGCAGCTCAATCAGCCGGTTCGACTCGGCAGCAGCTCCATCACGTTGGTGAAAGCCGTGCCGATGGCGGGCGGAACGCAGGTGATGGCCGAGGTACCGGGCCCGCTTCCCGGCGTGAATCCGGTCGCGGCAGCGCCGCACTACGCGGTCGCGCCCGTGGTTCCGCAAACGCCGTACGCGGCGGGCGTTCCCGGCGTGCCCCCGTACGTGCCGCCCGCGGCTGCTCCGGGCGCGTGGGGCGCGGCGCCACCCGCCGCGGCGCCACCCGGTGCAGCGCCGTCCGCGTCGTGGGGTGCGCCGCCCGGCGGCGCGCCGCCGCCGACGTCTCCGTGGGGTGCTGGGGCTGCCGGCGCGCCGCCACCCGCCGCGCCGACCTCGCCGTCCGCGTCGTGGGGAACGCCGCAATCGGGCGTGCAAGGGTTTTCCCTGGCCGGCACCCCCGGCATGCCACTTCCGACCATGGACCTTGCCGTTTGGGGGACTCGCGCGATCGGGTACCTCATCGACAGCTTGTTCGTCGGCGGCGCCATGACCGTGCTCTTGGTCGGCTACACCGCGATCTCGGCGGCGTTCGGCGGCCTCCTCGGCGCGGCCGATCCGAGCGGCGCGGCCGCGAGCGCGTTCATGGGCACCTGGTGCATCATGCTCCTCGCGTTCCCGCTCGCCGCGCTCGGCGTCGGGCTCTGGAATCGCGTTTACCTGGTGAGCAAGCGCGGTTTCTCCATCGGCCAGGGCGTCATGAAGCTCAAGGTCGTCGACGTGAACGGCGCGTTGCTTCCGACGACCACGGCGCTCATCCGGCTCCTCGCGCAGATCGGCCTTTCGATGGTGCCGCTCGGCGGGTTGCTCGATCTCTTGTGGCCGCTCTGGGATCCGCGCCGTCAGACGCTCCACGACAAGGCCGTCAATTGCTTCGTCATCAACAACCCCGCCGGACGATGAGCGTCGCTCGCCGATGACCGTGCCGGCGCGTAGCGCGTGGCGCGCTCATCGCGGCGCCGCGCCGCTCGCGCTCGGCGCTGCGGTGCTGGTTCAGCTCGTGGCGCTCCGGCTTTGCTTCGACGCGACGCCGTCGCGGGCTTTTTTTCTGGGGCATCCCCTCGACGTGCGGTGCTTCGTGTTCGCGACGATCGGCGTGCCGTGTCCCATGTGCGGGGTTACACGCGGCGTCGCGCTCGCGCTCCACGGCGCCGTCGCCGATGCGCTCCGCGTCTTTCCCGCGGCGCCGATCGCCGTGGCCGGCCTCGTCGTGTTCGGCGTTTCGCTCCTCCTTCTCGGCGCTGCCGAGCTTCAATGTCGTTCGGTGCTATCGGGCATTCTCGGACGATGGATTCGGTCGAGCACCGTTGCGAGCGCGGCGCTGACGATCGCGGTGTGGCTCGCGCATTGGGTGTCGGTGGTGGCCTGAGACCCGAGATCGCCGAACTCGAGGCTAGCGCCGCACGAAATAGAAGAAGTCGCGCGTCGACGGTCGCGCGACGTAGCTATCGGATTGATGCTCCATTTTCGGAATCAACGACGACGAGATCCGCATCGCTCCGGTCGCGTCGCGAGCGAACGCGAGAAACCGCGTCCAATACCAGTTGATGTCGAACTCCGCCGCGGCGACGGCGCCCGCGGCGCGCATGCCTTCCGCAAGCCACCGCGGGTCGCCTTCTTCGCCGATCCCGTAAAGGAGCACCTTGCCGGACGCGTCGATGCCGATGGCCGAGCGCCGACGGGTCTGCAGATCGCTCGCGTGCCCCGCCCACCGCTTGTCGTTTCCGCGAAGCAGATCGGCGTGCAGGGCGCCCCCCAAAACGAGACACGCCGGCGTTTGCCGGAGGCTCTCGGCGTGCTCGTCGAGCGGCGCGAGCGATGCCCAGGGGCCGAGGCGCACCGAGCCGTCGTCGCCGACGACCAGCGTGCAAGCGTCGGGTCGCGGCGGCACGATGACGTCGCGGTTCGCGATCATGCCGAAGTGCCCGTGCTTGGGTTGGAAGCCGCCGTTCATCATGGCAACCAAGCCGTCGAGATCCGCGTGGGGGACGAGGCCCGCGTCGGCACTCGGCGTTCGCTTGGCCCACAGCAGGTCGTCGGTGCCGGGAACGAACCGGATCCGAAGCCGTTCAAGATCGACCGCGGCGACGGTCACCGTGACCCCATTTGCTGTCGGGATGCGGATGTACGACCGTGCGCGCGACGAGCGGCGACGCGGGGTCCGCGTTCGCGACGAACGGCGTCCAACGGCCGTCGCCGGGCGCGGCGCTTTTTGTCGACGGGGGAGGGAAGTCCGCGGGCGGAAACTGTGCGGGGCCATTCGGCCGTGCCGCGGACGAAGCGACGCGCGCGCTCTCGCTGGGCGACGCCGCGTCGACCGAGAGCGGCTTGCTGGCCGTCGGCGTCTCCATGCGCGTCGCCCGGTTCGCGCCGGCGTTCGACGCGTTGCTCCGTCCTGGATTCGCTTCGACCGATCGCGCCGGCGCTGACGTCGGTTCCGTCGGCTCGCTTCGACGCGAAGCGCAACCCGCGAGAAGACCGAGCACGACCGCGGAGGACCATCGACGAAGGGTCATCGACGCTCGCGAATCTACCCGAGCGACTCGCCGCTCACGCACTCAAATCGGTCTGGCGGCCCGGGCCGCGCTCCGCTTTGATGGGATGAAGGATCGAAAAAGTTCATGGACAAACTCGAAGGTGCGGTCGCGATCGTGACCGGCGGCGCGAGCGGTATCGGCTTCGCGCTCGCCGAACGGTTCGCGATCGAAAAAATGAAGGTCGTCATCGCGGACATCGAAGACCGCGCGCTGGAAGAGGCGGTCGGGAAACTCCGCGCCACGACCCCGGACGTGATCGGCGTGAAGACGGACGTCGCCGACGAAGCCGCGGTCGAGCGGCTCGCGGACGAATCGGTGAAGCGCTTCGGCAAGGTCAACGTGCTCTGCAACAACGCCGGCGTGCAGCGCTCGGCCGCGACGTGGCAGCTCTCTGCCCGCGAATGGAAATGGCTCATCGACGTCAACTTGACGGGCGTCGCGAACGGCATTCGCGCGTTCGTGCCGCGCATGCTCGCGCAGGGCGACCGGTGCCACGTCGTGAACACGGCGTCGTTCGGCGGCCTGGTGACCGCGCCGTTCATGAGCGCGTACACCGCGACGAAATACGCGGTCGTCGCGATCTCCGAGACCATGCGCGCCGAGCTCCACGGCTCGAACGTCGGCGTGTCGGTGCTCTGTCCGGCCTTCGTGAAGACGCGGCTCGGCGACGCCGAACGCAATCGTCCGGCCGAGCTCGACGCCGGGTTGAGCGCCGAGGACGTCGAGCTCCGCCGAAATATCGGCAAAGGCGCGTCGGCTCTCGTCGATGGCGGCGTGTCCACCGACGTGGTCGTGAAATGCGTGATCGACGCGATTCACCGAAATCGCCTCTACATCGTCACGCATCCCGACCAGATCGGCGCGTTCAAGAAGCGGTCCGACGCCATCCTACGCGCCGCAGCGGACGCGGAAGCGCTGCTCGCCGATCCGACGCGCTGAGACGAACGCGCCCTCAGAATTTCATCGTGAGAGCCGCCCCTTCGAGGGGCGGCTGAGCGCCAAGGCGATAGCCCGGCACGGCCTCGAGGGACGCGGTACGGAGCGGCGTGAGCGCGAGGTGAATCTGGTCGTGTTGCCACGCGAGCACCGAGCCGGTGATCGCCGACGCGACGACGACGAGGATGCCGCCGGCGAGCAGCGGTCCGTCCACGTCGGTTTGGTCGTAGCAGCCGCCCGGATCGCACACCGTGTTTCGGTCGGCGGATGCGAAGATCATGATCGTGCCGGCGATGATGCCGCCGATCCCGATGATCGCGCCGGCGACGCGGAGCCCGCTGCGATCGACGTAGGTGGCGTCGATGCGCGTCGGGCTCGAGAGATAAACCGGCGCGCGCGCGGGGACGACCTTGCCGTCTTTCTCGAGCGCGAAATCGTACTCGCCCGGCGCGAAACGCACCGCGCAGGGGCCGCTGCAGATCGGTTGATACGAGGGCGCGTAGCCGCGGCCGTAGTACCAGCCGTACCAACCGCGGTGAAAACGCTCCACCGGCGCGAGCCCGTTCATCATGAGGAGCGTCACCGACGGATCGCGCGGCGTGTACTCGACGTCGAACGCGCCGGCCGGCGGCGGTGGAGGCTGACGGAATCGTGCATGCCCTGGCCCGATCTGAGTGACGACCGGAGGCGAACCCACGGGCGGCGGTGGCGGCAGGTTCGTTGCGTTCGGCGGCGGTGGCGGCAGATTCGTTGCGTTCGGCGGCGGTGGCGGCGGACTGGTCGGTGGCGGCGGTGGCGTGCCTTGCGCAAACGCCGACTCTGCGGCGAGCGTGACGATCGAAACCAGAGACGAAATGCGAATCGTCGGCCTTCGAAGCATGCAGGTCTCTCCCACCGCTCAACATGCCGCCCTGAGATCGGGTGTCAAGCGAAGTCGAAAAGCCGCGACATTTCGATCACGGTGCCGGGCCGCGACGCGCACGGCGATGCAGGAAAATTCATTCTCGCGGCGCCCCGTCTCGTCGCTCGCGCCGTTCGCCGCGCGTCCGCTCAGCGCGCGGACGGCTCTTCGTATACGCCGTGCTTCACCAGGAAGCGGCCTTCCTGGAACTCTTCCGGCGACAATTCGCGCACGCCTTCATCGGACATTTCGATGACCCGGGACGCGACGCGTTCGACCATGTTGCGGTCGTGGGTGACGAACAGCGCCGTGCCTTCGTATACCTTGAGCGCTTCGGTGAGCGAGCGAATCGACTCGAGATCGAGGTGGTTCGTCGGTTCGTCGAGCAAGAGCACGTTGGGCTGCGCGAGCATGACGCGCGCGAGCAGGAGCCGAACGGTCTCGCCACCGGACAGCACCTTGGTCGGCTTCAGCGGTTCGTCCTTCTTGAACAAGAGCCGTCCGAAGAGCGCCCGGAGGCTCTCTTCGTCGACCTTGGTCATGAACTTCGCGAGCCAGTCGCGCGCCGTTTCGTCGGAGGGCGTGATCACCTCGAAGTGCTCCTGCGGCATGTATCCGACGCGCGTCTCGTAGCCCCAGTCGATCTGCCCCGAGTCCGACTTCAGGTCGCCGTTGAGGAGGTGCATCAGCGTCGTTTTGCCGATCCCGTTCTGGCCGACGATGGCGATTTTATCGCCGCGCGCGACGCTCAGGTTGAAGCCCTTGCAAATGACCCGGTCGTCGAAGCTCTTCGACAGGTTCACGATGCTGAGGACGTTCTTGCCGCTCGGGCGCGCCTGCTCGAATCGGATGAAGGGACGCTCGATGTTCGACCGCTTGAGGTCGCTCATCGCCTTCTTCTCGCGCTCGACCTGCTTTTCGCGCGACTTCACCTGACTCGCGCGCGAGCCGGCTCGGAACCGCTGCACGAACTCCTGCAGCGCTTCCACTTTCTTCTGCCGGGCGGCGTTGGCGAGCTCGAGCGACCCGCGCGCCTCGGCCTTCGCGGACACCATGTCGTCGTAGTTGCCGGGGTAAACGATGATCGTCTCGAAATCGACGTCGGCGATCTTCGTCGCGACCTCGTTCAAGAAGTGGCGATCGTGGCTGATGACGATGAGCGCGCCCTCGTAGGCCATCAAGAAGCTCTCGAGCCAACGGATGCTGCCGATGTCGAGCCCGTTCGTGGGCTCGTCGAGCAGAAGCGACGCGGGATTTCCGAACAGCGCCTGCGCGAGGAGGACGCGCACGCGGTCGCCGCCCTTCAGCACGTCGAGCTTCTGTTCGTGAAGCTTCTCGGGAACGCCGAGGCCTTCGAGGAGCACGGCGGCTTCCGCGTCGGCGGTGTAGCCGTTCTCTTCGGCGATCACGAGCTCGAGCTCGCCGAGGCGCATGCCGTCCTCGTCGCTGAGGTCGTCGCCCTTCGAGAGCAGCGCTTCCTTCTCCTCGATCGCGGCCCAGAGCGCCGGGTTTCCCATGCGGACGACGTCGAGGATCCGGTGCTCCGCGTAGAGCGCTTGATCCTGCTTCAAGATGCCGAGACGGCCGCGCACGTTCACCGAGCCGCCCACCGGCTCGACGTCGCTGGATAGGATCTTCATGAACGTCGACTTGCCGGAGCCGTTCGGTCCGGTCAGGCCGTAGCGCTCACCGGCGTTGAACGTCACCGTGACGCCGTCGAAGAGGACTTTGCCTCCGAAGTTCATCGAGATCTCTGTTGCGGTGATCATCGTCAGGCCTCTTCAGGTGTTACGAACTCGACGGGGGCTTCGAGCGCGATCGCGCGCACTCTTTTCCGCGTTTTGCCTTCTCGTCGATCGGGTTCCACGCGCCGCGTGGCGTCGCCCGTTTTTCGCGTCAGGCCGAGTTCGCGCGGGAAGCTAGCAGAAACCGCCGTCGATGCTCGCCAAGACCCGCGAATTGGGCAAATTTGTCGTTTAGATTTGGGTGCTTACCGCGACGGGCTCCGCCTCTGTGGGGGCGCGCCCGGCCGTCTCCGCCCGCATCGACGAGAAACGAAGGCGGCGACGTCATTCTGCTCATCGATCCCGCCGACCGCTAGTGGCCGCTCGTCGTCTGGCGTCGTGCAGGTTTCGTGGGCGTCACGAGCGCGATCGGCGCGTCGCATTTCCGCCTCGGACGTCGCCCCCCGCCGGGTGCGACGTCTCGTCTCGCCGTGCGCGACGCGTGCGCGACGAAAAATCGACGCGAGACGGCGAGGTGCGGTGGCTTCCGCGCGCGAGAATTCTAGAATCGACGTGCTCGCGCGGTTTTCGCACGGCAAGCGCTCACCCCTTCGGAGCGCGCCCCGGGAATTTCATGGATCCATTGTCGGAGCAAAGCGCCATGGAGAGAGAGACAGCGCCCGGCACGTCTCGGATCATCGACGGCACGTTGCGCGTTTACTACGACGGCTACTGGATCAAGGCGTACGAGGTTCCCGCCGACACGCTTCGCGCGAAGCGGCAGCTCATCGAAGCGCTCACGCGGCGGCTCTTCAACCACGTCGAACACGGCCTGAACGTCCCGGGAAACCGGCTCGACGAAGCGCGTGAGGTCTTCGAGTCGGAGACCGATCCCGATCGACGGCGCGTGAAAGCGGCGATGCTCGCCGGGGCGCTCTTCAACCGCGCCGCCGACATCTTCAAGAAGCTCGTGGAGATTCAGTCGATGGGCGTTCAGATCCATCACGACGACGCGCTGATGGGCCAATGCGGCGATCACCTGAAAGAGGCGCTCGACCTCGGCAAGATGGTGCTCCACCGGAGTGGCGAAGAAGGCATCGACGAGCTCTGGGGTGAGCCGTTCAAGGCGTTCCTGTTTCCCATCGAGGAGTTTTACAAGAGCCGCTACGTGAAGATCGCGCAGACCATGGCCGCCATCGATCGCATCGCCGACGTACTCCGGAGCAATCTCGGGGCGAGCCCGATGTTCGCCGGTGTCGACCCGCTCATCGTCGACTTCGCGCACGCGGCCAAGCTGAAGAGCGAGACGCTTCGCACCGACAAAGACATCTTCGAGGTGTGGACGTCGTTCGTCGTCTTGGGTGAGAAGCTCGCCGCCTTCGAGCCCATCCTTCCCGCCGAACCGACGCCGCTCGAGAGAGAATGGGCCGCCGAAGGCGTGCGGCTCATTCGCGCCGGCAAGAAGCTCGTCTTCTACATCACGCGTGCGCGGGTCCCGATGCCCAAGAGCACGCGCGAATTCGTGGAGCGTTGCGAGCGCTACCGCCGCCGCTGTCCGTCGCTGATGTCGGCTCCGGCGTCCACCGCGCGCGACGCACGCAGCGTCGCCTGAGACGCCGGCACTCGCGAACCGCGAGAATGGCGCGCGTTGCGGCGCGAAAGCGGGCTCTTCGGAGTTACCGAGGCGGTGCGCTTCGCCTCCCGCCGTCTTGCGCTACACTCGACAGCCGAACGGTCTCGCAACATGGCTCAGGCATTTTCCAGCGACCTTGCCGAAAGTCGGTTCTTCGCGGACGGCGAAGCGCCGGCGTTGTCCGACGCCGAAGTGCTCGCGATTCGGCGCGATCTCGTCGCGTGGCGCGAGGGGCCGGTGAAGCGCTCCTACGACCAGGTGCCTCCGCGGCTCGAGCGCTTCTCGACGTGGAGCGACGTCGAAGTGCCGGACCTCGTCACGCCGGGTGACCCGGGTCCCGACTATCGTCGCGACATCGGGCTTCCGGGCGAGTACCCGTTCACTCGCGGCGTCCAGCCGACGATGTATCGCGGCAAGCTCTGGACGATGCGCATGTTCGCCGGCTTCGGAACGCCGGAGCAAACGAACGCGCGCTTTCGTTACCTCGTCTCGGAGGGACAAACCGGGCTCTCCACGGCCTTCGATTTTCCGACCTTGATGGGATACGACTCCGACTCGCCGCGCGCGCTCGGCGAAGTGGGAATGTGCGGCGTCGCGGTCGATACGCTGCGCGACATGGAAGTGCTGTTCTCCGGCATTCCTCTCGAGCGGATCACGACGTCGATGACCATCAACGGTCCGGCGATCGTACTCTTCGCGTTCTACGTCGCGCTCGCCGACGCGCGCGGTATCCCGAGGTCGGCGATCGGCGGCACGACGCAGAACGACTGCTTGAAGGAGTTCATCGCCCAGCACGCTTGGCTCGTTCCCCCCGGGCCGGCGATGCGCCTGGTCACCGATACCATCGAATTTTCGGCGCGCGAAACCCCGCGCTGGAACCCGGTTTCCATCAGCGGCTATCACATTCGCGAAGCCGGCGCGACGGCGGTGCAAGAGCTTGCGTTCACCCTCGCCGACGGTCTTGCGTACGTCGAATCGGGCATCGCACGCGGCCTCGACGTGGACGAGTTCGCTCCGCGGCTCTCGTTCTTCTTCGACGTCCACAACGATTTCTTCGAAGAGATCGCGAAATTTCGCGCCGCGCGACGCATGTGGGCCAGGTTCATGAAAGAGCGCTTCGGCGCGAAGAACCCGGCGAGCACGAAGCTCCGCACGCACGCCCAGACCGCGGGGGTGACCTTGACGGCAGAGCAGCCGTACAACAACGTCGCGCGCGTCGCGATTCAGGCGCTCGCCGCGGTGCTCGGCGGCACGCAATCGCTTCACACCAATTCGCTCGACGAAACGTACGCGCTTCCGACCGAGGATGCGGTGACCATCGCGCTCCGCACGCAGCAGATCATCGCGAACGAGACCGGCGTCGCGAACGTCATCGACCCGCTTGGTGGAAGCTACCACCTCGAATGGCTCACCGATCGCCTCGAGAGCGACGCGCTCGCGATCATCGCCCGAATCGATCAGATGGGCGGAATGCTGCGCGCCGTCGAAGAGGGATTTCCGCAACGCGAAATCGCGCGGAGCAGCTACGAGCTCGAGCGACAGATCAATCGGGGCGAGCGCGTCGTGGTCGGCGTGAACCAGTTCAAGAGCGGCGGCGGGGCCAGTCGCATTCCGACGTTGAAGATCGACGAGGCCGTCCAGCGGGCGCAAATCGCCGAGCTTCGGCGGGTCAAGGCTGCGCGGTCGTCGGGCGACGTCGAACGCGCGCTCGGCGCCGTGCGGCGCGCCGCGACGTCCTCCGAGAATCTCATGCCGCCGATCATCGACGCCGCCAAGGCCTACGCCACCGAGCAAGAGGTCTGCGACGTGCTCCGCGACGTCTTCGGCACGTACACCGATCCCGCGCTGTTCTGAGGCGCTACTTCAAGACGATTTCGGCGCTGTTCGCGGCGACGTCGAGAGACGTGACGGCCGTCATCGTGAGGGAACCGGGTTCGTCGCCCGCGTCGTCGACGGCGCCGCCGCCGGTCGGCACGACGTGCTGATACCCCGCGCCGAGCGAGACGGTCACCGTCGCGCCGGTCGGATTCACGAGCACCGCGCCGTGTTCGAAGTCGCGCCGGTACACGCCGCCGCTCGTGAGATCATCGACGGTCGCTCCCGTCGTCGTGGGCGCGCCGAGCGCGAGCGACCACTCGGGGTACCACTCGAGCGGCCCCGCCGCGAAGTACTCGAGGTAGCTCCGGTCGCTCTTCACGAGCAGGTAGTTGCCGAGATAGTAGAGCCGAGTCGCGACGTCGGTCGCCGCGCTCAGGTAATTCTGCAAGATGAGGATCTTGTGCGCCGCCGCGAGCGCGAGGAGCTCGTTCGTCGACGCCTTCCAGTCGCTGGCCGCAAAGGTCCGCGACGCGAACCCTTCGACGAACGCGCCGTGCGTCAGGCCGTAGTTCGTGTTGTCCCAGCCGGTCACGAACGCGCTGGTGTTCGGAATGAGGGGGATGCCCTTTTTCGCGAGGGCCGCGTCGAGCGCGCTCATCCACGTCTGCCAGGCGTCGATGAACGTGCGATTGCCGAGCTCGGGGAGCGCGTTGTCCTTCGCGCCGGTCGTGGCGAGCGGGGGATCTTGCGCGCCGACTTCGGCCTGAAGGAGCGCCGGCGAGGCCGAATCGAAGAAAATGCCGTCGTAGTCGCCGGCGTCGACCTGGCTTTCGAGCGAGCTCGTCCAGTACGCCGCGAAGTCGGCGTTGGACAGGTTCATGAGCAGCTTGCCGTCCGCGGTGCTCGCGAGTCGCTGATTCGACGCGTCGTGAAGGAACCAGTCTTCGTGCGTCGTCACGGTCGGGTAATCGTTGCCCCAGGTCTTGCCGTCGATGATGAAGTCCACGGCAGGCGCCGATTGCCACATCGACAGGTGATAGTGGAGGACCAAGAAATTCGGCGAGAGCGCGCGAAGCGGCTCCGACTGCGCGACCGTCTGCTTCTCGGTGCCGACGTAATGCGTGACGACGAAATGCTGCTGCGCAGACGTCAGGTTCGGCAATTGATCGGTGAGGATCGAAATGCTCGACGTCGTGTCCGGAAAAGGACGCCGCGTCGCGATCCCGCCGTCGCTGGTCGCGCCGCCGGTGCTCGACGATCCGCCCGCGCCGCCATTCGACGATCCGCCCGCGCCGCCGTTCGACGTTCCGCCGCCGGTTCCGCCGCCGAGGGAGCCCCCAGAACCCGTGACCCCGCCGGTATTTTCCGAGGCTCCGGCGCCGCCGCTACTCGATGTGCTCGCGCCGGTACCGCTCGCGCCGCCGCTGCTCGATGCGCCTGAGCCGCCGTTCGCCGAGGCGTCGCCCGATCCTGTGCCGTGGTTCGTGCTGCTCCCGCACGCGACCACGAGCGCGAGCACGCCCGCCGCGCCGCTCGTCGAGAGCGCGCTCGGCGCCGAGAACCATCGTATTTTTTCCACGGCCACCTCGGCGTGCAGCGTAGTCGACGACTCGGTCGCCCCTCAACTGAGGGCGAGGTGCGTGACGCGCGCGCATCTACTACGCCGAGCGGGGCGCGCGTCGACTCGTCGACGAGACACGAAGCGACGGCGAGCGCCCGCCGTGCCGATTACTCCGGCAGAATCGAGTCGAGGGCGATCGCGGTGGCTTGGATCACCGCGGCGATGCGGACCGCGTCGTTGATGTGGTCGCTCGTGAGACCGTGTTCGACCACGGTGTGCTCGTGCGAGCGGATGCAGGTCTGGCAATTGCCGATCGCGCTGACGGCGAGGCAAAAGAGCTCGAAGTCGGCCTTGTTCGTGGCCGGCTGGTTGATGCGCTGCATGCGAAGCCGCGCCGGCTTCTCCGAGTACTCGTCGTTGCCGACGATATGCCGGAATCGGTAAAAGACGTTGTTCATGCCCATGAGGATTGCGGCGGCCTGCGCGTCTTCGAGCACCGGCGTGCCGGCGTCGGCCTGCTTCGCGTCGGCGACGAGCGCCGCGATGAGCGGCTTGTTCCGCGTCGTATAGGCGCACGCGATCGCGACGCCCCACACCTGCGCGGCGTTCAACGTGCCGGGCGTGAGGACGTTACCGAGGTTGATCTTGACGTCGCGTGCGACAGTGGGCAGCGACTCCCGCAATTGATCGAGATGTTCCATGTTGCCTCCACGGCGGAGCACGTTCGGGCGCTCCGCCGGGTTCATCGGTTCAATGGGGCACGCCGCACGAAGCGAGCGAGCCACATGCATGAGCCAAAGGGCGATTGCAAAGACCGCGTGGTCGGATGACTGGGTGAGGCGCGGAAACGTGCAAGTGCACGTTGAGCACCGAGAGCAGTCAGAAGGGCGCGTGCTCGCAGCAAGCGCCCTTTGGCGATCAGACGGCCTTCTTCAGCTTGGCGGTGAGCGTCTCGTCGCCCGCCTTCCAGTTGCAGGGGCAGAGCTCGTCGGTCTGGAGCGCGTCGAGGACGCGGATGACTTCGTCCACGTTGCGGCCGACGGACAGATCGTTCGCGGCGGCGTAGCGGACCACTCCGTCTGGATCGACGATGATGGTGGCGCGGAGCGCGACGCCCGCGGCGGGGTGCAGGATGCCGAGGCCCTGCGCGATGGCGGGCGAGTAGAAGAGTAGGGCATGCTTGATGCCCTTCAAGTCGGCGTGGCTGTTGCGCCAGGCGAGGTGCGAGAACTCATTGTCGGTCGAACCGCCGAGAACGACCGCGTCGCGCTCTTCGAACGCTTTGACCTTCTTGTCGAACTCCACGATTTCCGTCGGGCAGACGAACGTGAAGTCCTTCGGATAGCTATAAATCACCAGCCACTTGCCTGGGAAATCCTTGGAGCTCACATCCTTGAACTCCTTGCCCTTGTCGGTGCTCACGCAAGCGGTCGTCTTGAACTCGGGGATCTTCTGGCCAGGAACGAGCATCATTCTTCTCCGTATTCGTACTTCGTATTGATTGGGTTCGGGGGACGGTTGCTCAGCGAGTCTTGTTCACGCGAGGCCGGCCGAGCTTGCGACCGCGCATGACGACCATGTATTCGCGGATCTGGTAGCCGGCCATCTTGTTCGGATCGCCGACGGCCAGCGCCGACCAGGGAATGTCGTCGATTTTTCCCGTTTCGTCGTCCACGAAGTGGTGGTGCGGTTCGAGCTTCGGGTCGAAGACGACGTTCCCCTCCGCGAGGACGAGCTCCCTGAGGAGCCCCTTCTGCACGAAGAGGTTCAGCGTGTTGTAAACGGTGGCTCGCGAGAGCAGCGGAAACCGCCCGGTCACTCGCTCGAGCACCCGTTCGGCCGAAGGGTGCTCATCCGTCGTCAGGACGTATTCCGCCACGGCCAACCGATGAGCCGAGGGCCGGATGCCGCTCTTTCGTAGCGTTTCCTGTAAGTCGAGAGCCATTCCGGAATTAGACATAGTCTAAATATCGGAGCTGTCAATGCCCGTGCGACGCGTCGCTCCCGTCGCGTCGGCGTCACGATTCGTTCACCGGCGAGCAAGCGGGGGCGCGGGGCGCAGCCCCGCCGAGAAAAACTAGTGCAGCGTCCGGCCGCGAAGCGGCGGCGTCCCGGAGGGACGCTTGATGTCATATCGCGGACGCTGCACTAGTCGGCGATCTGCGCTTCTTCGGTGAGCAAGTAGCCGTCGTGGCCGAGGTTCGTCGCGCTGGCGATCGCGGCGAAATCGGCGAAGCGATATTCGACCCGCGCTTGAGCCAACGTGCCCGTGGCGAGATACGCCGCGGTCGGCTCGCCTCGCGACAGGGTCGGCGCGCCGAGCTTCGACGCGAGCGACGCGCGCTCCTCGTGCGCCAAGGTGCCCGCGCGGTCGGCGTTCGGGACGCGCACCATGCGAAGCACCGCGACGAGTCGATTCGACGGGTCGAATCGGAAATAAAGCGAACCGTGTTCGTTTCCGGTTTCGTTCACGTCGGCGGCGGTGACGCCGTCGCAGTCGACGCTCGCGCCGCTCGAATCGTCCTTGCACGACACGTGACGTTCGGAAGCCCACGCCGCGACGTCGGCGCGAGCCCACTTGCCGAGCGGGAAGCCGAGCGCGTCATTGCTCGGCGCCGGCGCGCCGGGGCGCGACGTGACGTGGAACGCGTCGCGCCGAAGGGCTTCGCGACGCGCCGGAGACAGCTTGCCGGCGGAGAAGGGGCAGTGCAGGCCGAACACCTGGGCGAGGAGCGGACGCGCCGTCTTCGTGTGCAGGAATCCGACGAACCCCGTCGCGAGCGCCACACTGCTGCCGAGCACGACCAACCGACGCGCCCAGGGCCGGCGCGATGCGTTCGCGGTGTTCACTTGCCGACGATGCTCGCCTTGAAGGTCGCGTCGGTCACCGGCGGCGCGAAGCAATTGGTGATGTCGCTCTCCAGAACGTGGTTGTCGGACAAGGCCGGCACGACGACCTGCGTGATGAAATAGTCGTACTGGTCGCTCGTGATGTTCAGACCCTGATGGGCTTCGGTCATCGAGACGCCCATGTAGTTGTTGGGGCCGCCGTAGACCATGACGAGAAAGTCGGCGAGGTCGGTCTTGAACGTGTCGATCTTCGCCGGCGTGCTCTGCGAAGCAAAATTCTGGAACGCATCGCCGAGCTTGTCGGTCGGAGCCGCGAGCGCCTTCGTGACGATGCTGTCCCGGACGGCGCCGAACGCCGTCGCGCCGTACTTGGCGTACATCTTCGTGGTGCACGAGCCCGCGGTGTCGCCTCCGGCATCCGGAGTGTTCGAGCCGCCATTTGCGCTCTTGCTGTCGCTACCGCACGCGGTGAGGGCCATTCCCGAAATCAAGACGCAGGTGAGCGTCGCGCCGAAACTACGCAGAATCATCGAAAGCTCCTTGTGCTCGCTGCCATGGGCGAACGAAGCGCCTTCCAGCGAGCTTTTATGTTTCCCGGGATACGATGAGGGCGCGCGTGCGGATTTTGGCGCACCGACAAGGGCGCCGCGTGCTCAGCGCTTCCCTTGAAACCGGTACTGGAGCGTTCCGGTCAAGTCGCGGTCGCCGATACTCATCGAGAAATCGAGGTTCATTTCGAACACTAGGTGGTTTCCGTCGACCGTCGCGGTGCCTTCGGTCACCGTCGCCGACGTCGAAGAGTCGTCACCCGATTGCTCGAAGCATTTCTGCCCAGGATCGATCGTGGTGCCGGTGTCGGTGATCTTGCCGGAAAGTGAGCAGATATCGCTGCCGTTCGAGCTGTCGATGAGCACGAACGTCAGGGCGTGCGGATCGGTAGTTTTGACCGTCAGCTTCGCGTTGGGATCTTTCTCGACGCGATCGGGGAGCCCTTCGAGGTGATACGTCGCGACGTCATCGCCGCTGTACGCGCCGGCAAAGGCTTGCGCGTTCGCCGTCTGGGGCACGGCCGTCGCGGGCTTGTCCTTGCTCTTCGTGTCGGCGGGCTCGGCCGCGGCCACTTCCTTGGCTGCGACCGGCGTCGCGCCGCCGTCCGCTGCGGACGACGCGCCATGGCTCTTCGTGTCCGCGTGCGCGATGCGGTCGCGACGCTTCTTGCCCGTGGGCGGCGCTTCTGCGGTGGTCGGCACGAGCCCGCGTCCGAGCGGCTTCGCGCTCGGCATCGGCGCGGCGCAACCCGCGACGAGCAGCGACGCGGCCCCCATCATGCGACGGAGCGCGTGCGCGGACCGTCGAGCGCCGCACCTCGGGTTTAGACTTTGGTTTCGTTCCACCACGGATAGAAATCCGGCATGTCGCGCGAGGCGCTCAAGGTGAACGCCGCCGGACGCTTCTCGAGGAAGCTTTGAATGCCCTCGTGAGCATCTTTTTGCATGCCCGCCCAGTACATGCACTTCGAGTCGTTCAGATGGGCCTTTTCCGGCGAATCGTCGGCGAGGCCGTGCCAGATGAGCCCTTTGGCGAGCGCGACCGACGTGGCCGACGTGTGATCGGCGATTTCACGCGCGATCTCGACGGCCTTCGGGAGCACGTCGCCGGCGGGCACGACGTGGTTGAACAGCCCCGACTGCGCCTCGTCTGCGGCGCGAAAGACGCGCCCGGTGAACACCCATTCGGTCGCTTTTCCGACGCCGACGATCCGCGGCAGAAACCACGACGAGCAGGCCTCGGGCACGATCCCGCGTCGTGCGAACACGAAGCCTATTTTGGCGTCGAGGGCGGCCACGCGAATGTCCATCGGCAACGTCATGGTGATGCCGACGCCGACGGCGGCGCCCTGGATCGCCGCGATGACCGGCTTTCTGCAGCGATGAATCGCCAAGGTGACGCGGCCGCCGCCGTCTCGGTAATCGGCGAGCCGCACCGATTCGTGCGAGAACGTCGCGCCGCCTTGGCCCAGATCGGCGCCGGCACAAAATGCCTTTCCGGCGCCGGTGACGACCACGGCGCGGACCGCGTCGTCACGGTCCGCCGATTCGAACGCGCGCACCAGCTCGTCGCGCATCGTCGGCGTGTACGCGTTCAGGCGTTCGGGCCGATTCAGGGTCAGCGTGGCGACGCCGCGGTCGAGCTCCCAGCGAATTTCTTGGTAGTCCATTCGAGAAGGCCCTCCTCACGGGGTCGACGGATCGCTCGCGGCGATCGTTCAGACCCTCACTTGATCGACGCTTTTACTTTGTCTTCGAGCGCTTCGAAGGCCTTCGCATAGTCGTCGCGAACCTTCTTGATCCGGTCTTGCAAGGTTTTCTGAGCGTTCTTCGCGTTGGTGAGCGCCTGATCGAGGGCGGCCTGGCTCGCCTGCGCCGTCGCGAGCTCCTGCGTCGCCGCCTTCTTTCTCGCGTCGGGCGTTTTCGGATCGGCGATCACCTTGTTCAGGTCGTCGATCGTGCGCCCGAGCGTGCTCTTCACGTCCGAGCCGTCGGCGACCATCCGATCGATCTTTTGCATCTCGTGGACCATGCCGACGTTCACGAGGTAGCTCGCTCGGCTGATCGCGTCGGTCTGCGTCCGCAACGGTTCGACGTTTTTCTTGCCGAGGGCGTCCTCGGATTGATCGATCGCGGCGTAGGCGTCGCTGCGATCGTGCACGCTGTCTTCGAGTTGCTTTTCGACGGATCGCTCGAACGCGAATCGCACCGGCGTCGCGACGTCCACGTCGCACTGCTTGTCCTTCAACGCGTATTGCGCGGCGCCTCCGATGCGTCGTTCGATCTCCGGCTTCTGCTCGTTGAAGAAGCTCGCGACGTCCTGCGATTGCTCGACGCGCTCGACGTAGTCGCTGCTCTTGCCGTCCGTGTCGGCGAGCTGATACACGTCCCTCACCGTCGCCCAGTTCGGGTTCGACAGGTGATCGGGGTAAGTCGCGAATTCGCCGGACAGCTTCTCGGCGTCCTGCTCTTCCGCGTCGAACGCGCTTTGAGTCGTGGTGAGCGCCGCCGGGTAGCGGATCGAATATCCCGGCAGGCCCGCGGACGAGACCATTTGCGGTTCGAGCTTCGAGCTCGCGCAGGCGAACAGCATCGGAGCGGACGCACACATCGTGAGGGCGAGACCGGCGGCTTTCATCGGCCGCGGACCTTACCTCACGCTGTCTTTCACGTACAGGTTCGGTCGCTCGTGAAACTCCGCGTCATTGTGCAGCGATCGGGAGCCGTTTTTTGGCGCGAGGCTCGGCGGGCACGACCACGTCGAGGGGGCCGGTCGGGAGCGGCAAGTGTTGGTGTTTCGCATACACCGGATGCTTGCCGTGTTCTTTGAACCAATCGGCGACCGACGCCGTCATGCGCATTTTTTCGATGATCTGCCGCCAGCCGACGCCGGTGTTGTAGGCGCAAAACGAGATCTCACCCTCCTGCGTTCCGTACGGAATGATGCACATCTCGGTGCGGCGGAAGTCGTAGTTGTAGAGGTCCTGAAACCACATGCCGGCCACGAAGAGGAAGCGCCACTCGAAGCTCGTCGAGTCCCCTTCGCTCTCGCCGATCTTCTTTCCCTTCGCGCCGGTCTGGCTCACCACCTGGCGGAGCAGCTCCGGAAAGCCGTAGCCTTCGGGGACGTTTTCGGGTTGGTAATTCTTGAGGAGGGCGAGGCCGAGTCGCGCGAGCGTCGTCGTGCGGCCGTGCCCGGCGTCGGCGACTTCTTGCACGTCGCGGAGCAGCCGATCGAGATCGACGAAGGACGAAACCGGCACCATCTGCTTGGTTTTCTTGTGAACCAGAAGGACGGTGCCGATGCCGCAGTTCGGGTGGCAACCGCAGTTCAGCGAGCCGAATTTCTCGGACGCGTCGAGGAGCAAGTCGACCACGTCGCTGAACGGATTCATCGCGCTCAGCGGAAACCAGTCCCGGAGCGGCTCGGTCACGCCGAGCTGGTCCTTCAAGTCGTGCGCGAGATGGCTCAAGGTGTAGCGCTGTGCGCGACGGCGTTCGTCGTCGACGTCCTCGTCGCGGCCGGTGAAGCTCACCGGTTGGAACGATACGACGGTGACTTTGTCGGCGTTGTCGATCGCGAACTCGACGATCGGTCCGACCTGGTCGTTGTTCACGCCGTTGACGATGGTCACGACGAGCACGACGTCGATGCCGGCTTTGTGGAGATTGTCGATGGCGCGGAGCTTGACGTCGAAGAGGTTCCCGACTTTGCGGTGCTCGTGGGCCTCGTTGCTCACGCCGTCGAACTGCAGATAGACGAGACGAAGGCCGGCTTCCTTCGCAGCGAAGCAAAATTCCGGTTCTTGAGCGAACCGGATGCCGTTCGACGCGCATTGCACGCAGAAGTACCCGACCTCGCGCGCGTAGCGAATCGCCTGCAAGAAGAGCGGGCTCAACGTCGGCTCACCGCCGGAAAATTGCACGCTGAGCTGGCGACGCGGCTTGATCATCAAGCTGTCGTCGAGAATCTTCTGAATGTCGCTCCACTCGAGCTCGTGCACGTACCCGACCTGGTTCGCGTCCATGAAGCACGGGTCGCACATCATGTTGCAGCGGTTCGTCAGATCGACGGTGAGCACCGAACCGCGCCCGTACTTGATGGACGACGTCCCGTGATTTCGGAGATGCGTCTTCGGCGCTTCGAAGTCGCGCCCCGGGAACAGATTCTCGATGCGGCTCAAGAATTTTTCGTCGATCGCCATCACGTCTTCGTATTTGCCGTGCTTCGGGCACTCCTTCACCATCAGGATTTTGCCGTCGCGAAGGACGATATCGGCGGCGATCTCGCCGGGGTTTTCGTCGACGAGGCTCGACACGCTGCGAACTCCGGAAAGCACGGAATTTCTGGCGTCCTTGACGCACGCGGGACAGAGCGAATCGGTCCGGCGGGGCCAGCCGAGCTTCGGAAACGTGCGCTTTTTCTCGGAAAGCGGGGACGGCGCCCAATCCGGATTGCGCACCGGCGCGGCCTTGCCCTTGCTCCACCGTTCGACCCACGGCCACGCCGTGCGAGCGCTCGCCGCGAGGAGCGATTCGACCTTCACCATGAGCCCCGTCCGACGAACGGCGTCTTCCATACGGGCGAGCATAGCGGCGATGGCGTGCCGGAGAACAGTCTTCGAAACGGATCGGGGTCGCGTGAGGGAAACGGCCGATTGCGAGGCCCCGTGGCGAGTTGCTACAGGGGTTTCGTCGCCGGAAACGAACCCCTGCGCTTCACTCCTCGTCGGCGCGCGCCGTTCGAAGAGCCCGCGCTTGCTCGGGCGTCGTTCCGGTCCATCGCTTGAACGCATGGTGAAACGCGCTCGGTTCCGCGTAGCCCAGGAGCCACGAGATCTCCGGCACGGGCATCCGCTCATCGAGATATTTGATGGCCATTTCGCGTCGCAAGGCGTCGATGAGGTCGCCGAACGACGTCCCATCGGCGTGGAGCCGTCGCTGCATCGTTCGCGGCGAGACGCCGAGTACTCGCGCCGTCGCCGCCAAGGAACAGTGTCCGCCGGCGAGCGCGGCGCGCGCGGCGGCGTTCACGTCGGCGGCCATTCCGCTCTCGCGCGGCAACCGAGCGAGCGCGCGCTCGACCTGTTCCTGAAAGATGGCCGAGTACGCCGCGTTCGCGTGCTCGAGAGGCGTCTCGAGCGTCGCGCGATCGAGCTCGAGCTCGGTGTGCGCTGCACCGAACTCCAGCGGACAACGGAAGAGCGCCCGGTGTTCGGCGGTGTCGAGCGGCGCCGCGTGACGAAAACGCACGGCGCACGGCGACACGTCGCGTCCCGTCAGCGCGCGCGCACCGATGGTAATTTCCGCGAGCGCGCATTCGTCCGATTGACGCCGATACTCTCCCGCCGCGAGCGGCAAGTCGTAGCGCACGGTGACTCCGCGCCTCGTCTTCACCAGGGTCGCCCGCTCGCCGTCTCCCCAGTAGCGCTGGTAGCGCGCCATGCGCTCGAGGCTTTCGCCGAGGGACGCGCTGGCCATCATCAAGAGCACGCCCGCGTCGTAGATGCGGGTGTCGCCGACGTCGGCGGCGAGGTGCAGCCCGATGTTCGGATCGGCCGTGAGCGCGGCCGCCTGCATGCCGAGTGATTCCGCGACGGCGTACGGCACGCGAGCGTCGGGATCGCGGAGGGTGCGTAGTCCGACGCCGGCGTCTCGACAAAAGACTTCCGCGTCGTGCCCGCGCGAGGCGACGAAATCGACGAGGCGAACGACGACCCGCGCCGAAATCGTCCCCGGCGATCCGGCGCTCATCTCGCTATTGCGATGGCGCGGGCGTTCCGCCGTCCTGCTTTTGGCGTTCGATGCAGAACCCGTCGATGCACACGTCGAGGCCGTGCGACGGATAATAAAAGCCGATCAAGAAACACATTTCCTGAAGCGCGCTCTCGCCGAACGTGATGGTGTCGGACGTGGTGTTGTTCCACGAGCACTGAAGCGAAAGCCCGTTCGTGCCGTTCATGTCGTACGGCGCGTCGAGCATCTTCCAGGTCGGCTCCGACCAATTCGCGTCGTTCGCGAGCATCTCGTCCTTCGCGCCGGGCGCGGAGCTCGTCCAAGCTTGCACGAGGGTGCCGAGCCGATGCTCGTGCGTCGTGATCGACAGGATGTGCGTGTCGGGCATCCCGGCCTGGAACACGACGGGCGTCGTGAACGTCGCGTCGGCGGCGAGCGAGATCTTCGCGGTTCCCCAGACGTACGTGTTCGCCGCTTGATACGCCGGACTCTGAGCGGCCAAGACTCCGTTGAACGTCACGGTTCCGGCGCCCTCAATCGCCGACGTGCTCGAGTTCAGGTAGTGCCCTTCGAGTCGGACCATCTGGTGCGCGGGAACCAGCACGCCGACGCCGGACGGGAATGTTTGCACGCCGTGCGGCGTGTTCACGATGATGAGCGGCTTGGTCTGTCCCATCAGGATGCTCGAGAACGTCTGACACGGCGTCGGCGTCAGGTTTTCCACCGTGTCGGCGGTCGTGGACACGATGAGATGATGCGAGCCCGGCGCGAGATCGGCCGTGATGTTCGACACGACGATGTCCTGGTCGTTCGGGAGTTTCTTGACGATGCACACCGTCTTCTCTTCACCGGCCTGGAGCGGAATCGGTCCGATCGCCGTCTGAGCGCTCGTGCTGCCGGTGGGTGGCGTCGTTGCGGTTCCAGTTGGCGCCGCCGTCGCGGCTCCGTCGGGCGCCGTCGTCGCGGTTCCGGTCGGTGCCGTCGTCGCGGTTCCGGTCGGCGCCGTCGTCGCGGTTGCCGTCGGCGCCGTGGCCGGGTTTTTGGCGCCGGTGTCGGAGCCTCCGGAGCCGCTCGAACAACCGCTCAGAGCAACGAAACCTGCGAAAGTCCATCGTGCGAACGTCATCTGCTATTTCCGATCGGGGAAGCCGCGGCCGATTCGTGGCCGTGGACGTTAGCACGGAGCGCGGTTGCCGAAGCCGGTTCGGAAATCTACGCTCGGCCACGGGGGACCCCCTGCGTCGCGAAAACGTGTTCTACGTCGCCTCACCCGAAGAGCTCGAGCAGTGCTTGCGCGGCGCGACGCCGAGTGACGCGGTGCTATTCGTACAAGAATCCACTCGAACTGGCCACATCGGTCAGGCCATCGCGATCTCCGGTGCGGCGCGTCGATTGGGTTTGGGCAGCGAGGCGCTCGACCTTTCCGAAGCGGCGGCGCGCGCAGTTCAAGGCGACGTTCAAGGTGCAAAAGGGCTCGTCGACGACGTTCTCGCGCGGGTGCCGGCGCACGCCCTGGCGCTGCACATCCAGGCGCGCCTGTTCGTCGAGCTCGGCGATCCCGCGCGGGCGAAGGCGAGCCTCGGCCGTCTGATCGACGTTTTTCCGGACTATCCCGGCGCTCACGGCATGCTCGCGGCGCTCGCGTTTCCGGGGCCTCCGTACAAGGACGTTCTTGCGCGCGTGCACCGGCTTCTCCGTCCGCAGACGTATCTCGAAATCGGAGTCGAATTCGGCGCGACGCTTGCCCTCGCGACGACGGCGACGATCGCCGCGGGCGTCGATCCGGCTCCGCTCGCACCCGAAAAATGTCCGAAGGGTGCACGCTTCTATCGAATGACGAGCGACGAATTTTTCGTGCGAGAGACCGTCGACACCGTGTTCGACGGCAAGCCCGTCGACATCGCGTTCATCGACGGGATGCACTGGTTCGAATATGCGCTCCGCGATTTCGCCAACGTCGAGCGTTGGGCCGCGCCGGGCTCGACGATTGTCCTCCACGATTGTCTCGCGGTGACGCCGCTCGCGGCACGTCGCGAGCGCGCCTCGACGTTCTGGGTCGGCGACGTGTGGAAGGTGCTCGAGGTGCTGCTCGAGCTTCGACCCGATCTCCACATTTCGATCGTGCCCACGCGTCCGTCGGGGTTGGTCATCGTGCGGCGACTCGATCCGACCTCGCGCGTGCTCGCGGACAACCTGCGCGAGATCGTCCAGCACCGCCTCGACGCGCCGTACCCTTACGCGCTCGCGACGTGGCCGGAGCGTTATCCGTTCGTCACCAACGACGACGCGGGGCTCGCTCGCGCCCTCGGACCCTCGTGACGTCGATGGACGCGCTCATCCGCGACACCGCGCCCGCGCTCTCCGGCGACGTGGCGCGCGCCTATCGCGCGTTCGTTGCCCGACGTTCGAACGAGCCTCCGGACCCGTACTACTCCGAAGAACGCGTCCGGTTCTGGCCCGTGGACGACGACGTGCTCGTCGCGCCGGCGGATTTGCGCGCCGAGCCGTCGGGTTGCGGCGTCGTGCTCGCATCGACGCGCGCGGGAGCGAAGGTCGAAGTGTGCGGTCTATCAGTCGGTGACGCCGGCGCGGTCGTCCGTGCGCTCGACGGCGAAAAGACGGCAGGCGCGATTCGGCGCGCATCGAACGCAACGGACGCGGGGTGGCTTCGATTCGTGGAGGGGGCGTTCGGGCGTTTTGTCTTTTCTCCCATCGCCGTCGACGCGCTCGAGCGGCGCGTATCGTTCGCCGAGATCGTGCGCTACCCCGGTTCGCCGTACGAGATCGTGCGCGCTTACTGGGTGAATATGGGTGCGGTGAGCGAAAAATTGTCGTCGCTGGGCCATGGCCCGCGCGACTTGCGCGACGCGCTCGACACGACGCGCTTCGTCGGGCTCCTGCGCGAGCTTCACGTCGCGGCGCTCGTCGGCGATGGCGCGTCGTTCTATCTTCCGGCAAGTCCAATTGCCGGAAAGGGCGACGTCGATCCCGGGCAATTTCTCGAACGCGCGACGGAGATCGAAGACACGCCGTCGGGCGTCCGCATCGTTTCCGGTGCGCGCGTGAACGCCGAGCCCATCGGCGGCGACGCGTATCAACGCCTCCTCGCGGCCTTTTCGGGCGATCCGGAGTCGCTCGCGACGTCGCGGCCCCTCGTCGATGACGGTCTCCCGTGGGGGCGCATCGTGACGGCGCGCGCCGACGGCGATGTCGGCGACGCCGCGTGGTTCTGTCCGCCGCGGCCGCTCGAGGTTCGTCACTTCGATTCCTTGCGCGACGATCTCGTCGCGGCGCTCGTCGCCGCGACCGCGGACGATCGCACTCGCGTCGTCGCGGCACTCGCCCGGTTCCACCAGAAATTCGTGCGCCTTCACCCGTTTCGCTGCGCGAATCAAAGTCTCGCCATGAGCTTCGTGAATCACGCGCTTCGTCGCTCCCACGGGGCCGGCATTCCGCACCTCGTGCTCGACCATCTCGCTCTCCGGCTGTCGCCCGCCGCGTACGCGCGCGTCTTCGCCGTGGCCGTCGAGGCGTGGTGCGTCGCGGGCAGCGCCGTCGAGCGTCACGCCGAGTTCGCTTCCAGAAAGCGCCGCGCGTTCGCCTTTCTCGCCGAGCTCGCCCGTGCGCCGACCTTCGACGACGCACGACGCTTCGCGGCCGCACATCGCGACGACGCGCGCCTCGTCCTGCTCGGCGGGTGATTGAACTGCTCCCCTCCCGCGAGGAGCGGACACGTCGTCAAACGCCGAGGACCCGCACCTCCGGAAAATACTCGCAAAGACGACTGAGGTCGCCCACGTCGGACGTGTAAACGATGTCACCGCGTCGCGCCGCGGACGCCATGACGAGCGAATCGACCACGGTCGAACCCGGAACGGCGGCAATGGCTTCGCCGGCGAGTTTGGCGAGCTCGGTGTCGAGGGGCTCTACGCGCAGTCCGCGAAGTAGGCTGTCGGCAACGTCGGAACGGCGGCGCCACCATTCACTAACGACCACGGCCGGAACGGTCACGATGAGTCCGTCCGTCACGGCCGTCGTGTACACACGCGACATGCGCTGACGGCGACGCTCGAGTGCGATGAGGGCGCCCGTGTCGAAGGTCAGCCCGAGACTCACTTTCGCTTTCTCTCCTTCGCCGGCGTTCCCTTGGCTGAGTGCTGCCATTCCGCACGCACGGCATCGCGCTCTTCTGGCGTAGCCTGCCCGGCTTTTCCCAACCACGCGACGAGTGCCTCGCGTCCCTCCTCTTCACGAACGCGCCGTAGGCCCTCGGCAACCACGGCAGAGATGTTTCCACCGTACAATCGACGAGCTCGGCGACGGAGAGCAGTCAGATCTCCACGATCGATGGAGACACTGATCTTGTCGGTCCGTCCCGCACGAGGGACCCGCCGCGACGTCGTCATGGTCCTACTCTGGTAGCACAGGCGCCGGCCGCCGGCACCGCTGGGTGCTACCGCTGGCTTCGACCATCCGCGCCAGTGATTCCAGCAGGGTTACGCCGGCGTCACTGTCCGCAGATGCCGCTATACGGAGCGGTGGTGCCGGGCGAGACCTCGTAGCAGTTCAAATTCGGCGTGCCGTTGCTGTCGGTCTTGCCGACGCAGTCGGTGTTGCTGTAGCAGGGGTAGCCGCAGACGGCCGGACATCCGTTGCATTCGAGGACGCAGGTGAGCCCGCATCCGCAATCGGAGTTCGAGGTGCACGACACCGCGGCGCACGAGCCGCTGGTCGTGCCGATTGCGGTCGGCGTCCAGGTGCACCCGATGATTGCTTTGCACGCGACGTCGGTCACCTGCGTGCACGACACCAGGGGCGAGCCCGTGCACACCGGAACCCAGTAGCACCCCGGCGTCGCGTTGCAGAGGCTCGCGCCGTCGGCGATCGTGCACGAATCGCCGGGGTTCGTCGGGTTTCCGGTGCAGCTCCCGCTGTCGGTGCATCCGGCGGTCTCCGCGCACGCGGAGCCGAGCTGCGTGCAATCGACGGGCGTGCCCGAGCACACGCCGTTCGTCGACCCCGTCGTGGTGGTCGCGCCATTGTCGTTGGTTTTCTTGCCCAGCCAGTCGCTGCACCCCGGCACCGCGACGACCGTCGGAAGCAAGAGCACCCACACCCAAGAGCGAAATCCGCGCATCTGCCATCTCCGTGTTCCACGTCGCAACCGGGCTGGCAACCGCGACGGTCACTTTCCCGGATGCGGAAGCGCCCGCGCTACGAAACGCCGCTCGGAGCTCCGCGCTTCCCTTCGAAAACGTCGCGCATGCGACGAAAGCGCCGTAGGGTTTGGGGCGCGCTCTCCGTCTAAACCGCCGGCGTGAGGGCTCTTGGCGTCCGGCGCTGGAGCTCACGCAGCAGCATCACGCGCGCCTCCACGGATGGCGCGCTACCGCCGATGCCGGTCAGCCAAAGTCGGTCGAGCACGCGGTCGCCGTGCGTCTCGACCCGCAGTTCGACGGGGAAGAGCGACACGAACGCGAGCTTGCCGAGCAAGGCCCCCAGAAAACCGAGCGTGTCGCGTGCTTCGATCGCGAGCTCGAGCGAACCGCCGTGCGCCGCCGACGGCGTGATCGAAAACGACTCGAGCACGAGTGTGTCCGGCGTGTCGAGGTTCGGTTCCTTGTCGGCGAGGAGCGCGTACGGCACGTCCTTCGGCGAGGGACCGCTGTGCAGCTGACGAACGTCGAACTCCGCGCGCCAGCGGGCGTCGGGGCTGCGCGCCGCGTACGCACGATCCACGGAGATGCCGGCGCTCGCGAGCCCCGAGCACACGTTCCCGACCCAGCCCGGACGAAACGCACCTTCGAGCCGCACTTGATACGAGGCACGCCCCATATGCGTGACCCACACTTGCTTGCCGCGAGCGCCCTGCGCTCGGACGCCGCTCTGTTCGAACCCCTCGCTCACGTAGGCTAACTCGTTACTCACGTCCCCGAGTCTTGGCACGCGATCGTGGGCACGCAACGACAATGACGATTTCTTCCGTGCTCGCGCTCGTCTCGTTCTGCGCGAAACACTGCGGCAATGAACCTCGTCTCGAGCTCGTCACGAACGCGAAACGACGGCGACGCGTGTCACTACTCGGCGAGCGCGTTCAGGACGTCGCGCACGACGTCGTCGGTGTCTTCGATCCCCACGCTGAGCCGGATGAGCGCCGGATCGATGCCGACGGCCTTCAATTCTTCCGGCGAAAGCTCGAAATAGCTCATGATCGACGGCTGCTCGATCAGCGTCTCGACGCCGCCGAGCGACGCGGCGATCGTCGCGAGACGGCAAGCGTCCACGACGCGTCCCGCCGCGGCGCGTCCGCCTTTCACCTGGAAGCTCACGACGCCCCCGAAGCCGCGCATTTGCTTCACGGCGACGGCGTGCGACGGATGTCCCACGAGCCCCGGGTAGTAGACGCGCTCGATCTTCGGGTGGCTCTCGAGGGCGCGCGCGACGGCGAGGGCGGTCGCGTTCTGTCGTTCGACTCGGACTCCGAGCGTCTTGATCCCGCGCGCGATGAGAAACGCCGCGTGCGGATCCAGCACCGAACCGAGCACGCCGCGCGCGTCCCGGAGGAGCGAGACGAGGTGAGCGGGCCCGGTGACCAGCCCGCCGAGCACGTCGTTGTGGCCGCCGAGGTACTTCGTGGCGCTGTGCACGACGAGATCCACTCCGAACTCGTGCGGGCGACAATTGACGGACGTCGCGAACGTCGAATCGACCAACGTTTTCACCTTCGGGCGACGCTTGACGATCGTGACGAGTTTTTCGAGATCAAGACAGTAGAGATAAGGATTCGTGGGTGACTCGCCGACGACGACGCGCGTGTTCGGCTGGAGCGCCGCTTCGAGCGCCCCGAGGTCACCGGCGGGAATGAGCGTGTGCTCGACGCCGAATCGGCTGAGCAGCTTCGAGACGAGCTGGCGCGTACGTCGGTAACAGTCGCTGAAGAGAACGACGTGCTCGCCGGTCTTGGTGAGCGCGAGGAGCGCCGTGGAGACCGCGGCCATGCCGCTCGCGAACGCGACGCCATCTTCGGTAGCGTCGAGCGCGGCGACCCGAAGCTCGAGCTCGCGCACCGTCGGATTGCCGTAACGACCGTACTCTTCGCGCTCGGGGTCCTTGTCTTCCCCGCGCATGTACTGTTCGAGGTCCGCGGTGTTCTCGAAGGTGAACGTCGCGGTCTGGGCGATGCTCTGGACGAGCGTGTGGTGAGGCCGGGGGCGAACCTCGCCGGCGTGGACGGTGTCCGTGGACCTGGCGTGAGTCTTCTTCTGATCCGACACGGGTGGTTTCATGCGCCCTGGCGAGCCCGCTCGCTCAGCACTTTCACAGCGCTTTCGAGCGGAACGAGCTCGGCGTTCTTGGGGTTCTTCTCGGAGCGGGGTTTGAGCTCCACCGCGCCCGACTTGAGCGATTTCGCGCCGATCGTCACGCGAAGCGGCACGCCGATGAGGTCGGCGTCCTTGAATTTCACGCCGGGGCGTTCGTCGCGATCGTCGACGAGGACGCTGAGGCCCTGAGCTTCGAGGGCTTGCTCGAGCTCGGCCGCGGCGCGCTCCACCTCGGGTTCGCTCCCGATCATCACGACGTGCACGTCGTAAGGAGAAATCGCCGCGGGCCAGGCGATGCCGTTTTCGTCGTGGTGCTGCTCGACCGCGGTGGCCACGAGCCGCGACACGCCGATGCCGTAACAGCCCATGACCATCGGCTTGTTCTCGCCGGATTGGTCGAGGAAGGTCGCGCCCATCTGCGCGCTGTAGCGCGTGCCGAGCACGAAGATGTGCCCCGCTTCGATGCCGCGGTACACGAGCAGCTTGCTTCCGCACCGAGGGCAGGGGTCTCCCTCGACGACGCTGCGGACGTCCTTCACTTCGCCGTCGTAGTCGCGCCCGAACACCACGTCGGTGAAGTGATGATCCGTCTCGTTCGCGCCGGTGGCCCCGCCGGGCACGTCGGCCGCCGCGCGATCGACGACGATTCGCCCTTTGAACCCCACCGGCCCCGCGAAGCCGACCGCCGCGCCCGTCGCGCGCACGACGACCTCCGGATCGGCAAGGCGCGCCTCGTCGACGCCGAGGGCGCGCGCGATTTTCACGTCGTTCACTTCGTGATCGCCGCGCACCACGACGAGGACGGGCTGGTCTCCCGCGAGGTACACGAGGCTCTTCAAGAACCGCTTCGGCGGGAGCTCGAGGAACTTGGAGACCTCGTCGATCGTGCGGGTCTTCGGCGTCGCGACCTTTTTTATCGCGTGGAGCTCGGTCGTCTTCGGATTTTCTGAGGTCGCCGGCATTGCCGCCGTCGCGACTTCGAGGTTCGCGGCGTAGTCGCATTTTTCGCACGCGACGAGGACGTCTTCGCCGCTCTGGACGAGCACCTGGAACTCCGAGCTGAGCGAGCCGCCCATTGCGCCGGAGTCGGCGGCGACCATGCGGTAGTCGAGCCCGAGGCGATCGAAGATGCGCGTGTACGCCTTTCGCATCGTCTCGTAGCTCGCGAGCGCGCCCGGCTCGTCGACGTCGAACGAGTACGCGTCCTTCATCGAGAACTCACGACACCGAAGGAGCCCCGCGCGCGGGCGCGGCTCGTCGCGGAACTTCGATTGGATCTGATAAAGGTTCTTCGGAAGATCGCGGTAGCTCTTGATCTCGTGACGCGCGAGATCGGTGATGATTTCCTCGTGCGTCGGCCCGAGGTGATAGTCGCCGCCTTTGCGGTCCTTCAGACGGAGTAGCGTGTCGCCGAACATGTCCCAGCGGCCGCTCTCTCGGAAGTATTCGGCCGGCAAGAGCGCAGGCAAGAGCACCTCGAGCGCTCCCGATCGGTCCATCTCTTCCCGCACGATCCGCTCGATGCGCCGGAGCACCCGGAGCCCGAGCGGCAAGAAACTATAGATGCCGGCGCCGACCCTCCGGATGTAGCCCCCTCGAGTGAGGAGGACGTGGCTCGCCGTGACGGCGTCCGCGGGGGCTTCTTTCAACGTGGGGATGAGGGCTCGGCTGTACCGCATGACGGGATGCGTTCCTCTACCGGAGTCCGCCCCCGGAGAGTACTGCGGCCTCGCACCGCCCCACCGGCATGCCATTTACGCCGGAACCCCGGGTAGTCTCGGAGTCCGTCAAAGCCGAGTTGTCGACTTGTCGCATCGGAAAAGTGCAGTATAGAGTCGCGCTCAGCCTGCCGCCATCCGGAGACCCTATGAACGAATCTGCCCCCACTTGGAAGAATCAACTCGGAGCGAGGATGCCGTCGGCCTGGGCCGAAGAAATCGACGTCTTCGAAACGCAGATTCATCTCCGGAAGCAGGGCAAGATCGAGGAGAAGCTTTTCGCGGAGACGCGACTCCGGCGCGGCGTGTACGGGCAGCGCTACGACAACGGGCAGCGTTCGGACGGCACCGAGAGTCGCAGCATCGACTTTCCGACGCCGCTCACCAAGGGCCCGAACACGATGTGGGACGCGCCCGGCATGATGCGCATCAAGATCCCCTTCGGCAAACTCGGCGTCGAGCAGCTCGAGGCGATGGCGGATCTCGCCGAGGAGTACTCGGACGGCATCCTGCACGTGACGACGCGGCAGGACATTCAGCTCCACTTCGTCCACATCGACGACACGCCGGATCTGATGCGGCGCCTCGCGGCCGTCGGCATCACGACGCGCGAAGCGTGCGGCAACTCGGTGCGCAACATCACCGCGTGCCCGCTGGTCGGCGTGTGCAGCGACGAGGCGTTCGACGTCACGCCGTACGCGAACGCGCTCACCTTCTTCTTGCTCGGTCACCCGGATATCCAAGACTTCGGGCGGAAGTTCAAGATCGCGTTCTCCGGCTGCAAAGACCACGCTTGCGGCGTCACGAACTTCCACGACATGGGCGCCATCGCGCGAACGCGCGACATCGACGGCGAGCTCGTCCGCGGCTTCGAGCTCTATGTCGGCGGCGGTCTCGGCTCGGTGCCCTACGCGGCGAAGCTCCTCGACGACTTCTTGCCGGAGAGCGAGCTGCTCCCGATGTCGCAGGCCATTTCGCGAGTCTTTGCTCGCCTCGGCGAGCGCGAGAATCGCTCGCGCGCCCGCATCAAGTTCCTCGTGAAGAAGCTCGGCATCGACGAGTTCAAGCGGCTCGTGCTCGAAGAGCGAGCGAAGCTACGCCCCGACGAGCGCTGGACGGCGTTCCTCGCCGATCTGCACAAGCTCGACGAACGGCCGCTGCGCCCCGCCGGCAAGCTTCCCGAAGGTCCGTACCCCGCCGGGTTCGAGGCGTGGCGTCGCACGAACATCTACGCGCAGAAGCAACCGGGCTACGCGGTCGTCACCGTCACCTTGCCGCTCGGCGACATGACGTCGACGCAGGCGCGCGCGCTCGCGGATCTCTCGCGCCGGTTCACCGGCGACACGATGCGCACTACCGTCGACCAGAACTACATTTTCCGCTGGGTGTCCGAAGCGGACCTCGTCGAATTCTACAAGGGGCTCGTCGCGACCGGGCTCGCGGACTCCGGTGCGGGCACGATCACCGACGTCACGTCGTGCCCCGGCACCGACACCTGCAAGCTCGGCATCTCGTCGTCGCGCGGTCTCGCCGCCGAGCTCCGCCGTCAGCTCTCGCTCGTGAAGACGGAGCTCGCGCCGGCGGCCGAAGCCCTTCACGTGAAATGCAGCGGGTGCTTCAACTCGTGCGGCCAGCACCACGTCGCCGACATCGGGTTCCTCGGCGTGAGTCGCCAGGTCGGACCGCGCAAAGTGCCGCATTTCCAGGTCGTCGTCGGCGGCGAATGGGAGCACAACGGCGGCACCTACGGCCTCGCGATCGGCGCCGTGCCGTCGAAGCGCGTTCCGGAGGTCGTCACGCGGCTCCGCGAACGCTTCGTGAAGGAGAAGAAGGACGGCGAGCCGTTCAAGGACTTCGTGAACCGCATCGGCAAGAAGCAAGTCCGCGCGATGCTCGAGGACTTGATGGAGGTGCCGCCCTACGAGGTCGCGCCGGAGTACTACTCGGACTGGGGTGACCCGCGCGTGTACACCATCGGCGACATCAGCGAGGGCGAGTGCGCCGGCGAGGTCGTCGCGTTCACCGTCATGGGCCTCGCCGCCAGCGAGCGCGAAGTGTTCGAAGCCCAGGTGCTCTTCGACGAGGGCAAGACGGAAGCCGCCGATCAGCGCGCGTACGTCGCGATGGTCAGCGCCGCCAAGGCGCTCACTCGCGACCTCAACGCGAACCTCAGTGACGACCCCGACGAGATCGCGTCCGAGTTCAAGAAGCTCCTGGTCGACACGAGTCTCTTCAGCGATCCGTTCGCCGGCGCGAAGTTCTCCCAGATGTTTCTCCGCGCGCACGACCTTCGCGGCAAGGAACAGATCACGAAGGAGACCGCGCACCAACTGATCGAAGAGGCTCAGCTCTTCGTCGATGCCGCCTACGCTTGCTACGAGCGGATCACCCAGCAAAAAAACCAGCCTACCGCCGCCGAGTGAGCGGGCCTCAGATCTCGAAACGGAACATGGACGCTCGTAAAGTTCAGCTCAAATTCTTCGTCGAATCCCCGAAGACGGTTCACATCGAGCCGCTCGTGCCGGTCTTTCACTCGTGGATCAAGCACAGGTCCCTCGACGACTTGCTCATCGACGTCACCGAGTACGAGCACGTCCACGACGGTCCGGCCTTGCTCCTGGTCGGACACGCGTCGGACTACTACATCGACTTCGCCGGTGGGCGCGCCGGGCTCCTCTACAGCCGCAAGCGCGCTGCTCCGACCGACGCTTCGGTGTGCGTCCTCGACGCGTTTCGGCGCGCGCTCGCGGCATGCAAGAAGCTCGAGGACGAGAAACTCGACGCGCCGCTCAAGTTCCGCACCGACGAGGTGCTGTTCCGCTTGAACGACCGGCTCCTCGCGCCGAACACGAAAGAAACCTTCGACGGCGTGGCGCCGGTCCTTCGCGACGTGCTCGCCAAGGTCTACCCGGGAATCGCCGCGACGCTCGAGCCGCTTCCGCCCTCACGCGACCTTTTTTCCGTCCGCGTCCGCGTCCCCGGCGCGCCGTCCGTCACGGACGTGCTGCGCCGCATCTCCTGACCGCGCCGTGCGGTCACCGCTCTCCGTGAGCACGGCCGGATTGTGAACGCGTCACCGAGACGAGACGCCGCGGCTACTTCGCGGGCGTCGATTCCGTCTCGGACTTGTGCTTCGGCTTTTTCGCCGAGCCCTTCCTTTTGCCGGTCTTTGCGCTCTTCTTGGGCGCGGTGTGCCCGGGTTTCTTGCTGCCTTTCGCCTTCTTTTTCGGGGCACCCTTTTTCGGCGAGTCCGCGTGGACCGCCGCGTGAGCGCGGGGCGCCGCCTCCGCGACGGTCGCGACGGCAGAGGGAACCGAAACCAGCAAAATGACCGCGAGCCAGCGTGTGAGCGTCATGGCGTTCTCGGTTTAACAAATCGACCGCATCGCGGCTAGAGGCTCCGCGCGTCCCCCCGACGAGGCGCTGTGCGTCATGCGGAGCGTGCCGGGTCATTTGCCGTAGAGGACCACGACGTGGGCCGCGTCGTCGTCCGTGATGTACGCGAAATCAGTAAGCCCATCGTGATTGAAGTCTGCCGCGGTGACGCCGGTGATCGTTCCGAGTGACGACTCTTGGCAGGTGCCGACGACCACGGCGTGGTCGAACTGCCGCTGACCGCGATTATGGTCGAGCACGATGTTCGCGTCGGTGGCGCGGACGACGTCGAGCAAGCCGTCGCCGTCGACGTCGGTGACGGCCCCGATGTCCATCGAGCCTTGCGGCAACGTGAGCACTCGATCGACCGATCCCGTTTTCTCGAAGAACGAGATTTGCGACACTGCGTCGTCTGCGACGAACGCGTCGGCGACGACGTCGGAAATGCCGTCTCCGTCGAGATCGCCGAGCAAGACCTGACTCAAGTCTCCGGGAAAGCGCGGGCCGCCTTCGTGGAACTCGCCGCGTTCGTTCTGGAACACGACGGCGTTCTGGTAGCTGTCGGCGAAGGTGCCGAGCAAGTCCGTTCGACCGTCGCCGTTCAAGTCGCCGCTCCACAGTTTCGCGTAGGCGCGATCGGCGGCCAATGGCTGCGCGGCGGCGAACGCGCCGTGTCCGATTCAAGAGCGGTTGGGCATAGACGGCTTCCCGGGTACAAGAGGAAGCCGGGGCGCGTCGTCGACACCAAGAGATCGGACACGTGGTCGCCGGTGAAATCCGCGAACGCCATCCCGCGCTCCGGATATTTCACCGACGCGAGCGGCGCCGACGCACTCAAGCGACCCGAACCGTCGCCGCGAAGGACGACGATGTCCGCGGGTTCCGTGGCTGCGTAGCGCGCCGTCGTCGTGAGCACGTCGAGATGGCCGTCCCCATCGACGTCCGCGACGAGCGGGTTGCCCCCACAAAAATCGCTGCCCGTGGGACACGTGACGAGCGCCTCATCGAAGTCTCGCAGATCGCCGTTCGGCTGCGACAGCGCGACGCGGAGCGCGTATTGCCCGTCGTAGTAGGTGCCGACCGAGACGAGCAGATCCGGCACGCCGTCCTCGTTCAAATCGGCGGCTTGCACACCGGACACGCTCGCCAGCGAATGGATCGGCACGGCGAGATGCACGGGTCGAAACGGCGCGGCATTCTCACACCCGGAGCCTGGCGCTGGGTCGGCGGCCGCCGCGTCTGGCGGACTATTCCCCTCGTCGCGCGACGTCTGGGTGTCGGCATTCGTCGTCAACGTGGAACCCGAGCACCCGAACGCGCCCATGCACGCGAGCGCGACGAAAGAAACGATCTTGCTGCGATTGTCCACGAAAACCCCCTTTTTTGCGGCGCGCGCTCGGTCTCCGAACGCCTGGTTGCGCCGTCCGCGTCACATCGGACGCGTCGCGCCGCGGGGTTTCGTCTGACTTCGGTTTTATTTTTGGGGGGCACGCGCGGGCCGGCGCGCGGCGGCGCGGTCGCACCCGTGCGCGCCGCGACTACTGCGCGCCTTGCTTGAAGCGCGCCTTGTCGTTTGCCTTGAGGTACGCCTCGCGAACGTCGACGGCTTGCGCGGTCACCAGAGCGGCGAGCGCGTCGTCCAGGGTTTGCATGCCCTGGCCGCGTCCGGCACCGATGATCGATTGGATCATCGCGGTCTTCCCTTCGCGAATCGAACCGGCGATGCCGCTCGTGCGGATCAGGATTTCGTGCGCGGCGACGCGGCCGCCGTTCGTCTTCTTGCAGAGGATTTGCGACACCACTGCGGCGAGCGAGTCGGCGAGAGAGACGCGGGCTTGCCCTTGCTGGTCGGCGGGAAACGCGTCGATGATGCGATCGACGGTCTTGGCGGCGCTCGACGTGTGCAGGGTGCCGAAGACGAGCACGCCCATGGTCGCGCCTTCGAGCGCGAGCGAGATCGTCTCGAAGTCCCGGAGCTCGCCGACGAGAATGACGTCGGCGTCTTCACGGAGCGCCGACGCGAGCGCAGCGGCGAACGACGACGTGTCGCGGCCGACCTCGCGGTGCGACAAGACGGACCGCTTGTTCTGGTGCACGAACTCGACGGGGTCTTCGATCGTGACGATGTGCCGCGAGTGCTTGCGATTGATGAGGTCGATGATCCCGGCGAGCGTCGTGCTCTTGCCGCTGCCGGTCGGCCCGGTCACCAAAACCAAGCCGGATTCGAGATCGGCGAGCGTCGCGACGATCGGCGGAAGGCCGAGTCTCTCGAGCGGAATGATGTTCTCCGGCACGAGGCGAAACACCGCGCCGACGCCCGACTCCTGCTCCATGTAGTTGCCGCGGAAACGCCCGACGCCCGCGAGCTCGTAGGCAAAGTCGAGATCGTGCGTCTCGACGAAGGCTGCCCATTTCACCTCGTCGACGATCTCTTTCAACATGTCGCGCAAGGTCGCGTCCTCGAGCGGCGCGGTTCCGGGGATCGGCGAGACCGCGCCTTGAACGCGGAATGCCGGCGGGCGGCCCGCGGCGAGGTGCAGGTCGGAAGCCTTCGCTTGCGCGAGCTTCTCGAACAATTCGTGGAGCCTCGCGCCCTTCACTTGAAGCGCTCCTTGTTCTCCGCGAAGCGTCGCGCTTGCTGCTTGTCGATGGTGCCCGCTTGCACGAGGTCGGCGAGCGAGTCGTCGAGCATGACCATGCCCTGGGTCTTGCCCGTTTGCATGAGCGACGGCAGCTGGAACTCCTTCTCTTCGCGGATCAGATTCATCACGGCGGTGTTCACCATGAGCATCTCGAGCGCGACGACGCGTCCCTTGCCGTCCGCGCGCGGGACGAGGCGCTGGCTCACGACCGCGCGGAGCGACTCGGCCACGATGCTCCGCACCTGAGCCTGCTCGTCGGCGGGGAACGAGTTCACGATGCGCCCGACGGTCTGCGTCGCGTTGCCGGTGTGCAGCGTGCCGATCACCAGATGACCGGTTTCCGCTGCGGTGAGCGCGAGCGCCATCGTTTCGCGATCGCGGAGCTCGGTGATCGCGATGACGTCCGGGTCTTCGCGGAGGGCCGCTCGGAGGGCGCGCGCGAACGACACGGTGTGAGTGCGCACCTGGCGTTGCGTGACGATCGCCTGGCCGCCCGAGAACGTGAACTCCACCGGATTTTCGAGCGTGATCACGTGGTCGTGGCGCGTTTGCACGACGACGTTCAGGAGCGCGGCGAGCGTGCTGGTCTTGCCGCATCCGACCGGCCCCGTGCAGAGCACGAGCCCCGTCCGATAGTCGACGAGCCGCTCGAGCGAGCTCGGGAGCCCGAGATCGGCGAGGCTCGGCGGTTCGGGCGGTAAGATCCGGAACACGATGTCCATGCCGCGGTGTTGCCGGTAGGCGTTGGCGCGAAAGCGTCCCAGGCCGCGCACCTTGAGGGAAAAGTCGATCTGGCCGTTCCGGAAGAGCTCGCGCCATTGCTCGTCCGTCAGAACCTGGGCGATCGCCTTCTCGGTGACGTCCGGCGTGAACGGCTTCTGGTTCTGGAACGGCAAGAGCTTGCCGTTGGAACGCGCGATGAGCGGCGAGCCGGTGTGGACGTGCAGATCGCTCGCGCCGTTTTGCATCGCGAACTTCAGCGCGCGCACCAGAAACGGCGGCTTCGTCGTGTCGTCGAGTGTCGCGTCGGACGTCGCGCGCGACATCACTTCGCTCCGCGGAGGCGGCGGCACCGAATGCGTCACTACCCGCTTTTCGCCGACGGGCATCGGATCCTGTTGCGTCATGGGAACCTAAACCGGGGAGCATACCCCACCCGGCCGTTTGCCGAGCAGCGGATCGCGCGGTCACGAGAAGGCGCCTTGCGTTCGGTCGCTCGTCCGTCAAATCTTCCTTCCGATGCTCATGCTGCGTTTGCTGCGTTCCGGCCGCGCGCTCGCGTCGTTCGCTCCGCTGTCGTCACGAGGTCTCTTCGCGTGCGCGTGCGCGTGCGCGTGCGCGTGCGCGATCGGTTGCTCGCCGTCACCGGGCGCTCCGGGGGGGCCCATCGCGGCGACGCCGCTCACCGACGCGGAGTATCAGGCCCAAGTCGTGACCGGCATGCACGACTCGCTCCTCGCCGACATCGACTCACTTTTGTCGGCAGCCCAGGACCTGCAAACCGCGGCACCCGCGGGCGACTCCGACGCGTCGTCCGGGGGGTGGAGCGCAACGAGCGATCCGGCCGCCGTGGCGAGCATGAAGGCGGCGTGGATCCGCGCGCGCACGGCGTACGAGCACAGCGAAGGGGCGATCGCGCCTTTGTTTCCAACCGTCGACAACGCCATCGACGCTCGCTACGACGATTTTCTCGAGCAGCTCGCTCCCGCGGGCGATCCGGATCTGTTCGACGGCAAGGGCGTCACCGGGATGCACGCGATCGAACGCATCCTCTACGTGGACACGACGCCGGCTCGCGTCGTCGAATTCGAGAAGACCTTGCCGGGGTACGTCGCTGCGGCGTTTCCCGCGAACGGCGCGCAGGCAGCGGAGTTCAAGACCGGCCTCGCCGCCGAACTCGTGACCGACGTGACGGGGCTTCGCGATCAGTGGAAGCCGACGAGCATTCACGTCTTCATTGCGCTGGAGGGCCTGATCGACCTCATGAACGAGCAGCGCGAGAAAGTCGTGAAAGCGGCGAGCGACGAAGAAGAGTCGCGATATTCCCAGCGCACCATGGCCGACATTCGCGACAACCTCGACGGCACGAAGACCATCTTCGCGTTGTTCGAGCCCTGGCTGCTCTCCAAGAAAAGCGCGGAGGCCGGCGCCGACGGCCCGGCGATCGACGCCAAGATCAACACCGGTTTCCAGGCGCTCGCCGACGCCTACGGAGCCGTGACGGGCGACGCGTTTCCCCAGCCGCCGTCGACGTGGAGCTCCGAAAATCCTTCCGCGGCCGATCTCGCGACGCCGTTCGGGCAGTTGTATTCGAAGGTGAACGCGGCGGTCGATCCGACGGATCCGGAGAGCGTCGTTTCGCAGATGGTCGACGCCGCGGCGGCGCTCGGCACACCCGTTCCGTCCCCGTGATCGCCATGGCTTTACCCGAAGAAGCTCGTCTCCATCGCGTCTTTGCGCGAGTGCTGCGCGTCGCGCTCGCCGCTCCGTTGGCGCTGACGGCGTGCGCCGACCCTTCCACCGCAAAGACGCTCGACGCGAGCGTCGAGTCCGGGACCATTTCCGACCCGTCGAGTGGCGGCTCGTCGGGCGTGCTCGATGCGTGCACGCCGCAAGGCAGCGCGCTCATCACGGTGCGGTTCGACGGTGGCGCGGACCTGTACAACGTGGAACGATTTCCGTGCGGCTTGCCGGCGGATATTCCCCCGGTCGACGGCGGGTGCCGTTTTTCGGTCCCCGATTGCCAGCGCCTCTGCGTCGACTACGGCGCGTGCGGCTGTCGTGCGAGGGACGCCTCGTGTCCGACCGGTTCGATCACGCCGGGCACCGTCACGATCTATTGCGACCTCGACTGCGTCGGGAGCATCGGTCGAAAACCGAGCGGGCTCCTCGCGCCGCTCGCTCCGGCTGCGACGACGGTCCTCGGCGCGTATTTCGCGACCGCGGCGCACCTCGAAGCCGCGTCGGTCTACGCCTTCGAACAGCTGGGGGCGGCGCTCCGCCGGCTCGGCGCGCCTTCCGCGCTCGTGCGGGCCGCGGCGCGCGCCGCGCGCGACGAACGGCGCCACGCGACGATGACCGGCCGACTCGCGGCGCGATTCGGCGGACGTCCCGAGCCGGTGCGATGCGGCGCGCCGCGCCTCGCGTCGGCGCTCGAGGTCGCCCTCGACAACGCGCGCGAGGGGTGCGTTCGCGAAACGTACGGCGCGCTCGTCGCCCACTTTCAGGCCGCGCGCGCGGAAGACGCGCAGATCCGTCGTGCCCTCGCGACCATCGCCGTCGACGAGACGCGCCACGCCGCCCTCGCGTGGGCCGTCGCCCGATGGATCCGCACGCGGCTCTCGCCGAGCGAATCGAGACAGGTCGACCACGCGCTCGCTGAGGCCCTCGACGCGCTGAAACAAGGTGCCAACGACGTGCCGCGCGAGCTCGTCGCGAGCGCGGGAGTCCCCACGTCGTCCGATCGAAATGCGCTGCTCGCGGGCTTCGAACGCGAGCTTTTTGCCGCGAGCGGGTTCACCCAGCGCGCGCCCGTTGTCACCTGATCGACCCACTCCTTTCATCTGGGGCGAGGTGTGTATAAGCTTGACTTGCGATGCAGACGGAGCTTCCCCCTCGTGACGACGGAAAGTCGAAGCCTGGCGCTCCGTGGCGCTCCTACAAGGAGCGACTCGCCCGAGTCGCGCAACGGCTCGTCGAGGCGCAGCGTCCGATCCGGATCTTGAACGCCGTCAAATGGGATCACTCCGTCTTCGAGCGCTTCCGCGACTCGAAGTGGAGGTCGCTCCCGCCGGTCGACGCCGACTACTACGCGCACGTCCCGCTCGGCTTCGACCCCGACGCCACCATCGAGGAGTTTCGCGGGATCGATCGGCAAGTGCGCCACGAGCTCGGCGACGATCTCGTCGGCAAGATCGTCTCGGAGACGGCGCTCCAGTTCGTCGACGCCGTCGAAATGCTGCGCGGCCGCGGCACGAAGCGATTTTACGAATACAGCCGGCGCCTGTACGGGTCGCCGAAGGACACCTTCATCGCCGACGACGTGACGCAGATCCGCGACGTCGCGCTCGACCTCTACGACATCCTCACGCAGCTCGACGAAGCCGTGCTCGGTGCGAAGCCGCCGCGGGACATTCCGGCGGAGCGCGCCGTCGAGGTGCTCAACGAACGCCTGCGCACGTACTTCGAGGACGACACGATCCGCGTCATCCTCGACGACGGGATCGTCGCCGACGCCGCAGCCGGCAGCGACTACATCAAGATCCGCCGCGCCGCGATGTTCAGCGAACGCGACTTGAAGCTCCTCGAAGTGCACGAGGGCTGGGTGCACGTCGCGACCAGCCTGAACGGGCAGAGGCAGCCCGTAGCACGGTGGCTCGCGATCGGTTCGCCGCGGGTCGCCGCGAGCCAGGAAGGACTCGCGGCGCTCCTCGAGGTGCTCACCTTGTGCAGTCACCCGAGCCGCGCGCGGCGCTTGAACGACCGCGTGCTCGCGGTCGACAAGGCCGAAGACGGCGCGAGCTTTCTCGACGTGTTCGAGTGGTTTCGGACGGAGGGCTACGACGAAGAGACGTGTTTCTGGAGCACCCAGCGCGTCTTTCGCGGCGGTGTTCTCGGCGGTGGCGCGCCGTTCACCAAGGACATCGTCTACACGAAGGGCATCGTGTCCGGTTACAACTTCCTCAGGAGCGCCATCGCCGCCGGTCGTCCGGATCTCATCAGTTGGCTCTTCGTCGGCAAGACGGCGCTCGAAGACTTGCCGGTGCTCGTGTCGCGCGCGCACGAAGGCGTGGTCTCGCCGCCGCGCTACATTCCGCCGATTTTCCGCGACATGAACGGCCTCGCGATCTGGCTCGGCATCAGCACGTTCTGGGGACGGATGCGCGGTCACGCGATCCAGGTCCACTACGAGAAGCTCTTCAACGTACTCGCCCGCGAGACGCAGGGCAGATAGACGGCCACGTCGCTCGCGACCGGGAGCGGCGTTTCAATCCGCGATGCGCTCCGGATTCGCATAGACGGTGAACGCCTCGTCGCGAGCGAAGCCGACGAGGGTGAGACCGGACCGCGTCGCGACGTCGATGGCGAGCGAGCTCGGCGCGGAAACGCCCGCCACGAGGGACACGCCGGCGACCGCCGCCTTCGCGACGATTTCGAAGCTCGTTCGGCCACTGACGACGAGGGCGTGTCCGTCGAGCGGAACCAGGCCGTCGAGGACGGCGCGTCCGACGACTTTGTCGACCGCGTTGTGGCGCCCGACGTCTTCGCGCGTCGCGATGAATTGGCCGTCGTTCGAAAGCAGCGCCGCCGCATGGACGCCACCGGTCTCGGCGAACAGCGGCTGCTGATCGCGGAGCGAGCGCACCCATTGACTCAAATTCCGCGCCGAAAATCGTGCACCCGCTGCATCGGGATCGCGCCTGCGTTCGCGGGCGACGGCGCCGATGCGTGCGAGCAGATCGTCGATGCTTGCGCGCCCGCAGACGCCGCACGCCGCCGTGGTGATCGTGCCGCGGCGCGCGAGCCGCGTGCGTTCGACGTCGAACGCCGTGCCGGGCGCGGCGGTGACGTCGATGACGTTGCCGAAGCCGTCTTCGCCCGGCCTCCCGCAATGCACGACGGACCCTAGGCCGCCCTTGCCGGGCAGGATGCCCTCACTAAATAAAAAACCGACGGCGAGCTCGTGGTCATGGCCGGGGGTGCGCATCGTGAGCGCGAGCGTCTCTCCCGCGACGCGGATCTCGAGCGGCTCTTCGACGGCGACGCTGTCGGCGCGGGTCGACGGCGCGCCCGACTCGTAGCGAACGACGGGGCGTCTGATGCTCTTGCCGTCGCGCCGCCGCGTTTGCGTCATCGAAGGCTCACGGTCTTCGCCGGGTGAGGCACGGCGGTCACTCGAGAAAATTGCCGCCTTCGTCGGCGACGAAGACGGCGTCGCGACGCTGGCTCGTCACGAATACGCGAAATTCGATGTCCGTCGTTTCCGGCAGATTGCGCTTCAAGAGCACGCGCGCGACGGACCCTTCAGGAATGTTCGCCTTGGTCTGCGCTCGCTTGGCGAGGCGAGGGATGGCGTCGAGTTTCGCCGTGTCGAGCAGGAACAGATTGTCGTCGAGCTTCCCCGTCCCGAGAAGTTTCACGGGAACCGGCTCGGAGACGGCGCCCTCACGATAGACGTATTGCGACACGTTCGTCGGGGCCGCCGGATCTTGCGCCTGTAGCACGACGTACGTCGGGTACACGAGGAGCGACAGCGCCTGCACTGGCCCGGGGATCCGCTTCTTCAACTCGGCGATCGCGCGAGCAAATTGCTTGTCGTCGTACAGCGACGGACCGTGCTCGTCCTGGGAAAGCCAGGTCTCGATGGCTCGCTGATTGCACCCAACGAGAAACAACACTGCCAAGACGATCGCGACGACCCCGCGCGCGAAGCTCGACCTCTCGCGTGTTACGCCGAAATCGAGCCGAGCCAGCGGGAGAGAATGTCGCGACCGGTTGCGAGCGAGCTGAGGCTCGTCCACTCGTTCCTTTGATGCGCCTGGGAGTTGACGCCCGGGCCGAAGTTTACCGCGACAACCCCCAAGGCGGAAAAGCGAGCGACATCCGTCCACGCTTGTTTTGGCTCCACGGCGACCACTCCACTCGCGGCGAGGGCCTCGACGAGGGGGTGCTTCCTGAAGGGGAGCGCCGGAGGCGCCTCGTCGACGAATAGGACCTCCGCGTCGCCCGCGACGACCGCGAGCACCGCCGCTTTCGCTTGTTCGACCGTGCGATCGGGGCCGAAGCGATGATTCACGTTCACCTCGAAAACATCGGGGATGATGTTCCGCGCGCGGCCACCCTTGGCCATCGTCGCGCTCATCACGGCCGACCATTCGAGCCCGTCGATCTGACTCCGTATAGGTTCGAGGTGCGACAGCCGTGCGAGAAAGTTCGCGGCTTTGTGAATCGCGTTTTCTCCCTGCCACGGGCGGGCGCTGTGCGCGGTCCGGCCCATGAAGCGAACGGTGGCGTGGAGCGACCCGGCGCAGCCGAGCTGGAGTCGGTTGTCGCTCGGCTCGAGGCACATCGCGATCGACACGTTCTTGAGCTCGGGATCTTCCGCGAGCACCGGGCCGAGCTCGTTCTCCGCGAACGGCCCTTCTTCGCGCGCGTAGAACACCAGCGTGAGATCGAGGGGCGGGCGAACGTCGCGTTCGGCGAGCTCGAGCATGAGCGCGAGCCCGCTCTTCATGTCGGACGAGCCCGCGCCGTACAACTTGTCGCCTTCGATGCGCGCCGGTCCGTCGTGTTCGGTTCGCACGGTGTCGAGATGACCGACGAGCGCGACGTGCGGTCCTTTGCTGCCGCGCGTGAGCGGCACGACGATGGAGTCGCCGTAACGGCGGATCGGTGCCGCCAGTCGAACCTGGGCGAGGCGGTCGACGACCGCCGTGCAGAGCGCCGCCTCTTCACCGATGGGTGACGGAATGGTGCAGAGCCAGAGCAACGTATCGGAGAGGGACATGAGGCTCGCCGTTTCTTCTGCTTTTATTTTGGGGGCGCCTTGCGCGCCTAAACCGGCACCGAGAAGTCGCGGAGCGCGGCGTTGAGGCTCGTCTTGCGATCGGTGCTCTCCTTGCGCTGCCCGATGATGAGCGCGCACGGCACCAGATATTCCCCGGCGGGGAATTTGCGCGGACGCACGCCGGGGATCACGACGCTGCGCGCCGGCACCCGCCCGCGGATCTCGTGCGGCTCGCTCCCGGTGACGTCGATGATCGGCGTCGAGGACGTCAAGAAGACGCCGGTTCCGATGACCGCTTCGCGTTCGATGAGCATCCCCTCGACGACCACGCATCGCGAACCGAGGAAGCATCCGTCCTCGATGATCACCGGTTGCGCGCCCGGCGGCTCGAGCACACCGCCGATGCCGACGCCGCCCGCGAGGTGACAATCTTTTCCGATCTGCGCGCACGAGCCGACCGTCGCCCAGGTGTCGACCATGGTGCCCGCGCCGACGTACGCGCCGATGTTCACGTAGCCCGGCATGACGATGGCGCCGGCCTCGACGTGCGCGCCATAGCGCACGGTGCCCGGCGGAACGACGCGCACGCCGGCCTTGTCGAGGCCGTGCTTCGACGGGATCTTGTCGAAGAACTCGAGCGGCCCGGCGTGCGTGACCTCCATCTTCGTGATGCCGAAGTAAAGGAGCACGGCCTGTTTCACCCAGGCGTGCGTGGTCCACTTGCCGGGCGCGTCCTGGGTCGCGACGCGGAGCTTGCCCGCGTCGAGGAGCGCGATGGTCTCGAGAACGGCGGCCTTGTGCTCGTCTTTCTCGAGCAAGGCCCGATCGGCGAAGGCGGATTCGATCTTCGGACGGAGTTCGGACTCGCTCATGCGCGCGAGTGTTAGTCAGAAGCTCCGATGGGTAAAGTGAGGACGGCCGGGCCCGCGGACGGAGCGTCCAGGGTCGCCCCCGACGTCTTCGCGAGCTCCACGACGTATCGGGCCGAAAGCTCGATGAGGAGCGGCGTCGCGATCACCGTGCCTTTCGCCTTTTTCTCGAACGAAGACAACGTGAGGCGACAGGAGTCGTCGACGACGGCGATCTCGACGCCGACCGAGGCGTCGCGTCCGTTCACCAGGGCCGCCGCGAACCCGAAGAGGCGCATCGCGAGCCGCGGATTGACCATCACCACGATGGGCTCGGCCGGCACCACGAACACGACGTTCGCGCGGCGTGCCCGGCTCGCGTTCGGGTCGAGGCGCATCGAGTTTTCGCGAATGACGTCGGTCACGTCGACCGGGACGCTGCCCGTGGCGCTTGCTTCGACCAAGAGATCGACCAGCTCGAGCGCGCCGTCGAGGTCCCGGATCACGCGGGCGAGGGTCGTCTCGAGGCTCAGTCGATCGCTGGCGCGCATCGTGCTCGTCTCGGCGCGGTGCAGCGCCGTCTCGAGTTCGCCCATGCGTTCGGCGACGATGCGTCCGAGTTCCGAGACCGCCGAGGTCGCGAGCGGCCCGCCCGAGGTGGCCCGGACGAGCTCGCCGGCGGCGAGCGCCATCGGCGCGCACGACGCATGAACGTCGGGGATCACTCGCGAGAGCGCCTTCGGTCCCACGCGCATCGACCCGAGCAGGTTCGAGAGATTGTGGATGCCGCCGACGGTGTCCCGCATCAATCCGCTGGCGGACGCGAGGCGCGGATCGACCGAGCGCGACGAAGTAGGGGAGGGCATGCGACGCCCGTATGCGCGAACTCGAACGGCGACGGGAGGGTCTTAAAGTAGCTCGTTCCCGGCGAAGAAGTAGGCGCATTCGTTGCGACCATTTTCGACGGAATCCGAACCATGCACGGCGTTCTCACCCACGTTCGCGCCGTAGAGCTTGCGAATCGTTCCGGCCGAAGCCTTCGCCGGGTCGGTCGCACCGATCACGTTGCGGTAGTGCTGAACCGCGTTCTCGCGCTCGAGCGCGACGACGACGACGGGACCCCGGGTCATGAACGTGCACAGCTCGTCGAAGAACGGTCGTTCTTTGTGGATCGCGTAGAACCCTTCCGCCACACGGCGGGAGAGATGCGTCTGCGTCAGCGCGACGATGCGGAATCCCTCTTCCTGAAGTCGCTGAAGGATTGCGCCCTGGACTCGCTTTTCGACGGCGTCCGGTTTGATGATGCAGAGAGTGCGCTCGGTTGACATGATCTTTCTTTCGAACGGCGACGCAATACCCGCGCTCGTACTATCCGGCAAGAATTTCTTCGAAAACCGCTCGCGCGGCTCCGCAAACGGGCGTCGATGCGGCTCGTCACGTGCTGTTTCAGCGGCGTTCGTGGCCCTCTGCCGTTCCGGTCGGGTTGGAATGCCATCAACCGTCGGGCCAGCCGAGCACGTCGAAGCCCTCCCGCGACGCGGCGTCGGCGAGCCGTCGGTCCAGACACACGAACGGCAATCCTCGGATGCCGCCCTCGACCACGACGAGCGCGGCGGCGAGCTGCGACGCGTCCGCTGCGCGTAGCAAGTACCGGCCGAGCAGCGGCACCGCGCGCTCGCGGACGGCCTCGAGATCGAGCACTTCGGTTGCCGCGGTCGACAGGTCCGCGACGAGCTTCAGCGCTGCGCGGCGCTGTCCGGCCGTCAGCGCTCCTTCGCGAGCGCGGCGCTCGATCGCCGACGCGAGCTCGACGCGCGTGAGCCCCCAGGTGCAAACGGCGTCGTCCGTCTTCAACCAATCATCGACGAGGTCGCTCCCCGCCTCGTTCACGATGGCCGGAACCAGCGCCGAGGCGTCCCAATACCTCACGTCCGATCCTCGCGATCGTCGTCGAGCGCCCGCGCGAGGTTCGCGGTCGCTTCGAGCCGTCGCTTCACGACGCTTCGGATGCCGCCTTCGCCGCGGCGGACGATACCGGCGCTCACCAGTCGCTCGAGCGCCGCCGGTTCCGCGGCCTCGCCCTTCGGCATCGGCATCAGTCGCGCGATGGGTACGCCGCGATCGAGCACCTGCACCTCGACGCCCCGCTGCGCCATCCGCAGGAACTTCGCGAGGTGGGCCTTCAGCTCGGTAACCGGGACGGACGCCATCTGACCTATATGGTCAGATATATCTGACCCGTCAAGTCACGACGCGATGGCGAGCCGCACGGGCGGTCGCCGGGTTACCGCGGGCGGGCCAAAATTTTCACCGCGGCGACCGGCGGACGCAAAGATCGGACAGGAGGAATCAGGGCCGTTCGCGCTCGAGATACTTCGATGCATCGAAGTATCTCCGACGAGCCCCATAGGCCCCCTCGAAATCGTCGGCGAATCAGAGCAGGCTCTTCAACGTCGCGCCCATTTCGGCGGGCGACGGGGCGACCTTGATGCCGGCGGCTTCCATCGCCTTGATCTTGTCGGCGGCGGTGCCTTTGCCGCCGGAGATGATCGCGCCGGCGTGGCCCATGCGCTTGCCGGGCGGCGCGGTCGTGCCGGCGATGAACCCGGCGATCGGCTTTTTCACCTTGTTCGCGGTGACCCAGGCGGCGGCACGCTCCTCGGCGTTCCCGCCGATCTCGCCGATCATGATGATGCCTTCGGTGCCCGGGTCGTCGTTGAACAACTTCAAACAGTCGATGAAGTCCATGCCGCCGACGGGGTCGCCGCCGATGCCGATGCACGTCGATTGACCCATGCCGAGCGCGGTGAGCTGACCGACCGCTTCGTACGTGAGCGTGCCCGAGCGCGAGACGACCGCGTATTTGCCCGGCCGATGAATGTGTCCCGGCATGATGCCGATCTTGCACTCGCCCGGCGTGATGATGCCCGGGCAGTTCGGTCCGATGAGGCGCGCGCTCGTGCCTTCGAGCACGCGGCGCACGCGGATCATGTCGACCACCGGGATGCCTTCGGTGATGCACACGACGATCTTGCAACCGGCGTCGATGGCTTCGAGGATCGCGTCGGCGGCGCCGAGCGCGGGGACGAAGATGAGCGACGTATCCGCGCCGGTCTGCTTCACGGCGGCGGCCACGGTGTCGAACACCGGGACGCCGACCTTCTTGCCGCCGGGTGCGGTCGCTTCGAACGTCTCGCCGCCGCGATTCGGCGTCGTGCCCGCGACGATCTGCGTGCCGTACGCGATGCACTGCGACGCGTGAAACGAACCGGCGCTGCCAGTGATGCCTTGGACGAGAACCTTCGTATTTTTTCCGACCAGAACGGACATGGCCGGGACTCTTCAGCCGCACGCCAAAAAAGGAAATCAGAAAAAAGAGGGAGTTGCCCACCCCGCATCCGTCCTCGGCAGCCTGCGGGCGGTGCCCCCTCCCCGGCGTCGCCCCAAGGGCGCCGCGGGAGGGGCAGCGACTCAAAGTCGTGCGGAAATCCGCACTACCCATGGCGCGGGATTCCAACGAAAACCGTACGGTGGACGTCAATTCGCTGATCGACGCCATCGTGCGTCAAACCACGGTGCTCCTGGCTCAGCTCGCGACGGCGGCGGGCGGGCGCGCGCCGCTCGTGAACACGGCCAACCAGGTCTTCGTGAACCTGGTCCGCGAGCTCCGCGAGCAGGGGGTCGGCAACAAGGTGATCGCCGACATGTTCGGCCTCGCGCTCCGCACCTATCACGACAAGGTCCAGCGGCTCTCCGAGAGCACGACGGTCCGCGGGCGCTCGCTCTGGGAAGCAACGCTCGAGTACGTGCAGGAAAAAGGCGCGGTCCTCCAGGCCGACGTGCTCGACCGGTTCAGGAACGACGACGAAGCGACCGTGCGCGGGGTGCTCACCGATCTCGTCGAATCGGGGATCCTTTTTCGTAGCGGGCGCGGCGCGCGGACGACGTACCGCGCCGCGAAGCTCGACGAGCTCGCGCTCATCGCTCGCGACGATGGCGAGCGCGCGATGCACCTGGTGTGGGTCGCGGTGAGCCGGCTCGGCGTCGCGTCGATCGACGCGGTGGCGCAAACGGTCGCGCTCGAGCCGCCGGTCATCGAAGCGGCGCTCGCGCGCCTCGTCGCCGACGGCAGAGTCGCGCGCGTCGAACGCGGCGGCGCGCCGGAATATCGCACCGACCTGTGCGTGATTCCGTACGGCACGCCGGCCGGCTGGGAAGCGGCGGTGTTCGATCACTATCAGGCGGTCGTCACCGCGATCTGCACGAAGCTTCGCGCCGGTGAGACGAGCGCCGCGGCGACGGATCGCGTCGGGGGCAGCACGTACGGATACCGCGTGTGGGAAGGACATCCGCACTACGACGCGGCCGTCGGATTTCTGGCGCGCGTGCGAGCCGAGGCGGTTCTGCTTCGCGAACAGGTGACGGCTTACAACGCGGCCCACGCCCCTCCACCGGGTGCGATCCGCGTCATCTCTTACGTAGGGCAAACGATCTTGGAGGCGGAGGAGCAGAAATGAAGCGGCGGTCTTGGCGCTCTTTACTTTGGTGCGTCGTTTTCGGCGTCGTCGTGGCCTGTGCGAATACCGGCAGCGTCGGCGGTGACAGCGAGAGCAACTGGCTCACGGCGTGCCCGTCGGACGGCCAGTGCAAGCGCGGTTCATGTCTCTGCGGCGTCTGCACGACGTCGTGCGATCCCAACGGAAGTTGCGCGGGCGGACCGCCCGGAAGCAGCTGCGTCGAGAGCTTTTGCGGCGGTGCATCGACGGCGATGAACCTCTGCTTCAAGGCGAGCACTTCGACGTCCTCTCCGTTGACGGGGCCGGAAGGGGGCGCGTGCACCGTGAACGAGTTCCTCTACGCCGACGTCTCGTGCCCCCCACCCGGTCCGGGCGCGGCCGATGCCTCCGTCCTCGACAATCAGTGCTCACCCGCCGGCGACGGGCTTTGTCACGCGCGCTGCGCGACGAACGCGGATTGCACGGACCCGACGCGGCCGTACTGCGGGATTCTCGGGCTCTTCGCCGGCTACGACTCGAACTGCAACGTCGGGGTTCGCATCTGCCGGGAACACCCCGGAGATGACTGCCCGATGACGCCGTCGGACCTTCGTTGACCGGCGCGCGCGGGGAGCGCGCCGGGATCGATCGCTGATCGGGGGATTGTCTTGGATGGAGGAGCATCAATGAACAAACGGACTTGGAATTCGATCATCGTCGGCATCGTCCTCGGGGTCGTCGCGGCATGTGCCGACACGAGCGGAGGTGGGGGCGAGAGCGAAACGAACTGGCTGAAAACGTGCACGACCGACGCCGATTGCACGGTCGGGAGTTGCCTCTGCGGAGTCTGCACGAAGGCGTGCACACCGGGCGGAAGCTGCACGAACGGGCCGCCGGAAAGCGAATGTGTCGCGAGCGCATCGGCAACCGAATGCTCGGGGTTCAGCTCGCCACCGAGCGGCGTGTGCTTGCCGCCTCGAGAAGCGGGTACGGGCACCGGTGGTGCGAATGGGGGAAGCGGTGGAACCGGAACCGGCGGACGCGCCACCGGCGGTCGCAATGCGGGCGGCGCGGGGCCCGGAGGTGGGCCGGCCGCGACGGGCGGTGCGGCCAATGGCGGAACCGGGGGTCGCTCCGGATCCGGCAACACCGGTGGACGATCGCATGACGGCGGTCCCGTCGATGCCGCGGACGCGGGGTGCGTAGAGCCGAAGGCGTTGATCTATCTCAAGCCGGGGTGCGACCAGCTTCCGGTTTGCGAGGTGCCCGACAACGACGCTTGCGCGTCGATTTATTGCGACTGCAACGGTCAAACCGTGAGCACCGGCTGCGGCTTCAGCCGCGTCCGGTTCCGGCACGGTGGAAACTGCACCGATGCGGACATCCCCCCCGTGATCGGAGCGCTCGACGCTTCGACGCTACCCTGAGCTCGCCCGTGACCAGCCGCCGAGCGTTGCGACGCGTCTTCGAAAGAGACGCGCCGGTCGCTCGGCGGCGTTGCGCGTGACGGCGCGTGCCCGCTCCGTTCGCGACGCAGTTGCGACGGTGAGATGGGTAACCGTGAGTGGGGGAAGGTCGTATTGCGTGAGAAGACTGTCTGCGACTCGTCCGCGTTCAATACAGGTGCAACGCAGCCCTGTATCTCTGGTGACCGACCGCGCTCACGTCGCGGGCGCGGTCGAGTTGGTTACAAAGAAGATACGCAAAAGTGCGTGTCGTTCGTGAAGTGTTTCACGCGTTCGCGCGGTGAAGACGGAAGAGGTTTCCTTCGATGAATGGACGTGGGTTTCTCGAACCGCATCGGCTTGCACTCGTTTCGCTCGTTCCATTCGTCATCGGTGGGGCGCTCGTCGAAGGATGCAGTTCCGACAATGCTTCCTCGTGTCCGCCTGATGCCCTCTGTATCGATTCGGGTCTCGATGCTTCGAGCGGCGGCGCGTCGGGGACGGGCGGCGCCACGTCTTCGACGGGTGGCGCGATCACGGGAGGTGCGCCGGGAACCGGTGGCGCGTCGGCAACCGGTGGAGCACCGGGAAGCGGCGGAACACCGGGAAGCGGCGGCGCGCCGGGTTCTGGCGGTGCGCCGGCCACCGGTGGGACGACGGCGACGACATCCGGAGGCACGACCGGATCCGGTGGGTCGACGTCCGACGGCTCGACGGGTCCGAGCGACGCGTCCACTTCCGGCGACGCGGACGCCGGATCGGACGGCGGCGTGGTCCATTCGAACCCGCCGGTGTTCGCCGCGGGCTCGTTCACCGCGGTCGCGGCGGTCGCGGGCGTTCGTCTCACGTGGCCGCACGCGCACGACGACGTCACCGCCGACGCCTCGATTCGATATCGGATCTTCGCGTCCCCCGAAGCGGGCGGCGAAGATCCGACGAAGCCCATCGTCACGGTGACCGGTGCCGTCGTTGGCGAGGTCACGTTCGAGGTCCTGCTCGACGCGTTTCCCATCTCCGGAGCCGACGGCGGCGGTGCGTCCACCGGTGTGGTCAACAACGGCGAGAATTACTACTTCGTCATCACCGCGGTCGATCAAGCAGGGAATTCGAGCGCGCCGCTCCACGAGGTGCACGTCGGTCCGATGGTGAGCTTCGAAGCCGACGTGCAGCCGATCTTCACCCGGAGCTGCGCGATCGCCGGGTGCCACACGAGCGCCGGTGGGGCTTCGCCCTCGATCGGCCTCAATCTCGACGACGGCGCGAGCTACGTGGGGCTCTACGACGTCGTCGCTAAGGAAGCGTCGCACTTCCCGCCCGAGGCGGGGGACGCCCTCCTGAAGCGAATCGACGGCGGCAGCAAGACGCTGTCCGACAGCTACTTGTGGCGAAAGATCAAGGCCGGCACCGACGGCGAGATCTTCGCCCAGCAGATGCCGCCCACGTCGAAGCCGCAGCTCGCCTCACCCCACGACTTCAACGTGATCTCGACGTGGATCACGGAGGGCGCGCCCCGAAACTGAGCGCGCGCCCTTCCGCTCCCGGCGATGCTCAGGCCGCTTTGACGGCCGAGACGATCTTCTTTGCGCCGTCCAGCATGTCGTCCGCGGCCTGGATTTTCAGGCCGCTCGCCTTGAGGATCGCTTTGCCCTCCTCGACGTTCGTGCCTTCGAGACGCACGACGAGCGGCACCTTCAAGCCGAGCTCCTTCGTCGCCGCGACGACGCCTTCGGCGATGACGTCGCATTTCATGATGCCGCCGAAGATGTTCACGAAGATCCCCTTCACCTTCTTGCTGGAGAGGATCATCTTGAAGGCCTTGGTGACCTGGTCTTTCGTCGCGCCGCCACCGACGTCGAGGAAATTCGCGGGCGACCCGCCGGCGTGCTGGATGATGTCCATCGTCGCCATGGCGAGGCCCGCGCCGTTCACCAGGCAACCGATGTCGCCGTCGAGCGACACGTAGTTCAGCCCCGTCGCTTTCGCTTCGAGCTCGACCGGGTCCTCCTCGTCCTTGTCCATGAGCGCGGCCCACTCCTTGTGCCGGCCCTCGGCGTTGTCGTCGAAGTTGATCTTCGCGTCGAGCGCGAGGACGTCGCCGCTCTTCGAGACGATGAGCGGATTCACCTCGCAGAGCGAGCAGTCCTCCTTCTCGAACATCGCGGCGAGCTTCGTGACGATCTGGACGAACTGCGCGATCGTCTCCTTCGGCTTCGGGCTCCCCTTGCCGATCCCGAGGCCGTAAGCGAGCTTGCGGGCTTCGAACGCGGCGAGGCCGACCGTCGGATCGATCCGCTCGGTGAGGATTTTCTCCGGCGTCTCGTCGGCGACCTTCTCGATCTCGACGCCGCCTTCGGTGGACGCCATGACCGCGATGCGCCGCGACTCCCGATCCACCACGAGCCCGAGGTAGAGCTCGCGCGCGATGTCGAGCCCTTGCTCGACGTACAGCCGTCGCACCTTCTGGCCTTCGGGTCCGGTCTGGTGCGTGACGAGCTGCATGCCGAGGATCTGCGCCGCGACGGCTTTCGCCTCCGCCGGGCCGCCCTTCACGACCTTCACACCGCCGCCCTTGCCGCGACCGCCGGCGTGAATTTGCGCCTTCACGACGACGACGGGAATGCCCGTCTCGTCGATGAGCTTCTTCGCCGCCTTCTCGACGTCGTCGACCGTCAAGCACGCGATGCCCTTCGGAATCGGAATGCCGTATTTGGCGAAGATTTCTTTGCCCTGGTACTCGTGGATCTTCATGGGGGGATTTTCTTTAGGGGGAGGCAACTAGAGACGTTGCGCGTCCGCGGCGACTTGAAGTCGACGTCCGCCGGCCTCGCCGGTATTTTTGGGGGGCGTGGCGACGCGCGACGATCGTGATCTGTTCTTCCAAAGATTGACTGGGTTGTGGTGGGCCAGCCTTCGGCTGGCGGGTTTGAAAGAATTTTTCTTTAGCGAGAGGCGACTTGCTGCGTTGCGCGTCCGCGCCGAGTCGAGACCGACGTGCGCCGGCCTCGCCGGTGTTTTCGGGGGTCGTGGCGATGCACGACGATCGTGATCTGTTCTTCCAAAGACTGACTGGGTCGTGGTGGGCCAGCCTTCGGCTGGCGGGTTTCAACTTGCAGGGTGCGCGACGTCAGCTTGCGATCGGACGTAACTTCCGGGCGCTCAGACGAGCCCGTGCTCGCAGCCAACAGAACGCGGGCGGTTGGCCTGGTGGCAAAGACCGCGGGTTCGGATGAGCGGGTGAGGCGCGGAGGCGTACATTGGTACGCCGAGCACCGAGAGCGCTCAGACGGGCCCGTGCTCGCAGCCAACAGGCCAAACGCCACTAGCCGGCGGCCTTTTTGACGACGTCGACGATGCCTTGCACGCTCTTCGCGCTCTTCTCGAGCATCGCCTTTTCGTCGGTGGTGAGCTCGATCGGGACGATGCGTTCCATGCCGCCCGCGCCGATGACGACCGGGACGCCCATGTAGAGATCCTTGTAGCCGTACTCGCCCTCGAGATACGCCGCGCAAGGAAGAAGGCGCTTCTGGTTGTGCAGGTACGCTTCGGCCATCGCGATCGCGCCGGCCGCGGGCGCGTAGAACGCGCTCGTTCCCATCAGGTTCACGATCTCGCCGCCGCCCTTTCGCGTGCGCTCGATGATCGCGTCGAGTTTGTCTTGCGCGATGAGCTGCCGGACCGGAACGCCGTTCACCGTCGTGTAGGAGAGCGCGGGGACCATGTCGTCGCCGTGTCCGCCGAGAACCATCGCGCGTACGTCTTCCACGCTGACGCCCGCTTCACGTGCGAGGAACAGGGCGAAGCGCGCGCTGTCGAGCGTGCCGGCCATGCCCACCACGTGGGTTCGCGGAGCGCCAGTGCGACGCTTGAACTCGTACACCATGGCGTCGAGCGGGTTCGAGATCACGACGACGAACGCCTTCGGGCAGTGCTTCTTCGCGTTATCTGCGACGTCGCGGATGATCGGCAGGTTCGTCGCCACGAGATCGTCGCGCGACTGGCCGGGTTTGCGCGGAATGCCGGCGGTGATGATGAGGACGTCCGCGCCGGCACAGTCTTCCCACTTCGAGGTACCGACGATGCGCGTCTCGAAGCCCGAAAGCGCCGTCGCTTGTTCGAGGTCCAGCGCCTTGCCCTTGGCGAAGTTTTCCTTCGCGGGAATGTCGAACAGCACGACGTCCCCGAGCTGCTTTTGCACGACGAGGTTCGCGAGCTCGCCACCGATGTTGCCTGCGCCGATGAGCGCGATTTTCTTTCTTGCCATGATTCTTCCTGAAATTCCTTCGACGATGCGAGCCGCCGCGACGGAGTCACGAGCGGCGCGCGCTCACATGTTGTTGATGATGGATCGCCCGAACTCCGAGCACTTCACTTCTTTCGCGCCCTGCATGAGCCGCGCGAAGTCGTACGTCACGGTTTTCGAGTCGATCGCGCCGTCCATTCCTCTGATGACCAGATCGGCGGCTTCCACCCACCCGAGGTGCCTCAGCATCATTTCTCCGGAGAGGATCACCGAGCCGGGGTTCACGCGATCGAGATTCGCGTACTTCGGCGCGGTGCCGTGCGTTGCTTCGAAGATGGCGTGCCCGGTGACGTAGTTGATGTTGCCGCCCGGCGCGATGCCGA